>DATNDG010000042.1:0-22957 GCA_035553515.1 Allostellaceae bacterium | reverse complement strand
GCGGAGATGTGCTCGAGACTGGTGCGCACGTCGAGGAGGGCGGGGCCCGGCTCCGCGAGCGCGCGGTCGAGCGCGCCTTCGATCTCGGCCGTGCGTTCCACTCTGATGCCGGTGGCGCCGAAGGCTTCCGCCAGCCGGGCGAAATTGGGATTGGCGAGGTCGGTAGCGATCCGCCTTCCCGGGAAGGTCTTCTCCTGATGCAGCCGGATCGTGCCGTAGCTGCCATTGCTCGAGACGATGATGAGGAGCGGCAGGCGATGCTGCACCGCTACCGCCAGCTCATTGCCGGTCATCAGCATGCCGCCATCGCCGACCAGGCAGATGACCCGCCGCTTCAGGCGCAGCGCCGCCGCCACCGCGGCCGGCACGCCGAACCCCATCGCGCCGGAGATCGGGCCGAGCAGGCGCTGCGACGCGCGGAACGGAAAATAGCGCGACAGCCAGCCGGAGAAATTCCCGGCATCGATGGTGAAGATCGCCTCGGCGCCGGCGCGCCGGGCGAGCGCGGCAATGACGCTGCCGAAGACGATGCCGTCCTCCGCCTCGACCGGGCGCCAGGTCGCCATCTCCGTCCAAAGCCCGTGCAGCGTTTCGCCCCAGCCTTGCGCGCGCTCTTCGGTGGCAGGCTCGGCCGCAAGCGCGTCGAGAAAGCCCCGAGGGTCGGCGGCGAGCGCGAGATCGGCGGCAAAGACCGAGCCCGGTACCGCCGGGTCGTCATAGACATGGATCAGCTTCTGGCGCGGTCGCGGCGCGGTCGGGAATTGATAGCCTTGCGTCGTCACGTCGCCGAGCCTTGTCCCGACCGCCAGGACGAGATCGCTTGCCTGATAGGCGTCCACCTGACGCTTCGGAATGAGGTAGCCGAGATGCCCGGCAAAAAGCGGATGCGCGTTGTCGATGAGATCCTGCTGGCGGAAACTGACCGCGACCGGCAGGCGCCAATGTTCCGCCGCGCGCAGCAGGCTGGCGCGCCCGGCGGGTGAGGCGAGGCGGCTGCCGGCGATCAGCAGCGGACGCGCGGCGCGGCGCAGCAGCAGCGCCGCCTCGCTTACCGCAGCGGGCGCCGGCTTCGCCTGCGGCAGCGGCCGCGCCGGCGCCACCGGCGCGTTGGTCGGCTCGCTCAGCATGTCCTCCGGCAGCGCGACGACCGCCGGGCCGGGCGTCCCGCTGAGCGCAGCATGGAAGGCGAGGGCGGTGGCTTCGGCGAGCTGCGAGGGGTCGCTGACCTCGACGACGAGCTTTGCCATGTCGCCGAAGCTGCGCTCGTAATTCACTTCCTGGAAGGCGCGGCGGCCGCGATCCCTGCGCTCGATCTGGCCGACGAAAAGCACGAGCGGCGCGGCGTCCTGCTGCGCGGTGTGGACGGCGATGGCGGCGTTGCTGGCGCCGGGGCCGCGGCTGACGAGACAAACCCCGGGCCGCCCGGTGAGCTTGGCATCGGCTACCGCCATGAAGCCGGCGCCGCTCTCGTGCCGGCAGGTCACGACCTCGATCGGGCGCCCATAAAGCGCATCGAGCACGGCGAGATAGCTTTCGCCGGGAACGCAGAACACACGATCGACGCCATGGCTCTCAAGCGTCGCAACGAGCAGCTCGGCGGCACTCCGTGTGTTGGGCTTGGTGGGGGACATATCGCTTCCTCTCCCCACCTCACCCTCCCATCGCTGCGCGACGGGTCCCTCTTTCTCCGCCCCATTGGGGCGGAGAGGGTTGGGGTGAGGTGGGGCCAAGAAGAACCTTCCTCATCCTGAGCCTGTCGAAGGACGCACCGCCGGAGCTGCAGCCGCTATTCCGCCGCCGTCGCCCGGGGCGCGGGGTTGCGGAAGGCGGCGAGGAGGCTTGCCTCGCGCTCCTTGGCCTTGGCGATGGCGCGTTCCTTGATGTGCCCGTAGCCGCGGATCTGCTCGGGGAGGCGCGCGAGCTCGACGGCGAGCGCATGGTTGTCGGGGCTGAGCCCGGCCGCAAGCTCCTTGAGCAGTGCCTCGTACTCGGCGATGAGCCGGCGCTCCATCCGCCGCTCCGCGGTGCGGCCGAAGATGTCGAAGGCGGTGCCGCGCAGCCGCTTCATGCTCGCCAGCAGCTTGAAGGCGCGGAAGACCCAGGGGCCGTAGCCGCTCTTCTGCAGCTCGCCGCTGACGGGGTCGCGCTTGGCGAAAAGCGGCGGCGCCAGGTGGAATTCGAGGGTGAAGTCGCCCTCGAATTGCTGGTGCAGCTTGCGCAGGAACTCGCCGTCGGTATAGAGCCGCGCCACCTCGTATTCGTCCTTGTAGGCCATCAGCTTGAAGAGACCTTTGGCCGCCGCCTCGGCGAGGCCGGTGAGGCCGCGCCCGCTCTTCTTCTCGGCCGCCTCGACCGCGCCGACGAGGTCGCGGTAGCGCTGCGCATAACCTCTATCCTGGTAGGAGGTTAGAAACTCAGCCCGGCGCTCGACCGTCTCGGCGAGGCTCTGCGGCGCCGGCGCCTCGTCGCGGAGATTGGGCCGGACCAGCGCCTCGAGCTTGGCGCGGTCGTGCGCGGCGAGCCGCCCCCAGGCGAAGGTGCGCTTGTTGATCTCGATCGCCACGCCGTTCAGCTCGATGGCGCGCTCGATCGCCTCGAGGCTGAGCGGCACCAGCCCCTTCTGGAAGGCGTAGCCGAGCATGAAGAGGTTGGTGGCGATGCTGTCACCCATCAGCGCCGTCGCGAGCCCCGTGCCGTCGAGGAACTCGGCGCCTTGGTCTCCCGCCGCCGCCTTGATCGCGCGCTGCATGGAGAGCGTCTCGAAATCCATGTCGGGATTGACGACGAAGGCCGCGGTCGGCGCGAGATAGGAATTGACGATGGCGCGCGTGACCCCGCTCTCGACCCGCGACAGCGCCGTCGGGCTCGCCGCCACCACCATGTCGCAGCCGAGCAGCAGATCGGCCCCGCCGGCGGCGATGCGCACCGCGTGCAGGTCCTCGGGCGTAGGCGCGAGCCGCACATGGCTCATCACCGCGCCGTTTTTCTGCGAGAGGCCGGTGAAGTCGAGCACCGTGCAGCCCTTGCCCTCGAGATGCGCCGCCATGCCGAGGAGCGCGCCCACGGTGATGACCCCGGTGCCGCCGATGCCTGTGACCAGGATGCCGTAGGGCTCGCCGAGCGGCCGCTGCGCCGGCAGCGGCAGGGCGCGGAAGGGATCATCGGCGACCGACGCCGCATCCTTGCGCAGCCGCCGCGGCTCGCCGCCATGCACGGTGACGAAGCTCGGGCAGAAGCCCTTGATGCAGGAGAAATCCTTGTTGCAGTTCGACTGGTCGATGGCGCGCTTGCGCCCAAACTCGGTCTCGACCGGCTTCACCGAGACGCAGTTCGACTTCTCCGAGCAGTCGCCGCAACCTTCGCAGACCAGCTCGTTGATGAAGACGCGCTTCGGCGGGTCCGGGAACTGGCCGCGCTTGCGGCGCCGGCGCTTTTCGGCGGCGCAGGTCTGGTCGTAGACCAGCACGGTGAGGCCGGGCGTGTCGCGCAGCTCGCGCTGCACCTGGTCGAGCTCGTCGCGATGGCGGACGGTGACGCCGGGCGCAAAGCCGGCATCGCTCGGGTATTTGTCGGGCTCGTCGGTGACGACGACGATGCGCTGGGCGCCCTCGGAGGCCACCTGCCGCGTGATCTGCGGCACGGTGAGCTGGCCTTCGACCGGCTGGCCGCCGGTCATGGCGACGGCGTCGTTGTAGAGCACCTTGTAGGTGATGTTGACGCCGGAGGCCGCCGCGGCGCGGATGGCCAGGAGCCCGCTATGCGAATAGGTGCCGTCGCCGAGATTCTGGAAGACGTGTTTCTCGCTGGTGAAGGGCGCCTGGCCGATCCAGTTGGCGCCTTCGCCGCCCATATGCGTGATCGTCGCCGTGCGGCGCGCCGGCACATACATCGCCATGGCGTGGCAGCCGATGCCGGCCTGGGCGCGGCTGCCGTCGGGCACGCGCGTCGAGGTGTTGTGCGGGCAGCCCGAGCAGAAGAAGGGCGTGCGCTGCGTCGTCGGCAGCGGCGCATCGAGCATGCGGTCGAAGGATTCGAGCCGCGCCAGGCGCTGCGTCAGATGCGGGCTCTCCTCGCCGAGCCGTTTCAAGCGCAGCACGATGGCGCGCGCCACCATGGTCGGCGTGAGCTCGCCGGCGCTCGTCAGCAGCGGCGCGCCGCTCTCATCCGCCTTGCCGACGACGCTCGGCCGGCGCGAGGCGTCGAGATTGTAGAGGAGCCGCACGAGCTGGCTTTCGATGAAGCCCCGCTTCTCCTCGACGACCAGCACGTCCTTGAGCCCTTCCGCGAAGCGGCGCGCGCCGGCCGCTTCGAGCGGCCAGGTGAGCCCCACCTTGTAGAGCCGGATGCCGAGCGCGGCGGCTGCCTTGTCGTCGAGCCCGAGATCGGCGAGCGCCTGGCGCACATCGAGATAGGCTTTGCCTGTGGTGATGATGCCGAAGCGCGCGGCCGGGGGATCGATCTCCAGCCGGTCGATCGGATTGGCGCGGGCAAAGGCGGCGACGGCCTGCATCTTGGGCCCGTGCAGCCGGCGCTCGGCCTCGAGCGGCGGGTCCGGCCAGCGCATGCCGAGCCCACCCGGCGGCATCTCGAAATCGCCCGGCAGCACGAGCTCAACGCGCGCCGGATCGACCGAGACCGAGGCGCTGCTCTCCACCGTCTCGGCGATCGCCTTGAAGCCCACCCAGCAGCCGGAGAAGCGCGAGAGCGCGAAGCCGTAAATGCCGAAATCGAGATATTCCTGCACCGTCGCCGGGTTGACGATCGGCATCATCGCCGCCTCGAAGATCTGCTCGCTCTGATGCGCCAGCGTCGAGGACTGGCAGCCGTGATCGTCGCCGGCGATGGCGAGCACGCCGCCATGGGGCGAGGTGCCGGCGGTGTTGCCGTGCTTCAGCGGATCGACCGAGCGGTCGACCCCGGGGCCCTTGCCGTACCAGATGGCAAAGACGCCATCGACGGTGGCGCCGGGGAAGAGGTTCACCTGCTGGCTGCCCCAGACGGCGGTGGCGGCGAGGTCCTCGTTGATGCCCGGCTGGAAATGGATGTTGTTCTCGGCCAGGAAGCGCCGCGCTTGCCAGAGCGCATAGTCATAGGTGCCGAGCGGCGAGCCGCGATATCCCGAGATGAACCCGCCGGTGGTGAGGCCCGCGGCCTGGTCGCGCTGCCGCTGCATCATCGGCAGCCGGACCAGCGCCTGGACGCCGGAGAGGTAGATGCGGCCGGAGCGAAGGCTGTACTTGTCCTGGAGCGTCACCTGGGCGAGCTGCATGCCCGTCTCCCCCGGTTTTCCGATGTTTCGCAAAGCTTAGGCAGATTTCCCGAGGCTGACAATGCCGCGGGGCCCCGGCGTTTTTGCGCCGCAAAAGTGAGCCTTCTTGCGCATGGGGTGCGCTGCTAGCCTCGTGGTCGGGAGCCGTTGCGGCGCCAGGTACGTCATTGAGGCAGGGGAAATTTTTCCTCAACGATGTACATCATTGACGCAGCTTCCGCCGGGCGCGGGCGCCTTGCTCCCTGTGCTAGACTGTGCGGATGGCAATCCTGGACGAGGCAAGACCCCAGAGCGCCGCACAGCCGATGCTCTCCGCGCTGGTGGTGGCGCGCAACGAGCAGGAGCGGCTGGCCGCCTGTCTCGAGCGGCTGCGCTTTGCCGACGAGATCGTCGTGCTGCTCGACCGCACCACCGACCGCTCGGCGGAGATCGCGCGCGGCTTCGGCGCGCGCGTCGTCGAGGGTGCGTGGGAGCTCGAGGGCGAGCGCCGCACCGCCGGGGTCGCCGCCTGCCGCGGCAACTGGATCATCGAGATCGACGCCGATGAGCGGGTGACGCCCGAGCTTGCCGAGGAGGTGCGGCGGACGATCGCCGCAACGCCGGGCGACGCCTATTTCCTCATCCCGATCGCCAACCATGTCGGCGGCAAGCTCATCCGCTTCGGCTGGGGCGCCTACAATGGCGCGGCGATGCGCGCCGCGCTCTATCGGCCGGGCGGCAAGATCTGGGGGAAGGGGCGCGTCCATCCGCCGGTGCGCTACACCGGCGAGCGCCGCGTGCTGCAGCATCCGATCGACCATTACGTCGATCGCGATCTCTCCGACATGTTCCGCCGGCTCAACAGCTACACCGACGCCGCCGCCGCGGACCTGATCGAGCGCGGCGAAGTGCCGAGCTTCCGCCCCGCCTTCCGGCGGCTCTTCAGCCGCGCGTGGAAATCCTATGTCGCGCGCAAGGGCTACCGCGAAGGCGCCTATGGCGTGGCGCTCGCCCTGTTCTCGGCGGTCTATCCGATGATGACCTATCTCAAGGTGGTGACGCGGCGCGAGACCGAGGCGCGCGACAAGCGCCCGGGCTGAAGCGTCAGCGCGCGCTGCGCGTGCGCGCCACCGCATCGCGCCAGCCGGCATAGCGCGCCTCGCGCTCCTCGCCCGGCAGCTTTGGCTCGAAGAGCCGGTCGCGTTGCCACCTCTCGGCCAGCGCGTCGAGCGACGGGATGAGCCCTGCGGCGAGGCCGGCGAGCGCCGCGGCGCCCAGCACCGTCGTCTCGACGAAGCGCGGCCGCTCGACCGGCAACCCCAGCGTGTCGGCGAGGCATTGCGCGAACCAGTCATTGACCACCATGCCGCCATCGATCCGGAGGCTCGCCGGTGCCGCGCCATCGGCGCGCATCGCCTCGATCAGGTCGCGCGTCTGGTAGCAGGCGGCTTCGAGGGTGGCGCGCACAAGCTCGGCGCGGCCGACGTCGCGGGTGAGGCCGAAGATGGCGCCGCGCGCCTCGGCATCCCAATAGGGCGCGCCGAGCCCGGTGAAGGCGGGCACTAGATAGACGCGCCGCGCCGGATCGGCGGCTTCGGCCAGCGCCGCGGTCTCGTCGGCGCGCGCAATCAGCTTGAGGCCGTCGCGCAGCCACTGGACGGCAGCACCGGCGACGAAGATCGAGCCCTCGAGCGCGTATGTCGGTATGCCGTCGAGGCGATAGGCGAGCGTGGTGAGCAGGCGATGGCGCGAGGCGAGCGCTTGCCCGCCGGTATTGAGCACCGCGAAGCAGCCGGTGCCATAGGTCGATTTGATCATGCCGGGAGCAAAGCATGCCTGGCCGATCGTCGCCGCCTGCTGGTCGCCCGCCATGCCGGCGACCGCGATCGGAGCGCCGAAATGCTCGGCCACGGTCCCGCCGAACTCGCCGGCATTGTCGCGCACCTCGGGCAGCAGCGCGCGCGGCACGCCGAAGAGCGCCAGCAGCTCCTCGTCCCAGCGCTGGCGATGGATGTCGAACAGCAGCGTGCGCGCCGCGTTGGTCGCGTCCGTCGCGTGGACCGCGCCGCCGGTGAGCCGCCACAGCAGGAAGCTGTCGATGGTGCCGAAGGCGAGCTCGCCGCGCTCGGCCGCGGCGCGCGCGCCGGGGATGCGGTCGAGCAGCCAGGCGATCTTGGTGGCGGAGAAATAGGGGTCGATGACGAGGCCGGTGCGCTCGCGCACCAGCTCGCCCCGGCCTTCACCCGTAAGCTCGGCGCAGCGCGCCGCGGTGCGGCGGTCCTGCCAGACGATGGCGCGGCCGACCGGAGTGCCGCTCCGCCGGTCCCACAGCACGGTCGTCTCGCGTTGATTGGTGATGCCGATCGCGGCGACGTCGCGCGCGCCAAGCCGGCGTTCGGCGAGCGCCTGCCGCGCGGTGGCGAGCGCCGCCTGCCAGATCTCGTCCGCATCGTGCTCGACCCAGCCCGGCTGGGGGTAATGCTGGGTGAGCTCGCGCTGCGCCTGGGCGACCGGCTGGCCTTCGGCGTCGAAGAGGAGGGCGCGCGTGCTGGTGGTGCCTTGGTCGATCGCCAGGATGTATCTCGCCCCGGATACCGCCATGGCGCTCTCCGCCTAGCTGGTGAAGCGGCCGAGGCGTACTGCCGTCTGGCCGCGCTGCAGCCGGCGCGACGGCATGATCAGCACGCACTCGTCATAGGGGGTGCGGACCTCGCGGCCGCCATCGCGCGCGATCACCGTGCCGGCGCGCGGCACGACCTCGAGACCGCGGTAATCGGCGGTGAACTCGAAGCGGTCGCCGGTGATGGTGACCGCTTCGGTGACGCTGACGACGCGCTGGGCTGCCGCGGGGACACCCAGGATCGCCGCCGCCTGCTCTCGCGGCAGGATGCCGGCGGCGGCGATAAAGCGCCAGGTGGTATCGATAGCGACATCGGCCGCGCGCTGCTCCCAATGCTGGCCGCATTCGACCAGCAGCGCCGCTTTCGGCGAGGCCGGATCGTCAAACGCGGCGTAGTCGCGCATCCGCTTTCCGGCCGAATGCCCGGCATCGCGCACGATGATCTCGGGCACGCCGACGCGGCGCGCGAGCGCCAGCGATTTGTCGCGCAAACCGGCGAGCATCAGCGCCGCGGTCGCCTGCTGCATCGAATGCAGGTCGAGCAGCAGGTCGGCCGATGCCACCAGCGGCCGCAGCACGCGCGCCCGCCTGAGTTCGGCGCTCTGCCGATCTCCCTCCAGCGTCTCGCAATCCCAGAGCCGGTTGAAATCCTCGTCGACGAAGCGCGATGCGGTGGGATTGGCGGGATCGAAGCGCTGATAAGCCTCGACATTGGCGAAGCTCAAGGTGAGCTTGCCCGCAACCGGCTGGAGCGCCGCGCGGAACAGCCGGTCCAGCGCGATGGCGCCGCAGATCTCGTTGCCGTGGGTGAGCGCGTTCACCAGCACATGCGGGCCTGGTCGCCGGCTGTCGAAGGTGGTGACGTAGGGAATGCCGGTATTGCCGGCGGCGTAGGGCGCGAGGTCCGGCGGGGTCAGCTCGATGCGATAGTGATCGTCGGGCATGGTTTCGCGCTTGATCCTAACGCGCGAGATGGTCCATCAGTCGGTGCATGAACGCCTCGCAGCGGCGTACTTGATCGAGTGCGACATACTCGTTGGCCTTGTGGGCGACGTCGATCGAGCCCGGACCGCAGATCACCGTCGGGATCTCGGCATCCTGGTAGAGCCCGGCCTCGGCGCAGAAGCTCACCTTTCCGACCGAGTTGGCGCCGGTCAGAGTTTGCGTGAGCTGCACGAGCGGATGGTCGGGTGCGATGTCGAGACCGTCGACCGCGTTCATCTCTTCGAATTGGATGCCGGTCGCCCGGCTCACCGCATGCATCTCGGGCAGCAGCATGGTCTCGGCATAACGCCTCACCTCGCTCACCAGCTGCTCCTGGTCATCTTGCGGGATGTTGCGGAACTCGAAATCGAAGCTGCAGTCGCGCGGCACGATATTGAGCGCCGTGCCGCCCTGAATGACGCCGGTATGGACGGTCGTGTAGGGCGGCGAGAAGCCGTGGTCGAACGGGCCCTGGTCGCGCTTGCGGCGCGCCATGGATTTGAGGAAGGCGACGATTTCGGCTGCGGCCTCGACCGCGTTGACGCCTTCATGCGCCAGTGCCGAATGGGATTCGAGGCCATGGACGCGACAGCGCAGGCTGCGCTTGCCCTTGTGCGCCACCACGGGGCGCATCAGTGTCGGCTCGCCGACAATGCAGGCGGACGGGCGCACCGGGCGGGTCTTCAGCTCGGCGATGAGTCCGCGCACGCCGATGCAGCCGACCTCTTCGTCATAGGTGAAGGCGAGGTGGACCGGCGTCTTGAGATGCCGCTCCAGGAACTCCGGCACCAGCGCCAACGACACCGCGATGAAGCTCTTCATGTCCGAGGTGCCGCGCCCGAAGAGGCAGCCTTCCTTCTCGGCGATCGCGAAGGGGTCGCTGTCCCAAGCCTGGCCGTCCACCGGCACGACATCGGTATGGCCGGACAGCAGGATGCCGCTGCGGTCGGCCGGACCGATGGTGGCGTAGAGATTCGCCTTGCGCCGTTCGCCGTCAAAGACCAGCTCGGAGGCGATCCCCCAGCCGTCGAGATAGTCCTGCACGAAGCCGATGAGCGCGAGATTCGACTCCCGGCTCGTCGTGTCGAAGCCGACAAGGCGGCGGATCATCTCGAGGCTGGAGAGTGCAGCTCCGGGCACGCGGAATTCCTTGGGTTTGCGTGCCTACTATGGCGGACCTCGACGGGCCGCGCCAGAGGCCGGGCAGGCGAGGCGCCGCCGCTCAGGAGAGGAACTGCTCCTTGAGCACCCGCTCCTCCAGATTGTGTTCGGGGTCGAACAGCATGACCAGCGCGACTTCGCGGTTCTCGCGCACTTCCACCGAGATCACGTCGCGGACTTCGGTGAAGTCGGCGACCGCGCTCACCGGGCGCTTCCCTGCCTCCAGCATCTCGAGGCGCAGCTGCGCGGTGTGCGGCAGCAACGCGCCGCGCCAGCGCCGCGGTCGGAAGGCGCTGATCGGCGTCAGCGCCAGCACGCCCGCGCCGAGCGGGATAATCGGGCCATGCGCGGAGAAATTATAGGCGGTGCTGCCGACCGGCGTCGCGACGAGGATGCCGTCGGCGGTGAGCTCGTCGACGCGGACGACGCCGTCGATGGTGATTCTGATCTTCGCCGTCTGGCGCGTCTCGCGCAGCAGCGAGACTTCGTTGAAGGCGAGCCCGGTATGTCGCTGGCCGGCCGAGTCGACGGCCTGCATCCCCAGCGGATGGATGCGCACCGGTGTCGCGCGCGCGATCCGCTCGCGCAGACCCGCGGCCTCATAGCCGTTCATCAGGAAGCCGACGCTGCCGCGATGCATGCCGTAGATCGGCACGCCGCGCTCGAGGTAGCGGTGCAGCGTCTCGAGCATGAAGCCGTCGCCGCCAAGCGCGACGATGCACGCGGCTTCCTCGGGCGGGATCTTGCCGTAGCGCGCCTCGAGCTCCGCCAGCGCTTCCTGCGCGGCGGGCGCGTCGCTGGCGACAAAGGCGATGCTGCCGAGCTTGCTCACGGGTTCACCCGGAAGGGGGTTGGAGAGAGGCGCGCCCGGCCGTCAACCGCCGGTGACGCTCATATGCCGGCCGACGGCGGGCCGCTGGTGCCGGCGGTCGATGACGAAATCATGGTCCTTGGGCTTGCGAGCGATCGCGGCACGGATCGCCTGCTCGAGTGGCTCGTCACTCTCCGAAAGGCGGAGCGGCGCCCTGAGATCGGCGGCATCTTCCTGGCCGAGGCACATGAAGAGCGTGCCGGTGCAGGTCACGCGCACGCGGTTGCAGCTTTCGCAAAAATTGTGGGTGAGGGGGGTGATCAGGCCGAGCCGCCGCCCGGTCTCGCGCACCTGCAGGTAACGGGCAGGGCCGCCGGTGCGGTAATCGGTTTCCTCAAGCGTCCAGCGGCGTTGCAGCCGCGCGCGCACCACCGAGAGCGGCAGGTACTGATCGAGGCGAACGCCAGCGCCGATCTCGCCCATCGGCATGACCTCGATGAGGACGAGGTCGAAGTCTCGCTCTCCGCACCATTCGATCAGACGGTCGAACTCGTCCTCGTTGACGCCCCGCAAGGCCACCGTGTTGATCTTCACCTGGAGCCCCGCCTGCCGGGCGACATCGAGCCCCTCGAGCACCTTGTCGAGCTTGCCCCAGCGGGTGATCGCGGTGAATTTCGCCGGATCGAGGGTGTCGAGCGACACGTTGATGCGGCGCACTCCGGCCGCTTTCAGCTCCTCGGCATAGCGCGCGAGCTGGCTGCCATTGGTGGTGAGCGTGAGCTCGTCGAGCACGCCCGCCTCGAGATGCCGGCCCAGCGAGCGTACCAGCGACATGATGTTGCGCCGGACCAGCGGTTCGCCGCCGGTCAACCGCAGCTTGCGCACCCCGAGACCGATGAAGGCGCCGCACAGGCGGTCGAGTTCCTCGAGGGTAAGCACCTCCGATTTCGGCAGGAACGTCATGTCCTCGGCCATGCAGTAGACGCAGCGGAAGTCGCAGCGGTCGGTGACCGAGACGCGCAGATAGCTGATATGCCTGCCGAAAGGATCGATCATGGTCCTGTTATGGGGACCCGACGGCGGATCCTCAAGCCTCCTCCTGCCTCCCTATAGCATAATCCGGAGGCAGGGGGAGTTGGCAGGGCCGGGCGGCGCCGATCAGGCCGCCTTGACCTCGCTGAGGAAGCGATCGACTTCGCGGCGCAGCGCCTCGGATTCCTGGGAAAGCCGCGTGGCCGCTTCGAGCACCTGGGTCGCCGCTGCGCCGGTGTGCTGCGCCGTATCGGCGACTCCGCTGATGTTTTCCGATACCGTTTTGGTGCCGCCCGCGGCTTGCTGCACGTTGCGCGAGATTTCCGAGGTCGCCGCCCCCTGTTCCTCGACGGCCGAGGCGATCGTCGTGGCGACCTTGCTTATGGTCTCGATGGTCGAACCGATGCCCTCGATGGCGGTCACCGCTTCCCCGGTTGCCTGCTGCATGCCGGAGACCTGGCTGCCGATCTCCTCGGTCGCCTTGGCGGTCTGGGTCGCGAGCGATTTGACCTCGCTGGCCACCACCGCGAAGCCCTTGCCGGCCTCGCCGGCGCGCGCCGCCTCGATGGTGGCGTTGAGCGCCAGCAGGTTGGTCTGGCCGGCGATGTCATTGATAAGCTGGACCACCGCGCCGATCTTCTGAGAGGCCTCCGCGAGCCCCTTCACCGTCCGGTTGGTGCGCAGCGCTTCGTCGACGGCCTTGCCGGCAACCTCGGTTGAGGTTGCCATCTGCCGCCCGATCTCCTCGACCGAGGCGGCAAGCTCCTCGGCGGCCGAAGCTACCGTGTCGACGTTGAGCGCCGCCTGCTGGGCCGCTTCCATCGCGGTGGAGGATTGGCGGCTGGTCTGACCCGCCGCTTCGGCCATCGTCTTCGCTGTGGTCTGAAGCTCGGCCGCGGCCGAGGCGACGGTCTCGAGCACGCTGGTCACCTCGCGATCGAAGGCCTGGGCAAGCTGGTCGACGCGCGTCGCGCGCTGCTCCTGCTGGATGCGCTGGCGCTCGCGATCGGCGGTCAGCTTTTCGGCCGCGACTGCGGTCTCCTTGAAGACGCCCAGCGCCTCGGCAATGGCGCCGATCTCGTCGCGGCGCCCCACATAGGGCGTCTCGATACCAAGTTCGCCGCCCGCGAGCCGCCGCAGCGCCGTTGCCAGCTCGATCACCGGCCGCGCGATGAGGCCGCCCAAGAACAGCGACAGGCCCCCCGCAATGAGCGCGGCGAGAAGCGTGGCGCCGACGAAGATGATGCGAGCCTGCTGCGATTCGGAATGAATGTGGTCGACCAGGTCGGACTTCTCCTGGTCGACGGTGGCGTCGAGTTCGGCCTCCTCTCGCACGAACGCATCAAAGGCTTGCTGTGCGCTGTTCATGAAGATCAGCGCATAGCTGCTGTTCGATGACATGTCGACGACCTGGCCCGCGGCGCCGGCATAGTCTTTGAGTGTCTTGGCCATCTGATCGCGCGTCTTCGCAGCGTCAGGATCGTTGGCGATGCTTTCGGATACGGCGCCGAAGGAATCCTTGATGCGGCCGATCTCGCGCTTCAGTTCTTCGCCGAGCTTCTTGGCTTTGGCCGCGTCGCTGTCGTTGGCCGCCACCGACGTCAATTCATAGAGGCGTGCCTGGATGCCGTTCACTCTTCGGTCGAGCGATGCGACGAGCGAGGCGCGCTTGAACGCCCCGTTGCTGAGCGAGTCGAGCGATCGCCCGTTGCTGGCAAGCAGCAGCAGGGCGTAAACGGCTAGGCCGATCAGCGCGAGGACGAGAAAGATCGGTGCTACGGACATTTTGACCCGCAGCGAAAGATCGTTGAACCACCGCATCGCGCGCATCTCCCCCTAAGCCCAGCCGTTTCCCGATACCGTCTACTTGTAGAAGCCCGCGCAGACGATGTAATCGCCGACGCGCTCGATGTAGGACGACTTCTGCTCGATCTTCTTGTCGACCGGGTTCGGCCAGCGATAGTCGACCCAGCCGCTGCCCTTGGTCTTGGCGTCCTCGACCATCTCCTTGACGTAAAGCTTGCCGTCGGCGTCCTTCGTCTGGAGCGAGGTGTGCCCGATCAGAGCCATGTTGGCACCATGCGCGACGGTGTTGCCGTCGAAGGTGCGCACGAAGATGTAGAGGTCCTTGTAGTGGAAGTCCTTGTTCGCCTTGTCGTCGAACGCGGCGAAGGCCTTCTGCGGCCCTTCCTGCTTGATCAGCGCAACGGCCTTTTCGACCAAGGCCTTGGCTTCATCGCCAGTACCATGTCCCGTGTCCGCCAGAGCGAGGCGGGGCGCGAGCCCGAAGGCGAGCAGGGCGCCCGCCAGGATGAGAGTGCGACGCATATTTGATCCCTCTTCAAATAATTGAATCGAGGCAATTGTCGCAAACCGGAGTAAATGGCGGCTTAACGCGACTGTCGCGTCACCTGGAACCGCCGGCTTGCGCCTCGGAGGCGGGCACCCCATCATCCGAACATGAGAGAATTCGCTCTTCGCCCCGATCCCGATGATCCCCGGCTGACCCGGCGGGTCGAGGGGGTCGATCACGAGGGAAAGCGCGTCGAGACGGCGGTCGTCGTCGAACGGCCGCTGACCCTTTTCCTGAACGGGCAGGAGATCGTCACGATGATGACGATCGGCGACCACCCGGATTACCTAGCGGTCGGCTATCTGCTCAATCAGAACATGCTGCGCGCCGATGACGAGATCACGGCGATCGACTGCGACGAGGAGCTCGGGGCGGTCGTCGTGCGGACCAAGCGGCGGACCAATTTCGAGAAGAAGCTCCGCAAGAAGACGCTGACCTCGGGCTGTGCCCAAGGCACGGTGTTCGGCGATTTGATGGAGAAATTCGAGGATGTCCGGCTGCCCGCGGACGCCGTGCTTAAGACGTCCTGGCTCTACGCGCTGACCAAGAAGATCAACACCGCGCCCAGCCTCTATCTTGCGGCGGGCGCCATTCATGGTTGCGTGCTCTGTGAGGAGGATCGGCCGCTCCTCTACATGGAGGATGTCGGCCGTCACAATGCGATCGACAAGATCGCGGGCTACATGCACCGCCACGGAGTCTCGCCCGACGGAAAGATCTTCTACACCACGGGCCGATTGACCTCGGAGATGGTGATCAAGACCGTCCAAATGCGGATACCGATCCTGATCTCACGCTCGGGTTTCACGGCCTGGGGGGTGGAGCTGGCGCGTCAGGCAGGGCTCACGCTCATCGGCCGAGCCAAGGGCAAGCGCTTCATCGCGCTCTCGGGCGAAGAGCGCATCGTCTTTGACGGCGACCCGGCGGCGGTCGAGGAAGAAGCGAACCGGTCGCGCCGCAAGGCAAGCCTCGCCGAGGATGCCGCGTGACGATTGCCGGCATCGTGCTGGCTGGCGGCCAATCGCGGCGCATGGGCGGCGGCGATAAATGCCTCAGGACGCTCGGCGGCCGGCCGATCTTGGCGCACATCATCGCCCGCGCTCGGCCGCAAGTGGCGCAGCTGGCGCTCAACGCCAATGGCGATGCCGGTCGTTTCGCCGGCTTCGGCCTTTCCGTCGTGCCGGACAGCGTCGCCGGCTTTCCTGGCCCGCTCGCGGGGGTGCTTGCGGGTCTCGACTGGGCGGCGGCAAACCTCCCGACGGCGAGCCATGTCGCAAGTTTTGCCGGCGATGCGCCCTTCCTGCCGCTCGATCTGGTCGAGCGGCTCCGCGCCGCAGTGGCGGACGGGCATGAACTTGCCTGCGCGGCCTCGTGCGGCCGCTCCCACCCGGTCTTCGGCCTCTGGCCAGTAGGGCTGCGGGGGGATTTGCGCCGTGCCCTCGAGCAAGACGGAATCCGCAAGGTCGATCAATGGACCGCGCGGTTTCGCCTCGCGACGGTCGAATTTCCCGGCACGCCGACCGATCCCTTCTTCAATGCCAATCGCCCGGAGGACTTGGCGGAGGCCGAGCGCCTCCTGCGCCTTGCGCCTACCGGATGAAGGGCAATCCGGCCCATAGTCCTGCCCCTGCCTTCCCTCGCGATTGTGGTAGGGTCGGCCGTTGAGACCTAGGCGGGTGTTGATCAGGGGGAGGGTGGTCGCGCAATGAGCGGGACGATTGAATTCAGGGTGCTTGAGCTGATCAACGCACGGCTCTGCCATGAGCTGGTCAGCCCGGTCGGCGCCATCAACAATGGCGTCGAGCTGCTCGACGACGAAGATCCCGATTTCGTCCGCGATGCCATACAGCTGATCGGCCAGAGTGCGCGCAAGGCCGGGCAGCGGCTGCAATTCTACCGTTTCGCCTATGGCACCACCGCTGCTTCGAGCAGCGGAGCGGGAAGCGGCCGCGACCTCGCTTCAGGCCTCCTCGAGGGCGGAAAGGTGCGTTGTGACTGGTCGTCCGAAGCCGCCACGCTACCGGTCGATTGGCAACGCCTCGCCTGCAATATGCTCGTGCTCGCGGCCGAGACGCTGCCGCGCGGCGGCGTAATCCTGGTGCGTCCGTTGCGTGCCGGCGCCTCCGGCATCGAGGTGGCGGCGGAGGGGGAAAGCGTCAATATCAGCCCAGACCTGCGCGCGGCGCTCGATCCGGCCGTGGCAGTGGATCAACTCACGTCGCGCACCGTCCATGCCTATTTCACAGCACATCTGGCCCGTCAGCTCGGCGCAGCGGTGGTGCTCGCCGAGGCGGAGCCGCAGCGCGTACTGTTCCGCGCGGCGGCCGGATAAGTACTGGAAAAGAAAAGCGTAACGGTTGATTAACTCCCACCTAATGCTAACCGGTTCTTAAAGAATATCCGCCATCTTTTACGCCAATTTGCTGCCCGGCTGCGTCAGGTCGGCAGGCACGCGCGGCGGCGCTCGAGGAACCGGCATATGGACGACCTTCTCAGCGAATTTCTCACCGAGACCAACGAGAGCCTGGCGGTACTCGACCTCGAGCTCGTGAAGCTCGAGCAGAACCCGAACGACCCCGGGCTGCTCGGAAACATTTTCCGGATCGTCCATACCATCAAGGGCACCTGCGGCTTCCTTGGCTTGCCGCGCCTCGAAGCGGTGGCGCATGCCTCCGAGAACGTGCTGGGCAAGTTCCGCGACGGCGAGCAGAAGGTGACGCCGCAAGCGGTGAGCCTCATCCTCGCCTCCCTCGACCAGATCAAGTCCTTGCTCGCCCAGCTTGAGGCGAGCGAAGCGGAGCCGACCGGCGACGACAGCGAGCTCATCGCGCGCCTGAACGCCCTTGCGACGGGGGAAGCCGAGGCGGCGCCGGCACCTGCGGCACCGAAGCCCGAAGCGAGAGTTGAAGCGAAGCCCGAACCGAAGCCGGAGGCGAAGGCCGAGGCCACTGCGCCCGTCCTGGCCACGCCGATCGTCGATCCCACGCCTGAGCCTGTCGCGGTTGTCGCCAACGAGCAGATGGTAAAACCATCCAAGCCCACGGCCGAGCCGACGCCGGCGAAGGAGACGCGGAGCGAGGTGGCTGAAGCGAAGGAATCGGCGGTGGCGGCGCAGAGCATCCGCGTCAACGTCGACCTGCTTGAGAATCTCATGACGATGGTGAGCGAGCTGGTGCTCACCCGCAACCAGCTCATGCAGATTCTACGCGGTCAGAAAGACAGCGAGTTCGGCGCGCCGCTGCAGCGGCTGTCGCACGTCACGACCGAGCTGCAGGAGGGCGTCATGAAGACGCGCATGCAGCCGATTGGCAACGCTTGGGCCAAGCTGCCTCGGATCGTGCGCGATCTGTCGCACGAACTGCGCAAGAAGATCGATCTGCAGATGATCGGCGCCGACACCGAGCTCGACCGCCAGGTCCTGGAAATGATCAAAGACCCGCTGACGCACATGGTGCGCAACTCGGCCGATCATGGCATCGAGATGCCAACGGAGCGTGCTGCCGCCGGCAAGCTCGAAACCGGCACCATAACGCTCAACGCCTATCACGAAGGTGGGCACATCATCATCGAGATCGCCGACGACGGCAAAGGTCTCGACATCGAACGCATCAAGCAGAAGGCGGTCGCCACCGGACTCGCCAGCGAGAGCGATCTCGCGGCCATGTCGGAACAGCAGATCCAGCAGTTTATTTTCAAGGCCGGCTTCTCGACTGCCGCTAAGGTCACCAGCGTGTCCGGCCGCGGCGTCGGCATGGACGTGGTGCGGACGAACATCGAGAAGATCGGCGGCACGGTCGAGATGAAGAGCCAGCGCGGCAAGGGCTCGACCTTCGTCATCAAGATCCCGCTCACGCTTGCCATCGTCTCGGCGCTCATCGTCGAATGCGCCGGCGAGAGATTCGCCATCCCGCAGATCAGCGTTGTCGAACTGGTGCGCGCGGCGGCGAATTCCGAAAACACCATCGAATGGCTCAACAACGCGCCGGTTCTGCGGCTGCGCGATCGGCTGCTGCCGCTGGTCTCGCTGCAGGAACTGCTGCGGCTTGGCAAGCGCGCCGAGCAGCCGAGCGAGACGTTCATCGTCGTGGCTCAGGTCGGCACTTACACCTTCGGCATCATCGTCGACCGTGTTTTCGACACGGAAGAGATCGTGGTGAAGCCGGTGGCGCCAATCCTGCGCGACATCGCCATGTTCTCGGGCAACACGATTCTCGGCGACGGCAGCGTCATTATGATCCTTGACCCCAACGGCATAGCCGCCGGCACGGGCGAGCTCACGGTCAGCGAGAACACGAAGGTCGCCGCTGACGGGGCGGACAAGGCCAACGCCAACAATGAGCTCACCAGCTTGCTGCTGTTCCGCGCCGGCAGCGCATCGCCCAAGGCGGTGCCGCTTGCGCTCGTCGCCCGCCTCGAGGAGATCGACCTCGCGCAAATCGAGTACTCGCACGACAAGCCGGTGGTCCAGTATCGCGGCAAGCTCATGCCGCTGGTTACCATCGACTCCGAGTATCGGACGGGCAAGGAGGGCCGGCAACCGGTGCTGGTGTTCGCCGACAAAGAGCACACCATGGGCCTCGTCGTGGACGAGATCGTCGACATCGTCGAGGATCACCTCAAGATTGAGGTTGCCGTCGACCGCCCTGGCCTGATCGGCAGCGCGATCGTCGCCGGCAAGGCCACTGACTTGATCGACGCCGGCTTCTACCTGACCCAGGCGTATCATGACTGGTTCGGTACGCGCAGCGACGGCGAGTTCCAGGGCGAGAAGGGCAAGCGGGTTCTGCTCGTGGACGACAGCCCGTTCTTCCGCAATCTGCTGACGCCGCTGCTGTCGGTGGCGGGCTACGAGGTGGTCACCGTCGAGTCCGCCGACCGCGCGTTGACCCTCTGCGAGGCAGGCGAAGATTTCGATGTCATCATTAGCGACATCGAGATGCCGGGGATGGACGGCTTCCAGTTCGCGAGCGCGGTCAAGAATGACAGCCGCTGGCAGAACACGCCGCTGGTCGCTCTCTCGTCGCATGCGACGCCGAAGGACCTTGATCGCGGTCGCGCCGCCGGGTTCAGCGACTATGTCGCCAAGTTCGATCGCGACGCGCTTCTCCATACGCTCTCGGAAGCACTGAATGCTGAAAGGGGTGCTGCATGAGCAAGGAATTCGGCATCGATCCGCGCAGCAAGACCGGGAGCGCCGGCGACCGGCACGAGTTCGTTTCGATCACGGTTGCGGATCAGCTTTTCGGCATCCCTGTGCTGCAGGTGCAGGACGTGCTCGGGCCGCAGCGCATCACGCGCATCCCGCTCGCGCCCGCCGAAGTGGCCGGCTCGCTCAATCTGCGCGGTCGCATCGTTACTGCCATAGACCTGCGCACGCGGTTGCGGCTGCCGCCGTTGCCCGAAGGTCAGCATGGCATGAGCGTGGTCGTCGATTACGGCGGCGAACTCTACAGCGTCATGGTCGACGCGGTGGGCGAAGTACTGAGTCTCAGCGACGAAACCGCGGAGCGCAACCCGGCGACGCTCGACCCTGTGTGGCGCGAGGTCTCGGGCGGCATCTATCGCCTCGACAAGAGCCTGCTTATCGTGCTCGACGTCGCCCGTGTGCTCGACTTCTCCGCGCGCGCCGAGGCGGCGTGAGCCGGCGTCGCGGCGCCCGGAGTAACCCGACATGAAGTCCTGTCTCATTGTCGATGATTCCCGCGTGGTGCGGAAAGTCGCGCGCCGCATCCTTGAGGATATGCATTTCGTCATCGAGGAGGCCGCAGACGGCAAGCTCGCCCTCGACGCCTGCCTCAAGAAGATGCCGGATGTGGTGCTGCTCGACTGGAACATGCCGGTGATGAACGGCCTCGATTTCCTGCGACAACTGCGTCGCGCGCCGGGCGGCGAAAGCCCGGTGGTGGTCTTCTGCACCACCGAAAACGATATCCAGCACATCCAGGAAGCGATCGGCGCGGGGGCGAATGAATACATCATGAAGCCCTTCGACAGCGACATCCTGCAGGCCAAGTTTGCGCAAGTGGGGCTCTTGTGAGGAATGCCGAAGCGACGTCGCTGACGCGCGCCAACGGATCCCAAGGCGGCCGTGCGAGCCAGCCCTACCGGCTGATGGTGGTGGACGACAGCGCCGTGATTCGTGGCCTGCTTACCCGCTCGCTCGAAGCGGACCCGGAGGTCGAAGTCCTTGCCTCGGCCAGCAACGGCGAGATGGCGCTCAGTGCGCTGTCGCGGCATGACGTCGAAATCGTCATTCTCGATATTGAAATGCCGGTGATGGACGGGCTGACCGCCCTGCCGAAGCTGCTTGCTGCAAAGCCCGGACTCAAGATCATCATCGCCTCGACCCTGACCCGGCGCGGCGCGGACATCAGCATGAAGGCGCTGGCCGCCGGCGCCGCCGACTATCTCACCAAGCCCGGTGCCTCGGCGCTCACCAGTGCCGACGAGTTCAAGCGTCAGCTGCTTGAAAAGGTGAAGGCACTCGGCCAGGCACGCCGGCGCGCTGCTGGCGCGCCGTCACCGGGCGCGGTGCCACGCGGTGCGGTCGAGCCCGCGTCGGAGCCGCCGGCAGAGCCGCAGCGCCGGGTGATCGCGTTGCGGCCCGGCCGCCGCGAGCCGCCCGATATCGTGGCGATCGGCTCGTCGACCGGCGGGCCTCAGGCGCTCTTCCGAATCACCGGTGCGCTCAGAGGCATGCTCACCCAGCCGATCTTCATCACCCAGCACATGCCGGCGACGTTCACTACGATCCTTGCCGAACATCTTGCACGCGCCAGCGGCTATCACGCCGCTGAGGGCGTCGACGGTGAGCCTGTGAGGGGAGGCCGCATCTACGTCGCGCCTGGCGATTTCCATATGACCGTTCAGCCCGAACGCGGCGAGAAGGTCATCCGGCTGCTCAAGACGCCGCCGGAGAATTTCTGCCGGCCATCCGTCGATCCGATGCTGCGCAGCCTGGCCGCCGTCTATGGCGGCCGCGTGCTGACACTCATCCTTACCGGAATGGGCCATGACGGGCTCGCCGGTGGGCGGGCGGTGGTCGAGGCTGGCGGGACGCTGATTGCCCAGGACGAGCCGACCAGCGTCGTCTGGGGCATGCCTGGTGCCGTCGCCACGGCCGGCCTCTGCAGCGCGGTTCTGCCGCTCGACGAGATCGGTCCCTTCGTCGGTAAGCTCGCTTCGCGGATGGTAAGATGACCGGCGACGATTTCGATCTCCTCTGCCGGCTGCTCAAGGACCGCTCGGGCCTGGTGCTGACGCGCGACAAGGCTTACCTGCTGGAAAGCCGGCTGCTGCCGGTGGCACGCAAGCGCAACATGAAATCCCTGGACGAGCTCATCGCCGCTTTGCGCAGCCGCGCCGAGGGCGAACTGGTGCGCGACGTGGTCGAGGCAATGACCACCAACGAGTCGTTCTTCTTCCGCGATATCAAGCCGTTCGACCAGTTCAAGAACTTCGTGCTGCCGCAGCTGCTGAAGTCGCGGGCGACGCGCAAGTCCATCCGCATCTGGAGCGCCGCTTGTTCGAGCGGGCAGGAGCCCTATTCGCTCGCCATGCTGCTGTCCGAGGAGAAGGCGCGCCTTGCCGGCTGGTCCATCGAGATCATCGCCACCGATCTCTCTACCGAGATCCTGGAAAAGGCGCAGGCGGGCGCCTATTCACAGTTTGAAGTGCAGCGCGGACTGCCGATCCAGCTTCTCGTCAAGTACTTCAAGCAGAACGGCGATCGTTGGCAGATCGACCCGGCGATCCGCGGCATGGTCAAGTTCCGCTGCCTCAACCTGCTCGACGATTTCACGCCCATGGGCCATTTCGACGTCGTGTTCTGCCGCAACGTGCTGATCTATTTCGACCAGCCGACCAAGACGACGGTGCTGGAGCGCGTCTCTCGCATGTTGCCGCCGGACGGCTTCCTTTATCTCGGTGGTGCCGAGACGGTCATCGGCATCACCGACAAGTTCCAATCGCTGGCCGAACAGCGTGGCATTTACACCTCGGTAATTTCGCCGAGCGCCATGGCGCAGAAGCTGGCCGCCGGCGGCGGCTGAGCGGGCCCACAGGCGGGCTCGAAGCACTGACGACCGCCGCGTGGTTCCGTCCGAAAATGCGAAACGGCCGCGCACTCCTCGTGCGCGGCCGTCGCCCACCCCCGCAAATCGTTCGATCTGGCCTACTGCGCCTTGGCGAGCTTCCTCGCCGGGGTGGCGCTTTCCGCAGGCGGGTCGCGCAGCACATAGCCGCGGCCCCAGACGGTCTCGATATAATTGTCGCCCTTCGTCGCGGTGGCGAGCTTCTTGCGCAGCTTGCAGACGAAGACGTCGATGATCTTGAGCTCGGGCTCGTCCATACCGCCATAGAGATGGTTGAGGAACATCTCCTTGGTCAAGGTCGTGCCCTTGCGCAGGCTGAGGAGTTCGAGAATGCCGTACTCCTTGCCCGTCAGGTGAAGGGCTTGGCCGTTGGCCTCGACGGTGCGGGTGTCGAGATTGACGGTCAGCTTGCCGGTCTTGATGACCGAATGCGAATGACCCTTCGAGCGGCGGATGATCGCCTGAACGCGGGCGATGAGCTCGCGCTTGTCGAACGGTTTGGTCAGGTAGTCGTCGGCGCCGAAGCCGAGGCCCTTAATCTTGTTATCGAGCTCCGCAAGTCCCGAAAGTATCAGGATGGGAGTTTTGATACGAGCGGCGCGGAGCCGTTTCAAGACTTCATAACCGTCCATATCGGGCAGCATGAGATCGAGAA
>DATNDG010000041.1:0-2967 GCA_035553515.1 Allostellaceae bacterium | reverse complement strand
CGCCTCGGACACGAGGCATAGTCGGGGGATCTCAAGTGACGGTCCATTCATCTCAGCCCGAAGCGCATTCGCATGCGGCGCCACGGCGCCGCCATCGCCGCTGGTCCAACCCAAGGCATCGCTCGGCGACGCGCCGCGCCTCGCCGGTCAACTTGCGATAAATCTTTCGCTCGATGCCGCCCATCTCGGGCTGTTGACCTCGGTCTACTTCCTGGCGTTCGCCGCGGTGCAGCTGCCGGTCGGCGCCGCGCTCGATCATTACGGCCCCCGCTGGGTGCAGAGCGCTCTGCTCCTCCTCGCGGCGGCGGGCGCCGCTCTCTTCGCCAGCGCCTCCAGCTTTCCGGGACTGTAAAATCGCGCGCAATAGTGACCCCCTGAGGGGCGTTTTCGCGTCCAATAGTGGCTCTGACTCAAATTTGATGGAGTGCGAGAGCATCGGCATCGATTCTGCTGATGTCGTCACGAGGAGACGACATCATGGGACAGGGCTTCCGAGTTGCGGCGCTGGTGCCGTGCGGTTTTACCGTGGAGGAGACGAGCGGCATCGGCGCCGAGCTTTTGATCGCCGTTCGTTCGATCGCGAGGGCGAGCGCGTGCCCGGGATGCGGCGCGCCTTGCGAACGCGTGCATAGCCGGTATCGCCGGAGCTTGGCGGATCTGCCCGTCGCCGGACGGCGCGTCCGGCTGATGGTTCGTGTGCGTCGCTTCC
Source organism: Allostellaceae bacterium (assembly GCA_035553515.1). Classification (GTDB taxonomy): domain Bacteria; phylum Pseudomonadota; class Alphaproteobacteria; order ATCC43930; family CGMCC-115725; genus DAHUYF01. Next base: position 2,258 of record DATNDG010000041.1, on the reverse strand, counting down.
ACTGCGACGCCGTCCTCTGCGGCCGGCGCATTTTCGCCGAGCGTTTCGAGGGCGACGTGCTGGCACCGTGGGCGCGCCGCACCTCACGGCTCGAGCACATCGTGTACCATCTGGCGCTGGCGCTGGGCGGGCGTCCGGCGGCGCCCTTCGCGCGGCGGCTCATGCTGCCGGTGAGCAACGACACGCTGCTGCGGGTCTTGCGACGGCGCGGGCGGCGGTCGGTTGTTCCGCCGCACGTCATCGGCATCGATGATTGGGCGTGGCGGCGCAATCAGCGATACGGAACGCTCATTTGCGATCTTGAGCGACGGCAGACCGTCGCCTTGCTGCCGGACCGCGAACCCTCCACGGCGGAGGCCTGGCTCTCGGCCCGCCCGCAGATCGAGGTCGTGGCGCGCGACCGCGGTGGCGGCTATGCCCTGGCGGCTGCCAGAGCGCTGCCGCAGGCCGTTCAGGTGGCCGATCGCTGGCATCTGATGGAGAACGCCAGCCGGGCCTTTCTTGACGCCGTGCAAAAGTCGATGCGCCAGATCCGCAGCGCGGTCGGCGCGGCGACGATCAATGCCGATCTTCTCACCGCCGCCGAGCGCCTTCAGTACGAAGGCTATCTGCGTCGGGAGGAGGCCAATGCCGCCATCAACGGCTTGGCCAAGGACGGATTGAGCATCAAGGAGATTGTCCGGCGGACCGGACATAGTCGCGGCCTCGTCCGCGCGATCCTGCGCGGGCGGCGCTCCGATGTATTCCGGGCGCGCGAAAGCTCCCTCGAGCTCTTCCTGCCGTGGCTCGACGCCCGGTGGGCGGCCGGGGAGCGGAACGGCTCTGCGCTGTGGCGGCAGCTGACAAAGCAGGGCTTCCGTGGCTGCCTTCGCGTCGTCAGCGAATGGGCCACGCGGCGACGGAATGCCGACAAAGCCGACGGCGCGCTACGCCGGCCTCCTGGCGCGGGGACGATTGCGCGGCTTCTGACGCTCGACCGCGATCGGCTGTCGAAGGCCGAGACGGTCATGGTCGCGGCGATCGAGGCCGGTGCCCCATCGCTCGTCGAGGCGCGGGAGCTCATCGCCACGTTCCAGGCCATGATCCGGACAAGATCGTTGGCGGTTCTCGATCCCTGGATCGAACGCGCCCGCACCAGCATCGTCGCGTCCCTCGCCAGCGGTGTCGTGAAGGACAAGGCGGCCGTCAGCGCGGCGATCACCTCGCCTTGGTCCAACGGTCAGACCGAAGGTCAAATCACCAAGCTCAAGCTGGTGAAGCGCCAGATGTACGGCCGCGGCAAGATCGATCTCTTGGAGGCACGCGTCGTCGGCGGTGCCGATGTCTGACGCCACCAAATCTGCGTCAGAGCCGCGATTGGACGCGAAACGGGGGTCACGGTTGGAAGCGAATTGACAGCAGAGCCCACTCGATGCGGTTGGTTTGGACGAGCCAATCCGGAAGGCGGCCGCTTCGCTCGAGGAGCTTTGTGCCGCTCTGGGCGCAGCGAATACCGCTATTCGCACGGCAAATCAGGTAATCGCGACCAGGAAAGCCGCAACCGAGGGCGCTGACATTCGAGCCGCCGAGGCGGCACTCCATCGCCTCGAAGCGGTCAGGTTGCGGCATACACCCTTGGTCGCGGCCGCATGCGAGGCCTACCAGGCCCTCATGGCGCGAAAGGAGACGGCCGAAGCTGGACGCCGCGAGGCCCGCGCCAAGCTCGAGGCGCACACGAAGAAGGTCGTCACCCCCTATGAGGGCCGGATAAACGAGCTGCTCGATTCGTTCAATGCTGGGTTCCGGATCGCCGAGACGACCTATTCATTTCCGGGCGGCACCGCAACGTCGACCTATCGTCTGGTGATCAACCGGACGCGCGTCGATCTCGGCGATGCCAATACGGGCACGGCAATGCCCTCCTTCAAGAACACCTTGAGCGCCGGCGACCGCACCACGCTGGCGCTGGCGTTCTTTCTTGCCCACCTCGAGCGCGATCCGAGCAGAGCTCAGCGTATCGTTTTTTTCGACGACCCATTCAATAGTCAGGACGCGTTCCGGCGATCGCAGACGGTCTATGAGATCAAGCGGGCCGGGCAGCAGTGCGCGCAGGTCTTTGTCCTCTCGCATGACGCAGGCTTTCTCCGCCAAGTTTGGGAGAAGGCGCCGACCGATCAGCGCGTCGAGCTACACATCGCCGACGGTCGCGCGCAGGGCTCGAAAATAATGCCGATCGACCTCAATGAGGCGTGCAAAGGGCGCGCTGCAGCGGAGATCGA
>DATNDG010000040.1:0-5701 GCA_035553515.1 Allostellaceae bacterium | reverse complement strand
ATCGCCGGCAGCACGAGCGGCAGGGTGATGCGGAAGATCGTGCGCAGGCTCCCGGAGCCGAGGATGTTCGCCGCCTCCTCCATCTCGGTCGAGACGAGATCGAGCGCCGCCGAGGTGAAGACGAAGATATAGGGAAATGAGTAGAGCGCGGTGACCAGCACCATGCCTTCGAAGCTGAAGACGTTCATGAAGCCGTGGCTGCTGCCGGTGAGCCCCATCCAGGCGCGGTTGAGCCACCCGGCATTCGGGCCGCCGAGCAGGATCCAGCCGACGCTGCCGAGATAGGGGGGCGTGATGAAGGCGCCGATGATCAGCGCCCGCACCAGGCTCTTGGCCGGCATGTCGGTGCGCGACACGCCCCAGGCGATCGGCACCGCGAAGACCGCCGAGAGGATCGTCACCTCGATCGCGTAGCGGATCGAGTTGCCGACGGCGATCAGGTTGCGCGGATCGCTCCAGGCGACGACGTAGTTGGCGACGGTGAAGCTGCCGTCGTCCACCGATTGGAAGCTCGAGGCGAGGAGCCGGACGACTGGTGCAACGATGAGGAAGATGAGCACGGCGATCGCGACAAGAAAGAAGAACCGCGCCGGCTCGATACGGCGGAGCCTGGCGGCGAGGAAGCCCGGCCGGCCGGGCAGCGTCTCTCCGCCCTCGGCGCCGGCGAGGCTCATACCGGCCGCTCCGACCTAGCGCTCAACCGAAGAGATCGCGCCATTTATTCCGGATGCCGGGCAGCAGCTTCTCGACGTCGGCGAGATCAGGCTGGTAGAGCGTAAGATCGGCTAGCGATTTCGCGCCCTTGGGCGGCGGCACGTCGCCGCGCAGCGGCTGCTCTTCGTTGTCGGCCAGGATCTTCGAGTATTCCGGGCCGGCGGAGAAGTTCGCGAAGAGCTTCGCCGCGTTCGGGCTGTGCGAGCCCTTGAGGATCGCGGTCGGCGAATAGTCGGCGAGCGTGAAGGACTTCGCGTAGTTGACCGCGAGCGGGTTGCCGGTCTTCGCGCTGCGGAAGGCCGCGGCGGCGCTGCAGATCGCGACGTCGCGCTCGCCGCCGTTCAGCACGGCCACCGCGTCGTCGATCGAGCGGCCGATCTGCGGATTGAGCTTGTTGAGCTTCTCGAAATAGTCCCAGCCGTATTTCTGCGTCATGGCGACCGCCCAGACGCCGACGAGCCCGCTGAAATTCGGGCTGCCGAAGCTGATCCGGTTCTTCCACTTGGGATCGGTGAGGTCCGGCCAGTCCTTGGGCGAATCCGCCGCCGACACCTTCTTCGTGTTGTACATGAGTGCCACGACACCGACCCAGCCGGGGTAATAGTATCCGCCGCCGTTGAAGTCGCGCAGCGCCTTCACCAGCCCGGCCGCGTTCGGCGGCGTGTACTTCACCAGCTGGCCCTTGCCGATGAGGTAGGTCATGTGGTTGGCGTCGGTGCTGCTGAAGATGTCCGCCTGCACGGCGCCGGCGTTGAAATCCTGCAGCACGCGCTGGAAGGCCACCTGCGAGGTGGTCTTGGTCGCGAAGACGCGAACGCCGGGATATTTCTTGGTGAAGGCCTCGCCGATCGCTTCACAGATCGGCTGGTTCAAATAGCCGGCGTACCAGGTGACGCGGCCTTCCTTCTTGGCCGCGGCGTAGAGCTGTTCCTCGCTCTCCGCGAAAGCCGGCGCCGCGAGCGCGCCCGCGCCCAGCGCCACCATTCCCAGCGTCGCCGCTCTTCTCGTGATCTTCATGGACGTTTGCCCCCGGGCTTCCCATTGAACGGACGCCAGCGCTTTTGAGGCCTGGATCGCCTCGTCGGCTGGCTTTGAGGGAGCGCATATTGGCGTCCTCGCGCGGAAGAGGCAATGGCATCACGGGTGAACTCCCGGCGCGCACGGCGCAACCTTTGCTCGCGCCCCGGTTTCGTAAACCGCTGCGCCCTCGCTACTTGGTCTTGTCCCAAAAAACCTCCTGCCATCGCATGCGTTAGCAAAGCGATCTTCAACTGCGGGAGTAGTCCCGATGGCGCGGGTCGAAAGCCCCGTTGATCCCGTGGATCGTCTCGTCGGTTCGCGCATCAAAGAGCGCCGCACCATGCTCGGCCTCACGCAGGCCGAGCTGGCCTGGCGCATGGGCATCACCTATCAGCAGCTGCATAAATACGAGCAGGCGATCAACCGCATCTCGGCCGGCAAACTCTTCCTCTGCGCGCAGGCGCTCAACGCGAGCGTCGATCACTTCTTCGAGTATGGCGATTCCGAGGCAATCCGCACCGGAAGGCCGCGGCTCGCGCTCACCTTCAGCCGCATTTTCAACGAAATCGGCGAAGACCATCTGCAGCGCGCGGTGGCCGAGATGACGCGGGCGCTGGCGCGGGATGAACCGGAAGCAGAGCGACGGGACAACAGGGAACGTGATGCGGGACAGATACGCGGCGGTGAACGAGACGGCGGAGATCTTGCGCGCAGCTGAGGCCTGGGCGCAGGCGATCGAAGCGATGGTCGAGGCGGAGGAGCAGGGCGAGGAGGGCGCCGCGGCGCGCGACGCGCTGCGCGAAGCGCGGATCGCGCTCTATGACGCGGTGCTGGCCGAGCGCGCCAAGGGCCGCACCGCGGATTTCACCGGCGCGGGCGGCAGCGCGGGCAAGCGCCGCTTCAAGGTGGTGGGGCTGCTCAGCCGGGTCTGAGCGTCAGTCGTGCCGGCGCGGGCCCGGCCGCAAGCCGAAGGCGCGCTGCACACTGGCGATGAGCTGCGCCGGGGTGCAGGGCTTGGGCACCAGCGGCCCCAGACCCGGCTCCTGTCCCGGCGCGCGCACATGCTGCGCGTTGGCGGTGATGTAGATGACGCGGAGGCTCGAGCGCAGCGCCCGGCCGCTTTCAGCGAGCCGCCAGCCATCGAGCCGCCCCGGCATGAAGATGTCGGTGATGAGGAGGCCGATGCTCCGATCCTCGGCGATCCGCAGCAGGCCTTCCGCGCCCGAGGCCGCACCCTGGACGACGAAGCCCGCTTTCCGCAGGATCGCGCAGAACACGTCCCGCGTCCCCTCGTGATCATCCACCACGAGGATCCCGTCGCGAGGGGTGGAGCGCGCTAGACTCCGCACCGTGCTGAGCAACCTCCTGTAGCAACAATAGCTCATTTGGAGGAAGCAACCCAGCGTCGTGTGGACGCAGAACCGATAAAGGATGCGGCGAGCGAGGGTCAGGGCGAAGCGGCCGGGCTCCGCTCGCGCGACGCGGTGGATTTAGCATACCATTCCGCGGCCTTGGCCGGGTCGCCGCGAACGCCGCGCGCGCCGATGCGGGCGAGAAAGGCCGGGTCGTAGGTGAGGGCGAGCGCCTGCGCCGCGCCGGCGACCCCCGACCGGGCCGCCAGCTCATAGAAGGGCCGCGCGGAAGCGACATCGCCCGAGCGCATGAAGGCGTCGCCGCGCTCGAGCGCGAGGCGCGCGAGCTCGGGCGAGAGCGGGGTTTGCGGCGGAGCCGGGGGTGAGAGCGGGACCGCCAGGGCGGCGGTCGCGGGTTTTGCTTGCGGCGCCCGCACGGGTGCGGGCATTGCGGCGACGACGCCTGGCTCCGCGGGACCGAAGGCGAGTCGCAACGCCGCCAGCACCTTCGATGCCGTGATGAAAGTCTGCTCGGGCGGCGCGAAGCGGGCGGTGCCGAAGACCGCGGCGCCGCTCAGCGCCGCGAGGATGACGAGCGCGCGGAGCGCCGGCCACCGCCGCCCGCGGTGCGGCCGGTTGGCGATCTCGATCGCGCGCTGCGGAACCTCATGGCCCGACGCCGGCCGCAACTCCGGCAGCGATATCTGCGGCTCAGCTCGTGCCGGCAAACGCGCTTTCGGGCCACGAAAAGACGGGAGCTGCTCCAGCTCCCAAGCCTCGAGCTCGGCCTCTCGCTCACGATCGAAGGAAGGGCCGAAAGCGCCAGTTCCGAACTGCTCCGCCACCGGTGTGGCTCCCGCATGAATGGAGGCGATGAGCAGATGTACGCTCCCGCTCTGCGCTCGTTCGCGCGCAAATTGCGGGTTGCACTAAGTGGCGAAGCGAGGACGAATTGCGCTATCGGGACGATAATAGCGTGGATGCGAAAACAATCACTGGTTCTGTACGCGAGAGCAAAGTGCAGCAGGGGTGCGGCACTATGTCTGCGAGTGAACTCGCGAAGTGGGAGCGGCTACTCACCATGAATGTCCAACATAAGAATGCGAGCGCTGGGGTAGGGGACGCCACCCGACGACGCGGATACAACCGAGCGCAATAGACTCGCGACCGTTGTCGATTTTCCCGAGCCGGTCGAGCCTAGGATGGCGCTGTGGCGCGTTACGAGCGCATCGAGGCCGACGCGCACATTGATATTTTCAGCGCTAGACAACACCCCTATGACGACCTGGCCGAAGCCGTCACTGCCGTAGATGCGCTTTAAGTCGAGATCAGTGACCAGATGGACAGCGTCACCGATGTTGGGGTGCTGACTGATGCCACGCTCGAAATTGTGACCGATCGCTTCCCCGGCGAGCTGCACGCGCATCCATCGTCCGCTTTGATCGAGCATCTCGCGCATCTTTTCAGGAATTGCGCTTGCTCCTACTTCGGACACAATGCCGAAGAGATCTTGATATCCTTGCGGTAGCCGGGTCCATCTGGCGGGGAGATCATTGCTCGATACGCTGGAAGGATCAAAAAAAGGAGCGTGGCCCCCGGCAAAGCCGTCAAAGTAGGGTACGCGGGCACGCTCAAACGCTTCTTCAAAAAGCAAATCATAGTTGGTCGTGAAGATCTCGACTGGGTGTTCGCGCGCCGTCCCGCTAACCCACGTTACGAGCTCGGAATAGGGTGTCGGCGCAGGCGGCAGCTCTTGATTGACGATTTTACCGATTTGATCGCACATCGCCCGTCCCAATCCTTCGTAGGCTGGGCCGTCAAAGCCATGCACTTTCTCGGTACCGAGTGCTCGGCCGAGTAACCGCACACGGGAGAGAAGCGCTTCGATGTTCGCGTTCTGCCCAATTTCAGGCAGGAGCTTTTCTACGACCGCTTTGTTGTCACCTTCGAGGGACTGCAGGACATGATTGGTTAGTCCAGCAACATCCGGTATGAGCGGCTTCGCCTCTGGCGCGGGTTTACCAGTCGCATCCACTTTGACGGATACCGGGCCGCCTGCTCCGACAAGTAGTGCTAGGCGCTTCCGCCCTTGTGAAAGGATCAGGCGGAAATCGGCCATAAATCTGTCGGGGTTATGCGTCGTGTCCATTACCGTGCCCATTTCCGGCACACACACTTTCTGAGTGATCTTGAACGCGAGGATTTCCCTACATCTCTAAGTAGTCAAGACCTGAAGTGTTGCGCGTGTAGGACGACCGGCCGATCGCGAAAATCGGCGCCAAGCGTCCGTGCCTCCCCCTATTGACTCTCCCCCTCCTGGAACCCCCATCTCTTAGACCTGACAGTTTACTGGAAGGTCTGCCGTCATGGCGGTCGCAGTGGAAGAGCGGGTGCGGGGAGCGCCCGGGGAGAAGCAGGAAGAGGTCGCGCTCAAGATCGAGGGCATGACCTGCGCCTCCTGCGTCGCGCGCGTCGAGAAGGCGCTGGCGCGCGTGCCGGGGGTGAGCGAGGTCAGGGTCAATCTCGCGAGCGAGGAGGCGCATCTCCATCGCCGCAACGGCGGCGCCGATCTCGCCGATCTCATCGCCGCGGTCGAGGCGGCGGGCTATGGCGCC
>DATNDG010000039.1:0-55123 GCA_035553515.1 Allostellaceae bacterium | reverse complement strand
TCCAGCAGGTCGCCTTCGACGATCTCGTCGACGATCCCGAGCTCCTTCGCCTTGCCGGCGCGGACGAAATCGCCGGTGGTGATCATGTCGAGGGCGGGCTTGGCGCCGATGAGGCGGGGAAGGCGTTGCGTGCCGCCGGCGCCCGGCAAGATACCGAGCTTCACCTCAGGCAATCCGACCTGCGCGGTTGGGACCGCGACGCGGTAATGGCAGCCCAGCGCCACCTCGAGCCCGCCGCCCAGCGCGGTGCCGTGAATCGCGGCAATGGTCGGCTTGGCGGGGTTCTCGAGGGCGGCGATCACCTGGTTGAGGTCGGGCGGCTCGAGCGGCTTGCCGAATTCCTTGATGTCGGCGCCGGCGATGAAGGTGCGGCCGGCGCCGATGACGACGATCGCTTTGACCGCCTGAGCGCCGAGCGCCTCGGCCACGGCATCGAGCAGACCCTGGCGGACCGCCTTGCTCAGCGCATTGACCGGCGGATTGTCGACGGTGACGATGCCGACCGCGCCGCGCTGCTCGTAGCGGACCACTTGCGCCACTTGATCCTCCCTGGCCTAGCTTTACCCCTTGGGGCCGAACATAGCCGAGCGGCGGGGCGAGGCAAGGGTGATCCCCCTAATTTTGTTGCCGCGATAGGCGGCTCCGGGTGCCTGCGCTAACATCCGATCGAGGGCTCGGCGCGTGGCCGACAGGCCGAACAGCGGGAGGGAATAATGGCGGCAGCAAAGAAGGTCGCACTGGTCACCGGCGCGGGCAGCGGGATCGGCCGCGCGGTGGCGGTGGCGCTGATGAAGGACGGCTTCGCGACCGCCCTCGCCGGGCGACGCCGGGACGCGCTGGAGCGGACGGCGGAGATGGGCAAAGCAGCGGGCGCGCAGAGTCTCGTCGTGCCCACCGATGTCGGCGACATCGCGCAGGTGAAGGCGCTCTTCGCCGCGACCAAGGAAGCGTTCGGGCGGCTCGATCTGCTGTTCAACAACGCCGGGACCGGCGCGCCTGCCGTGCCGCTCGAGGATCTGCCTTTCGAACAGTGGAAGAAGGTGGTGGATGCCAATCTCACCGGCTCCTTCCTCTGCGCCCAGGAGGCGATCAAGATCATGAAGGCGCAGACGCCGCGCGGCGGCCGGATCATCAACAACGGTTCGATCTCGGCCCACGCGCCGCGCCCCATGTCGGTCGCCTATACCGCGACCAAGCACGCCATTACCGGACTTACCAAGTCGATCTCGCTCGACTGCCGCAAATACGACATCGCCTGCGGCCAGATCGATATCGGCAACGCCGCCACCGAGATGACCGACCGCATGACCAAGGGTGTGATGCAGGCCAGCGGCGAGATGACGGTTGAGCCGCGCATGGACGTGCAGCACGTAGCGAGTGCGGTCGCCTACATGGCGAGCCTGCCGCTCGAGTCCAATGTGCAGTTCATGACCATCATGGCGACGAAGATGCCCTTCGTCGGCCGCGGCTGAGCCCGATCAGGGATTGGTGCGGGCCGGCGTGCCGGCACCGATATCGATGAAGCGGAAGCCGTCCGCGAGCAGCATCACCGGCTCGCGGTCCGGCGCCGTCGGCTCGAGCTCGCCGCCCAGCGGCGTCACGCAGGTGATCAGGAGCGGCATGCCGCCCGGCGTGTCGGCGCCAATGGGCAGGGTCACGAACTCGAAGTTCGAGCCCTCGCCGAGGCGCCGCAAATCGTGCTTGGTCGAGATACCCGCGCAGGGCCAGCATGCCATGCGCATCATCCGGTAGCGACGGATCGGCCAGACTTCGGCCGGCGTCAGCTCGGCGAAGTTCCGGCCGCTCGCCTCGAAATTCGCGTATTCGCGCAGTCGTGCGCCGGCCATCTTGAAACGGATCTCGTCAGGGCCGCTGATCTCGAAGAGTGCCACCGAGCCGAGCAGGTCGCGGATATCGACCAGCTCCATCGCACTGCGGGGCGGCAGCAGCCGGGTATCGCCGCGCCAGCCGAGCCAAGCCTGCACGAAGCGCCGGCTGCTCGGCTCCCGCATCGCGCTCAGCAAAGCGTCGTCTGGCGATTTCGGGACTGATTCCGCTGCCTTCAACGCACACCCCTCCGTCGGTTCCATTGACCCGCGGCAAGGTTAATAAGCAGTGAATTGCGGGGCACCAGCGCACCGCTGGAGCGCCTACGGCCCGGTGGCGTGCGGTATGCCGGCGCCGAGATCGACGAAGCGGAAGGTGTCGACAGACGGCGACGAAGCGTCGGCCGATCTGGTCGTTGGGGGCGGCGAGCGCCCGGTCGATCTCACTTTCTGGCTCGAGTCGGTTCATCGCGGTTTCCGGTGCGGCGCAAGCATCCGGCAAGCCGGTCAATTCATCGCGGACGACCAGCCGATTCCGCCGATTTCCTCCGTGTCGCGCGACACCTGCGTCGCAACGGCGCGGCAGGATGGTGCGGCGGACCGGCACTGGTTACCATGACGCAGCGAGCGAGGGGCGACGCGGCGGATGGAAGGGGCGGCAGGCGCGGCGAGGGCGGCGGCGAGCGGCGGCGAACGCGCGCTCGAGGTTCTGCGCTCGGTCTTCGGCTATGGCGAATTCCGCGGACTGCAGCAGTCGATCATCGAGCATGTGATCACCGGCGGCGACGCGCTGGTGCTGATGCCGACGGGCGGCGGCAAGTCGCTCTGCTATCAGATCCCGGCACTGGTCCGACCCGGGCTCGGCGTCGTCGTCTCGCCGCTCATCGCGCTGATGAAGGATCAGGTGGACGCGCTGCGCCAGGCCGGCGTGCGCGCTGCCTATTTGAATTCGATGCTGTCGCCGGGCGAAGCCGCCGATGTCGAGCAGGCGATGCGCCAAGGCGCACTCGACCTCGTCTATGTCGCACCCGAGCGACTGGTGACGCCGCGCTGCCTCGATCTCCTGGGCCGCTGCCGGCTCGCCCTCTTCGCCATCGACGAGGCGCATTGCGTGTCGCAATGGGGGCACGATTTCCGCCCGGAATACCTACAGCTTTCGGTGCTGCATGAGCGGTTTCCCGAGGTGCCGCGCCTGGCGCTCACCGCAACCGCCGACGGCCCGACGCGCAGCGATATCCTGGCGCGGCTCAAGCTCGACGAGGCACGGGTCTTCGCCGCCGGATTCGATCGGCCCAATATCCGCTACCGCGTCGTCGCAAAGGCCGAGCCAAAGGCGCAGCTCCTCAACTTCCTTGCCGCCGAGCATGTGGGCGATGCCGGCATCGTCTATTGCCTGTCGCGGCGGCGCGTCGAGGAGGTGGCAGCCTGGCTTTGCGAGCGGGGAAGGGTGGCGCTGCCCTATCACGCCGGTCTCGACGCAGCGATGCGCGAGCGCAACCAGGAACGCTTCCTGCGCGAGGAAGGCATCATCATCGTTGCCACCGTCGCCTTTGGCATGGGCATCGACAAGCCCAATGTCCGGTTCGTCGCCCATCTCGATGCACCCAAGAGCCTGGAGGCCTACTACCAGGAGACCGGCCGCGCCGGCCGCGACGGGCTGCCGGCCGATGCCTGGATGACCTACGGCATGCAGGACGTGACGGCTCTGCTGGCGCTGCTGGACTCGGCGCAGCTGGAGGAGCGGCAGCGGCGCATCGAGCGACACAAGCTCAATGCCCTGTTGGGGTTTTGCGAGACCGCGGCCTGCCGGCGCCAGGTGCTGCTCGGCTATTTTGGCGAGCGCGATCACCCGCCTTGCGGCAACTGCGACAATTGCCTGCGCCCGGCGCGCGTCTGGGACGGGCTGGTCGCGGCGCAGAAAGCGCTTTCTGCAGTGTTCCGCACCGGCCAGCGCTTCGGCGTCGGCCATCTTGTCGATGTGCTCCGCGGCGAAGTCACCGAGCGCGTCCAGCGCTTCGGCCACGACCGGCTGAAGACCTTCGGCGTCGGCACCGAACTCGACAAGCGCGAATGGCAGTCGGTCTTCCGCCAGCTCGTGGCGCAGGGCCATCTCGAAGTCGATGTCGAAGGCCATGGCGGGTTGCAGCTCGGCGAGAGCGCGCCGGCGGTGTTGCGCGGCGAGGTGCCGGTGGCTTTACGCGGCGACGCGGTCGAGCCGAAATCGCAGCGCCGACGGGGACGCGGCATCGCGCCCGCGCTCCTCGATGCTTCTGCCGCGCCGGGCGACGAGGCGCTCTTTGCCTCGCTGCGCGCGCGTCGACTGGAGCTCGCCCGCGAGCAGGGCGTGCCGCCCTACGTCATCTTTCACGACGCGACGCTCTTGGAGATGGTGCGGCGCCGGCCGCGCGATCTTGCGAGTCTGGCAGTCATTCCCGGGGTGGGCCGCAGCAAGCTCGACCGCTACGGCGAGACCTTCCTCGCCGTCATCGCCGCCGCCTGACGTCGGCAGGCCTCAGAACAGCTTGTCGAGCAGGCCGATCGAAAAATCGACGGGCAGCGCCACGGCGAGGCGCGGCGCGCGGTAACGCTCGGGGAGCGGCGGCACGGGGGAGGCCTCGCGCAGCATCCGCAGCGCCGCCTGGTCCAGCAGCGGAAAGCCGGAGCTGTGCTCGATCCGCGGATCGAGCACGGTCCCATCGCGCAGGATGGTGAAGCTGACGATGAGATGCCCCTGCTGCTTGGCTTTCTGCGCAGCTTCCGGATAGCGCTTGTATCGGTTGAGCCAGCGCCTCAGGCGGTCGAGGTAGTCATCCCCCGGACCTTGCACCGGGCCGTTCCCGATCGCGCCATGGCCGGCTCCCTCGGCGCCGCTGCCGTGTCCCACCGCGCCGCCGGGGCCCCCGCCCTCGCCGGGGGTGCCTGGTGTGGGCAGCGCCGCCTGCTGCTGAGGCGGAGACGACGGTGGCACCGAGGCCGGCGGAGGAGCGCTCGCCTGGACCGGCGCCGTGCGTGCTGCAAGCCGGGGTGGCCTCGGCTTCGGCCGGGGAGGCGGCGGCAATTGCTCGGGCGGTGCTGCCGTTTGAGCGAGGCTGGGCGTTGGCGGCGGCGGCGGCGGGGTTTGCGCTTCGCTCGGCGTGGGCGGTGCGGGCTCAGCGGTGGGCGGCGTCGCGCTCGGCTGTGCGACCTCCGGTGCCTGCGTGGCCTCGGCTTTGGGAGCGGGGGCGCTTTCCGCCGGAGAGGGTGCGCCGCCGCCGGTCCCGCCCGTGGCGCCGGCCGCTCCAGGACCCTCGCTCAGCAAGGTCACGTGCAGCACCTGCGGCTCCGGCAGCGGCGTCCAGCGCTGCCCCAGCAGCAGCAAAGCGAGCAACGGCCCGACATGGACCGCAAGCGAGGCGAAAAGCGCCCAGCTCTGCAGCGTGCGCCGCGCGACCGCGCTCCAGTTCTCCTCGTCTCGGGCGCCCGTCAGCAGCGGCGCCGCCAAGGGCTCCTCCTCGCCGCCGCGGATTTGAACCGGCTCTTCGCTCATGACGCGGTGGACGCTCGTGCTTCCGGCGAGCGGGTCTCCCTCTTGTTTCCCTCGGGCGTCACCGTCAAGACTAGCGGCAACCGCTTCGGCGGGCCAGCGAGCAAGCGGCGGAGGGGAGCGCGATGAGGGTCGTCATCACCGGCGGTACCGGCTTCATCGGCCGGCGCCTGGCGCAGCGCTTGCTGCAGCGGGGCGCGCTGGCCGGTCCCGATGGGCGCGAGACGACGATCGACGAACTCGTGCTCTTCGACAACGCGCCCGCCTCGCCGCCGCTCGCCGCCGACAAGCGGCTCAAGGTTGTCACCGGCGACATTGCCGAAGCGGCAACGGTGCGCCAGCTGATCGACAAGCGCACCGGCTCCGTCTTCCACCTCGCCGCTGTGGTAAGCGGCCAGGCCGAGGCGGATACCGATGTCGGCTACCGCGTCAATCTCAATGGGACGCGCGCCGTGCTCGAGGCGTGCCGCGCGCTCGGCACCCGGCCGCGCGTCATCTTCTCCAGCTCGCTCGCCGTCTATGGCGGCGACATGCCGCCGGCGATCACCGACGACACGCCGCTGACGCCGCAGACCTCCTATGGCGCACAGAAGGCGATCGGCGAGCTGCTGGTCAGCGATTACAGTCGCAAAGGCTATCTCGACGGCCGCTCGCTGCGGCTCTCCACCATCGTGGTGCGGCCCGGACGACCCAACCGCGCGGCGTCGACCTGGGTGTCGTCGATCTTCCGCGAGCCGCTGAGCGGCGTCGAGGTGGCTTGTCCGGTGTCGCGCGATGCGGTCATGGCCTGCCTCTCGCCGCGCCGCCTCGTGGCTGCGTTCGAGCGCATTCACGATCTGCCTGGTGAGCGTCTGGGCTTCAACCGCAGCGTGCTGCTGCCGGGGATCTCGGTAAGCGTTGCCGAGATGGTCGAGGCGTTGCGGCGAGCGGGCGGCGACGCGGCCGCGAAGCGCATCCGCTGGGAGCCCGATCCGGAGATCCAGAAGATGGTCGATGGCTGGCCGCGCGCCATCCTGGCAAAACGCGCGGCGAGCCTCGGCATCGAGGCCGATGCCGATATCGACGAGATCCTTCGCGCCTTCATCGAGGACGACCTTGATGCCCAAAAGGCTCTGGTTGGCGGCTAGAACCGCATCACGGAAGGCGCTAGGATAAATAGCATATCGCGGGGGAAACCCCCGTTTCCGGGGAGCGGGAGGATCTGATGGCAGAGCTTACCGTGACGGCCGGGATCGGCCGGCGCCGCCACACCCTGGCGTGGTTCGGCTTCGCGCTGACGCTGCTTGCGGGTATCCTGCTGGCGCTGGCGCCGCTGGGCTGGCGGCTCGGTCTCTGGAGCTTCGACGCCTCCTTCGCCTACCTGATGGCGCCGGTGCCTTTCGTCGCTCTCGCCGGTTTCGTCCTATCGCTGCTGGCGCTCTTTGGCTGGCGCCGCGGCAGCGGCGCGTCGCGCGTTGCCGCCGTGCTGGGCCTGGGGCTCGGCGTGGCGCTCATTTACTACCCGCTCCATTTCTATGCGCTGGCTTTCCCGCTACCGATCCTGCACACCACGCCGCTGCCGCCGATCAACGACATCACGACGGATGTTGCCGATCCGCCGCAATTTGCCGCCACGCTGGCAGCACGCGCGGCCGAGCACGGCGCTTCGCCCGTCTATGGCGGCCCGGCGCTGGCGCGGCAGCAGCAGGCCGGATATCCCGACGTCGCACCGCTCCAGACGACACTGCCGCCTGCCGAGGCCTTTGGCCGTGCGCTCGCGGTCGCGCAGACGATGCCGCGCTGGACCATCGTCAGCAGTAATCCCGAAACCGGCATCATCGAAGGCAGCGCGCGCACATTCTTCATGGGCTTCACCGACGATTTCGTCATCCGCGTTCGGCCCGAGGGCAGCGGCAGCCGCATCGACATGCGCTCGGAGAGCCGCCAAGGAGTGAGCGATCTCGGCGCCAATGCCGAACGCATCCGCGGTTATCTGGCGGCGCTGAAGGCGAAGCTGAGCTAACCCCATGGTGGCCGAGGCAACGGGACATCTCGCTGCGATTCTGATCATCGCGACGGGGCTGGTGATGCTGGCGGCGCCGCTCGGGTATCGCCTCCGCCTCTGGTCGGCGCTGACCGCGCTCACCAAGGTGGCCGCACTCGGCGTGCTGTGCGGCGCGGCAGCTGCGGCCCTGGCGCTGGTTTCGCTTGCCGCAGACGGCTGGCGAGCAGGACCAGGCACGACGGCGATGCTCGTGGCGATCGTCGCGGCGGGCATTGCGGCGGTAGCGCTGCCGCTGCGCGTCAAGCGCCTCGCCGCGCGGCTCCCCTTCAATGATGTCAGCACCGACACGGCAGCGGCGCCTGCCTTCGAGGCGCTCCTGCCGGAGCGCCGCCGCGAACGGCCGGGCGACAGCGGCGCCTACGATGCGGCGCGGCTCGCGCCGTTGCAGCGGAGCTGCTACCCGGATCTGGCGCCGCTGCGGCTTCCTGCGACGCGAGACAAAGCCTTCGGCGAGGCCCTCGCTGTTGCGCAAACGATGGGCTGGACGATTGTCGCGCAGGACGCGGCGCGCGGCCGCATCGAAGCCACGGAGCGCTCGCGCTGGTTCGGCTTCGTCGACGATGTCGTCATCCGGCTGATGGCCGAAGGCACCGGCACGCGCGTCGACATGCGCTCGTCAAGCCGCGTCGGCATCTCCGATCTCGGCGCCAACGTGCGGCGCATTCGCGCCTATTGGGCGGCCCTTGCGTCGGTTTCCGGGCGATGACGCCCGTCACATCACCGCGCCGATTTGCCAGGGCGTAAATTCTTCCTCGCCGATGCCGAGCTCCTCGCTCTTGGTGCGCTGCCCGGAGGCGGTGGCGAGGACGAGATCGAAGATCTGGCGGCCGATCTCCTGGACCGAGGCCTTGCCTTCGGCGATCGGGCCGCAATCGATATCCATGTCGTCGGTCATGCGGCGGTAGAGCGGGGTGTTGGTGGCGAGCTTCAGGCTCGGCGCCGGCTTGCAGCCGAAGACCGAGCCACGCCCGGTGGTGAAGCAGATGAGGTTGGCGCCGCCTGCGACCTGGCCGGTCGCCGAGACCGGATCGTAGCCGGGCGTATCCATGAAGACGAAGCCCTTGGCTGCGATCGGCTCCGCATAGCGGTAGACTTCGACGAGGTCGGTCGTGCCGCCCTTTGCCACTGCGCCCAGCGATTTCTCGAGGATGGTGGTGAGCCCGCCCGCCTTGTTGCCGGGAGACGGGTTGTTGTTCATCTCGTTGCCGGTGCGCTGGGTGTAGTCCTCCCACCAGCGGATACGCTCGACCAGCTTCTCGCCGATGGCCTGGCTCCGGGCGCGGCGCGTCAGCAGATGCTCGGCACCGTAGATCTCGGGGGTCTCGGACAGCACCGCCGTACCGCCGTGCCGCACCAGCAGATCGACGCAGGCGCCGAGAGCGGGGTTGGCGGTGATGCCGGAATAGCCATCCGAGCCGCCGCATTGCAGCGCGAGCGTCAAATGGCTCGCGGGTACCGTCTGCCGTCGGACGCGGTTCGCCTCGGGCAGCATTTCCTTGAGCCGTGCGACGCCCTCGCGCATCGTCTTCGCGGTGCCGCCGGTGTCCTGGATGGTCATGGCATGAAGCAGCGGCCCGGTGGAAAGCCCTTCGGCGGCCATCAAGCCGCCGATCTGGTTCGCCTCGCAGCCGAGGCCGAGGATCAGCACCCCGGCGAAATTCGGGTGGCGCGCATAGCCGGCGATGGTGCGGCGCAGGACGTCCATGGCCTCGCCCTCGCTCGCCATGCCGCAGCCGGTGCCATGGCCGAGCGCAATGACGCCGTCGACATTGGGGAACTCGGCGAGTGTGCCGCCACGGAACTGGTCGGCAATCAGTTTCGCAGCGGTGGCCGAGCAATTGACGCTGGTGAGGATGCCGAGGAAATTGCGGGTCGCAACGCGGCCGTCGGGGCGGATGATGCCCTGGAACGTCGCTCTCTCGGCTTCCGGCAGAGGCGAGAGAGGGCGCGCATCGGCGCAAAAAGCGTAGTCACGCGCGAAATTGCCCATCGCCAGGTTGTGCGTGTGGACATGCTCGCCGGGGGCGATGTCGGTCGTGGCAAAGCCGATGATCTGGTCGTATTTGCGCACCGCCGCGCCTTTGGCGATCGGTCGGGTCGCGAGCTTGTGCCCGGCCGGGATATGGCTGCGGCAGGTGACCTGCTCCTCGGCAATCGCGGTGTTCGGCAGCAGATCCGCGCGCGCGACGACGACGTTGTCGGCCGGGCTCAAGCGGATGGCGAGCGGCAGCATGGGCGGATCTCCTGAGGTCGGGGGAATTTACAGTCCCCACCGCGCCGTGGCAATTTGCGGCCGAGCAAGAAAGGGAGGCAGGAATGGCCGATCGGCTCAAGGGCAAGACCGCGCTCGTCACCGCCGCGGCGCAGGGCATCGGCCGCGCCTCGGCGCTGGCGTTTGCCGCGGAAGGCGCCAATGTCATCGCCACTGACGTCAATCTCGAGAAGCTGGCGGAGGTCAAGGCCACGGCGCGCGGCGCGCTCGATATCCGCCGTCTCGATGTCATGGACCCCGCCGCCGTCTCGGCGCTGGCCGGCGAGCTCGGCACCGTCGACGTGCTGTTCAATTGCGCGGGATTCGTCCATCACGGCACGGTGCTCGACTGCACGGAGAAGGACTGGGACTTCACCATGGACCTCAACGTGCGCAGCATGTACCGCATGATCCGCGCCTTCCTGCCGGCGATGCTGAAACGCGGCAAGGGTGCCTCGATCATCAACATGTCGTCGGGCGCGTCCTCGGTCAGAGGCGCGGCCAACCGCTTCGTGTACGGCACCAGCAAGGCGGCGGTGATCGGCCTCACCAAGGCGGTCGCCGTCGACTACATCACGCAGAGCATCCGCTGCAATGCGATCTGCCCCGGCACGATCGCCACCCCGTCGCTCGAGGACCGCATCGCCGCGCAAGGCGGAAGCCAAGCGGTGCGCGACGCGTTCGTGCAGCGCCAGCCGCTCGGGCGGCTCGGCACGGCCGAGGAGATCGCCGCGCTGGCGGTCTACCTGGCCAGCGACGAATCAAGCTTCACCACCGGCGCCATCCACCTGATTGACGGCGGCTGGTCGCTCTAACACAAAGGAGAGGAAATCCCATGAAGCTGCTTCGCTACGGCCAGCGCGGCCAGGAGAAACCCGGCATGCTCGACCGCAACGGTCAGCTCCGCGATCTGTCCGGGACGATCAAGGATCTGACGCCCGATGTGCTCGCGCCCGCTTCACTGGACAAGCTGAGAAAGCTCGACCCGGCGAGCCTGCCGGCGGTCAGCGGCAGCCCCCGCCTCGGCGCCTGCGTCGCCGGCGTGACGAAGCTGGTTTGCGTCGGGCTCAACTATGTCGACCACGCCAAGGAAGGCGGCATGGCGATTCCGACCGAGCCCGTGTTGTTCCTGAAAGCGGTGAGCTCGATCAGCGGTCCCAATGACGACGTCATGCTGCCCAAGGGCGCGGAGAAGGGCGACTGGGAGGTCGAACTCGGCATCGTCATCGGCACCAAAGCGCAATATGTCAGCGTGCATGACGCGCTGAAGCACGTTGCAGGCTATTGCATCGTCAACGACGTCTCGGAGCGCAATTATCAGCTCGAGCGCGGCGGCAACTGGTCGAAGGGCAAGAGCGCCGACACATTCTGCCCGATGGGTCCCTGGCTCGTCACCGCCGACGAGGTGCCGGACGCGCAGGCGCTCGATCTGTTCTGCGAGGTGAGCGGTCAGCGGATGCAGAACGGCTCGACCAAGAACATGATCTTCTCCTGCGCGCATATCGTCAGCTACATCAGCCACTTCATGACACTGATGCCGGGCGACGTCATCCCGACTGGCACGCCCGCCGGCGTCGGGCTTGGCATGAAGCCGCAGCGTTTCCTGAAACCGGGCGACGTCATGCGCCTCGGCATCAGCGGGCTCGGCGAGCAGCGCCAGAAAGTGGTCGCCTTCGGCTGAGCGTCCCGGGTCGGCGGCGGCGCCGCACGCATGCCAGGAGCGTGCGACGCCCCGCCGTTCGACGCCAGGACGAGGTGCTTGGCAAGCCATGCACCCGGCGGTTACTCTCCGGTTACGCGTGCGCGATCGCAGCGGAGGAATTGCCGCCTGCGACGTTACCCCAAACGGTGAAGCCAAGACCGCGGCGCGTGGGGGAACCGATGGACATCGAGGACACGCTCAGGACGTATCGGCTGTTCTCCGGGTCCTATGATCTGGTCTTCGGGCCGGTGTTTCATCCCGGGCGCAAGGAAGCCGTGCGCATCGCCAACGACCGTCCGCTGCAGCGCATCCTCGAGGTCGGCGTCGGCACCGGCCTGTCGCTGCCTTATTTCCGTGCGGACGCTCGCGTCACCGGCATAGATATCTCGACGGAAATGCTGGCGAAGGCGCGCCGCCGCGCCGAGCGGATGAAGCTCAGCCAGGTCGAGGCATTACTGGTCATGGATGCGGAGCGCACGAGCTTCGCCGATAGCGAGTTCGACGCCGTGTTGGCACTCTACGTGGCCTCGGTGGTACCCGATCCCGCCCGCTTCGCGCGCGAGATGCGCCGCGTCTGCAAGCCCGGCAGCACGATCGTCATCGTCAATCATTTCACCAGCGAGCACGGGGTGATGCGCTTCGTCGAGAAGGGCCTGGCGCCGCTGGCCGGCAAGATCGGCTTTCATGCCGACTTCCCGCTCGATCGGTTCCTCGCGGCAAGCGGATTGCAGGTGCGCGAAACGCGACCGAGCAATCTTTTCGGCTATTGGAAGCTGCTGCGCTGCGTCAACGTCAAACCCGCCTGACCGTCAGGCGGCCGCACCGCCGCTACCCGCCGTCTGCGCCGCGCCGTTCATGAGGAAGGCGATCTTGGTCTTGAGCTCCTGCGGCGAGATCGGCTTGACGATATAGCCGTGGACGCCGGCCTTCTTCGCGGCGACGACCGAGTCGAGATCGGCTCGGCCGGTCAGCATCAGGAAGGGGAGGGCAGGCCTTTCAGCATGCACCTGCTTGAAAAGCTCCATACCCGACATGCCCGGCATGTTCCAGTCGCAGACTACGATGCCGATGCTATCGGGAGTGGCCGCGAGGCGCTCGAGCGCCTGCGGTCCGCCTTCGGCTTCGACAACCTGCCCGATCTTCATACGTTTGAGCATGCGGCATACCAGGGTGCGCATAGCCTCGTCGTCGTCGACGACGAGGACGGTCACGCCGTCAAGACCGCTCGATCCGTCCATGATGCTTCTCCGACCCAGACCCCTCGCCTGGCATTAGAGCAATAGGCGGTTAAGTTTCTGCAAAGGCGTCGGCGTCACCGACCCGGCGGTTTGCTGCCGGTCTTGCGGCCCCCGACGAGAACTTCGCAACTCGTCGTACCGACGTTGCGGAAGAAATAGTCTTCCGTCGGCCTGGCGAGATGCTGGGGGTCGCGCAGATTGACGCCGCTGCCCTTGGCGACGTCGAGCACCGCGCCGCCTTTGCCGCCCACGAAGCGGGCGAGGAGGTTACCGGGATGCTGCGGTCCGAACTGATTGAGCGAGCAGGCGCGGCTCAGCGAATTGTCCCGCACGCCGACCCGCCAATAGGGCAATTTCGACGTCAGCACGGTCTGCGCGGCAAGCGACTCCCCGCCGCCAAGAACGCAGCAGCACAGAATAAGGATCAGCAACCGACCCGCCATCGGCCGGAGCCTAGCGCGTCTCGGTAAACGAAAAGTTAGAGACGGTCCAAGTCGAAACCCATCACGGTGGCGCCGCCGGTGACGGCAGAAAGCAGTCCCGGCGCGACCGGCAAGACGTGCTCAGCGTAAAAGCGTGCGGTCGAGAGCTTCGCCGCGGCAAAACCTGCATCGTCTTTACCGGTCGAGCTCCGTGCCGCTGCGGCAATAGCCGCTTTGGCCATGAGCCAGCCGCCGGCGACGGCGCCCATCAGCTTCAAATAGGGCACCGCTCCGGCAAGCGCAGTTGCCGGATCGCTCTGGCCATGCGCCACCATCCACTCCGTTGCTTCCTCGAGCGCGGAGATTCCCGAAGCAAGCGGAGCGCGCAGCGCGTCCAGCGCCTGCGGGTGGCCGGGCAGAGACCGCTCCACCTCGCGCATTTCCGCGCTCAGCTCGCGCGCGGCGGCGCCGCGGTCGCGCAGCAGCTTGCGGCCGACCAGGTCGTTCGCCTGAATGCCATTGGTGCCTTCGTAGATCGGAGCGATGCGCGCATCGCGCAAATGCTGTGCGGCGCCAGTCTCCTCGATGAAACCCATCCCGCCATGTACTTGCATGCCGAGCGAGGCGATTTCGACGCCTAAGTCTGTGCACCACGCCTTGACCACCGGGATGAGCAGGTCGACGCGCCGCTGCTGCCGCTCGCGCACCGCCGCATCGGGATGGCTGCGCGCGCGATCGATGGTGCCCGCGGCGTAATAGGCGAGCGCGCGCATGGCCTCGGTCTCGGCGCGCATCAGGAGCAGCATGCGGCGCACATCGGGATGATGGAGGATCGGCAGCGCTCCGGGGCCGCGCGCGGTCACGGGGCGGCCCTGGATGCGCTGGCGGGCGAAGTCGCGCGCCTGCTGATAGGCACGCTCGGCGATGGCCACGCCCTGGAGTCCGACATTGAGCCGCGCATTGTTCATCATGGTGAACATGCATTCCATGCCGCGATTTTCCTCACCGACGAGGTGGCCGATCGCGCCGCCATTGTCGCCATAGGCCAGGACGCAGGTCGGGCTCGCATGGATGCCGAGCTTGTGCTCAAGGCTCACGCAGCGGACGTCGTTGCGCGGACCGATTCGACCGTCGGCGTCGACCAGGAATTTCGGCACCAGGAAAAGCGATATCCCCTTGGTGCCAGCCGGCGCGTCGGGCAGGCGCGCGAGCACGAGATGGACGATGTTCGGCGCCATGTCGTGCTCGCCATAGGTGATGAATATCTTCTGCCCGGTGATGCGGTAATGGTCGCCCTCGCGGACCGCGCGCGTGCGCAACGCGCCGACGTCGGAGCCGGCCTGCGGCTCGGTCAAGTTCATCGTTCCGGTCCATTCGCCGGAGATGAGCTTCGGCAGATAGAGCCGCTGTTGCTCGGGCGATCCGTGCGCGGTGAGCGCCTCGACCGCGCCGACATTCAGCAGCGGGCAGAGCGCGAAGCCCATATTGGCCGAATTCCACATTTCGAGGACGGCGGTTGCCACGGCCATCGGCAGACCCTGACCACCATGTTCCGGCGCGAAGGGAAGCGCGTTCCAGCCCCCGTCGACATAATGACGGTAGGCTTCCTTGAAGCCCGCCGGCGTGCGAACGACGCCGTTCTCGAGCGTGCTGCCCTCCTGGTCGCCGCTGCGATTGAGCGGCGCCAGCACGCCGCTCGCGAGCTTTGCGGCCTCGTCGAGCACGGCATCGACGAGATCGTCCGTGGCTTGCTCGCAGCCGGGTAGCGAGGCGATCTCGCGGATGCGGGCGATTTCGGTGAGTGCAAAGCGCATATCGTCGATGGGCGCGATGTAGTCGGTCACGGCGTATGGCTCCTCGCTCAGGCTTGCAGCATCTTGCCCGGATTCATCAATCCCTCGGGATCGAGGGCATGCTTAACGCGCCGCATGAGGTCGAGTTCGAGCGCCGATTTGTAGCGCGGCAGCTCGTCGCGCTTGAGGCGCCCGATGCCGTGCTCGGCACTGATCGAGCCGCCGAAGCGCTGCACCAGATCGTGGACGATGTGGTTGAATTCTACCCAACGCGCCAGAAAGACGCCCGTGTCGGCGCCCTTCGGTTGGCTCAGATTGAAATGGATGTTGCCGTCGCCGACGTGACCGAAGGCGAGGGGGCGGATGCCCGGCAACTTCGCCTCCACGGTCGCGATTGCCGCGACGATGAATTCCGCGACCTTGCTGACGGGGACGGAGACGTCGTGCTTGATGCTGCCGCCTTCGTATTTCTGCCCTTCGACCATCCCTTCGCGAATGCGCCAAAGCGCGTTGGCCTGCTCGCCGCTGGCGGCGATGACGCCGTCCTCAATCAGCTTTTCGCCCATCGCTTCGCCGAGAAACGCCTCGAGCGCCGGGCGCAGACCGCTACCCTTCTGGCTGGAGGATACTTCGAGCAGGGTGTACCAGCGCGAGGGATTGGCAAGCGGGTCCGTGACACCGGGAGTGTGGCGCGCCGCCATCTCCAATCCCAGCCGCGGGATGAGCTCGAAGGCGGTGAGCTGATCCCCACTGGCCCGCCGCGCCCGCGCGAAGAGCGCCATCGCGTCCTCGACGCGGGCCAATCCCAGGAGCGCGGTTTCGACCTCGCGCGGGCGCGGGAAGAGCTTGAGCGTCGCCGCGGTGATGACGCCGAGCGTGCCTTCGCCGCCGATAAAGAGGTGCTTTAGATCGTAGCCCGTATTGTCCTTGCGCAGCGCGCGCAGGCCGTCCCAGACCCGCCCGTCGGGCAGCACGACCTCGATTCCGAGAGTGAGATCGCGCATGCTTCCGTAACGCAGCACGGCGATGCCGCCGGCATTCGTCGAAAGATTGCCGCCGATCTGACAGGAACCCTCGGCACCGAGGCTCAGGGGGAACAGGCGGTCCTGCTCTTCGGCTGCCCGCTGGATGTCGGCGAGTACGCAACCGGCTTCGGCGGTGATGGTGAAGTCGACAGGGTCGATGGTGCGGATCCGGTTCATCCGGCCGAGGCTCAGCACGACGGCACTGCCGTCCTCGGGCGGCACCGCCGCGCCAACCAGCCCGGTGTTGCCGCCCTGAGGCACGATCGGAATGTGTGCGGCCGCGCAAAGCCGGACGATGCCGGCAACCTCCTCGGTCGATGCAGGGCGCAGCACCAAACGGGCGGCACCGTGATAAAGCCGCCGCTCCTCTACCAGGAAGGGCGCCATGCCCTGAGCATCGGCGATGAACCCTTTGGGGCCGACCAGCGCCTTGATGCTGGCGAGTGCCTCGTCGATGTCGATGGTGCCGGTCACCGCTCGCCCTCCGGAAGTTGCTGCGGCGCTGCTCTAGCCCCGGGCCGGGCAGCGGGCAAGCTCGATGCGCTCAAGGACGCGGGGCGGCTGCACGGCGAAGGCGGTCGTTGATCGCTAGGCCGAGGCCGTGATCGGGGATCGGCATCACGGCGATGGCGCTAAATTCCGGCCGATCGAGGGCGCGTAGCCCGGCAAAGAGATTGGCGGCCGCTTCGGCGAGGTCGCCCTTGCGCGAGAGCCAGCGCATTTCCTTGGCACCGCGCGGCGGGCGGGCGCCGAAGGCAAGCAGCGCTTCGTCGGGCTCGACCTGCCTCGCCTCGAGCCGCAGCGGCAGTGCGGGCGCATAGTGGCTTTCGAGCATGCCGGGCGAGCGCGGCGCCGCCTCGCCGATGGGGGCGCGCTCTAATCGGCCGATGAGCTCTTCGAGCGCTTCGGCGGCGACGCCGCCCGGGCGCAGCAGACGCGGCTGAGGTCCGGTCAGATCGAGCACGGTCGATTCGATGCCGACGCGGCAGGTTCCGCCATCGAGCACCGCGGCGATGCGGCCGTCGAGCTCGTCGAGCACATGTTCGACCGTGGTCGGGCTGACCCGGCCCGAACGATTGGCACTCGGTGCTGCGATCGGCAGGCCCGCGGCACGAATGAACGCCCTCGGCAGCGGATGTGCCGGGACGCGCAGCGCCAGGCTGTCGAGCCCGGCGCTTGCCAGCAGCGAGACCGGGCAGTTGTCCGCTCGCGGCAGCACGAGGCTGAGCGGGCCCGGCCAGAATTTTCCGGCCAGCAGGGCCGCACGCTCGTCGAAGCGTACGAGACGGCGCGCCGCCGCTTCGTCGATCACGTGGACGATCAACGGATTGAAGCTCGGTCGCGCCTTCGCGGCGAAGATCGCCGCCACGGCTTCGTCGTTAGTCGCGTCGGCGCCGAGGCCATAGACGGTCTCGGTCGGAAAGGCGACGAGCTTGCCGGCGCGCAGCAGTGCCGCGGCTCGGTCCAGATCGGCCGGAGTGAGACGTTCCGTCACAGTGGAAGCGCGCCCTGTGTTCATGCGCAGCGCGATATACTCGGCGAGCGGTACCAGAGGCAACTCGTCGCGGCCGGCGCGCCGGGCACGCGCTCACGCTGGAGCAGGAGCGGGGGAATCATGGCGGCGAAGATCATCACCATTGCACAGCAGAAGGGTGGCGCGGGCAAGACGACGCTGGCGGCGCATCTGGCGCTTGCCTGGGCAGCATCGAGTCGGGTGGCCGTCATCGATATCGATCCGCAGGCAAGCCTTTCCAGCTGGTTCGGTCTGCGCCGCGAGCGTCTGGGCGCGTTGACGCCGGGGCTAGAAGTGGCGGCGCTCGGCGGGTGGCGCGTCGCCAAGGAGGTCGAACGCCGGGCCAGGACGCACGACATCGTCGTCATCGACACGGCGCCGCACGCCGAGACCGAGGCGCGCATCGCGCTGCGCGCGGCAAGCCTGGTGCTTGTTCCGGTGCAGCCGTCGCCGATGGATGTATGGGCGACGCGACCCACTTTGGAGCTCGCGCGACAGGAGCGTGTTCCGGTGCTCCTCGTGTTGAACCGGGTGCCGGCACGCGCGAACCTTACCGACGCGATGGCCAACGAGATCGGGGCGCTGGGGGTGCCGATCGCTGCAGCGCAGATCGGCAATCGCGTGGCGCTCGCAGCGGCGCTGGCCGAGGGTAGAGGCATCCTTGAAGCGTCGCCGAGCAGCCGTGCCGCGGCGGAAATCCGCGCACTTGGGCAGGAAGTGCTCGCGCGCTGCGAGCGCCGGGACGCGGCATAGACCAGCGGATAAATCGTATCAGCGTCCGCGCGCAATGAAATCCGGATTGGCAAAGCCAGGCTTCCCGTAGGCGAGCGGCCTGCCATCGCGGGTCTCCACCGCGCCGCCGGCGGCCTCGAGCACTGCCTGGCCGGCCGCCGTGTCCCATTCCATCGTACGGCCAAAGCGCGGATAGAGATCGGCTTCGCCGCAGGCCAAGAGGCAGAACTTGATGGAGCTGCCGGAGATACGGCGCTCCGCCTCGGGCAGGGCGGCAACATAGGCGGCGAGCTGCGCTTCATCGACATGCGAGCGGCTGTGCAGGACGGTCGCCCCGCGATCGGGCACCGTCCGCGCGGAGATCGGCTTGGCGGCATCGCTGCCGCGGCGACGAAACGCGCAGCCGTCGGCAGCCCAGTAGGTGACGTCGAGCGCCGGGGCGTGCACCACGCCCAGAACCGGCCGTCGCTCCTCGACGAGCGCGATATTGACGGTGAATTCGCCGTTCCGGGCGATGAATTCCTTGGTGCCGTCGAGCGGGTCGACCAGCCAGAAGCGCGCCGCCGCCGCAGCCGGCAGGCCACCGGCGGCCGCGAGCTCTTCGGCGACAACTGGGATCTCCGGCGTGATGCGGTGCAGCGCCTCGATAATGATCGCCTCGGCGAGTTGGTCGGCGCGTGTTACGGGCGAAGCATCGGCCTTGCGTTCGACGGCGAAGTCCTGGGCATAGACCTCCAGGATGGCGCTGCCGGCGCGCAGCGCAATCGAGCGTATCTCCTCGATGAGTCCAGAACCTAGCATGAAGCGCTCAGCCGGGGTTGCGCTGCTCGGCGATCAGGTGCCGCAGCGTGGCAATGTCGGTGGCGCCAGGAATCAGCGTGTCGCCGATGATGAACGCCGGAGTACCCTGAATGTCGAGGGCATCGGCGAGGGCGTAGGTGCGCTTGATCAGGTCGTCGATCTCGGGCGCGTTCATCTCCGCCTTCGCCTTGGCAACATCGATCCCCACGCGCTGCGCTACGGCGAGCACGACGTCGTCGGTGATGTCCCCCTTCGCCGCCATCATCGCCGTGTGAAAGGCTGCATATTTACCCTGCTTGCGCGCCGCCAGCGCAATGCGTGAGGCATAGACCGATGCAGGCCCCAGCACCGGGAATTCCTTGTAGACGATGCGCAGCTTCTTGTCCTGGCGCAGCAACTCCTCGAGCGAAGGCTCGACCTCCTTGCAGTAGGGGCAACGGTAGTCGAAGAACTCGACGATGGTCACATCACCCTGTGGGTCGCCGCCGACCGGCGAGCTGGTGTCGTGCAGGAGCTCCTGGCGCTTCGCCGCGATGGCCTGCCGGCTCTCATCAGCCTTCTGGGCCTTGAGCTTCGCCTCGGCGGCATGCAGCACGTCGATCATGAACTCCGGATGCGCCATGAAGTAGTCGTGGATGACCTTCTCGACCTCCGCTTTCTGCGCCGGGGTCAGCGGCTCGTCCGCGCGCGCCGGGGCAGCGAGCGGCAGGATCAGCAGGAATGCGAAAACGAGACGGAGAACCGAAAAACGCATGAGTCGAGCCCTGCCGGGAACGGGGTGGGAACGGGATGATGCGCCAGCCGGGCGCGTGACACAATCGCCTCGCAGCATCGAGGCGGCGGGAGCGGGTCGGTGCATCAACGGTCGCTTTCGCGCTTGGCCTCGCCCTGCAGGTCGAGTGCGTGCTGGCGCGCCAGTCCCGGCGGTAGAAGCTTCAGGGCCCGCGCCGCCTGCTGGCGCGCCTGGGTATAGTCGCCGGAGGCCATCCCTTGCTCGGCCAGCGAAAGCGCCATCATGCCCATGTTGTTGCTCCGACCGTAGGCGATGGCGAGGAAATGCCAAGCATCGGGGTTGCGATCCTCGAAGCGCACCGCGTCTACGAGATTGCTGCGCGCCTTCGCCACCAGCGCCGGATTGTTCGTTTCGAGCTGCACCTGCGCCGCCTCGACGCGCAGCAGGGCATTGTCGGGCTTCAGCCTGACGGCCTCGTCATACGGCGCGACAGCCTCGGCGATCCGACCATTCTCGAACAGCATCTGCCCCTTGAGCTCGCGAAAATAGGGGTCGTTCGGATAGTCGCGAATGAGCGCGTCGATCTCCGGCACGGCCTTCCCGAGATCCGGAGTGCGGTAGTCGGCGATCGCCCGCGCATAGCGGGCAGCCACCGAATGATCGTCAGGCTTGAGCGTGCCGAGCACCTGCGAGGGCGGCTGGAGGAAGGCCATGAGCTTTGCCTTCAGGCGCTGATGCATCTCGAGCGCGGCGGGCGAGTCCTTGGCCTCGGAATATTTCGAGGTCCGCACGTGCTCGCGGACATAATCAACCCGCTGCGAGGTGAGCGGGTGGGTGCGCAGATAAGGATCCTGGTGGCCCCCCGAGAGCAGTTCTTCCTGCTGCAGGATCTCGAAGAACTGCAGCAGCCCGCGTGCGGATTGGTGGGTTCGATCGAGATAGGTGAGGGCAGCCTGATCGGCCGAGGCCTCCTGGGTGATCGAGAACGAAAAGAACGAGCGCTCGGCCATGCTTTGGCCCGCGAGGACAGCGGCGGCCGCGGCCTGGCCGCTGCCGGCAGCCGCGGCTGCGGCACCTGCGACCATCGCTACGATGCCCTGGATTGTCGCGTTTCGGAGCGCTTCCTCGCTGCGCGCGAGATGTCCGCCGGCCATGTGGCCTGTCTCGTGCGCCATGATGCCGATAATCTGGTTGGGGCTCTCGCTGCGCATCAGAGTGCCGCTGTTCATGAACAGGTTCTGGCCGCCGGCGACGAAGGAGTTCAGCTGCGGATCGTTGACGATGTAAATGTGCACCGCCTCCGGGTCGAGGCCGGCCGCGAGCCAGATTGGCGTTGCCCAGCCGCGGATGATACTTTCGATCTCCGCATCGCGCAGCAGGGACACCCCGCCGCCGCTATCGTCATGGGCCAGCGCGGTGCGGACGAGCAGCGCGCTCGCGGCCAGCACCACACAGAGTACCCGTGACACCATGCGCCAGATCACTGCCCTGTCCTCCTTGGCCAACGCTGCCCGCCGACATGCCGGCATGCTGCGTCAATCGACCCCTGCCGGCTGATCGCCATGCCGCTCAAGCTCGCCCGTCGCGGTCAGGTTCCGCCGTTCATCGCCATGGACGTCCTGCGCGCCGCCAATCAGCGTGCCGCTTCCGGCGAGGATGTGCTGCACCTCGAGGTCGGCCAGCCCTCGACGCCGGCCCCGGCCGCCGTGTTGGCAGCCGCGCGGACTGCACTCGAGCGCGAGACGCTGGGCTATACCGATGCGCTCGGTCTCCCGGCCTTGCGCGAAGCGATCGCCGCCCATTATTCGGACCAGTACGGCGTCGCCCTCGATCCCGGCCGCATCGTCGTGACCACCGGCTCGTCCGGCGCCTTCCTGCTCGCCTTTCTTGCCGCCTTCGACCCCGGAGACCGCATCGCCATGGCGACCCCGGCTTATCCCGCCTACCGGAATATCCTTACCGCGCTTGATCTCGTCCCCGTCGAACTGCCCGCCGGGCCGCCCGAGCGCTACCAAATGACGCTCGAACTGCTGCGCAGGCACACCGGACGGCTCGACGGTCTCATCGTTGCGAGCCCGGCCAATCCGACCGGTACGATGCTCGCTCCGAGCGAACTTGCCGGGATTGCGCAGTACTGCAGCGATATGGGGATCCGCTTCGTCTCGGACGAGATCTATCACGGGATCGTTTTTGGCGCGACGGTAGCGACTGCCCTCGCCATGACCTCCGAGGCGATCGTCGTGAACAGCTTCTCGAAATACTTCTCGATGACCGGCTGGCGGCTCGGCTGGATGGTCGTGCCGCCGGACATGGTGCGCACCGTCGAGTGCCTGGCGCAGAACCTCTACATCTCGCCACCCGCGCTGTCGCAACACGCAGCCGTCGCCGCGTTCGCTTGCCGGGAGGAACTCGACGCCAATGTTGCGCGCTACGCCGCCAACCGCGCCGTGCTGCTCGAAGAACTCCCCAAGGCCGGCTTCGATCGCTTCGCCCCCGCCGATGGCGCCTTCTATCTCTATGCGGATGTCGCGCATATGACCAACGACAGCCCGGAATTCTGCCGGCGCATGTTGCGGGAGATCGGTGTCGCCTGCACGCCTGGCATCGATTTCGACACCGCACGCGGCGACGCCAGCCTGCGCATCTCCTTCGCCGGCTCGACCGAAACTATCGCCGAGGCGGCGCGGCGTCTCAAAGCCTGGCGCCGCTGAGCGCTCAGCGGTCGATCACACGCCGCCACCAGCCGCGCTTGGGATTGGAGGCAGAGCCCGTGACCTCGTGCGTCGGCAATTCCGCTGAAGCGTGATGGCGGGAAGGCTCGGCGGCCTCCGCCGAGTTTGGCTCCGTGCGATCGCCGTGCTCACCGACCGGCACGCTTTCCGCGCCTGCTGTCGGCATCCCCGCCGCCGGGATCGCGGCGAAGGCCTCCGCGATTTCCTCCGCTTCCTCCGCCGCCTCCTCGTTGGGCGGGGGCGGCACATACTCGACGCGTTCGGCCGTGGGGCGCTCGAAGGGCGGTTCGGGCGACTCTGATTCCGATTCAGCGGAGAACGGCATGCTCTCCTGGCCTCCCTCGCCGCCGCGCCGGCGACGCCGTCCGCCGCGCCGGCCACGACGGCGGCGCTTGCGGCCCGCTCCGGCCTCGCCCGGCTGCTCGGCCGTCGGTCGGTCCGACCGTTCGCCGCCCTGAGGTTCGGCTTCCACTTCCGACTCCAGTTCGTCCTCTTCACCGAGGTCGCCAAGCGGCGCGGTCACGTCCTGTAACGGTGGCGGCATCATCGGCATGCCTTCGCGACCCATCGGCTCCCGCGCTGGCGCCTCCTGCGGCCTGCCCTCGCGACCGTCGTCGCGCCGACCGCGCCGGCGGCGGCGGCGGCGGCGGCGGCCATGCCCTTCCTCGCCCTCAGCGCGCTCCGGCCGCGGCGGCGCGCCCTCTGCGCCCCCTTCCTCGACATCCGCCGCCGCAGGCTGCTCCGCGGCGGACCCGGAAGCTGCCTCTTCTTCGTCGATGAAGTCCTCGGTTTCCTCCTCCTCTTCCGGCTCGGCTGCCGGCACAACCGGCAGCGGAAGTGCGGCAATCTCGGCCGGGGTGAGAGCGCGCAGCCGTTCGAGGCGGAAGGCCGGCGGGACCAGCGTGTCGTCGCTGCTGATGGTGACGCGGAAACCGCAGCGCTTCTCGGCCTGTACCACCGTCTCGCGCTTCTGGTTCAAGATGTAGAGCGCCACCGGGCCCGGCACGGCGACGCTGATCTCCGCCGAGCGGCGGCGCATGCCTTCCTCCTCGATGGCGCGCAGCACGTGCAGCGCCGTCGATTCGGTCGAGCGGATGTGACCGGTGCCGTTGCAGTGCGGGCAGGGCTGCGTCGACGCCTCGAGCAGCGAAGGCCGGAGCCGCTGGCGCGACATCTCGAGCAAGCCGAAGGGGCTGATGCGGCCGAGTTGAATGCGCGCCCGGTCGTGCCGCATCGCATCCTTGACCCTGCGTTCCACCGCCGACTGGTTGCGATGCTCCTCCATATCGATGAAGTCGATGACAATGAGCCCGGCAAGATCTCTCAGGCGGAGCTGCCGGGCGATCTCCTCGGCGGCCTCGATATTGGTCTTGAGCGCGGTCTCCTCGATATTGCGCTCGCGCGTCGACCGTCCGGAGTTGACGTCGATCGACACCAGCGCCTCGGTCGGGTTGATGACGATGTAGCCGCCCGAGCGCAGTTGCACTACGGGAGAGTGGATGGCATCGATCTGGGTTTCGACCTGAAAGCGATGGAAAAGCGGTACCGACGGATCGCGATAGGGCTTGATGCGCTTGGTATGGCTGGGCATCAGCATTTTCATGAAGGCTTTCGCGGTGCGATAGCCTTCTTCGCCGTCGATGATCACCTCTTCGATGTCGCGGGTGTAGAGATCGCGAATCGAGCGCTTGATGAGGTTCCCCTCCTCGTAGATGAGCGCGGGCGCGGTCGATTTCAGCGTCAGGTCTCGGATCTCGTCCCAGAGCCGTAGCAGATATTCAAAATCGCGCTTGATCTCTGCTTTGGAGCGTTCGCTGCCGGCGGTACGGACGATCACGCCCATCCCCTCGGGCACGTCGAGGTCGCTCATGAGGTCCTTGAGGCGGCGCCGATCCGTCGAGTTGGTAATCTTGCGCGAGACGCCGCCACCGCGCGGCGTGTTCGGCATCAGCACGCAATACCGCCCGGCGAGCGACAGGAAAGTCGTGAGCGCGGCCCCCTTGTTGCCACGCTCCTCCTTGGTCACCTGCACGAGCATGATCTGGCGGCGCTTGATCACTTCCTGGATCTTGTAGTGCCGGAAGGGCCGGGAGCGCTGGGGTGGCGCTTCCTCGATCTCGTCGCCGCCTACGGTCTCGATGGTCTCGCGGGCGACGGGCGCGGTCTCCACCAGGCCGCTTTCGCCCTCGCCTTCGGCTGGCGGCAAGCCGCCGGAGATTTGAGCTTCGGCGGCCTCGAAACCGGGTTCCGGGGTGCCATCGGGTGCTTCGGCTTCGGCGGCCAGTTCGGTCGCAGGGCCTTCCTGCGGCGGATCGAGGTCACCGGCCGCTCTATCGTAGAGCAATTCCTGGCGGGCCTCCGCGGCAGCCGGCGCGGCCGGGCCGGCAAGTTCGCCGGTCTCGCCTTCGTCCTCCAGCCCGCCGGATGCCGGGTCGCCGAGATGCGCCGGCTCCTCGGCATCCCCTGGCAGGTCATGCCCGTCATGCGCCAAGTCTTCGCCTTCGCCCTCGTCCTCGGCGCCTTCCGCTCGGCGGGCATCCTCGATCAACTCGCGGTGCCGCGCATCGCGGGCTTCCTGAGCCCGGCGGTCGCCGATCGGAATGCGGTAGTAATCGGGATGGATCTCGTTGAAGGCGAGGAAGCCGTGGCGGTTGCCACCGTATTCGACGAAGGCCGCCTGGAGGGACGGCTCGACCCGCGTCACCTTAGCGAGATAGATGTTGCCCTTTATCTGCTTCTTGGTCGACGTCTCGAAGTCGAATTCCTCGAGTCGAGTGCCGTTGAGAACGACGACCCGTGTCTCCTCCGGGTGCGCCGCGTCGATGAGCATACGTTTTGCCATTCCGGCGATACTCCGCACAGCACCGCGTCGCCCGCGCGAAATACGGGCGGCGGCGCTGGACTGGTTGTTGCGAAGCCGGCGGCGCCTCCGGTCAATCCGTCGAACGGCACATGAAAGAAGGCCATGGCGGAGCTCGTCTAGGCAGCCGCGCCCCGACCGCGTCGGGGTTGGCTTCGGGGTTCATCCAAACCGCTTGGTCGCGAGCGCCCGGTCCTGGGAAGCGGCGACGCCATCCTTGGCGTCCGCCCGAAGATTCCCATCCCGACGCCGCCGCCCCGGTTCTCACGGCCGGACCGGCAGACTGC
Organism: Allostellaceae bacterium; assembly: GCA_035553515.1. Classification (GTDB taxonomy): domain Bacteria; phylum Pseudomonadota; class Alphaproteobacteria; order ATCC43930; family CGMCC-115725; genus DAHUYF01. The sequence continues at coordinate 29,641 of DATNDG010000039.1, read as the reverse complement.
GGTATTTCGCACCCGCAAAGATACAGAGCCCCGGGCGCCTCGACAACCGCCTCGTGAGGCGGGTAGGCGGGCTTGGAAACTCGCCTTGAAGCCGCCATAAAGCCTTAACACCTTAAGGAGACCCTTCGGCCGCTTCGGGCGTTTTTCCCATCCGGGCGGGAGCGATGGCTGGCGGTATGCGGGTTATCACCTTTCTTTTCAAATTCTTCTTCGGCCTGATCGTAAGCCTAGCTTTGATCGGCACCGGCGTGGCGGCGCTCGCCGTCTGGTATTTCGGCCGCGAGCTGCCCGACTACCAGCAGCTGGCGAACTACCAGCCGCCGATCGTCAGCCGGGTCTATGCAGGCGACGGCAGGCTGCTCGCCGAATATGCCACCGAAAAGCGCGTCTTCGTGCCGGTGCGCGAGATCCCGCCACGCGTGATCGACGCTTTCCTGGCCGCCGAGGATCGAAACTTCTATAGCCACATCGGCATCGATCCCGTGGCGATGGTACGAGCAGCGGCGACGGACATCTTGCGCGTCCTGGCGCATCGCCGGCCGATCGGCGCCTCGACCATTACTCAGCAGGTGGCGAAGAACTTCCTCGTCGGCGGCGAGCTTTCCTATAAGCGCAAGATCAAGGAGGCGCTGGTCGCGCTCAAGATGGAGAAGGCGCTCGGGAAAGAGCGCATCCTCGAACTCTATCTGAACGAGATCTACCTCGGTTCCGGCGCTTACGGCGTCGCGGCGGCGGCGCTGACCTATTTCGACAAGCCGCTCGACGAGCTGACCATACCCGAAGCGGCCTTCCTTGCGGCTCTACCCAAGGGGCCAAACAACTACAATCCATTGCGCTATCCGGAAGCGGCCAAGGCACGCCGCGACTGGGTGATCGACCGCATGGCGGATGCAGGCTTCATCTCGGCCGAACAGGGCGCCGCCGCGAAGGCGACGCCGCTCGTGCTCAGGCACCGGGGCAAAACCGAGGTGTTCACCGCGGATTATTTCTCGGAGGAAGTCAGGCGCGAGCTGCTCGCCCGTTACGGCGACAAGGCGCTCTATCAGTCGGGCCTCTCCGTGCGCACCAGCCTTGATCCGCGCTTGCAGACAATCGCCGACCACTCGCTGCGCGACGGTCTTGTCGCCTATGAGATGCGCCATGGCTATCGCGGTCCCGTAACGCGGATCGGCATCCGCGGCGATTGGCGCGCGCGCCTGGCGGCGGTGCCGCTTCCGGCGGGGGCGAGCGATGCCGGCTGGAGCCTCGCCGTCGTGCTGACCACGCCCTCGGAGGTCGCGACGATCGGCTTTGCCGATGGACGGACCGGAACCATTCCCTTCGACGAGCTGCACTGGGCGCGCAAAGTGCTCGATGAGGACCGGCTGGGCCCTGTGCCGGCGCGAACAGGCGACGTGTTGACCCCGGGCGACGTGGTGCTGGTCGCACCGCTGCCTAGTGCGGCCAAGAGCGTCAAGGAGGCGCGCTACGCGCTGCGCCAGATACCGGTCGTCTCGGGGGCGCTCGTTGCCATCGATCCGCATACCGGGCGCGTCCTCGCGCTTTCCGGCGGATTCAGTTACGATATGAGTCAGTTTGACCGCGCCACACAGGCCATGCGGCAGACGGGATCGGCGATCAAGCCTTTCGTCTATCTGGCGGCGCTTGACCACGGCTATACGCCGTCGACCCTCGTGCTCGACGCGCCCGTGGTCATCGACCAGGGGCCGGGTCTGCCGCAATGGCGCCCGAAGAACTACGAGAACCGCTCCTTCGGACTCACCACTCTGCGGGTCGGCCTCGAGGAGTCGCACGACCTTATGACCATTCGGATGGGGGCCGATATCGGACTTCCCACGATTGCGAAGTATGTCGAGCGCTTCGGCGTCATGGACCATATGCCGCTCGAATATTCGATGCTGATCGGCGCCGAGGAGACCACGCCGCTGCGCCTTACGGCTGCCTATGCCATGCTGGTGAACGGCGGCAAGAAGATCACGCCGACGCTGATCGACCGCGTCCAGGATCGCAATGGCGTTACCATCTATCGTGCGGACAACCGGCAATGTGACGGCTGCGAGAACGTCGATTGGGACAATCAGTCACCGCCAGAACTGCCGGACAACCGGCAGCAGATCGCCGATCCGCGCAGCTGCTATCAGGTCGTCTCGATGATGCAAGGGGTCGTGGAGCGCGGGACCGGCAAAGTCATTGCCGATCTCAAGCGACCGCTTGCCGGCAAGACGGGCACGACGAACGACTCGAAGGACGTGTGGTTCGTGGGCTTCTCCCCGGATCTCGCGGTGGGGGTGTTCGTCGGCTACGACCAGCCCAAAGGGCTTGGCAAGCATGAGACGGGTGGCCGAGTCGCTGCGCCCGTCTTCCGCGCGTTCATGGCGGCCGCCCTGAAGGACAAGCCGGCGATTCCGTTCCGCATCCCCCCAGGCATCGAGCTGGTCCGGGTCAACGCCACCACCGGTCAGCTGGCGCGGCCGCACGACAAGACAGTGATTTACGAGGCCTTCAAGCCGGGTACGGAGCCGACAGGCGAGGGGACGCCGGTAGCGAGCGGCGCGCCGACGCTGACCGACGACGAGGACGCGGCTTCGATGGGCGAGACCGGCGGCGAGATGCCGGCCATCGGTACCGCCAGCGCACCCGCTGCGATGAGCTCGCCCGCCGCCCGGGCGCTGCCGCAAGCGCCGACATCGGTGATGTCGCCGGCACCGCCCCCGCCACCCACGGTTCCCGCCTCGGGCACCGGCGGGCTATACTGATCAGAGATCTGCGAGAGGATCGACGCGATGCGCGCTGAGACTGCAGCGGCGGCCGACGAGATTCGACGCTCGTTGTCGCTGTTGAGGAGGCATCTTTGACTGGGATAACGCAACCCGGCGCCTCGCCGAGCTGAACGCGCTCGTCGAAGACACCAAGCTTTGGGACGATCCGGCGCGCGCCCAAGCGCTGATGCGCGAGCGCACGCGGCTCGACCGCGGTGTCAACGGCTGCCTCGCGATCGAGCGCGAGCTTCAGGAGACGCTCGAGCTTCTCGAGCTGGCGGAGGCCGAAGGCGATCAGACGATGGTCGCCGAGGCCGATCGCACTCTCGCGCGACTGCAGCAGGAGGTGGGGCAGCGCGAGCTCGAGAGCCTGCTGTCCGGCGAAGCGGATAACAATGACGCCTATCTCGAGATCCACGCCGGCGCCGGCGGCACCGAGGCGCAGGATTGGGCGGAGATCCTGGCGCGCATGTACACGCGGTGGGCCGAGCAGCACGGCTACAAGGTCGAATGGCTCGAAGAAAGTCCGGGGGAAGAGGCCGGCATCAAATCGGCGACACTGCGCGTCGTCGGTGAGAACGCCTATGGCTGGCTCAAGACCGAGAGCGGTGTCCATCGCCTGGTGCGGATATCGCCGTTCGACGCCAATGCGCGGCGCCATACAAGTTTCGCGTCGATCTGGGTTTACCCGGTGGTCGACGAGAAGATCGAAGTCGCGGTCGAGGACAAGTACCTTCGCGTCGATACCTATCGCTCTTCCGGTGCTGGCGGCCAGCATGTGAACAAGACCGACAGCGCGGTGCGCATGACCTACACGCCGCCCGGCATCGAGGTGCCGGTGGTCGTCGCGTGCCAGAGCGAGCGGTCGCAGCACCAGAACCGGGCCAAGGCGATGGCCATGCTGAAGTCACGCCTTTACGAGCTTGAGCTCCAACGGCGCGAGGCGGTGGTAGACGCCATGAATGCCGTCAAGACCGACATCGGCTGGGGGCACCAGATCCGTTCCTATGTGCTGCAGCCCTATCAGCAGGTGAAGGATCTCCGCACCGGCGTCACCATAGGCAATGCGCAGTCGGTGCTCGATGGCGATCTCGACCGGTTTCTCCAGGCCTCGCTTGCTGCACGCATCACGGGCGCCGACGCGGCGGCGAAGCAGGCCGAGGATACGCCGTGATCGCCGCCGCACCGGGCACCGCCGCCGACATCGACTCGCGGCACGCCTGGCTGCGGCTTGCAGTTGCGTTGCTGCTCAGCACCATCGGTGGCGTCGGCATGTGGTCGGTGGTCGTCGCTCTGCCGACGGTGCAGGCCGCGTTCGGCGCCACGCGCGCCGAGGCCTCGCTGCCCTATACCCTGGCGATGCTGGGCTTCGGCGTCGGCGGCATCGCCATCGGCCGGCTCGTCGACCGCTTCGGCATCGTCCGGCCGTTCACTGGGGCGGTGATCGCGTTGGGACTCGGCTATGTCGCGGCCGGCGAGTCAGCCAATCTCTGGCAGTTCGCGATCGCTCACGGGCTCCTGATCGGAGTGGGGAGCGCGGCGACCTTCGGGCCGCTGCTCGCCGATGTCTCGCATTGGTTTCGCCGCCGTCGCGGCATCGCCGTCGCGATTTGCGCCGCGGGAAACTACTTCGCCGGCACGGTCTGGCCGCCGGTGGTACAGCATCTCATAGCAGGATACGGCTGGCGCGCGGCACATATCGGAATCGGTATCTTCTGCGTTGCCACGATGCTGCCGCTCCTGATTGGCCTGCGCCGCGCCGCGCCGCATCTGCATGACGCGGCGCATCAGGGCGCGGATGCGCGCAGCGCGCTCGGCGTGACGCCCGGCACCCTTCAGGTACTGCTTTCTCTTGCCGGTGTCGGCTGCTGCGCGGCGATGTCGATGCCGCAAGTCCACATCGTCGCCTATTGCGGCGATCTCGGCTACGGCGTTGCCCGGGGCGCCGAGATGCTGTCGTTGATGCTGGGATTCGGCATCTTCAGCCGCATCGCTTCCGGCTGGATTGCCGACAGTCTCGGCGGGCTGCCGACGTTGCTGCTCGGCTCTGCTCTGCAAGGGGTGGCGCTGCTGCTCTATCTCGGGTTCAACGGTCTCACTTCGCTCTACGTGGTCTCGGCGCTGTTCGGCTTGTTTCAGGGCGGCATCGTGCCGATGTACGCCATTATCACTCGCGAATATTTTCCGCCCCAGGAAGCCGGCGCGCGCGTCGGTATCCTGGTGATGGCGACCGTCGTAGGCATGGCCTTCGGCGGGTGGATCTCGGGCGAGATATTCGACCTCACCGGATCCTACCGGGCCGCCTTCGCCAATGGCGTCCTGTGGAACCTGCTCAACGGTTCGATCGTGCTCTGGCTGCTGCTGCGCCGCCGCCGCTTCGCCTTGGCGTAACCTGACTGGATGAGCCGCCGCAACTTGCGGCGCGCGGCCAGTGTTAGCGGGATGCTGGTTTTCGTCCTGCGGCGGAGGTGTCCGGTAAATCCATGATGCGGATTGTCGGCTTGGCGTTTCTGGTGCTTCTCGCGGGCTGCGGCAGCAGCCCGAAGACGCAGTTCTACGCGCTCGACGTGGTTCCCGGCGGTAGTACTCCGGCACGCGTCCAAGGTCAGCCGATCGTCGTCGACGCAGTCCGACTGCCGGAAATGCTCGACCGCCTGCAGCTCGTGCGGCGGACAGGTCAGACCGGGCTCGATATCAGCGACGCGCACCGTTGGGGCGCACCGCTGGACGAGATGTCGCGGCGCACGCTGACCCACGATTTGGCCGCGCGGTTGCCGCCTGGTAAGATCCTTGCGGTGGACGAACCGAAGCCGCCAGGCGGATCGCGTGCGCTGGTCGTGAGCGTCCAGCGCTTTGACGCGGGTGCCGACGGACGGGTGCGGCTCGATGCCGTGTGGACACTGCTCGCCGGCTCGCCGCAGAAACCGGTGCTCACGCGTCGGGCGGCAATCGTGACGGATGGCGCCGCCGATTTCGCCGCGCAGCCCGCAGCGATGAGCCGGGCGCTCGGCAAGCTCGCCGACCAGATTGCGTCCGCTTTGGGAACGAACGAAGGCGCGGCTCAGTCTCGCGGTTCGGCCAAGGGCTCGTAGAGCGTGGCGGCAAAGCCGGCGGCATCGCGGGCGGTGCGGTTGAAAGGGGGCTTCAGCACGCCTCTGAAATGCTGCCGCACGAGGCTGCGGTAGGTCTCTGCCGGAGGCAATCCACGCATGGCGCAGAGCCAATGGAACCAGCGGCTCCCCGCGGCGACATGGCGGATCTCGTCGGCGTAAATGACGCGCAGCACGGCAGCGCTGCTTTCATCGCCAAAGCTTTCTAGACGGCGGATCATGTCCGGGGTCACGTCGAGGCCGCGCGCCTCGAGCACCAGCGGCACGACGGCAAGCCGCGCCAAGAGGTCGTAAGCGGTCTCCTGTGCCGCCGTCCAGAGGCCGTCATGCGCCGGCAGGTCGCCATAAGCGGCGCCGAGCTCGGCCAGACGCGCGGCAATCAAGGCATGATGCGTCGCCTCCTCGGCGGCAACACCGACCCACTCGTCAAAGAAGGCGTGCGGCAGCGACGGGTCGCCGAAGCGCGCGATAAGATCCCAGGCGAGATCGATCGCATTGAGCTCGATATGCGCCAGCGCGTGCAGCAGAGCGATCCGACCTGCGGGTGAGTTGCCAGCCCGGCGCTTGGGCATGGCGCGCGGCTCGAGCAAAACCGGCCGCGGCGGCCGGGCGGGGCGCGCGGGCGGCGCTGCGGTGCCGATCTGGGCCAGAGCGCCGCTGCGCCATGCGGCGGCGACGGCGGCGCTCTGCGCGACCTTTTCCGCCGGCTCCGTCGCAGCGAGCACCGAGCATGCCGCGGCGCGCAGGCCGGCGGGGGCGTCGCTCAGAGGGCCTTCACGGCAGTCAGCACCGCCTCGACATGGCCCGGCACCTTCACCTTGCGCCAAACGCCGCGCACGACCCCTTTCTCGTCGATCAGAAAGGTTGCGCGCTCGATGCCCATATATTTTCGGCCATACATGCTCTTCTCGATCCAGACGCCATAGCGCTCGCAGACCTCCCCCTTCTCGTCGGATGCAAGCACGAAGGGCAGCTCGTGTTTCTTCTTGAACTTGTCGTGCGAGGCGACGCTGTCCCGCGAGATGCCAACCACTTCCGCTGCGAGCTTGCCGAACTTGGGGAAGCCGTCGCGAAAGCCGCATGCCTCGGCCGTGCAGCCCGAGGTATCGTCCTTGGGATAGAAATAGAGCACGACCTTGCGGCCGCGCAGTTTGGACAAGGTCAGCTTGCCACCGCCATCGGTGGGCAATGTAAAATCCGGGGCCTTGTCGCCGATCTTGATGGTCATGGTGCCTGAACTCCGGAATCCGCCTCGGCCTCGACAATCGCGCGGTAATGGGCAAGGACGCGCGCTGCCGTCGCCTCCATATCCGATTTGAGTGCCTCGAAGTCAACTACGCCGGCGCCGCGTGCGAGTAGGTTTCGGAGCGCCGGCGTGGCCGTAGTCTCGTCGAAAGGTTCGGCCACGGTGAGCTTGATCAAACCCTGCACGTTGCGCCAGAGCCGGAGCGCCGCCAGCAGCTCATCGACGACTTTAGGCTCGAGGGCGCCGATATCGGCAAGGGCTGACAACGCGGCGGTTGTGTTCTGCCGGAGCACGTTCGGATGGAGCGCGGCTTCGCGCAGCTGCAGATACTGGGCGATGAATTCGATGTCTACCAGGCCGCCGCGCAGGTGCTTGACCTCCCAGAGCGGCGGATTGCGGTGCTGCTCCGCCATGCGGCGACGCATATCCGCAACCTCGCCGGCAAGCTTCCGCCTCTCGCGCGGCCGTAGCAGCACCTCCTTCACCACCGACATTACCGTCGCTGCCAGGGTCGGTGGCCCCGCGACCATGCGTGCGCGGGTCAATGCCATCTGCTCCCAGGTCCAGGCCAGCTCCTGATGATATCGGCGGAAGGCGGCGAGACTCGATGCCAGCGGGCCCTTGGTGCCCGAGGGCCTCAGTTGCATATCGACCTCATAGAGATTGCCTTCCGGCGTTACCGCAGTGAGCGCATTGATGAGCCGCTGGCAGAGGCGCGCGTAATAGGTGGACACCGGCAGCGGTCGCTGACCGTCGGAAGATTCGGCACCCTCGGGCGCGTCATAGACCAGAATCAGGTCCAGATCGGAGGTCACCGTCATCTCACGGCTGCCGAGCTTGCCGAGGCCCAGCACGACCATGCCCCCGCCCGGCACGGTCCCGTGACTCCCGGCGAATTCGGCGGCGGTGTGTGGCAGGAGCCCGGCGATGGCTGTTTCGGCAATGTCGGCGAAGGCGCCGCCGGCCGACTCTCCGTCAAGCCGGCCGCGGAGAAGCTGTACGCCGATCTGGAATTTGCGGTCACCGACCCAGCGTCGCGCAAGATCGAGCACGTCCTGGTAGTCGCGCGCACGGTCAAGCAGCCGGTTGAACTCGGCGGCGAGCTCGGTGCGCGGTGGCGGCGGATCGAAGAAGCCGGCGCTCAACACGCCGTCGAGCAGTCCCGGCCGGCGCGCCAACAGATCGGCAAGCCGCGGGCCTGCGGCCATGATCTCGGCGATGATCTCGAGCAGGGCCTCATTATTGTAAAGCAGCGAGAAGAGCTGGACCCCCGCCGGCAGCCGCGCCAGGAATTGGTCGAAGCGGATGAACGCCGTATCCGGATTGGCCGATGCACCGAAGGCGCGCAGCAGAGCCGGGACCAGCTCGGTAAGCAGCTCGCGGGCCCGTTGGCTGCGTGTCGCGCGACAGCGGCCGTGGTGCCAGCCGCGAATGAGCTCGGCCACCGCGGGCGCATCGGCGAAGCCGAGTCCGGAGAGCGTCTTCAGCGTCTCCGGATCATCCTCGCTTCCCGTGAAGACGAGGTTGCCTGATCCCGCCAAGCTGGGCGCTTCTTCGAAAAGCGACGCATAGCGGCTCTCGACGATACCCAGCTGGTGGAGGAGTTCGCGGGTGAAAGCATCGGCCGACGCGAAGCCGAGGAAGGCGGCGAGGCGGGCGATTCCGGCGTCGTCGGAAGGGAGCGTATGGGTCTGCGCGTCATCGACCATCTGCAGCCGATGCTCGACACGGCGGAGGAAACGATAGGTGGCGGCGAGATCGGTTGCCGCGGCGGCGGCGATGCGGCCCGATTTCGCCAGCGCTTCGAGCGCGGCGCAGGTTGCTGATTGCCGCAATTCCGGAAGCCGGCCGCCCCAGATCAGCTGCTGCGTCTGGGCGAAGAATTCGATCTCTCGGATGCCGCCGCGTCCGAGCTTGATGTCATGCCCGGCGACCGCGATGCGGCTTCCACCATGATGGGCATTGATCTGGCGCTTGATCGAATGGATATCCTCGATCGCCGCGAAATCGAGGTGCTTGCGCCAGAGAAATGGCCGCAGCTCGGCGAGGAAAGCCTCGCCCGCAGCAAGGTCGCCGGCAACGGGGCGCGCTTTGATGAAGGCGGCGCGCTCCCAGTTCTGCCCGGCGCTCTCGTAGTAGGTCAGAGCGGCCATGACCGAGAGTGCGGGGGGCGTCGAGCCAGGATCGGGACGCAGCCGCAGATCTGTGCGGAATACATACCCATCGGCCGTCCGCTCCTGCATCATCCGCACCAGCTCCTGCGCCAGCCGCGAGAAGAAGCGGGCGGGATCGTGCCGTCCGCGGTAGTGCGCTTTTTCGGCGTCGTAGAGCACGATCAGATCGATATCGCTGGAATAGTTGAGCTCGCGCGCACCGAGCTTGCCCATGCCAAGGATAATGAGGCCACTCGCGTGATCCGGCTGTTGCGGGTCGACGGGCGCGGTCTCTCCGCTGCTCGCCGCCGCGGAGAGCAGATGACGTGCGGCGGCGGAAAGTGCCGTGTCGGCGAAGCGGCTGAGCGCCCCGGTCACCCGTTCGAGCGACCACCATTCGGCAATGTCCGCGACGGCCACCAGGAGCGCCACGCGCCGCTTGGCCACTCGAAGTGCCCGCATCACGCCCGATCGATCGGTAGCGGCTGTCAGATCACGATTGAGCGCATCTTCGACTTCAGCGAAAGTACCGTCAGGCCCCTCCTGCAGGAGTTGCCTCAGGAGGTCGGGTTCTCTGAGACAGCATTGGGTCAGGAATGGGCTGTTGCCGAAGAGAGAGGCAAGCAGCCGGATACCGGTTTGATCGTCAGCGAGATCGCGCATGAACGCAGCCAGACGAGGCTCATCGATCTCTTCCGCGGCCTCGCGCCAGCGCTCGAATCCGAGCTGTGCCTGGTGGCGGTCGCCTGGTGGCGGCAGGTTTGCGTAGGCGGAGGGCGACAATAACAAAGCGCACCTTGATCAAGGGTCGCAGCGGCCGAGCCGCGAGACTGCGCGGCGCTCCCGCCGGGGTCAAGCACGGCATCCGCGAGGTGCCGCGATGACGCGCCGAGTTGCCGGGCTGGCTCTGCGCGTGCTTGCCGGTGTCGCCGCCACTTTGGCGCTGCTGGCGGGCTTCGTGGTCTGGCGGCTCTCTGCCGGACCGCTCTCGCTTGACGCGCTCACGCCCTATGTGGCGCGTTCGATTGCACCGCCCGAGGCCGGGCTTGTCGCGCGAGTCGACCATACGCTCCTCAGCCTTGGGCCGGGTGGGACCCTCGAGATCCTCGCCCGCGGCGTTCACTTCGCGCGGCAGGACGGGGGTGCCGAACTCTCCCTGCCCGAACTTGCGATGGGGTTCAGCCCCGGTGCCGCCTTGCGCGGTGTGCTCGCGCCGACGCTCATCGTTCTCGACGGGCCGGAACTACGGCTGGAGCGCTCGGCCGACGGCACGTTCCGTCTGGACCTCGGCGCAACCGGCGCGGAAGTCGGCGATTGGACCCGGGCCTTGTTGAAGGATCTTGCCTCGCCGCCAACTGGACGGGGACCCCTCGGCTACCTCAATGAGGTAGCGATCCGGCATGCAGCCCTCACCGTCGACGACCGGGCGCTCGGGGTCGCTTGGCACGCCGAACGGGCGGATGCGATCCTCACCCGTGGCGCGCGCGCCATGTCGGGCAAGGTTGCGCTGATCGCCATCGAACCTGGCGGCGTCGAGGCCGAGCTGCGCGGCGGCTTCACGTTGGCCTATGGCGAGAACCGACTTGCGGCGCGGGTGAGCTTCACCGGGCTCAAACCGGCGCTGTTCGCCGATGCAGCGCCCAGTCTGGCGCCGCTCCGTGCGCTGAATTTGCCGCTCTCGGGAGAGGTACGCCTCGCCCTCGATACCGCCACGCTGCGCATCAGCGGGGCAGGGTGCAATCTTACCTTCGGGGCCGGTGCATTGGTCCATCCGGCACTGGAAGGAGGTCAGCTCGCGATAGCGTCCGGTGAGCTGCGCGCCGAGTATGATCCGCAGGCTGGCCGTGTGAGCATAGAGCGGCTTGGCGTCGACCTCGGGGGACCGCGCGCCGAGCTTAGCGGCACCGTCGCTGGGGTGGGGGCCGGCATCCTGGCAGGCGCGTGGCCCCGGGCGGTCGACGTTGCCGGCGACTTACGCCTAAGCAAGGTTCCCGCGGACTCGCTGGCCGGGTACTGGCCAGAGCAGCTCTCGCCCCATTCGCGCGAATGGGTCACCCAGCATATCCATGATGGCCTCGTCACCGAAGCCGATGCCCGGTTCGGCGCCCATGTCGACCTTGATCCTGACGCGTCGAAGCCGGTGCGCGTCGACACCTTCGCCGGGACGTTCGCCTATCGCGGCCTTACCGTCGATTATTTCAAGCCGCTTGAGCCTCTGCGCGGTGTCGACGGCACGGCGACCTTCGACCGCGCCCATCTCGATCTCGTGCCGAGCTCCGGCCGGGTGAAAGGAGTCCAGCTCACCGGCGGTGCCGCGAAGCTGACCCAGCTCGATACAAATGACGAGCAGATCGCCATGGAGTTTGGCGTCAAGGGACCGCTTCGCGACGTGCTGCAAGTGCTCGATTCAAAACCGCTGGAATAGCGCATGCCCTTGCCGTCGATCCGGCGCGGGTGGCCGGCGAGGTGGACGGGCGCCTCCGATTCGCCTTTCCGCTCAAGCACGATCTCACGCTTGCCTTGGTCGATTTCGGCGCGGATGCGCGCTTGAGCGGGGTCGCCGTGGGACAGGTGATGGCTGGACGCGACCTCAGCGCCGGCGAGCTTCACCTCAAGCTCGACCGCAAGGAGCTCCTGCTCGACGGCACGGCTCAGCTTGACGGCGTGCCGGCGCGGCTCAGCTGGACGCAAAGCTTGCAGAAGAACGGCCCGCGCGCGCGCTATACCGTGCAGGCGCAGCTCGATGACGCCCAGCGGCAAAAGCTCGGGCTCGCCGTTCCGGTCGGCACCATGGCGGGGCCCGTGGGCGTCGACGCCACCTACACGCTTGTCTCGCTGGAACGCGCAACGGCCCGCATCGCCCTCGATTTTCGCGATGCGGCACTTTCTCTTGCGCAACTTGCCTGGCGCAAGCCGGCCGGCGTGCCCGCGCAGGGAAGGCTCGACCTCGATCTCATCGACGGCCATATCCGCGCGGTTCGGCAGGCGACGATCAAAGGCGGCGGCTTCGATGCGCAGCTTGCGATCACGCTTGATCCAGCGGGCCACCTTCAGCGCATGGACGTGCCTCGCCTCATCGCCGGTGAGACCGACCTCGCCGCCACGGCGACGCGCGGCGCGGATGGCGGCTGGCGCGTGGCGTTGAAGGGGCTGAGCCTCGATGCGAGCGGCCTGATGGATAGTCTCGGCCGGGCCCAGAGCGACGATCAGCCCGGACCGCCGCTTGCCATCGAGGCGGCGCTCGATCGCGTGATTCTCGGTCCGAAGCGCGAAGCACGGGCTTTTCATGGACAACTCGTCAGCGACGGTGTCCGTTGGCGGTCGATCAGCTTTGATGCGACCATGTTCGGCAACGGCAAGGCCAGCCTGCGCTTCGGTCAGGCGGCGGGCGGCCACAGTTTCCGGCTCACCACCGATGACATGGGCGCGCTGCTGCGCCTCTTCGACATCTCCGGCAATGTCCAAGGCGGCAAACTCGAGGTCGCGGGAGAGATCGAGGATACTGCTCGCCGCCGGCTCCTGCGCGGCACCGCAAAGGGCGCCGATTATCGCATCGTCAATGCCCCAGCGTTCGCTCGGCTGCTCTCCGTAGCTTCGCTTTCCGGCATCGGGGCACTGCTGTCCGGTGAGGGCATACCCTTCTCCCAGCTCACAGGCGACTTCACCTTCGCCGACGGCACGCTCGAGGTGAAGGGCCTGCGCGCCTATGGCGGGGCGCTGGGCATCAAGGCGGACGGGGTCTATGACCTGACCCGGGATGCGCTCGACGTCGCCGGCACGCTGGTGCCGGCCTATACGCTGAACAGCGTGCTGGGCGATATTCCCGTGTTAGGACCGCTGATCACCGGCGGCGAGGGCGAGGGAATCTTCGCCGCCAATTTTCGCGTCGCGGGCCCGGCCGCCGACCCCAAGGTGACGGTCAATCCGTTGAGCGCACTCGCGCCGGGTGTATTGCGCAAGCTCTTTCTGTTCGACGCGCCCGAACCGTCCCCGCTCCCGGCCAGCGGAGGCGAGGTTGCGAAATAAAGCGCTTCAGACCGCGCGCACGAGGGCGTGCCGCTTTTTGCCCGCCGAAAGCTTGATCGTTCCCTCGCCGGTGAGGTCGGCAAGACCGGCCGATTGGAGTTCCGATGCGACGGCGTGATCGTTGATCCGCGCGCCGCCCTGCTTGATGAGGCGTCGCGCCTCGCTCTTCGACGCGGCGAGGCCGCTGCGCGCGAGGAGATCGATCACCGCGATGCCTCGCTCGAGTTCCGCCCGTGGCAGCTCGAGGCTCGGCAGCTCCTCGCCGATCCCTCCTTCGGAGAAGACGCGCCGCGCCGTCTCGGCCGCGCCGAGCGCCGCGTCACGCCCATGGCAGAGCGCTGTGGCCTCGGTGGCGAGCACCACCTTCGCCTGATTGATGTCGCCGCCCTCCAAGCTCTCGAGTCGGGCGATCTCGTCGAGCGGAAGATCGGTGAAGAGGCGAAGGAAGCGACCGACATCGGCGTCTTCGGTGTTGCGCCAGAACTGCCAGTAGTCGTAAGGGCTCATGCGGTGCGCAGCGAGCCAGACGGCACCCTGCGCGGTTTTCCCCATCTTGGCGCCCGAGGCGGTGGTGATTAGCGGCGAGGTAAGGCCGAAGAGCGCGCGGTTCTCCACCCGCCGCGCCAGCTCGGCCCCCATCACGATGTTTCCCCATTGATCGGAGCCGCCCATCTGCAGCGCGCAATCGTAGCGCCGCGCCAGCTCGAGGAAGTCGTAGGACTGCAGGACCATATAGTTGAACTCGAGGAAGCTCAGCGGCTGTTCGCGCTCGAGCCTGAGTCGGACGCTGTCCTGGGTCAGCATGCGATTGACCGAGAAATGGCGGCCGATGTCGCGCAGGAAGGGGATATAGGCGAGCCGATCGAGCCACTCCGAATTGTCGACCATGATCGCGTCCGTCGGTCCGTCGCCGAAGTGCAGGAAGCGACCGAAGATGCCGCGGATATGCGCCATGTTGGCTGCGATCTCTGCGTCACCGAGCAGGCGGCGCATCTCGTCCTTCCCCGAGGGGTCGCCGACTTTGGTGGTGCCGCCGCCCATGAGCACGATCGGCCGGTTGCCGCAGCGCTGCCAGAGCCGCAGCATCATGATCGAGACGAGATTACCGATGTGAAGGCTGTCCGCGGTACAATCATAGCCGACATAGGCGACCACGGGGCCGGCGCCGAGGCGCGCCTCGAGCCCACCTCGGTCGGTGACCTGATGGATGTAGCCGCGCGCTTCAGCAGCGGCGAGAAAGGATGAGCGGGCGGTGGGCATCGACGATAGGCCGGATATTTCTGCGAGCGGCCCCTCTAGCACAATCACGACTGCCGCGCCATGAGCCGACGGATCCATCGTGCCATCGGCCTGATGAGCGGCACCTCGCTCGATGGCGTCGACGTCGCCTTCATCGAGACCGATGGCGAGGAGCGCGTGCTGGCCGGTCCTGCGCGGACCGTGCCCTACGATGAGAGCTTTCGGGCGCGGTTACGCTCCGTGCTCGGCGGGCAGGGGCCCGTCGCCGCGGTCGAACGCGAGCTCACTCTTGCGCATGCGGCCGCGGTTCGCGCCTTCGCCGAAGACCATGCGATCGGTCCGCTGGAGGTCGTTGGGTTTCATGGGCACACCATTCTCCACCGGCCCGATCAGCGCCGGACCTGGCAGATCGGTGACGGGGCATTGCTGGCGAGCCTCACCGGAATCCCCGTCGTGGCGGATTTTCGCTCGGCCGATGTCGCGGCAGGCGGCGAGGGCGCTCCCTTCGCGCCCCTTTATCATGCGGCTCTGGCCGTGGCGCTGGAAAAGCCGCTCGCTGTCCTCAACTTGGGCGGCGTCGGCAATGTCACCTGGATCGGCCCGGATCCCGCAGAAATTCTCGCTTTCGACACTGGGCCCGCGAATGCCCTCATTGACGATTGGGCGCTCGACCATATCGGTGCGCCGTTCGACCGCGACGGTGCTCTTGCACGCGCAGGCAAGATCGATCAGGCGCATCTAAAACGCTTCCTGACCCACCCATATTTCGCGCGCCGTCCACCCAAATCGCTCGACCGTGATGATTTCACCGGTTACGTGCCTCGTGCGCTCGGCGCAGCGGATGGCGCCGCGACGCTTACCGCGATGAGCGCGTCGGCCGTCGCTCGCGCGGTCGAGCATCTGCCGGCGCCGCCTCGACGCTGGCTGGTCACCGGTGGCGGGCGGCACAATCCAGCACTCATGGCTGAACTGGCGCGGCATCTCGGAGTGCCGGTCGAACCGGTCGAGGCCGCGGGCTGGAACGGCGATGCACTCGAGGCCCAGGCCTTCGCCTACCTGGCGGTGCGCTCGCTCCGTGGCCTGCCGCTCAGCCTGCCGGGCACGACGGGAGTTCCCACACCGATGGCGGGAGGACGGCATTTCCCTGCGCCGCCTCTCGGGATTCCTTGAAAGCTGAGGTTAACCAACCGTTTCCGCTTTGCTGCCAGGATTGCGGCTGATCTGAACGGGGAACCCGCATCGTGGCCGACCAGCAGGCCGAGCCGAGCGGCGGTGGCAAGCCGCCAATCGTGCTGGGCGAGCGTTTCGAGATTCACCCGGACCGACCGCTGGCGGACCTGCGGTCGCCGAACGCGGCCGGGTTCGAGGCGGTCGATCGCGATCGTCCGACGGTGAGCCTGTTCGGCCTGGTCTGCGACGCCGAGCTGCCGCCGCGGCTCGACGTGCTGGCGGCGCTGCATGGGCTGCGTGCCGAAGCGCTGCTGGTGCCGCATGACTGGGGGGTGATCGACTGGCCCGCGACAGGGCGCCGGCACTTCGCAGTGATTTTTGACCGGCCTACCGGCGCCCGGCTCGTCCAGTCGATGACGCAGACCATCGAGCCGATGCACGAAGACGAGCTCATCCACCACGTGCTGCCGCCGCTGGTCGCATCCCTGCGCGAACTCTTCACGGCCGGCTTCACTCATCGGGCTATCCGCCCGACGAACCTCTTCTGGCGCGATGCCGCGCATCGCGCGCTTGTATTCGGTGAAAGCATAAGCTCGCCGCCTGCCGTGCTCCAGCCGGTCGTATGCGAGACGATCGAGAGCGCGATGGCCTCGCCGGCCGGGCGCGGCAACGGCACGCCTTCTGAGGATCTCTATTCCCTCGGCGTTACCATCACTTTCCTGCTGTTCGGCCGCAACCTGACCGCTTCGCTGAGCGATGAGCAGCTGCTGGCCGAGAAGATCGGCCGCGGCTCCTATTACGCCCTCCTGCGCGGCGAGCGGCTTGGCGGGGCGATCGTCGAGGCGTTGCGCGGCCTGCTCACCGACGACCCGCGCGAGCGCTGGAACGTCCAGGACCTCGAGATGTGGCTCGAGGGTCGGCGTCTCTCGCCCAAGCAGCCAGCCTTGGTGAAACGCGCCGCACGCCCCTTCGAATTTGCCGGTCACTCCTTTTATACGGCGCGGGCGCTTGCCTATGCCTTTTCGCGCGACCCGGCCTCCGCTGCCCGGACCCTCAAGGCGCCTGACTTCGAGATCTGGATGCAGCGGAGCCTTTGCGACGAAGAGCGCTCCAAGATGCTCGCCGCGGCGCTTGCCGAAGGCAACGACGTCGGAGTGACCGGTCATGACGAGCGGCTCGTCGCGCGGGTCTGTATCGCGCTCGATCCGGCGGCGCCGATCCGTTACAAGGGCTTCGCTGCGGCGATCGACGGCTTCGGTGCCGCACTTGTCGCAGCCTTTCGCGGCCGCGGCGCTGTGCAGCAGATCGCCGAAGCGATGAGCGGCCGGCTGCCGCAGTTCTGGTTCTCGGTGCAGGCCGGGCTGAAACCGGAGCTCGTGCCGATCCTGAAAACGTTCGAACGCCTGCGGCTCCATCTCGAGGATCGTCGTCCGGGCTTTGGCATCGAGCGCATCGTCTACGAGACGAATCCGCAGCTTCATTGCCTCTCGCCGGCGATCGAGGCCGAGTACGTCGTTGAAGCGGGCGACGTATTGGCTGCCCTTGAGCGTGTCTCGGAGAAGCGCACGGGGGACGAGTTCCAGGTCGACCGCCATCTCGCCGCCTTTATCGCCACCCGCTACCGCTCCTCGGGCACCGACTGGATCGAGGCTCTTCACAACGTGGATTCGTCGCAGCGCGCTCTCGGCGCACTCTACCTGCTGGCGCGCCTCCAGTCCTTCAAAGGGCCGCCCGCCGTGCCTGCCCTGGCACAGCGTCTCGGACGGCAGCTCTCGCTGGTCGTCGATCGCTATCACAACCGCACCCGGCGCAAGCGGCTGAAGACGGAACTGCCCAAGATCATCGCCAAGGGCAATCTGGGCGATCTGCTGACCTTCATCGACAACGCGGCCGATCGGGTCCGCGACCTGCAAGGATTTCAGCAGGCGGTTCGCGATTACGCCACCATCGACCGCGAGCTCGACCTCCTGCATCTCGACGCGCCGCGGCGACCGGAAAGGGCGGCCGAGCTCGGCGCGCGTTATGCGGCGATGGCGGCAAGCTTTGTTGCGTGGCTGATCGCTCTCTCGGTCATCGTGACGATGAGCTGAGCCATGGCGCGCAGCACGACGGCCAAGACACCCACCAAATCGCCCGGCGGCAAAGCTCTTGGCCGGGGGGCTGGCGGAAGGCGCGCTCGGCGGGGCGGGGCCGCCCTCAGCCTCGCCGTCCTTGCCATTCTCGGCTTGGCGCTCGCGGCCCTGCCGCTCTGCATCCTCGTGCTCGGCGGTACACTGCCGACGGCGGTGGCTGCGGTAGTCGACCGGCACCGCGCCCGCTATCTCGCCCGGACGGTCGGCGCCATGAACCTTGCCGGCGTGTTGCCGGGGGCATTGCGACTGTGGGAGGCCGGCATCAGCTTCAGCAGCCTGGAGCAGGTGATCGACAGTCCTTACAACTGGCTCGTCATGTATGGTGCCGCGGCGGTCGGTTGGATGCTCTATTTCTGCGTTCCGCCGGTTGTAGGCATGGTGCTCGACGTGAAGGTCGACGAGACGAAGCGGCGGCTCGAGGCGCGGGCCAAGACGCTGGTCGAGGAGTGGGGCGAGGAAGTGACCGGGCGAAAGAGCTAGCGCGCCTCGCCCGGGAGCAGCCGGCGGTCCATCGCCGCAGCCTTGATTGCCTTCTGCAACTTCTCGAAGGCGCGTACCTCGATCTGCCGCACTCGCTCGCGCGAGATGCCATATTTCTGCGAGAGATCCTCGAGCGTGGTCGGCACGTCGCGCAGCCGGCGCTCCGCCAGGATGTCGCGCTCGCGCGGCGTCAGATGTGACAGCGCTCCCCGTAGCAGATCGCGGCGCAGACCCAGCTCCTGCCGCTCGCCAAGGCTGGTCTCCTGGTCCTCGACATCGTCGACGAGCCAATCCTGCCATTCGCCCTCGCCGTCACTGCGCAGCGGGGCGTTCAGCGAGTGATCGGGGGCGGCCAGGCGCCGGTTCATGCTCACCACGTCCGCCTCGGGTACGCCGAGTTCGGTGGCGATCTTGCGAACGTTCTCGGGCGACAGGTCGCCGTCGTCGATCGCCTGAAGCTGGCCCTTCAGCTTGCGCAGGTTGAAGAAGAGCTTCTTTTGCGCCGCCGTGGTCCCCATCTTCACCAGCGACCACGAGTGCAGGATGTATTCCTGAATCGAGGCGCGGATCCACCACATGGCATAGGTGGCGAGCCGAAAGCCGCGATCGGGATCGAAGCGCTTCACCGCCTGCATCATCCCGACATTACCTTCGGAGATGAGTTCCGAGAGCGGCAGGCCGTAACCGCGATAGCCCATGGCGATCTTCGCGACGAGGCGGAGATGGCTGGTGACCAGTCGATGAGCCGCGTCGGGGTCGCCATGCTCCCGCCAGCGCTTGGCGAGCATGTACTCCTCTTCCGGCTGCAACATTGGGAATTTGCGGATCTCCTGGAGATACCGCGACAAATTCCCTTCTGAAGAGATGCTGGGCAGGGCGTGGGTGGTTGCCGTTGCCATCCGCTTCCTCGGCTCCGCGGCCCGCGAGCATTGCGCCCCGGTATGCCGCAGTGCAACATCATCCTAGACCAGGGCCGCCGCCTTGTCCAATTTAGATACGTTCCAAAAGGCGGATCAAGTCTGCGATATCCGCCGGCAAGTCGCTGGAAAACTGAACGTATTCGCCCGTTGCGGGATGCCGGAACCCGAGCAGGACGGCGTGCAGAGCCTGTCGCGGCAAGGCGGCGATGGCATCACGATGCGCGGCCGGCACGCCGCGTAATCGGCCGGGGCTGCGCGGATTGCCATAGGTGCGATCGCCAATCAGGGGATGGCCGTGCTCGGTCATGTGAACCCGAATCTGATGCGTCCGGCCGGTGGCGAGACGGCATTCGACCAGCGCGGCTGCATCCTTGAAAGTGCGCAGCACGCGGTACCGCGTGACCGCTGCTTTGCCGCCCTCCCGCAGCACCGCCATCTTTTTGCGGTTTCGCGGCGACCGGCCGATGCGGGTAGCGATCTCGCCCTCCCGCGGCTGCGGCACGCCCCAGACCACCGCGTGGTAGGCGCGGTGGATGCGGTGCGCCGCGAAATCGGCCGCGAGACGCGCCTGGGCAAGCTCGTTCTTGGCGATCACCATCAGACCGCTCGTATCCTTGTCGAGGCGATGCACGATCCCGGGCCGTCGGACCCCACCGATTCCGGCGAGACTCTCACCGCAATGAGCGAGGAGCGCGTTGACCAGCGTGCGATCGGGGTTGCCGGGTGCCGGGTGGACAACAAGTCCGACCGGCTTGTCGAGCACCAGCAGATGCGCGTCCTCATAGACGATTGCCAGTTCCATCGCCTGCGGGAGCGGCTTGTCGGCGACGGGAGCGGGAAGGGCGAGTTCGAAGGTCTGGCCCGGTTTGACCCTCAACGAGGGGTCCGTTATCGTCGCTCCCTCCATGGTCACCCGCCCCGCCTCGACGAGATGCTTCAAGCGGGTGCGCGACATCTCCACAAGCCGCGTCGCCAGCAGACGGTCGAGACGCTCGCCGGCGTCGCCGGGCTCGACGGTCACGCGCGTCACCGACGCGTCGGAAGCGGATGGCTCGATCATTACGCTAGAGTGACGGGAAGCATGCGGGCTCTCAAGGTCCTGGTAGTCGTCATGGGGATGATGCTGGTTGGCGGGACCGCCGCCCTGATCATCGCCGTTATCGAGCGCGCAAGCCATCGCGTGGCGGTGCCGGCCGTCGTGCAGCCAGGCCGTGGCTTCGATCACGCGGTCGTCGACCTTCCTTCCGGCGCCCACCTGCTTGGGACGGAGGCCGTCGGCGACCGGCTTGTCCTGCGCATCGCCTTGGCAGGCGGCGGAGAGGAGCTCATCCTGGTCGACCCGCGCAACGGGGCAAGGCTCGGCACGATCGAACTGCGCGCCGAACAAAGCGGGCCGGGCAAGCCATGAACTTTCGCAGCGACAACGTCACCGGCATCGCGCCCGAGATCCTGGCGGCCATTGCCGCGGTGAATGCCGGCCCGGCGCCTTCCTATGGCGAGGACGAAATCACCGAGCGCCTCGGGCGGCGCGTCGCCGAGCTCTTCGAGCATGAGGTGGCGGTGTTCCCGGTGGCCACCGGCACTGCCGCGAACGCGCTTGCGCTGGCGACGCTGACGCCCCCCTGGGGCGCAATCTACTGCCACGAAGCCGCGCATATCCAGAGCGACGAGTGCGGCGCGCCGGAGTTCTTCGCGGCCGGCGCCAAGCTGCTGCCGCTTGCCGGTGAGGATGCCAAGCTCATGCCAGCGACGGTCGAGGCGGCGCTGCTCGAGCGCGGCGTGGTTCACCATGTCCAGCCTTCCGCCCTCAGCATCAGCCAGGCGACCGAGGCCGGCACGCTCTACCGGCCAGCCGAGATCGCGGCACTGGGGGCGCTGGCGCGTCGCCACGGCCTCGCGCTCCACATGGATGGCGCGCGCTTCGCCAATGCCGTGGCCGCACTCGGCTGCACCCCGGCCGAGCTGAGCTGGCGCTCCGGCGTCGACGTTCTGTCGCTTGGTGCCACCAAGAATGGCGCGCTCGCTGCCGAGGCGGTCGTATTCTTCGACCCGGCCAGAGCCGCCGATTTCGCTTTCCGCCGGAAGCGGGGTGGCCATCTCTTTTCGAAGATGCGTTTCCTCTCGGTCCAGCTCGACGCCTACCTTGCCGACGGGCTGTGGCTGCGCCATGCGGCGCATGCGAACCGCCTGGCTTCGCGCCTCTCGGCGGGGCTCACTGCGCTGCCAGATGCCCGGTTGCGGCATCCGACCGAGGCGAACGAGGTCTTCGTCGAACTGCCCGAGAGGGTGATCGACGCATTCTCCCGGGCTGGATTCGGCTTCTATCGCTGGGGCGGCGGAGTTTCGAACTGCCTGCGCTTCGTCACCGCCTTCGATACGCGCGAGAGCGATGTCGAACGGCTGATCGCGGTCGCGCGCGCCACCTGATCGTCGACTCCAGCTGGCAAGGATTCATAAACCAAGCGCCAAGCGTCGTCGGACTCGACCGTGGGACGGGCGAGTTTCCGTTTCGGCATCCGATCGAATCGGCGTCGAAGGCGCCATGAGCAATCTCTCGAGCGCCTCCGAGGCGCCTGGCGCGCTCTTGCTGCCACGAAACCGCAAAAAATTTCACCGCGACCTGAATTTTCCCTTGCGTCTCCGCGTTTTGAGCGTATCTATGCAAATCACGACGCACTCGCACGTGCCTATGGCCCTCGTGGTTATGCAACGACGTAACGCGTCCTTTTTGGCAGAGCCGGTCGAGGTGGACCGGTCCCGAGAGGGAGGTCGATATGGTTGCAATCGCACTCAGGGCCGCGGCGCCCTGGCCTGACGAGACACCCCGCTTCATCAGGGCCGCTCGCGGCAGCGGTGGTCGGGGCGCCAACGAACCAAGTAGTCAGATCTGAGCAGCCTGGTCCAGGTCACGGCGGATTGCCCCCGTGCACGGACGGAAGCTTCGCTCCACCGCCCCCCGATAGGGGGGCAGCGGTCGAGCGCGCCGGCAAGATGAGCTGCCGACGCGCCCTCTGACGACAGGATACCCAGCCGAAATGAAGAAGAAGATTGATCGCAAGATCGAGCGTAACCGCAAGATCGAGAAATTCCTCGCCGAGAAGCAGCCTGAGACGCCGTGCCTCATCCTCGACCTCGAGGTGGTGGCGGAGGCCTATCAGCTGCTGCGGACCTACATGCCGATCGCGAAGGTGTTCTACGCCGTGAAGGCCAATCCCGTCGTCGAGGTCGTCGACCTGCTGCGCGGCCTGGGTTCGGCCTTCGACGTGGCGAGCCGGGGCGAGGTCGATCTCTGTCTCGGTCTCGGCGTCACCGCCGATCGGATTTCGTTCGGCAACACCATCAAGAAGGAGCGCGACATCGCGTACGCCTATGAAAAGGGCGTGCGGCTCTTCGCTTTCGACAGCGAAGGCGAGCTGGAGAAGCTGGCACGCTCGGCGCCGGGCGCTCGGGTGTTTTGCCGCATCCTGGTCGAAGGCGAGGGCGCGGAATGGCCGCTGTCGCGGAAGTTCGGCTGTTCGCCGGAGATGGCGGTGGAGCTGCTGCGCCGTGCGAAGGCTGCCGGCCTTGATCCTTACGGCGTCTCCTTCCATGTCGGGTCGCAGCAGACCAATCTCGAACAGTGGGACAGCGCGGTCGGCCGGGCTGCGGCGATGTTCTCGCTGCTGGCCGAGACGGACATCAATCTGCGCATGGTCAATATCGGCGGTGGCTTTCCGGCGCATTACCGCGGCGACGTGCTCGGTGTTGAGCGCTATGCCCAGGCGGTCATGGCGGCGATCACCCGGCATTTCGGCAACGATCTGCCGGAGATCATCGTCGAGCCCGGGCGCTCGATCGTCGGCGATGCCGGCGTGATCCAGAGCGAGGTGGTGCTGATCTCGCGCAAATCCTTCGGCGACGAGAAGCGCTGGGTCTATCTCGATGTCGGTAAGTTCAACGGGCTGACCGAGACGATGGACGAGAGCATCAAGTACCGTATCCGCACGCCGGCGGAGGGTGGTCCGGCCGGGCCGGTCGTGCTCGCAGGACCGACGTGCGACAGCGCCGATATCCTCTACGAGAAAACCGCCTACCGGCTTCCCGTGGGGCTCAAGGTCGGCGACAAGGTGCAGATCCTGTCGACCGGCGCATACACGTCGAGCTACGCCTCGGTGGGCTTCAACGGCTTTGCGCCGATCAAGACCTACTGCATCTGAGCGAAGGCGGGCAGTGATCGGGCGGTGCGGTCGGAAGGCCGCGCCGCTGTTACTTCGCTGAGCAGCTTCTGCTGCATGGCGGCGATGAAGGTCGGAAAGTCCTTTACCTCCATCAGGAATCCGCCGGGCCCGCCGACGACGTACTGGTCGTAGTAGCTGTCGAGCCACGGTTCGGTCTTGAGGATGGCGAGGCCGTTGATCGTGGTCCCTTTGGCCAGCAGCCTGTCCCGGACCTCACGAGGAGACGGACCGATATTGGCCATGCCGTCGCCGGAAACATCGATGACCCGGCGCGCCGGCTGATCGGGGACCCGCGCCAGCGCCCTGTCCGCGGCGATGAGAGCGTCGCCAATGGCCGTCAGCCCATTCGAGCTGCGCGGGGTCGCGCGCACCGCGGCGGCGAAGCGATGGGCGCTTGCGGCGTCGTCAACCCGCGTCCAGTCGACGGTAACGACCTGCTTGTCCCGGTCCGACCATTCCATCACCAGCACGTCGATGGCGCCATTCCGGCCCGAGCGGATCGCATCGACGAGCTGGGGCGTCTCGAAGGCGCGGGCTATCCCCTCATGCTGGAGTGCGTACTCCCCGGCATCGACGCTTTCCGAGACGTCCACCGCCAGGACCAAGGCGAGATCCACCGGAGCGGCGTGAACCGCCGTCGGGACGAAAATCAGGCAGGCGATGAGGGTGAGAGCGAGCGAGCGTATGACAGGCATGGCGTTTCCCCGGGCCGGGCTTCCGGGAAGATACTATGGCCGCCGAGTCGGGCCTTTCTAGGGCGCAGCCGCGAAACGGCTGCCCCAGAGCGCATCGACCACGAGGGTCGCCACCAAGGCCGCGGCGACGCCGAGCCCGCCGATCACCAGGGGCTGGGCGACCGCGGTATCGGTGCTGCCGAAGGAGGCGGCGAGCAGCAGGATGGCGAGCGCAAGACGAACCATACCGACGCTAACGCCGGATGGCGCGCCGATCGTTCATTGAAGGGCCGCCTCGACCGGCTTGGGCCGCCCGATCAAGCGGGCCCGCGCCTGGTCGTCGAGGCCGGAGGGCAGCGGCGCGGCCGGCACGCCGACCCAGGCCGCGATATCGGCAGCTGGCGTCCCTCCATGTAAATCGCGCAATAGCATGTGATAGCCCTGCGGATAGAGCGCGATGCGCTGGCGCTCGCGGTCGCGGCCCGGCAGGGTCGCGACGAAACGGGCCACCGCAGCACGCGGCACGATCTCGTCACGGTCGCCATAGAGCAGAAAGAGACGCGAGTCGAGAGCCGGTGCCGCGGAAAGCGCCGCGCTCATGAGATCGACCAAGCCGTTGATCGTATCGGCGCGCGTCTGCTTGATCACCAGCGGGTCGGCGCTGTAGGCCCGCAGCATCGGCAGATTGTCGGATGGATGGATATGGATAGGCAGCACGCTTGCCGACCAGCGCACTCTCGGCAGAAGGTCGGCCAGCCATAGGCCGGCGCGCTCGAAGACGCTCATTGTCTGACGGCCCCAGACGGCCGGCGCCACCAGGATCACGCCGTCCACCGCCGGCGCGGCGATACCGGTCCGGCCGGAAGCGGCGAGGATGGCGATAGCGCCCCCCATGCTCTCGCCCAGGAGATAGACCGGGGTTCCGGGATACCGGCGATGCAGCAGGCGGAGCGCTGTCACCGCGTCGCTGACGAGCTGACGCCCACCGAACCAGCGGCCCCGTCCCGGTGCGCGGCCGAAGCCGCGCTGATCATAGGCGTAAGTCGCGATGCCGCTTTTGGTCCAGAGGCGCGCCGGTATGGCGAAGGCGTTCGAGTAGTCGTTGAAGCCGTGCAGCGCCAGCACGACCGCAGTCGGTTCGCCGGGCGGCAGCCAGTGCTGGAGTGGCAGGACGGCGCCATCGGCGGCGATCAGCCGGTCATCGAGGAGCTCCGGCCTCGGCAGCGTGGTAGCCGCACCGGCGAGGGCAAGCTGTGGCGGCGGAAGCTCGGCGGGAGGGAGGGCCGAAGAGCAGCCGGCAACAAGCATGGCGAGCAAACAGACAAGGGAAAAGCGCATGACGGCTCCGAGAGAAGCCGCGAGGGTCGCGCCGTCATGGTTAAGTGCAGGTAAAGACCCGGCAGCCGGAGGGGCGCGTGCGTAGCAACGAACCCGAAGGTTGCGGGCGCTGCGGCGGTGGCCTCATAATTGACCTTACCCATCGCCACATGCAGCCAGGAGACGAGGTGGAAATGAGATCGGCATTGGTTGTGACCGCACTTGCTCTGCTGGGGGCCGCGCTGGCCTGTTCCGGACACAGCGCTGAGGCCGCTGCGAAGACGCCGCCCGCTTGCGCCGCGATCACCTTCCGACCGGTGCCGTCGGGCTTGTCGGATGGCGAGCAGAACGCCGGACTCTACAAATCGCGCTTCGGCCGGATCGAGGTGATGGCGACGGTGAAGAGCGGCGAGCCCGTCAACTACTTCGTCGAGGTCAACGACAAGCCGCCGGCCAAGATCAGCGGCGCCGTGCCTGCCAGCGTCTCGGCCTGCGCGAAAGCGAAGCGGCTGGGCGCTGTCGGCAACCCGCCGGAGCAGTGCCTGGGCGACAAGCTGGCGGTGCTGATCGAGCATAGCGGCGAGCGTCGCTACGTCCTGCTCTATGCGCATCGCGCCGGGGAATGGCATTTCTGCAGCGCCGGAGGCGCCTAGAGCGGGATTCCTCGAGTGCGAGCGTCAGATGAAGCGGCTCACCGACGCCATTCGGTCAGGCGCAAATGGCGGCTGATAAGCAGGCAAGCCCTAGCCGAAGGCATTAACTAAGCTGCTCGCCCATAACGGTCGGTCACGTCGCCGCCTAGGGCATGACGGGCCGATCGTTGACTGGGCTCGCTGTGCCAACTGCTCTTTGGACTCAACAATACCATGGGGCACTGCTAGTCTCGCCAAGCGATCGTCGCGCCGGAGTCCTGGCAAGGGATGGGGGCCGCAGTGGAGCGCAGCTCGCCCGTCTCGAATGTGTTCGGGTCGACCGCAAAGCCGTTCTTCTCGATTGTCATTGCGTCGGTGGAACGCACTGACACCGTTGCCACGCTTCTCGATTCGCTTCTTAGTCAGCGATTCCGGGATTTTGAGACGATCATCGTAGATCAAAATCCCGATGATCGCCTCGGCCCGGTCACGGATCGATTTCAATCCTGCTTGCCGCTGCAGCGGATCCGCCAGACCGTCCAAAACGCCTCACTTGCTCGTAATGCCGGAGCGCGGATAGCGGCAGGCGAGTGGCTCGTTTTTGCTGACGATGATTGCCATTACCATCCTGAAACCCTGTCGGATGCCGCGGCAGCCATCGAGAGCCTTCGCCCTCAAGTCCTCGCGGGTAGTATCGTCTACCAGGACGGAACAAAGCTCAGCGCCTATTTCCAGGGTCGCGGTGCGCTGACTACCTTGACGGTGCTGACGCGCCTGTTCGAGAGTTGCCTGTTTTTCAAACGCGATGCGTTCCTCAAGCTCGGCGGCTTCGATTCCGAATTTGGGCCGGGCGCGCTCTTTCACGCCTGCGAAGGTCCCGACCTGCTATACCGGTTTCTCCGCACGTGTCCTTATGGCGCAGCGTGGTTCGATGCTTCGATATACTGTTTTCATCCGCGCAAGATCCCGCCCTACGACGCTGCCGCGGTCGAACGAGGTCGGCTCTACGCTCTTGGACGCGGAGCCCTCGCCGCCACCCATCCGAATCTTGCCAATTTAACGCTGTTCGGCGCGTCTCTGGCGCGCAACTTGGCCTATGCGGCGCTCTTTGGCGGCACGCGGCGCGTATACCATCTGTCGCGCATTCGCGGCTTTTGTGAAGGCTTCAGACGCAGATATCGCCAGCAGGCGGTAAAGACTTGATGGCGGACAGCTTGCACATGACGCGCGTTCCGAACCAATTCCATTTTATCTTTGGGCTACGACCGCAGACCGAGCCATTTCACTTGATGTATTATCTGTGCCTGAAATCATGTATCGCGGTGAACCGCCCGGAACGGGTCGTATTCCACTGCTTGCATGAGCCTTGGGGACCGTACTGGGATCGGATCAGGCCTGCCCTCGATGTTCGGAGCATCGAGGCCAACGAGACGATCAGCGCCTTCGCATACGCCGATCCTGCCATGGAGCGCTATCGTTACGCCCATCTCGCGGATATCGCACGCCTCAACGTCTTGATCACGCAGGGCGGAATATACGCCGATATCGATACGTTGTTTGTTGCGCCGGTTCCCCGGGAATTCTTTGACCGTTCCTGCACGCTCGGCACGGAGCGTGCGGACTGGCGGCAAGCGGCCATACGCTCTGCGGGCGGATCCTTGTGCAACGCGTGGATCATGGCGGAGCCCGACGCGCCATTCCTAACATTGTGGCGGGATGCATTTTGGAGCGGATTTGACGGCTCCTGGAGTGCGCATAGCACGGCCCTGCCATACCGACTGAGCCGGGAACACCCCGATACGATCACTATCGAAGCGGCCCGATCGTTCTTTCATTTCGACTGGACTGCTTCCGGAATAAGATCCCTGTTCGAGCAGAAGAAAATTCTGCCGCAAGGCGTCTATAGCCTGCACCTTTGGGAGCACCTCTGGTGGGATAGCGCCCGGCGCGACATGTCTTGCTTTCACGCGGGGCGCTTGACGCCGGCTTACGTCCGACATGCGAATACCACCTACGCGACCTACGCGCGCCGGCATTTGCCAGAAGATGCGCGGGGTCAGGACGAGGCGACCTGGCGCAGGGAGCGGACTCTTCTCCGGCGGGAGAACATGCGTTGGGCGATCTCCGACGCGCCAAGAAAGGCGGCGCGGAGTCTGATGGCGCGCATGACCGTCCCACCGGCATGTCGTGATGGCTGAGCGTCCCGAACCATCGGCGGCGCACTTCGATTATGCGAAGGTGATGAATGAGTGATGCGCTGTTGATCACGCCGGTGATGCCCGATCCGCGTGGCGACGGGCGCGCCAAGCGAGCGCATCAATGGCTGACAGAGCTGAGCGCCACGGCAACTGTGAGCGTAATCGTCGTTCGGAGCCTCGCCGCTGCGCCAAATTTCTTGTTCGCCGCCGGTGGCGAGGTCGACGGCGTGGTAGTGAGAGAAATTGTCGTCTGCTCTTCTCTGTGGATGCGAACGCTTCGCATCCTGGGCGCCTTCTTGCCGACGCCCGCCAGCCGCTTCGGCAGACCGCTGGAGTGGGTATCTTGCCGGGGGCGCCTTCGGCGCAAATTGAAGGCCTGGCGGGCCGAAGCGGGCAGTAGAAGGTTCGCGCGCATCCTTTGTTTCAGACTTTATTTGTCCGAAGTCGCCTTGGCAGTTGCGCACATTGAGAAGCGACGGACCGGCGTCTCGCCTCTGCTGGAGCTCGATCTGGACGACATCGAATCCGAGACAAATCGAGAGCTTGCGGCGCTCGCCTTCAGCGACGGGGATCTGCGCCGTGCGGCATTGTTTGCGGGATCCGGCCGGGCGTACCGGTCTGCGGAAAGGCGGTGGCTACCCCAATTCGCTCACGTGACTGTTTGCTGCTCGGAAGACAAGGCAGCGATCGGGCGACGATTCGGAGCTCTTCGCACGCGCATTGTTCCAAACCGCTTATTTGCACCGCTGGTGCCGGCAGAGACTGGTCTCCGCGGCAATCCGCAGTCGGACTTGCGTGCGCTCTTCGTCGGGACATTAGGCTATCTTGCCAATAGCCAGGCGGCATTGTGGTTTGCCGCCGAGGTGCTTCCCTTGTTGCGCCAGTTCGATTCGCGGTGGACTTTCCTCGTTGCCGGATTTTCTGCCCCCAGGGCTTTGCGGCATCGGCTTGAGCGCATGGCCGGCGTGGAACTGTTGAGCCCGGCTTCGCGCATCGAGGATTGCTACCGTCGGAGCCGTGTCGTTGTTGCCCCCTTGCGCGCCGGCGGTGGCACCAAGATCAAGGCGATCGAGGCGCTTGCTCATGCTTGTCCTCTTGTCGCGACGGACAAGGCGGTACGGGGCCTCGGGGTTGCCGATGGCATCCATTATTGGAGAGCGCACTCCTCGGAAGAGTTCGCCACCGCTTGCATGGCTCTCGCCGATGATCCGGCTCGAGCCGCCGCGCTGGGAGAGCGCGGGCGCAGCTATCTGCAAGCCGATTTCCTGTACGGTCGGACAACGACCGGCCGCCTCTCGCTCCCGGCGTAGAAGGAGTATCTCGCTTGCGCGTGCTGGTCGATCCTCAAGTGTTCACTTACGGCCGCTG
>DATNDG010000038.1:0-7055 GCA_035553515.1 Allostellaceae bacterium | reverse complement strand
GGCCGACATCGTCTCCGAGCCGCTTGGCCTCGGCCTCCACGGCGTCAGGCTCGATGCGGCGCTCCTCGCCGGCCACACCGCGCTCGACTTCACCCGCTATTTCCCGGCGCGCGCCGCCTGGGAGGGCGTCGATCACCGGGTAGCGCTCGGCAGCGATCAGGCCGCGCACTCATCCTAGTTTTTTTCCTAGTTTTTTCGATTTCGCCAAAATTCAAACCGGCGATAATCTACCTATGGTCGGGTGGACAAGCCTGATTTGTGGTCTGCCCTGCAAAGGCGTGGCATCGCATGCTGCGGGGCGGGGAGGCGCGATCAGGCGCGTAGGGGGATCGACGCTATGATCATGCGACACTGGATCCGTTGCACGTTCTTCGCTCTGGTTGGCCTCGGTACGCTGCTCTCCGCGACCGCCGCAAAGGCCGAGGTGGTGAGTCTCCAATGTGGACCTACCTGGATGTTCGACCTCGATCTCGCGGCTGGCACCGTTCTCTATGTGAAAGGTGCGTTTGACGGAAGGACAGGCAACCCGATCGAGGTGACCGCACGCATCGACTCGCTGACGGACCAATACGTGGAATGGAGCGATCCCTTTCACCCCCAAACCTTCAGGCATCGTATCGAGCGCCAGACAGGCCGTTATTTCACCTGGGCATCAGACCGGGGCTGGAGCTTCACGGCAACCTGCCAGCGCATCGCCAAAAAACCGGTATTCTAGGGTCGTACGCGCCGGGCGCGACCTCAGTTCATGTCGATCGGCGGGTATTCTTCGAAGACATTCGCCTCAGTGACCAGCTTGTGCCGCGTGGCGATGCGCGGCGGCAGCGTCTCGCCGCCGATCAGCCGCAAGGCCAGCGGCAGCACCTCATGGCCATAGCGGTCCATGTAATAGGCCACCGAGCCGAGCACGACGCTGGAACGGTTGTTGGGATCGATCTCCTTCTTCTCGCTGACGCCGCCATGGATGCTCGAATCGAGCCCCTGGCTGACGATGACGCAGTCGCTCTGCCGCCGGTTCATCTCGATCGCCCGCACGGCGTAAACCGCCGCCAGATCGTCTAGGGTCGCGATCAACAGCTTCTGATCAGGATCCGTCCGCAGAAAATTGGTCAGCAGCGCGTCGGCGCGCACCGATTGTCCGCCGGTATCGAGCGATGCGAATTTCAAACCGGGCAGGGAGGGTTGCACGCCTTCGCCGATACCCTGAACCCGGTCCCGGACTGCCGGGCCGGGAGCGGCGAGATCGCCAATGAGCACGCCGCGAACCTGCTGGCCGGACCAGGTCTCGAGCGCGAAGCCACCCAGCGCGCGGCCGGCGATCTCGCCCGCCGTGCGATTGTCGGGACCATAGAGCGGCGCGCCGGGCAGCGGGTGCACCAGCGCAAGCGCCGGAATTTTGGCCGCGGCGAGGCGGCGAGCAATCTCGGCATTGGCCTCGCGATCGGCATTGTATTCGACCAGCAGGTCGACCTTTGCGGCGATGGCCGCCGCAGCATTGGCGACGGCTCGAGCGGGGTCGCCGCGATTGTCGAAATAGACCATGTCGACAGGCAGCGTGCGCGCCGCGAGCTCGAAGCTGTGCCGCACATCGGCGCCGGTGAAGCCGAGCCCCTCCAGCGTCACGCCCGGCCGCTCATCCAGGTTCGCGAAGGCAATGCGAAAGCGCCGGGCCTCGGCCCTTGCGGGGCCGAGGCCGATAGCAATCAGTCCGGCCAGGAAAATTCGCCGCTGCACTCCCGGCCTCGAGGTTACGCTTTCACTGAATCGCCTCGATATTGACGAAAGTGCCGGTCAGGCCGACCGCCTTCGGCACCGTCATCGACAGGAAGAACGTGGCCCGGCCCGATTTCGCCGCAACATCGGCAATTGGCTGGGTCTGCACGTTCTCGATGATGTGGATGCCGTTATCGGTAATGAGCGTCTTGTGTACCGGGAAAGCGATGCCTTCTTCCTCGCCCGGAATCACTTCCACCGCCCAGGTGTCGGCGCCGACGACTACCACTTTCTGCGAGGCGAGCCATTTCGCCGCGGCGGCGCTGATGCCGGGCTCGGCGCGGTTATAAGTGGCGTTCTGCGCGGGGAACTGCTCGAACAGATCGCCCCAGCCGGTATTGATGAAGACGGCGTCGGCCTCTCGCAGCGTCACATTGTACATCTTGAGTCCAGCCTTCAGATCATCCTCGCTGATGATCGTGCCGCCATCGAGGCAAGGTCGCTTGCAGGCGGGATTGGGCTTGAGCTTGCCCGCCGCCTGGAACACCTTGACGACGTCGATGATGACGCCGCGCGTCGCGAAGGTCTTGATGTGCTCGATGCCGAACTTCTTCAGCCCGTTCTGGGTGATGTACTTGCCCATCGGCGTCTGATTGTAATAGCAGTCCTGGATGCCGATATGGCCCATGCCGTCGATATGCGTGCCGACATGGCTTTGGCTGAGATAGGTGTCCTCCATATAGCTCAGCTTGTTGCTGCCGAATTCCGCGCCGGGCATGGTGGCGAAGCTGGTGAGGACGGTCTTGGTGAAGCGCGTGCCGAAGAGCGGTATGCCGTCGACGAGCGGATAAGCCATCGACGTGACGACGCCGGTCTTGATCTCGGCGGCTGCGGCCTTGGTGACCGCCGAGGTGACGCGATTGGTGGCGCCGACTTGATCGTTCGGCCCGAACGGCGAAGGTGCAACAAGCGCTTTGCAGTCCGCGGCAGCCGCGGCGGGTGCGTATGCGAAGAGCGACAGGGCCGCGATCCCCATGGACGCGGCAAATCCAGCCATTCTCATGGTTGCCCTCCCTTTGGCTTGTGACCCCTTTTTTTGTTTTGATTATTGAGTATGCGCCGATTTGGCGGAAATGCATCATTTTTGATTTTGCCGCGGCCCGCGGAGACACTGCAGCGAGCGCGATTTCCGCGGTGAAGGAATTGCGGTAGACTTTCGCCGCAAGCCGGATGGTGGCACGTGGCCCGCTGCAACGCAGAGAGCAAGCCCGACGGCCGGATTCTGTTGCACGATCTCACCGTCCGGTACGGGCGTCGCCTGGCCTTGGAAGGGATTACCGGCGAATTTCCGTCGGGCAGCCTGACCGCCGTCGTCGGCGCGAACGGGGCCGGCAAGAGCACGCTGCTCGCGGCGATCGCGGGGGTGGTGCGGCCGGCGCGCGGTTGGGCGCGCTGCACCGCGCGGCGCCGCCTCGGCTATCTTCCGCAGCTTGCCGCGATCGACCGCGATTACCCGCTCAGCCTGTCGGAGCTGATCACGCTCGGCGGATGGCGCGAATTCGGCGCGTTCCGCGCGCCGGGAACAGCGCTGAAGGAGCGCGCCGCGGCGGCGGCCGAAACAGTGGGACTTGCCGGACGGCTGGCGCGATCGGTGGGCGAGATCTCGGCAGGCGAGCTGCAGCGTGCGCTCTTCGCCCGGCTGATCCTGCAGGACGCTGCGGTCATTCTGCTGGATGAGCCCTTCGCCGCGGTCGACGCGCAGACCATGGAAGTGCTGGTCGAGCAGGTGGAGCGATGGCATCGGGAAGGCCGCACCGTCATCGCCGTCCTGCATGATCTCGCGCTGGTGCGGGCGCGCTTTCCCAACTCGCTCGTGCTGGCGCGACGCTGTCTCGCCTGGGGTCGGACGGAGCTGGCGTTGCCGGTGCTGGCTGCCTGATGTCGGCGCAGGCGCTCATCGTCGATCCCTTCGCGACGTTGGGCTTCATGCGCACGGCGCTGGTGGCCTGTCTCGCGCTGGCGCTGGCCAACGGCGCGGTCGGGACGCTGCTGATCTTGCGGCGGATGAGCCTCGACGGCGATGTGCTGGGGCACGCCGTCATGCCCGGCGCCGCGGTCGGATTTCTCTACGCAGGACCGTCGCCCACCTGGTTGTCGCTGGGAGGGCTGGCGACCGGGCTCGCCGTGGCGGCGCTGGGCTCGCTTGCCACGACCCGCCGCGGAGAACGTGATGCCGGGCTGGTGGCCTTCTACCTGGTCGCCCTCTCGCTCGGTGTGGCACTGGTGGCCTGGCGCGGCAGCAATATCGACCTCGTGCGCGTCCTGTTCGGAACGATCCTCGCCATCGACCGGCCGGCGCTGCTGCAAATTGCGGCTGCCAGCAGCGCGATCGTCCTGGCGATCGCCGCGCTCTATCGGCCGCTGGCGGTCGGCGCGTTCGATCCCGCCTTTCTTCGCGCCGGGGGCGTCCGCGCGCCTTACGGCGCGATTTTTCTGGCGCTGGTGGTGCTGGCGCTGGTCGCGAGCTTCCAGGCCTTCGGCACTTTGCTCGCGGTGGGGCCGATGCTGCTCCCCGCCGCCGCGGCGAGGTGCTGGGGCTTGGGCGTGGCCGCGTCGATGGCGCTGGCGACGGTGTTCGGGTTCGCCGCATCGGTTGCGGGGCTGCTCATCTCCTATCATGGCAACCTGCCCTCGGGTCCGGCGATCGTCCTCGCGGCGGGCCTGCTATTCGGCGTGTCACTGGTCGCCAGCGATCTCTGCCGCCGCTTCGCGCCGCTGATCAGAGGGGAAGGGTGATGCGCCACATCGCTGTGCTTGCCGGCTTGCTGCTGCTGTCGGTTCCGGCGCAAGCCGCGGAGCGGACGACTGTCGCCGCGACGTTCAGCGTGATCGGCGACATGCTCGCCAATGTCGGCGGCGGCCATGTCATCATCAAGACCATCGTCGGCGCCGGCGGGGATTGCGAATTGTATCAGCCGACCGCTGCCGACGTGGCCACGGTCGCATCGGCGCGCGCCGTGTTCCTCAACGATCTCAACGACGAATTCGAGCCCTGGCTCGAGCCGCTGCTCAAGCAGGCGCGCTTCAGCGGGGTCAAGGTCGTGGTGAGCAGAGGCGTGCAGACGCTGACCGCCGAAGAGGAGCATCCGATCTCCGGCCGGCAGCTTCCGGCGGCAATCGATCAGCATGCCTGGCTCGATCCGCGCAACGGGGTGATCTACGTGCGCAATATCGCCGCGGCGCTGGCGCGGCTCGACCCGGCGAATGCCGCGGACTACCGGGCGCGCGCCGCCGCCTACAGCAAGCAGATAGAGGCGCTCGATCATTGGGCGCGGCAGGAGCTCGCCGCCGTGCCGCCGGCAAAGAAGCGCGCGCTCACCTCGCATGATTCGCTGCAGTATATCGCCGTCGCCTACGATATTACGCTCGTCTCCGTGAACGGCTGGACGAACAAGAGCGAACCCTCGGCGGCGGAGCTGGAAAAGCTGGCGCGGCAGATCCGCGCCGAGCACACCAAGGCGGTTTTCCTCGACAGCATCACCGATCCGCGCGCCATGCAGCGGATCGCCGGCGAAACCGGCGCTACGGTCGCCGGCACGCTCTACGGCGACACGCTGTCTCCGGCGCCGGGCGAGGCGGACAGCTACCTCAAGATGCTGCGCCATGACGTGGCGACCTTGAAATCCGGCATGATGAGCAACTGAGCGATGTTGCTGACATCCGCCTGGCATCGCCTTCTGGTGGCAGGTGCGGCCGTCGCGGCGCTGTGGGCGGCGGTTCTCTGGATCGCGCCGTCGACGCCGACGATATCGCCGGCGCAGCCGGCGCTGCGCGTCGCCGCGCCCGCCGCGCCCACTCCCGCCATAAAGCCCGGCGCGCTCCGCGCCGTCGTCTGGTCCGGGCTCCCGGCGCCCGGCGGCGGCCGCTTCGACCGGTTCGAGGTCGGCTCCCAGCCGGTCGTCGCACCGGTCAATGCCCGCGGCCAGGTGGCGTTCTACGCGACCGTGCTGCATGCGCCCGGGCGGGAGGGCATATTCCTGGTCGAAGCCGGGCGGGTGACCAAGCTCGCGGCTTTCGGCGACAGCTTGCCGGGAGGTGGCACGCTCGCCGAGTTCGGGGAGCATCCGGTGCCGTCGCTCAACCGTGCAGGCCATGCGGCATTCACCGCAGGGGTCGCCGGCGGGCGGGGGACAGAGGGGGTCTTCCTCGCCGGCGCGAATGGGCTGCAGGTCGTCGCGCTCGCGGGTGACGATGCTCCCGGCGTGCCGAGCGGCGTGCTGGTCGATTTCGATGTGCCGGCACTCAACGACAATGACGAGTTGGCCTTCGTCGCCGAGGTGCGGCGCGGCCGCGACCTTCTGGACGTGCTCTATTTCTGGAACGGCCGGCGGCTGCAGCGCGTGGCCGCAGAGACCGACCTGCTGCTGCGCATCGGCGGCAAGATGGACAAGATCGGCGCGCCGGCGCTCAACAACAGCGGCATCATTGCCTTCCCGGCTGCCATATTCAGGGGCCCGAAGCTTGGCGGCATTTTCGTTGCCGGCACGCGCACTCTGCGTCTCCTGGTCGGCGCCGGCGACCAGACGCCGAGCGGGGCGATGATCCTGCGCGTTTCCGATCGACTGGCGATCGACGAGGAGGGCGCGGTCGCGTTCGGCGCGTATATTCGGGGCGAAGGGCAACCCCGCGAAGCGGTGCTGCGCATCGGGCCGGAAGGCCTGTCCGAGATCGCGGTCGAGGGATCGCCCGCTCCCGGCGGGGGGCGCTTTGCGGCCTTCAGCCCCTGGCCGACCATGGCGCCCGGCGGAGCCATCGCGTTCGTCGCCGCGCTCGACGGCGGCCCGGCACAGGCCGCTGCCTTCGTCGCGAACGCGGGCGCCGTCAGCCGGATCGCGGGGATGGGCGAAAAGCTCGGTCAGGGCGAGGTGATCGGTCCCTTCGCGCTCAATGCGGTTGCCGCGGCCGGCCCGGGGGACACGCTCACCTTCGCGACGGTGGGCCAGAACAGAGATGCGCGAAGTGTGATCTATTGCCGTTGCCCGGAGCCGGCACGCTGAGCCTCGCGCAAGGCTCGATGTCCGTTCATGTCACCGCGCCCGCCTGAGCATGTCGCAGACCCGCTGCTTCAGCGCTGCCAACGCGGCTGCTGACTCAAGGCAGACCTCGCTGTTGGCGCGTTTTGGGCGCCAAATCGAGCCAAAATGGCGCCATCAAGAACGCCCGGATCGTCGACGTGCGAGGAGACGTCTTAGCTGCTCTTGCTCGCGACCTTCTGCTTTTTCGAGGTGTTCTGTATCCGCCTCACTCAGCGCGCACTCGACGTCCTGCGGAGCGCGCGACGGTGA
>DATNDG010000037.1:0-3079 GCA_035553515.1 Allostellaceae bacterium | reverse complement strand
TCGCGTTCCACCCCTCCACCACCAGCGCCCGCTCCGACGCCGGCAGCAGCGACAGCTGCGACACCAGGGCCTCCGGCGCCGCCGACGCCAGCGCCGACATCGCCAGCTCCAGGTGAGCCAGCAGGCGCTGCGCCGTCTCCGTCTCGACCCGGGCACGATCGAAGGCGAGGCGCAGTTCAAGAGAGTCACGCGGCACCGCAATGAGGGTGAGCGGGTAGTGCGTCCGTTCGACGGCCGAGACGGTCGTGAGCCGTATCTCCGAAGGATCAGGCACGGCGCTGTCGAGTAATCCGCTGCCGATCGGATAGTTCTCTACGACGACCAGCGTTTGAAAAAGCTCTGCGCCGCCACCGGCATGGCGTTGAATCTCGGCGAGCGGGGCCTGCCCGTGCCGCCGATCCTCGCTCTGAAGCATCTGAACCGCAGCGAGCCATTCGGCAACACGTGCTTCCGGGGCGACCTTGACGCGTAACGGCAGCGTATTGATGAACAGCCCGACCATCTGCTCGATGCCGGCGACCTCGCCCGGACGGCCCGACACCGTTGTGCCGAAGATGACGTCGCTTTGCCCGGTATGCCGCGCCAGAACCACGGCCCAGGCGGCGTGAATAAACGTGCCCAGCGTCACGCCACAGCGACGGACCAGCTTCTGAAGCTCGGCAAGGCGTGCAGCGGAAATTGTTGTGCGTTGTTCCGCGACGCCTTGCACCTTCTGACGTGGCGCTTCAAAGAATGCTGACAGCGGTCGGCACTCGGCGAGCCGCTGTTGCCAATAGAGACGAGAGGCGCCCTCGTCCTGCTGCGCCAGCCAGGCGAGGTAGTCGCCGTAAGGTCGCGGCATCGGCAAGAGCACCCGGCCGTCTGAGCGGAGCTGCCGATAGATCGTAAGCAGCTCGCCCAGCAGAATGGAGAGCGACCAGCCATCGAGCAGCAGGTGATGATTCGTAAGCACCACCATCCAGCGGCCGAGGTCACGCCGGAGCACGGCGATGCGCAGCAGGGGACCGGCGGGGAAATCGAACCCCTTGGCGCGGTCCTGCTCGAGGAAGGCGGCAAGCTGCCGCGCGAAGCCAGCATCATCGGTCTCGGACCAATCCTCTTCGTGCCACGGCAGCTCGAGCGCGCGCCGCACCACGTGCAATGGCCGATCGTCCTGTTCGGTCAGCGCGATGCGCAGCGCGTCGTGCCGCTCGAGCAAATGCCGCCAGGCCTGTCGCAGAATCCCGGGCTCGAGCACTCCCTCTATGCCCAGGCAGAGCTGTATGCGGTAGGGGTCGGCGTCGCCGGCATAAAGCGCGTGGAACAGCAGCCCTTGCTGTAGCGGCGAAAGCGGGTAGACCGTTTCAAGATCGGGATAACGTCGCTCGAGCTGCTCCACCTCCTTGCTGCTGAGCCGCACCAAAGCGAAATCGGACGGGGTATGCCCGCCGGTGCCGGGCGTGACGCAATGGGCTACGAGCGCGCGCAG
The DNA here is from genome assembly GCA_035553515.1 of Allostellaceae bacterium. GTDB lineage: Bacteria > Pseudomonadota > Alphaproteobacteria > ATCC43930 > CGMCC-115725 > DAHUYF01. The sequence goes on along the minus strand of DATNDG010000037.1, from coordinate 1,611 downwards.
CGCCGCAAGAAAGAGTTCGGCGAGCTCGGCGATCGTCTGGCGCTCGTGAATGTGGCGGCACCACACCCACTCGACTCGCAGCGTCCCCGACCTTACCTGCGCGGTTACCTCGAGGAGATGGCTGCGCTGGCGCTCGCCTGCGATCATATGGCCAGGCTGCTGCTCGGCCAGCCGCCAGTCCCGGTAGCCTGTCCGGTCGAGCTGGCCGAGGTAGTTGAACAGGATTCGCCGAGGAGGCAGGGCGGCGAGACTCGGTGCCGTCTCGCCATTGAGCTGCGACAGCAGTCCGAAGCTGAGGCCCCGGCGCGGAACGGAGCGCAAGCTCTCCTTGATGCGCTTCAGCACGGTCCCGGCGGCAGCATCGCCCGCGAAGGCGGCCGCGCGGTCGATTGCCTGCACATCGAGGCGGACCGGGTAGACGGTCGTGAACCAGCCGACGCTGCGCGAGAGATCGACCTCCGTGCCGATCTCCTCGCGCCCATGTCCTTCGAGATCGATGACCAGGCGTGGCACGGCGGCGCCGTATCTCCGTTCGGACCATTCGGCAACGGCGAGGGTCAGAGCCGCCAGCAGCGTGTCGTTGATCTCGGTGCGATAGGCGCGCGGCGCCTCGCGCAGCAACTGCCGCGTCGTAGCGGCATCCAGCAAGGCGGTCAGGCGTTCGCTATCGGCGACCAGATTTCCGGCATCTGCCGGACCATCACAAGGGAGGTCGGGCGCGTCAGCGCAGACCGTCTGCCAGTACACGAGATCGCCGCGGATGGCCGAGCTCGCGGCCTCGCGCGCCAGCAGCCGGGCCCAGCTGGGAAACGGCGTCGTTTGTGGCGGCAGGTGCAAGCCCGCCCGGCCATGCCCTTCATACGCGGTGGCAAGATCCTCGACGATCACGCGCCAAGAAACCGCATCGACGGCGAGGTGGTGGGCTGCGAGGAGCAAATGGCCCGGCTGTTCGCCGCAATTGAACCAGATGGCGCCGCAAAGCGGGCCTTGCACGGGATCGAGGCGCGATTGCAGGCGAAGGGATTCGGACTCGATGCGGTCGGCCCTCGCGCCGGGCGATATGGCGACGAGATCCACTTCGGCGACGAACTCCTCGCCGATGTCTCCGGCGGGCGCAATCTGCTGCTGCCAGGTCGCTCCGGCGCGGACAAATCTGAGCCGCAATGCGTCGTGGCGGGTGACCACTGCGGTGAATGCTCGCTTGAGCCGCGGCAAGTCGAGTTGCGTTGGCACGTCAAGCAGGATGGCTTGGTTGAAATGGCGCAGCGGTCCCGGTTGGGCAAAGAAAGCGTGCTGGATCGGCGTGAGCGGTGCGATGGCGTCGGAATTCGCGACGTGATCAGCGACGCGGCGACGACCAGCGCTTGCCGCCAGACGGGCAAGGGTCTGTTGTTGAAAGATCTGTCGGGCGGTCAGCTCCAGTCCTGCGGCACGCGCCCGCGCGACCAGCTGAATGCCGAGAATGCTGTCGCCGCCGAGCTCGAAGAAGTTGTCGTGCCGGCCGACGCGCTCGAGCCCGAGCAGCTCCGCCCAGAGGCCGGCCAGCAGCTCCTCCGCCGCGCCCTGCGGCGGCTGTGCGCCCGCCGCCTCGCCCACCGCCGGCTCGGGCAG
>DATNDG010000036.1:0-28140 GCA_035553515.1 Allostellaceae bacterium | reverse complement strand
GCCACGACGGCGGCCGACAACGACGGATCCGCCTCTACCGCGGCAGTGATCGCCGCCTGCAGCCCCGGCCCGCCTTGGGGATATTGCGCCAATATCGCCGCCACTTTCGCCTGCGCTTCGGGGCTCACGGTTTGCGCGTGGCCCACCGCTGGAACCGCAAAGGCGAACAGGATCAAAAGACCCGCAAAAAGAAACTTGCGCATCGTCCGCTCCATTCTCCGTAACGCGGCCGAATAAGCGCCGCTCTTGGTTAATATTTGTCGGTTAATACTTGAGCGTCGCACCGACGGTCGCGACATCACGCGTGAAACTCTGCAACGCCGCGTTCGAGCTTAATTCAACATGCTGATAATCGAGCGTCAAGGCGACGTTTCGAATAAAGTTATAGCTGAGAGTCGAGCCGACCGTCCAGGCATCGTCGCGGCGCGTAGCACCGACATAATCGGTATGAATATAGCCACCGCGGCCACTCGCCGACCAGCGCTGCGATATCGTGTAATCCGCCGTCGCAAGCGCCTCGGTCACCTTGGTGGACGTGCCCAGCACCGAGCCCGGCGTTGCCGCCAAGGTGCTGACGCCGAGGGCTTCGTCGACGGTCAGATCGAGGGTGAGCTCCGGCAGGGGATAATAATATCCCCGCGCGCCGTAGACGGCGCCGCTCGTCGTGCCGAGCGCCGAGGTGCGATAGGTTTCCGCCTGCCAGCCGCCGAATATTTCGCCGCGGACCAGCCCGATCTGGTCGGTGCCGATGCCGGCGATAGTCCGGTAGCCGGAGGAGCTCAGGCTCGACGTCGCCTGATCCCGCCAGTCGTAGCCGCCTTCGAGATAACCATAGAGGGCCGGCGTGATCCAATAGCCGCCGCGCAGCGTAGCATCGTACGTCGTGCTATCCGGCGAAGGCGCAACGGCTCCTGCCGTCTTGTCGTAGGTGATGTTGCTGATCGAGCCCGTGAGGATCGCAAAGGCCTGCGAGAAGTTCTTTTGAACCGAGCCCGATCCGGAGAACTGATTGTAGGATTGCGGATTCACCGTGGGCGAGAGGCCGACGCCGGTGGAGGTCAGGCTCTGGGCGCTATGCGTGACGCCCAGCGTGTTGAACAGGTCCTTCTGACGCGTGTAATTGCCCTGCCCGGTCAGCGCCCAATCCTCGAGCGGCTGATACTGCTCGGTGACGCCCGTATTCACATCGACCGCATTGGCGTTGCTGCTGCCTTGGTTGGTGTAGATGCGGCCGTCCGCGGTGCCGTAGAGCGTCGTCTTGCTGACGCCGCCGTCGTTCTCCGCCAGGAAGCTCGGCACCAGGCGTGCGCCAAAGCTCGACTGGGCGTTCGAGGTCTGATTGATATTGCTGTCATAAAGCCCGCCGACGAAGGCGCTCGGATAGACCAGCCAGTCGCCGAGCACGAGCGCGTCTTCCGCGCGGGTCCGATTTGCGAAGACATTTTGCCGGCCGGTATTGACCGGCGGCGGCGAGATCGACGGAGCGTTGGCACCGCCCACCGCTCCTACCTGCGCCAAGGCCGGCGCCACGCCGATCCCGGCGCCGATAGCCACCGCGCACCCGCCGATGACCAGCGCCCGGCGAGTTCGTGCAATCGTATGCAGCCGCATGTGCTTCCCCCACAAACCGGCCCAGCCTGAGGCGCGTCAGGCCCGCAGCCAAAAGTTGCGGCATTCTGCCTTTACCATCCGGCGCTTCGCAAGAACGATTTTAACCAACGCGATGAATCGGCAGTGATTTTCATCACACTGCCGCCATAGATCATCGCCGGCCAAGCGCCGACACTATCTTAAAGGTAGCGCCGCGGAATCTTGATGATGTCGCCCGGCAAAACCGGGATCGGCGAGTCGGTGTCGTATTCGTGCATTTTTTCCTCGCCGGGGTGCTGAATAAGCACCGTCGAGGTGTTCGCGCGATAGGTCGTGCCCCCGGCAATCGCGATCGCGCTGAGCACGGTCAGTCCGCCCGTATAGGGATAAGCGCCGGGCTTTTCGACTTCGCCGACGATATAAAACGGACTGAATTCGGCAATGGCGACGGTGATTTTCGGATTTTTCAAATACCCGCTGCTGTATTTGGTCGCGAGCTCCTGCTCCAGCTGCTGTTGCGTCAAGCCCGCCGCCTTCACCGTGCCCGCGAGCGGCAACGAGACGAAGCCGCTTGGATCGATCTGATAGTCGCCGCTGAGCGAGGGTTCGCCATAGACGATGACGCGGATTTTCTCGCCGGCCTGAAGCTGCGGCGGGCCGGCGGCTTCCGCTTCGAGCGCCTGGCGCTCCGCTGCCGTCACCGGTCTGGCGCCGCTCCCGCAGCCCGTGACGAGAAAGCACAGGAGAAGCACGCTGAGCGCAGCAAACACCCGCGCGCCCAGCCGATCGACGTTGAATTTGCCGCGACACCGCATGTTAGCCACCGTTCTTTCTCTCCAAACCCCGGCCCCCTCACTACGCTGCCGGTCGAGCCCCCGATCCCCGGACTGCGGTGTATGCCGATCCGGGCGGCCGCCCTTCGCGCGGGCCAATATAATGAAGAGCGGACCGGATTGCACGATCCGGCCAGATCGCCGCGTGCGCGCCACGCGTGCGCCGAGACGCTCAGTGATGCCAGGGCTTCCTTAACCGACACTTAAGCATGCCGGCCGCCAGCGGCCCGATGCCGCGGTCTGCTGCGATGGGCGGGTAGCGCCGCGAAATTGCCGATCTCGACGGCGGCACCATGACGGGAATTCGTCTCAAATTTTATCCAAATACTTCGAAAATATAGACCGTATATTCGCGACAATATCTCGTCGTCAAATTAGATCTATTGATTGATCTGCCGATATACCGACAATTGTTCCCGCATTTTAGGAAATAGACGCGTGGCACAATCAGGTAATTCAACCCTTCATTAAGCGACAGGCCTCAGATTTGCCGCAGGTGTTCGATTTGAATGCTTGAAGCACTTTCTTGAATGGAGGCCAACGTGCATAGCGCATGGATGTGGCTCGCCCTCGCGGCAGCAACCGTGCTCGCCCTTTTCCTGCTGCGCCGCAGCTCGGCGCTCGGGCCGAACGCGTTGGCCCTGACGGCAGCGGGGCTAGTGCTGCTGTCCCTGCCCGCCTGCGCCCCCTACGATCCCGGCGGCAATATGGTGACCGCGAGCCAGAACATGCTCGAGGCCCGCACCGAGCATAAGACCGTCGAGATTCGCGGCGCATGCTACAGCGCCTGCGCGCTGAAGCTGGGCTCAGGCTCCGGCGTCTGCGTGGCGCCCACCGCACGCATTGGCGTGCATGAGGTGCGGGTGGCAGATTCCGCCTGGGATTATCGCCAGGGCGCCCGCAACGCGCTCGCTACCGCATTTTTCGAGGGCATGCTGCCCTATTGCGCGCGCACCGCCTTCTCCGCACGGCACGGCTTCGACAGCGGCAATCTCGTCGTAATGTCGGGCGCCGAGGTGCTGTCGGCCTGCCCACAGTTGCACGCCTGCGCCTAAGGCGAGAGGACCTTACCGCGGCGCCGGCGTTGCCGGCCTGACGATCAGGGGACTCCGCCCAAGGCGAACTTGACGGCGATGGCAATCGCCGTCCAAGGCAGGATCGCGCCGGCCCCCCAGATCACGATCTTGGTGACATCGACGGCGGGACGCACTTGCCCCCGGGCCGGTGCGTCCTCGCGAATGGGAATAGCCATGGTGCGGAGTCCCGCCATTGGTAGGGACCCCATTGATACACGGCACCCCTTTAAAGAAAGGTTAATGGCGGTTTAACCACGCGGGCGGCGCTCCACGGTGCGTGCCGCGGCAGCCCCGGCGCCGGGTGAATTCCGTGACCCGCAATCGCGGCGCCGCGGAACATTGCGGCGCTGCCTAGAGCTCAGAACCGGACCGGCGCGGAAAGAACCGACGTCCCGGTTCAGGCTCCGACCTCAGCTTGACGGTAGGACGGCAAACCTCCAGCCTCGGCGAAAACCGGCTTCGCGCCGGTGGCAACCGAGGAGGAGCCCCATGCCCGAGCCAGGCCAGGTCGTCCGCAGCACGCGCGAGGGTGCCATCGCCGTCATCACCATCGACAGCCCGCCGGTGAACGCGCTGAGCCATGCCGTGCGGTCCGGCATCAAATCCGAGATCGACGCGGCGATCGCCGATCCTGCGGCCAAAGGCATCGTGCTGATCTGCGCCGGACGCACCTTCGTCGCCGGCGCGGACATCACCGAATTCGGCAAGCCGATGAAGGAGCCGGGCCTCGGCGCGGTGATCGACACCATCGAGGCGAGCCCAAAGCCGGTGGTGGCCGCGATTCATGGAACGGCCCTGGGCGGCGGCCTCGAGCTGGCGCTCGCCTGCCATTACCGCGTCGCCAGTGCCGATGCGCGGCTCGGCCTGCCCGAAGTGAAGCTCGGCATCCTGCCGGGCGCCGGCGGCACGCAGCGCCTACCGCGGGTGGTGGGCCTGCCGCTCGCGCTCGACATGATCACGGGCGGCGAACCGATCGGCGCCAAACAGGCGCGCGAGACCGGGCTCGTCGACGAAATCGCCGGGAGCGATCTGCGGGGAGCCGCCACAGGCTTCGCGGAGAGGGCGGTGCGGGAAAACCTGCCGCTGAAGCGCGTCCGCGACACGAACGACAAGCTCGGGGTGCCGGAGCCGGACTTCTTCAGGAATTACCGCTCGACCCTTGCCAAGCGCCGGCGCGGGCTCGAGGCGCCGCAGGCCTGCATCGATGCCGTCGAGGCGGCGGCAACGCTGCCGTTCGAGCAGGGGCTGAAGCGCGAGCGGGAGCTCTTCGTGAAACTGCTGTCGGGCGAGCAGTCGAAGGCGCAGCGCCACTTCTTTTTCGCCGAGCGAGAGGCCGCAAAGATCCCCGACGTCCCTGCTGAGACGCCGGTGACACCAGTCCGCAAGGCCGCAGTCATCGGCGCAGGCACGATGGGCGGCGGCATCGCCATGAACTTCGCCAATGTCGGGATTCCCGTCACCGTCGTCGAGGCGAACCAGGCGGCGCTCGATCGCGGCCTCGGCATCGTGCGCAAGAATTACGAGATCAGCGCCGGACGCAGCGGCATGGGCAAGGAGGAGATCGACCGGCGCATGGCGCTGATCAAGGGCTCCGTCTCCTTTGACGACATCGCCGACGCCGATCTCGTGATCGAGGCAGTGTTCGAGGACATGGCCTTGAAGAAAGAGGTGTTCGACAAGCTGGATCGGATCGCCAAGCCGGACGCCATTCTCGCGACCAATACTTCGACCCTCGACGTCAACGCGATTGCCGCAACGACGAAGCGGCCGGAAAGCGTCATCGGACTCCACTTCTTCAGTCCGGCCAATGTCATGCGCCTGCTCGAGATCGTGCGCGGCGCCAAGACCTCGAAGCCGGTCATCGCCTCGTCGATGGCCTTGGCCAAGGCGATCCGCAAGGTGCCGGCGCTGGTCGGCGTCTGCGACGGCTTCGTCGGCAACCGCATGCTGGCGCAGCGCGGGCGCGAGGCCGAGCGCTTGCTGATCGAGGGCGCGCTGCCGCACCAGGTCGACAAGGTGCTCACCGATTTCGGCTTCCCCATGGGCCCGTTTGCCATGGGCGACCTTGCCGGACTCGATGTCGGCTGGCGCGTGCGCCAGGCGCGCGGCACCAAAGCGCCGATCGCGGATGCGCTTTACGAGGCCGGGCGCCTCGGCCAGAAGACCAGCGCCGGCTACTATCACTACGAGCCCGGCAGCCGCGCGCCCCTGCCCGATCCCGAGGTCGAGCGCATCATCGTCGAGGTATCGCAGAAACGGGGGGTCGAGCGCCGGACGATCTCCGAGGCCGAAATGCTCGAGCGACTGGTTTATCCCATGATCAACGAGGGGGCCAAGATTCTCGAGGAAGGCATTGCGCTTCGGCCCGGCGATGTCGATGTCATCTGGGTCTACGGCTATGGCTGGCCGATCTATCGCGGCGGTCCGATGCACTATGCCGACAGCGTCGGGCTCGCCCGCATCGCCGAGCGGCTTGCCGGATTCGCCGAGCGCTTCAAGGAGCCGGCGCTGCAGCCGGCACCGCTGCTGCGCAGCCTCGGCGCTTCAGGCCAGGGTTTTGCGGATTGGAAGCGGTCGCCGGCGGCTCGGTGAGCCGGAGCCGCGACGCTCCGCCGCACCTGAAAAAACTAATCAGGGCGCATGGACTTGAAACGGGCAAGCGCCCTATCACATGGCAGGCAACCGAGGGAGTGCCGTGATGCGTCGGATTGCTAGCCTTGTTGCCGTCGTTCTGCTTGCCTTCACCTGTGCCCCGGGCGCGGCGAGAGCGGCGTCCACTCCGGAAGCAACGGTCCGCGATTTCTACGCCACCCTGCTTCAGGCCATGAAAGGCGGCTCGTCGCTCGGCGAACGCGGCCGCTACGACGCCTTGACACCGGCGATCCGTCGGGATTTCGACCTTCCCGCGATGGCGCATATGGCCGTCGGTCCTGCCTGGACACGGTTTTCCGCCGCGCAGCAGCAACAGGTGACCGAGGCCTTCGCCCGTTACACGATCGCTACCTATGCCGACAACTTCAACAGCTACTCGGGTGAGAAGCTGCAAGTTACCGGGCAGCGTACCACCCCGTTCGGCACGATCGTCGATACGCACATCGTGCGGTCGAACGGCGCCCCGGTCAGCATCGACTACAGGATGCGGCGGAATGGGGACGATTGGCAGATCTCCGATGTTTATCTCACCGGCACGGTGAGTCAGGTCGCGACGTTGCGCTCGCAGTTCTCCGCAGTCCTGGCGGATCAGGGCGTTTCGGGACTTATCGATACGCTCAACCGAAAGACCGACATGCTGGTCGCAAGCTCTTCCGGCTCCTGATCCATCCGCCGGGCGATCCCCGGCAGAAAGGTTGCTTCTATGCGCATTCGAAGCTTTCTCCTGGTCGCCGGCGTCGCCGGTCTGCTGCTGCAGGCGGCGCCGGTACTTGCCGCAGAAAGCGCCGCTGATTTCATCGCCCAAGCCGGTAACTCCGTGCTCACGCTGGCGCGCGACCGCAGCCTTTCCGAAGCAGAGCTCAAGCAGCGTCTCGGCGCGATCGCCGAGAAGGATTTCGATGCGCCACGCATTGCCAAGTTCGTGCTCGGCAGGTATTGGCGGACAGCAAGCGAGGCGGAGCGCCAGCAGTTCATCCAGGCGTTCGAGAATTATATGGTGCAGGTCTACGCCTCGCGCTTCCGCCAATACGGCGGCGCGCAGTTCAAGGTGACCGGCGAGCGCCAGGACGGGCAGACCAGCATGGTGACAACCGACATCGCGCAGCCGAACGGGCAGCCGGCGCATGTTATCTGGCAGGTGGTGCAAACGCCGAGCGGCTACAAGATCATCGATGTCAGCATCGAAGGCATCAGCCAGGCCGTGACCTACCGCCAGGAATTCAGCTCGGTGATCGAGCAGAACGGCGGGCGGATCGCCGCGCTGACGCAGCAATTGCGCCAGAAGGCAAACAGCTGAGCGCCGACGGTCGAATGCGCTGCTGCGCGCGTACCTGAAGCTGCGCGACCGCGTGCTCGGCGAAGCGATGTTCACCTAAGCCGCCGATCACCCTAACCCCGCCGCACCTGCACCGCCGCCAGCAGCCGGGCGAAAGCGAGATCGAGCACAATCGCCAGCAGCCCCAGCAGCACGCCACCCTGGAGGATGTAGGCGAGGTTGGCGCCGTCGAGCCCGATGATGATCGGCAGGCCAAGGGTGCGTGCGCCGACCGTCGAGGCGATCGTCGCCGTACCGACATTGATCACCACCGAAGTACGAATGCCGCCGACGATCAGCGGTGCGGCAAGCGGCAGCTCCACGCGGCGCAGAATCGATGCCTCGCCCATGCCGATCCCTCGCGCCGCGTCGCACAGCGGCGCCGGCACCGAGGCCAGTCCCGCGATGGTGTTCTCCAGGATCGGCAGGATGCCGTAGAGCAGCAACGCGAAAAATGCCGGCTCGAAACCGAAGCCGACGACCGGCACCGCTACCGCCAGTACCGCCACTGGCGGAAAGGTCTGGCCGATGGTGACGATGCTGCCGACGATGGCGCGGAACTCCGCGCCGGCCCGACGGCTGACGAAGACCCCGGCGCCGACGCCCAGTGCAGTCGCCGCCACGCTCGATGCCGCCACGACCAGCATGTGGCCGATCAGCAGATCCGCGAAGCTGTCGAGATCGAACATCGGCCGCGGGAGCTTCGGGAAGAGCGCGGCGAAGAACGGCTTGGTGGACGGCATCAGCAGCACGAGCGCGACGAGCGCGAGGCCCGTCCAGAGCAAGGGGTCGCGCCAATACCGAAGGGGCCAGGCACTCATCGCCGCAGCAGGTCCGCGAGGTGAATGGCGCCGATCGGCTTGCCGGCGCCATCGATCACGCCGAGCCGGTCCACTCCCTCCGCCACCATCCGCGACAGGGCCTGGCGCAGGCTCGCGGTCACCGCAATCGGCTCGCCGGGAGCCGAAGCAGCGGAGCGCAGCCGCTCGGCCACCGTCGCCACACCCAGCAGCTTGATACCGAGATCATCGCTGCCGACGAAGTCGCGCACGAAGGCACTTGCCGGCGCGGTCAGCAATTCCAGCGGTGTCCCGACCTGTACCAGCCGGCCGCGATCCATCACTACGATGCGCGAGGCAAGGCGCAGCGCCTCCTCCATGTCGTGCGTGACGAAGACGACGGCTTTTCGGCTGGCCCGCTGGATCTCGGCGATCTCCGCTTGCAGCACCTCGCGCGTGATCGGATCGAGCGCGCCAAAGGGCTCGTCCATCAGCAAGATGTCCGGATCGGCCGCCAGCGCGCGGGCGATCCCGACGCGCTGCTGCTGCCCGATCGAGAGCTGATGGGGATATTTCTCCAGAAACTCGCCTGGCGGTAGCTTGAGCTGCTCGAGCAGCGCCGCCGCCCGGGCGAGGCTTCTCGCGGCCGCCCACCCGATCAATTCCGGCACCGCAGCGACGTTGCGCGCGACCGTCCAATGCGGAAAGAGGCCGATCGACTGGATGACGTAGCCGATGCGCCGGCGAAGCGCCGCAGGTTCCAGCTCGCGAATGTCGCGACCGCCGACGCGGATCGTGCCTGCGCTATGGGGGATCAGCCGATTGATCATCTTGAGCGTCGTCGACTTGCCGGCGCCCGAGCTCCCGATCAAGACGCAAAACTCACCCGCCGCGACCGTGAACGAGACATCCTCGACCACGGTGGTGGCGCCGTAGCGCTTGCTCACATGTTCGAGCTCGATCACCGCGGCACCCGGTCGGCATAGGCGATGGCGAGATCGAACAGCGCGTTCACCGCAAGCGCCATCAGGACGATCGGCACGACGCCGAGCAGCACCAGATCGAGCGCATCGGCGAAGAGGCCTTGGAACATGATGGCTCCGAGACCGCCGGCGCCGATCAGCGCGGCCACCGCGGCAAGTCCGATCGCCTGCAAAGTGGCGACGCGCAGCCCCGCCAGAAGCACCGGCAAGGCGAGCGGCAGCTCGACGCGCCAAAGAAGCTGCCGCGGCGTCATGCCAAGACCGCGTCCGGCCTCGAGCGCGGCAGGCGAAACGCCGGCAAGCCCGTCGGCCGAGTCACGCACCACCGGCAGCAGTGCGTAGAGGAAGAGTGCAATCACCGCCGGCAGCAGACCGATGCCGCCGATGCCGAGAGCGGCAAGCGCCGGAAAAAGACGCGCCAATGCAGAGAGAGGCGCCAGCAGCAAGCCGAAGAGCGCAATAGACGGGATGGTCTGCACGATGTTGAGCAGCGGGAAGAGCCAGGCCGCCACGGCAGGACGCCGGCGCGCGAGGATGCCGAGCGGCAATCCGATCAGCAAAGTCGGCAGTAATGCCAAGGCGACCATAAGTGCGTGTCGCAGCACGGCTGCGGCAAAAACGTCGCGTCGCGCCGCATATTCGTGGACGATCCCCAGCGCATCGAGCGCGCCCGAAAGCAACAGCATCAAGAAACCGGCCACCACCGCGGCACCGACCATCGCACCGGCCCAGCGCGGCAGTTCGAGACGCCGTATCGCATCGCCGAGCGCAAGCGCGGCGAGCAGCAGCAACACCCAGAACCCGGCGCCCAGCGAAATGCGTACGGCCGGCGGCGCCGCCGCGGCAAGTCGGGCCGCCTCCACCCCGGCAAGCCGGACGAGCAGCAGTAGAAACGCCGCGGCAGCGATGACGACGAGCAGGTGGGTTGCCCGACGCCGCGGCAGGACGGAAGCAAGGATCAGCAGCGCCGCCGGCAGCAGGATCGCGGCCCCCTCGCCGCGCGGCAGTGCGGCGAAACCGACCGACACCCCCGAGACCAGTCGGTTTGCCGCGACGGTGAGGAATGCGAGGCTCGGCGTTGCGGCGAGCCCCGCCAGCACCAGAAGGAGAAGGACGCGATTGGCTCGCATCGCACCGCCTACCGCAGGAGACCGCTTGCGGCCAGGTATTCGGCCGCCACCTTGCGCGCAGGTTCGCCATCGACCGTCACCTTGGCATTGAGGCGCCTGAGCTTGCGATCATCGAGCGAGCCGAAGACGGCGGCGAGGCTCGGCGCCATCGTGGGATATCGAGCGAGCACGGCCGAGCGCACCACCGGCGCCGGCGCGTAGATCACCTGGGCCTGCTTGGGGTCGCCGAGCGCCACGAGATCGAGCACTGCCAGCGCGCCATCGGTGCCATAAGCCATCGCCGCGTTGACGCCGGAGATTCCCTCCGCCGCCGCGCGCATGGCGACCGAGGTATCGCCGCCAGCCAGGACGAGCAGCGCCGCCGGGCTGAGGCGGAAGTCATAGGCCTTCTCGAAAGCCGGAAGTGCGGCTGGGCTTTCAACGAACTCGGCCGAGGCGGCAAGCTTCACGTCTCCGCCACGCCGGACCCAATCGGCGAAGTCGATCATGGTGGCGATATGCCGGGCGCGCGCGAAGGCCCGTGGCATGGCGATCACCCAACTGTTATCGACCGGCGCCGGGGCAAGCCACACCAGTTGATGGCGAGCAAGATCAAGCGATCTGATCCGCTCATAGGCGCGCTTCGCATCCTTCCAGACCGGATCGGCTTCCTCGGCATAGAAAAGAGCGCCATTGCCGGTGTATTCGGGATAGATGTCGATCTCGCCGGCGATGATCGCGGCTCGCAGGATGTTGGTGGGGCCGAGCTGCAACCGGTCGACCGTGCGGATGCCCTTCGCCTGCAGCGTGCTCAGGATCATAGCGCCCAGCAACGAGCTTTCGGCATCGAGCTTGGAGCCGACCCGTACCGCCTCCTGCGCCGCCGCGGCGTGGCAGCAGAGCGCAAAGGCGAAAGCCCCAGCGGCGAAACGAGAGAGGATCGCTGCGCGCCCTCTCCTCACGGGCAACCCGCGTCTATAGGGTGCCGGTGCCGCGGGGCACCCAGGCGCGCGCCGTCAGGTTGGCCGGCATCTCGGTAATGCCGTAACCCGCGGCCGCCGGAATGCGCAACAGCTTGCCCTCCGGAGCGTCGACCAGCTCCGGACAGACGGTCACGATGGCGTCGACGCGGGCCGCATCAAGCGCGTCGGCCGTCGTCACGCTGCGGTCAAGCTTGATGAGGTTCATGCGCGTGGCGAAGACCAGCGTCACGCGCCGTGCTTCGGATTCCGCAATTGCATGGTGCGGCGCGATCCAGACCGCCTCGACAGCTTCGCGCCCATCATGCGCGGCCACCTGGTCGAGCGGCGCCCGGGCCAGGAAGAAATGCGTGTCGAAGCGCTTGGGTGGGCCGACCGGGGTTATCCAATGTGCGAAGGGCACGAGCCGATCGGTGGCGAGCTCGATCTCGCCGCTCCGCACAAGATCGGCGAACTCGGCGCCGCGACCGAGCTGCCGCCCGATGTCGCGCTCGAGCGATGCAAGCTGCTCCGCCGAAAGCAGCCGGTCCTCGCCTCTGGGATGCGCCAGCAGAACATGGGCCTCCTCGAAGGTCTCCCGGACGGCGGCGACACGGAAGGCGAGGCTGCGTTCGCTGACGCCCGCAACCTCGCGGCAGCGCGCGAGCATCTCCGGCTCCGCATCCGCGGCGTCGACACGGCCGCCCGGGAATACCAGCGCGCCTGATGCAAAATCGGAGGCGACATTGCGCGTCACCATCAACACCTCGAGGCCGGCATCGCCATCGCGCAGCAACAGGACGGTCGCAGCAGGGCGCGGCTCTATCGATGCGACGTCATTCATCACGCTTCCTCCTCGCGGCGACCTTACCGGGGCAGGCCATGCGATTCCAGCCTGCCGGCGTCAGCGGCGTCCGACATAGGAGATACGCCACACCGTGCCATTGGCGTCCTCGCTGACCAGCAAGGAGCCGTCCGCGGCCACCGCGACACCGACCGGTCGGCCCCAGACCTTGCCGTCCTCGGTGACGAAGCCGGTGAGGAAGTCCTCGTACTCGCCGGTAGGCACGCCGTCGTGCAGCCGGACACGCACGACCTTGTAGCCGGTACGCTGCGAACGGTTCCAGGAGCCGTGCAAGGCGACGAAGATGTCGCCGCGATAGGCGGCCGGAAATTGCCTGCCGGTATAGACCGCGAGCTGCAGCGGCGCCGAGTGGGGCTGGATCAGAACGTCCGGCAAGGTGATCCGGCCGGCAAGCGCCGGCTTCTCGCCCTTATGCCGAGGGTCCTGGTGGTCGCCGATATAGTACCAGGGCCAACCATAGAAGCCGCTGGCCTTCACCCGTGTTACGTAGTCGGCCGGCAGGTTGTCGCCGAGCCCGTCGCGCTCGTTGACCGCCGTCCAGAGATCCCCGGTCAGCGGATGCACCGCGAGCCCCACCGGGTTGCGCAAGCCGGCGGCGTAGACGTGCTCGCCGCTCCCATCGGGAGCAAAGACCAGAATATCGGCACGCCGCGTCTCCGCGCTGCCGTCGCTGTCGTTGGAGGCGGATCCGACCGAAACGAACATCGATCGCCCGTCGCGCGAGAAAACGAGATCGCGCGTCTGGTGGCCGCCGGCATCGGGCAGTTGCGGAACCACGGTTTCCGGCCGGCCGCGCGCCGTAACATCGCCATTGCGATAGGGAAAGCGCAGCACTGCCCCTACCGTGCCGACATAGAGGTATCGCGGATCGCGACCGGCGGGATAGAAGGCGAGCCCGAAAGGCTCCTCGAGCCCCTCGGCAAAGTGCGCGACCGTCGCCGGCTTGCCTGGACCGTTATTGCGCAGGACCAGGATCTGCCCGGCGGACATGTCGGCGACAAAGACATCCCCATTGGGCGCCACACGCAGGAGCCGCGGCCCCTCCAGGCCGCGCGCGAATTCCTCGACGGCGAAGCCCGGCGGGACCTTGGGCTTCGCTCCATTGGGAGGCGGGATCAGCGTCGGCGTGTTGCTGGCGCTGCGGGTGGCAAAAGGCCGTGGCAGATCGGCCGGCGTGATGTGGTGCACCACGCCGGGCGCATCTCTGGTCCAGTCGCCAAAGACGGCCGCCTCCCCGCCCCCCGCTTCCGCCGCCGCGGCGGCAGGCGACACAATCAAGCCGGCAGCCGCCAACGACAGCGCCACTATCCCACAGCGCCGCCGCGATGCGTTCGGGCGCATGATCGCCTCCTTCGATCCCTGTCCTGCCGAGATTAACGGCGGAGCCGATACTTCCGGGCAGCCGGCTAGCCCTCGGCATGATATTACCCTTGCGGCGCGATGCCTCGGCAAGCGGCGGCAATGCATGGTATGCAGGCGCAGCACTTTCCCAAAATATAGATCTTTAACGACGATGTGACAGAACCGAGAAAGGCCGCCGTTACTTATTCTTTCCTTGGGTCGCCCAAAGCAGATATTGTGAGGCCGTCGCTGCGGGCCCTGCGTGGGCTTAACCAACCAATTGATCTCGCCAGATGGTGATGTATATTCCTGCCTCCTCCGGCCGGCGCGGCCACAACAGTGACCACCAGAATCGGCAGTCGCGCATGATCAATGGTCTCGTCAGCGAGAATGCGGCGACCGAGCCGCGACCGGCCGGCATGTCGTCCGGGCTGCGTCGCGGCTTCCGCCGGCTGCTGGTGGCATTCCGGCTGAGGTCGCCGAGCTTCGTCGACCGGGTGGACGAGCATCGCCGCGGCAGCGCCGGGGAACGGCGCGCGCAGCGCCAGGCGGAGCGGAGCGTACCTGGCATCGAGCAAGGGCGTGCTCGACTGGTCCGGATGGCGCGCCGCTTGTCGGACGGCGGCGTACGCACTTCGGTGAAGTTCTGGCCCATCGCCTATCGCGTGGCGACCACCCGCAAGGATCGGCGGTTCGGGTTTGCCGAACTACCGGCGGTGATCACGATTTCCTGCCGCACAGTCGTCGGCCTGCAGACAACCTCGCTCCCGGTCACCGTCGTCTCGGTGGACGACGATATCAGCATCACGCCGAATTTCACCGCGCTTCAGGCGAGCGAGCAACAGGGCATGGTGGTAAGGCTGTTCCTCGAGGTCGCGCACGACAAGGCGAGCCGCAATGAGCAGGCCTTCTGCGATCGCTTCGAGGATACACTCGCCCGTGCCGTGGCCGCCGGCCACATCCATATCTGAACCGGCTAGAGCCGGATCTCCAGCCCGTCGCGCGCCACTTCCCAGCCCGCCGCCTCCACGGTCCGGCGCTCGTCCGAGCCAGGACAGAGCATGGGGTTGGTGTTGTTGATGTGGATGAAGAGCTTGCGGCCGATACCGAGATCCGCCAGCGCGGCAATCGATCCCGTGGGCCCGGAGACGCTGAGATGACCCATGCGCCGCCCGGTCTTGGCGCCGAGCCCGGTACGGATCATTTCGTCATCCTGCCAGAGGGTACCGTCGAAGAACAGCAACGGCGCCCCGCGCAACCGCGCCGCGAGCTCGTCGTCGAGCGCCGCGCAGGCAGGAACATAGTAGAAGCGCGCGCCGGTAGCCGGCTCGGAGACCATCAGGCCGATGGTGTCTTCCGAGCGCTGCGCGAGGCGGCGCTCGATGGCGGCGTCCTCGAGATAGAGCGCGACTTTGCCCGGTACGATGAAGGCTTCGATCACAAGACCGAGCGGCGCGCCATGCCGATCGCTCAGCGGCGACGCCGTCCCGGTCACGAGCGCCCGCCGCGCAACGTAGTCGGGGTTCAGCACGTTGAAGATGCTGTTGGCGGACAGCACGTCCAGCACGCGCGAGGTTGCATAAAGGGCGAGCGGCCAGCTCTCGCGCAGGGTCAGCAGCCCGGCCACGGCATCGACGTCGCCATTGCTGAGCACCACGCCGACGATCGGACTGTCGCGCCCGGTATCGCGCGGCTGCAAGGCGGGCGTCGCCAGCACCTGCGCGCGCAAGTCCGGCGAGGCGTTCAGCAGCACCCAGCGTTCGCCATCGGCGCTGACGGCGAGCGACGCCTGCGTCTGCGCCGGAGCGGCCCCCGACCAGGCCTGGCGGCAAGTGCCGCAGCCGCAATTCCATTGCGGGAAACCGCCGCCGGCCGCCGCGCCAAGCACAATGAGCCGCATGCCGCCCTCGCCGCTCAGCCCGCCGGCGCTGCCGCCGGGCGGCGCTGGAAGGCGCGCTGCGGATCGTAGCCCCAGGCGGCGATCAGGAAGAAGACGAGCGCCGCGCCGGCGACCGCCGCAGCCGCCACCCATTCGATGCGGCCATAGAGCGCGAAACGCACCAGTTCGACCGCGTAGGTGAAAGGATTGCAGCGCGCGATGAAATCGAGCCACTCGGCGCCGCTCTCGCGCAGGCGCCAGAGAGGGTAGAGCGCGGTCGAGAGAAAGAACATCGGGAAGATCACGAAATTCATGGTGCCCGCGAAATTCTCGAGCTGGCGGATGCGCACCGAGAGCGCGAGGCCCAGCGCGCCCAGCATAATGCCCGCAGCGACCAGCGCCGGCAGCACATAGAGAAATCCCGAAAGCGGCAAATCGACACCCACCAACACCGCGACCACGAGGAAAGCGTAGGCCTGCAGCACCGACAGCACCACGCCCGACAGCAGCTTGCAGAGCAACAGGTACCAGCGCGGCAGCGGCGCGGTCAGCAGCAGCCGCATCATGCCCATCTCGCGGTCATAGACCATCGACAGCGAGGATTGCATGCCGTTGAACAGCAGCACCATGCCGAGGAGGCCGGGAATGACATAGACCTGATAGGTGATATAGGTCTCGTAAGGCGGCGTGATCGAGATGCCGAGCACGTTCTGAAAACCGGCGGCAAAGACCAGAAGCCATAGCGCCGGCCGCACCAACGCGGAAAGGAGGCGTCCGGTCTGGTTGACAAATCGCACGAGCTCGCGGCTTGCGACCGCGATCAGGGCTTGCAGAGCGTGACCTGGCCTCATGCGATCCTCCCCGTCACCCCGCCAGGCGGCGACGTTGCATCAGAAGTGGCATAGCGTCTCTGGCTGATCATAGCCGAGCGTGTCGAGCACGTTCGTTGCATGCAGGAACCCCGGCAGCGGCGCCTCGGCGATCACCGCATCGCTGGTCGCCAGCAGGATCGGCTGGCGGAGCTGGTGATCCCAGCTGCGGAAGCTGAGCGGCGGCCCCTTTGCACCATCGAGCGACAGCTTCGGACCGAGCAGGTAAGCATCGACGCCGGCGGTGTCGCTGGCGCCGCTGTGCTCGACCGCCTCGCCCAACGCGCGGACGGCAAGCCAGGCGGCCCAATCCGTGCCGGCCATCGGCCGGCCGGCCGCATGCTTGAAACGCTCGCTCACCTGCGGTGCGCCATAGCGGTCCCAGGTCCAGCTCCAGGCGGTCGGCACCAGCCCGGTCGCGCCGATCACCGGCCGCGGGCGGATCGTCGCGTAAGGCAAGGCGCGCGCGAACTCGCCTTCGGCATCGGCAACGAACACGACATCGTAGGACGCATCCCCGGTCAGCAGCGCGATGTTGTCCTCATCGCGCTTGCGGGGATCGTTGCTCAGCACGAAATCACGCTTGGCCGTGATCGCCAGCCCGAAGCGCTTGGCCGAATGCTCGAAGGCGGCAGTCATCGCCTTGTCCTCGGGGAGCGGCCCTTCAAGCACCAGGACCTCATGCCATTTGCGCGCCACCAGCAGCTGAGCCAGCGCGTCGGCGAGCATGGCACGGCTCGGAATGAGATTGACCAGATCCGGCTGGCACGCGGCGCCGCGCAGATCATCGCCCTTGGCCGAGACGTTGAGCAGCAGCACGTCCTGCCCGCGCATCTCCTTCGCCAGCGTCGCCACCGCCGCGTCGGGCGCATCGACCAGAATCCAGTGGGCGCCGGACTTCACCAACGCCTCCGCCTTTTCCGCCAATCCCTTTTCGTCATCGGCTTCGGCTTTGGCCAGCTTGAACTCGCGCCCCGACGCCGTGGCGGCGAGATTGGCCTCGTTGACCCCCATCTCGGCGCCGGCCACCGGCCGCCCTGGCGTGATCGTGGTGTCGCCCGGGCCAGGACGGTCGTCGTAGCGGGGGTCGTCGCTGAGCTGGAGATAGCCCAGCGTGATCGTCTTGCCGAGCGGCGCCGCGTGGGCCGCCGCACCGAGGAGGCTCAGCGCGAGCGCCAGGGCGACACGCTCAATCATCGATCGCCACACCATATGGGTAATGGCCAACCGGTACGGATTTCAGCACCTTCTGCGCCGCGACGTCGATGATGCTGATGTCGTCGCTGCCGCCATTGGCGACAAAAAGGCGCTTCTGCTGCCGGTCGAAGGCGATGCCCCAGGGCCGGTGCCCGACCAGCAGGTAATTCTCGACCTTGCGGCTCGCCACATCGACGACGGCGACATGGTTGGCGCGGCCGAGCGTGACATAGGCGGTCTTGCCGGCGCGATCCATCGCCAGCGCGACCGGCGACACATCCTCCTTGCGCATGCCGGGCGGCAGGAAGTCGATCTTGTCGATCACGCGATTGGCCGCGGTGTCAATAACATCGACCTGCGCCGCGAGTTCGGTCGAGACCCAGAGCTGCTTGCCGTCAGGGCTGAGCGCGAAGCGTCGCGGCCGCGTGCCGGTGGGGATATCGGTGCGTTTGCCGGTGGCAAGGTCGATCGCGTGGACGAGGTTCGATCCCTCGGACGCGACATAGACGATCGAACCGCTATGATTCAGCAGCACGCCTTCCGGCTCGAGCCCGACCTTGTAATGGCCGACCGCCTTGTTGGTGGCGAGATCGAACACCGTGAGCTCGGCATCATCCTCGTTGCTGATGTAGAGATGCGTGCCCGAAGCATCGAGGTCGAAGGTCTCGGGATCCGGGATGCCGTGGATCCGGTCGATGATCTTGAGGCTCGCGACGTCGATGACAGCGATGAGGTTCGCGCCGCCGCAGGCGACGTAGAGTTTCTTGTGGTCGGGGCTGAAGAGCATGCCGCGCGGCCGACGCGGCGTCTTGACCTCGGCGATCAGCGAATAGTCCTTGTCGCTGAGCACGGTGAGCCCGTTACCCTTCTCGTTGCTGACGAAGATGCGCCCGGTTCCCTCGGCGCGCGCTCCAACCGTCAGCGCCAGCAGGGCCGCAGCTGCCAGCGCGGCAAGCGACCATCGCCCTTGTCGTCTCATGCTCCCTCGCTCCTTGCTCCATCGCCGCGCCCGGACGGCTTGGTCAACGCCATGAACGCCTCGGCGAGGCTCGGCGCGCCTGCTTCGGCGGCAAGCGCCCCGGGCGTCCCGACGCGCAGCACCTTACCGCGATGCAGGATGATGACGCGGTCGGCCGATTCCGCCTCGTCGATCAGGTGCGTGGCCCACAACACGCCGATGCCCTGCTCCGTCTTGAGCCGAAGCACATGCCGCAACAGATCGCGGCGAGTTGCCGGATCGAGCCCGACCGTCGGCTCGTCCATCAGCACGAGCGGCGGCTCGTGCAGTAGCGCGCGTGCCAGCTCGACGCGGCGCCGGTTGCCGCCTGACAGCTCGCGCGCCTTCCGCTGCGCCATCTCCTCAAGGCCGAGCCGCGCAATTGCCGCGGCGATGCGCTCCTCCCGCACCGCGCGGCGCAGCCCGTGCAGCCCGGCATGGAAGCGCAGATTGGCCCGCACGGTGAGATCGAGATCGAGGGTCGGCTGTTGAAAAACGATGCCGATCCCGGCCAGCGCCGGCACGGGATCGCGACGGATGTCATGGCCGTGCACCCGAATGCTGCCGCCATCGGCGATGAAGAGCCCGCTCAGCAGCTGAAACAGCGTCGATTTGCCGGCACCGTTGAGGCCGAGCAGCGCGACGAACTCGCCCGCCGCGACGCCGAGGCTCACCTGATCGAGCGCCGTGACCGCGCCATAGCGCTTCACCACATTCTCGACGATCAGGACCGGCTCGCGTCCCCCGCTCATGCGGCACTCTCCGCCGAAGACGCCGCGGCAAGGCCGCGCAGCAGATCGGGATAGCTCTCCAGCAGGCGCTTGCGCAGCGCATCGATCGCGGCGCTCTCGATGTCGCGCGGTCGCGGGAGATCGACCGGCAGATCGAAGACGACGCGCCCGGGCCCGGCCGAAAGAAACAGGACGCGATCGCCGAGGCTGAGCGCCTCGCGCAGATCGTGGGTGACGAACAGGATGGTCGGACGACGCCGCGCCCAGAGCGCCAGCAGCAGGTCGCGCAGATGCTGCGCCGTCGGCGCGTCAAGCGACTGAAACGGCTCGTCGAGCAGCAGCAGCTCGGGGTCGCGCACGAAGGCGCGCGCCAGCGCGACGCGACGCTGCTGTCCGCCGGAAAGCTGCGATGGATAGGCATCGAGCAGCGCGCCGAGCTGCATCTCACGCAGGAGCTCTTCGGCGCGGCTCTCCTGCCGGGGCGGCGGATCCAACGCGAGGCGGACGTTCTCGCGAACGCTGAGCCAGGGCATGAGCCGCGGCGTCTGGAACACCATGCCGAGCCGGCTCGCGGCAGCCGGACGGCGCACCGGCCCCTCGAAATCGCGGTCGAGCCCGGCAATGATGGACAGCAGCGTGGTCTTGCCGCAGCCGGACGGGCCGACGATACAGGCGAACTGCCCGGGAGGAATAGCGAAGGCAAGATCGGTGAGCGCCGCCACCTCGCGGCCTTCGCGGCGATAGGCCTTCCGGCGGATCTCCACTTCGAGCGCGTTCATGCGCGCCAGCCCGTCAGCCGGCGCTCGAGCGGCCGGATCAGCCAGGCCTCGGCTGCCAGCACCACGGCGATGAAGCTTGCGCTGTAGGCCAGAATGTTGGTGATGTCGAAAAACTCGAAATAGACGTTGAGGCGGAAGCCCACGCCGTTGCTGCGGCCGATGAACTCGGCCACCAGCACGATCTTCCAGATCAGCGACAAGCCCGAGCGCGTTGCCGCCATGAAATAGGGGTAGAGCTGAGGCAGATAGACGAGCCGCAGCCGGCGAAGCCGCGGCAGGCGGAGCACGTCGGCCACTTGCAGCAGCTCGCGATCGACGGCGCGGGCGCCCTCGCGCAGGATGGTCGCGGTGTTCGGCACCTTGTTGAGCCCGACCGCGACGATCGCCGCCGCTTCCGTAAGCCCGCCCCAGATGTAGCAGAGATAAATGATGACAAGTGCCGGGATGTTGAGGCCGAGCACGAGCCACAGGTCGAAAAACGCGTCGAGCCGGCGACTGCGTCCCATGGCGATGCCGATCGCCGCGCCCGCCGCCATGGCGAAGGCGAAGCTGGCAGCGACGCGCAGCAGGGTGATGCCGAGATCAAGCGGCAGCTGACCACTGGCGGTGAGCTTGACGAGCGCCATCGCGACCGCGCCGGGCCCCGGCAGCAGCGGCGCCTGGGCAAGTTTGGCCGCAACCGCCCACACCGCGAGGAAGCTCAAGGCGGAAAGCCAGCGCAGCCAGACATCGCTTGGACGCAACGCCTGCACGGTCATGACGGTCAGGAGCCGCTGCCGGGAAAGAAGGTGCCCGGCGGAATCCGATTGCCCGAGGGCGCCTCGTCGATGCCGCCGAAGGAGACGAGGAGATCCAGCAGGCGCTGCGCCGCGCCGGCGGGGTCGGCTTCCTCGCCGCCGGCCACGCCGCGCCGATAGGCTTCGCGCATCCGGTCAAGCACCGCTGGCTTTTCGGCATGGACGAGCGGCGCGATCGCCTGCCACTCCTCAGGCGAGGAAGCGAGTTGCTCGCGCGCCGCCTTCGCCGCCGCAAGGAAGCCGCGCAGGGCTGCCGGGTGGCTCGCCGCCCATTGCTCGCTGAACACCCAGCCGAGAAGCGGCGTGCGCCGCTCCAGACCGAGCGCCGCCAGCATATCCTCCACCCGCACCAGCTCGACGAAGCCCTGCCGGGGCAAGCGCGCGTTGTATTGCCAGAAATTGATGGCGGCCGGGATCGCCCCCGTCTTCAATGTCTCCTGCAGGAGAGGAGGAGCGGCGAAGACCGGGGTCGCGTCATGGGCGAGATCGAGGCCGGCGACCTTCTTCGCGTAAGCGCGCAGCACGAGCCAGCTCTTGTCGACCGGACCGCCGGCGATGCCGATCTTGCGCCCCTTGAGATCGGCGAGCGTCTTGATTCCGGCATCCTCGCGCACCATGAGCCCGCCCGTCGCGTGCGAATGCGGCACGAAGGTGAAGTCGCGCCCCAGCGAGCGGCTGCGCGCCACCCAGAGCCAATCGGTCAGGATGATATCGACCGTGCCGCCCTGAAGCGCCACCGCCGCCCCGTTCTTGCCGGCCAGCTCGACCGGATCGACGGCAACGCCATGCGCGCGATCAAGGCCGTGGCGGCGCATGACGTCGAGCTCCCAGGCGACTGTGCCGAATTTGAGCACGCCGACGCGGACCACGGGGAGGGTCTCGGCCCGCAGCGGGGCGGCAACACCCGCCAACAGCAGCAGGGCGAGCGCCAGAACTCTCGGCCATTTACGCGATACCGTCACTACCGCCACCCTCGCCCATGGCAGGCATCGTCCCGCCTCTCGCTGCGGCCGTCAACCGCTGCGGCAGGGCCGGCGGAGCCCGGGCTGCCGCCCGAGGCTGCGGACATCCGGAATTGACAACGGTTTGGCGAGCCCATACCGTTAACAGGTGGCTTGAGCGGATGGCCGGTAGATCGGCCGGGTCCCTTGTGGAGGAAACAACAATGAAGTGGACGACACCGCGGATTGTTGAGATCGCCGTTGGCCTGGAGATCAACTCCTACGCCTGCGCCGAGCTGAAGTAGTCGTCTCAGCAGCTTCGCCCTTTGCCGAGCTCGGCTCGGCAAGGGCATCTGAGTTGTCGCCCGGGCTGGGTGGTGCCGGCGCCCGTGGCTGAATTGTTGCGCCGCGAGTATTTAAGACAGGCGCCCCATGAGCAGCAGAATACTGACCCCGGAAGAGCTGGAAGCGTCGCTACGCGCGATCGGCGCCGAACGGTACCATAATCGCCACCCGTTCCACACCCTGCTGCATGGCGGCAAGCTCGACCGCGGCCAGATCCAGGCCTGGGCGCTGAACCGCTACTACTATCAGCGTCAGATCCCCGTCAAGGATGCGAGCCTGATCGCCCGGCTGCCGACCGCGGAATTGCGGCGCGCCTGGCGCTCGCGTCTGGTCGATCATGACGGCGACGGCAGCGCGCCCGGCGGGATCGAGCGCTGGCTGAAGCTCGCCGAGGGGGTGGGCCTCGACCGGGCCTATGTCGAATCGACCCAAGGCATCCTGCCGACGACGCGCTTTTCGGTCGATGCCTATGTGAACTTCGTGAGCGAGCGCCCGGTGCTCGAGGCGATCGCCTCGTCGCTCACCGAGATGTTCTCACCAACGATCATCGCCGAGCGCGTCGAAGGCATGCTGCGCGGCTACCCTTTCATCACGCTCGACACCCTCGCCTATTTCAAGCCACGCCTGTCGCAGGCGCCGCGCGACGCCGATTTCGCCCTCGCCTACGTCAAGGCGGAGGCGCGCACGCCGGAGCAGCAGGAGGCGGTGTTGAACGCGCTTCGCTTCAAATGCGGCGTCCTCTGGGCTCAGCTCGACGGTCTCTATCTCGCCTATGTCGAGCCGCGGTTCGTCCCACCCGGCGCCTTCGTGCCCGGCCGTGACGGGGGACCGCGGTGAGCGATGCGCCGCAGCGCTTCCTGGTGGCGGCAGACAGCCGCTTGCGCTTCGCGCCGCATGTGAAGTTCCGCCATGACGAGACGCGCGGCCGATGGGTGGTGTTGGCACCCGAGCGCCTGCTGCTGCCGGACGACCTCGCCGTCGAGATCCTGAAGCTGGTCGACGGTGCGCTCAGCGTCGGCGGCATCGTTGACGATCTCGCCCGACGTTTCGACGCGCCGCGCGAGGTGATTGCCACCGACGTGACCGCGATGCTGCAGGACCTGGTCGACAAAGGCGTGCTCGCGGCATGAGTGACAGAACCCCGGAAATTGGACCCCCGCTCGCGCTACTGGCCGAGCTGACCCACCGCTGTCCGCTGCGCTGCCCCTACTGCTCGAACCCGCTCGAGCTCGAGCGCGCCGGCGCCGAGCTCGACCTGGAGAGCTGGCGCCGGGTGCTGAGCGAGGCCGCGGCGCTCGGCGTGCTGCAGGTGCATTTCTCCGGCGGCGAGCCGTTGGTCCGGCGCGATCTGGCGGCGCTGGTGCGGCATGCCGCCTCGGTCGGGCTCTACAGCAATCTCATCACCTCGGGCGTCCTGCTCGACCGGGCGCGCCTCGCCGAACTCGTCGAGGCCGGGCTCGAGCATGTGCAGCTGAGCTTCCAGGACACGCTGCCCGAAAGCGCCGACCGGATCGCTGGCCTCGCCGATGCGCATCGCAAGAAGCTCTCCGCCGCGGCGCTGGTGCGCGAAGCGGGCTTGCCGCTCACCGTCAATGCGGTGATGCATCGCCAGAATCTCGAGCGCCTGCCGGCGATGATCGACCTCGCGCTCGCACTTGGTGCCAAGCGCCTCGAAGTCGCGCATGTCCAGTATTACGGCTGGGCGCTCGCCAACCGGCGTGCCCTGCTGCCGACCGCGGAGCAGCTCGAGCGTGCCACTACGGCGGTCGAGGAGGCGCGCGCCCGGCTCAAGGGCGTTCTCACCATAGACTATGTGGTGCCCGACTATTACGCCCGGCGCCCGAAAGCATGCATGGGTGGCTGGGGACGGCAATTCCTCAACGTCTCGCCCGCCGGCAAAGTGCTCCCCTGCCACGCCGCCGAAAGCCTGCCCGGCTTCGATTTCCCGTCCGTGCGCGGATCGTCGCTGGACGAGATCTGGTATCGCTCCGACGCGTTCAACCGCTTTCGTGGCACCGCCTGGATGCCCGAGCCTTGCCAGTCCTGCGAGCGGCGCGAGATCGATTGGGGCGGCTGCCGCTGCCAGGCCTTCGCGCTCACCGGCGATGCGGGGCGCACCGATCCAGCCTGCGCGCTCGCGCCCGACCGCGCGCTGCTCGACCATGCGCGCGACGACGCGGCTGCACCGGAAGGTGACTTCGTTTATCGCCAGATCGGGGCAATGGCCACGGCCACGGCCGGATGCACCTGATCATCGAATTCGACCAGGCGTCGCCGCCATCAATTGCGGCATGGAGCTGGCGACCACTCGAATCTATCCTGCGGGATATTGTTGCCGCGCCGTCTTGCGAAGTATACGTGCACTGTAAGAACCCAGCCCTTTCCCTAGGTTTCCTTCACAATTTGGCCCGCATCATTCGCCCGCAGCGTTTTTGTGCGGGAGAATTGTTATGTGGCGACCGAGAATTGCAACCGATACCGTCCAGGACTTCGTCGACTACGCGCTGTCTTGGCTCGACGAGCACCGATACTCGCTCAGCGTCGATGCCGATCTCGGGCGCTGGGCCTCGACCATGGCGGAGACCTCGCCGAGCGCCTTCGTCAATCCAGCCTTTGATCCGCGCTGCAGCCGGCTGACACCGGAGGACAGCTTCTGGCTCGATGTCCGGGCCGGTTCGCAGACGATCGCCACCTGCGCGACACGCCTCTTCGTGACCGATGACGTTTTCGATCTCCTGCGCAGCATGCGGCTCTGGCTCGCCGAACCGCCAGCGCGCTACGGCAGGCTGAGGGTCACGCCGCCGCCCGGCAGCCCCGCGATCGCCGGCAATGTCGGTCACGAGGGCGGGCTCTGGGTCCACCCGCTGCACCGCAAGCGCGGGCTCTCGGTGATCCTGCCGCATCTCGCCCGTGCGCTTTCGGTGCGCGAATGGCAGCTCGACTGGCAGACCGGCATCGCGCGCCAGGGCATCGGCGAGTGCGGCATCGCCAGCTGGGCCTATGGCATGCCGCATGTCGAACGCTGCTTCGACGGAGACTTCCCGCTCACCGACACGCGCGAGCGGTTCTACATAGTCTATATGAGCCGGGCGGAGCTAATGGCCGGTCTTGAGCTGGACAGCGTTGCCGGGCTCCTCCCGGATCGCAACCAGCAGCCGCGTCACACGCGCGCGCTTGTCATGGAAGGGTAGGATGAGCCGCGTGTAGTGGTGGCTCGTATCGCCGAGATTGCAGCGCAAGCGGTGGAGCCGCGGCGCGGCCGACATCCGCACCGTGTTGTAGTCGCGCATCAGGCTCTCGGCCCAGATCTTCACCGGATGGGCGCAGGGCGATTCATAGCGCGCGATCGGTACGGCGTAGCCGAACAGTTCGAAATGGAAGTTGTGCGGATCGCTATTGCTTACATCGACGATGTGCAGCTTGCCGATGATCTCGGCCCGGGCGAGCTGGACGGTGTCGATGTTGGAGAAGCGGCAAGCGCCGGCGGCGCGCAGGTCGCTCCAATACTCGTAGAGAGTGCCCAGGGGATCGCCGCGCTGCGGCAGGCTGTCGAGCTTGAGCACTCGCCGCTCGACATAATTGCCATCGCTGTCGGAGCTCACATCGACGAGGTCGGAGCGCACGAAGGGCAGGGTCTGGGCGCCGTCCGCGGGAACCGCCGCGTCCGAGCGCGGCGCCCGGTAGAATGCCTTGAACGGGATCGGTTCGGCCGCCTCGGGCTGAGGCGGCTTCGGCTGGGAGGTGGAGGCCGCCCAGCAGCCCTGCTCGCGGCAGAGCCCCGCTGCATCGGCATAGGCCTGGGCGGTGTGCTCGAAACCGGCGATGTGCTCGATGGTCGAGAGCGCGCGCAGATAGCTGCAGCCCTCAGCCGAGGCGCAAACGACCTCGGCAGGCAGCTGCGGTATGCCGCGCGGTACGTGCATCACTCGCCGTCGACGTCCGTCCGGCCGGCCATGCGCGTCATGATCAGCAGGCAGGCCGAGCGAAGCCGCGGATCCTTGATGCCGTAATAGGCGCCGAGCACCATCGAGGCTTCTTTGCGGGTAAGCTCGGCCGCGCCGGCGCCTTCCTCGGCATGCCCGGTCTCGTCGAGACCTTCGAAGAAATAGGACAGCGGCACATCGAGAATGCGTGCGAGCTGATAAAGCCGGCTGGCGCTGATCCGGTTCTCGCCGGTCTCGTATTTCTGCACCGCCTGAAACGAGAGCCCGACCTTGGCGCCGAGCTCGGTCTGGGTCATGCCCGACTGGGCACGACGCAACCGAAGCTGGCCGCCGACATGCTGGTCAATCGGATCGGGACCATCGACGATGACCGTGCGGCGCTTGAAGGTTACCCCGCCGGCATCGGGATCGGTAGCGGACATCACCTTGGCCAAGTTTATCTCCTTTCGGACGAAACTATAAAAGATAGCGCGCTATTCCGATCTTAGCAATTTTATGGAGAACGTGGTTAACCCGCCCCCAGCAACTGCCTGGCCGCCACGCAGTATAAAGCTCCCGGCGGCAGTGTGCGATGGGATCGTGAAGCAATTCCCGCTTAGGCGCCGGCGGCCCGGATGGCATCATCGCCCCCAAGCCTGAGGAGCAGCGCATGAGCGAGCCCGCCGTTCTCACCGAGGTCGAAGGCACGACCCTCTGGATCACGCTCAACCGGCCCGAGGCGATGAACGCCATGTCCGCCGCGGTTGTTGCAGGACTCGACACGGCGGTGGACGAGATCGAGCGCGACGCGCGGCTGCGCGTTGCGGTGATTACCGGGGCGGGCCGCGCCTTCAGCGCCGGCGGCGATCTCAAGGCCTTTCGCGAGAATGTCAGCGCCGGCAGACATGATCGCTTTCTTGAGGATCTGCGCCGTGCGCAGGACGTCTTCGACCGCGTCGAGAAGCTGCGCTGTCCGGTGATCGCCGCGGTCAACGGCGCTGCCGTCGCGGGCGGGCTCGAGCTCATTCTCTGCTGCGATCTCGTCATCGCCGCCGAGAGCGCGCGGATCGGCGACGGCCATGCGACATGGGGGCTCATTCCGGGCGGCGGCTCGACGGCGCGGCTGCCGCGCCGGGTGCCGCCCGGCATCGCCAAGATGCTGCTGCTCACCGGCGAGCTCTGGCCGGCGCGGGCGCTCCTCCCCTCAGGTCTCGTCAACGAGGTCGTGGCCGACGATCAGCTGCGCCCGCGCGTTGCCGCGCTTGCCGAGCAGCTCGCGGCCAACAGTCCGCTCGGCCTCGCCTGGATCAAGCGGCTCGCCGATGGCGGGCGCGACCAGCCGGTCGAGACGGCGGCGCGCGCCGAGCTCGCCGCCTTCGAAAGCTATGCCAAAAGCGCCGATCTGCTCGAGGGGCTCACGGCGTTCGAGGAGAAGCGCAAGCCACGCTTCACCGGCCGATGAGCTACGTCAGCGATGTACATCATTGAGAATTCTTTCGCGCTCCCTCACTGACGCAGTCGGCCTCCCGAAATCGGGAAATCCGCAAGGCCAGCCTAGCACAGCACCCCTCAGCAGCGGTGGCCGAGGCGATGGCGCGGACGGCGCTCGGCATGGCGGGGCACGGATCGGCGGCCGATTGACGAGCCCGCGCGGCGCCAGCGAAGATGGCGGCGCATTCGGGGAGGAACGGATGAAGCCGCATTTTGCTGCGCTCGGCCTCGCGCTCGCTTGCGCCGCGCTCACCCAACCAGTCACCGCGCAGATCGCCAAGGCACCGCCGGACGTGCGCGCGAAAATCGCCGAGATGGGCGCCAGGCTCGACGGTCCCCTCGTCAAGGAAACGATCGGGCTCTACGTGCCGCTGGCGAAAGCGGCGCCGCCCCTGGAGCATGTCAAGGTCGCAACCGACCTCGCCTATGGCGCGGACCCTAAACAGAAGCTCGACCTCTACGCGCCGGAAGGACGCCACGGCATGGCGGTCGTCGTCTTCATCCATGGCGGCGGCTATGTCGGCGGCGACAAGAACGGCTATGGCGGAGCGATCTATGCCAATGTGGCGCGCTATTTCGCGCGGCAGGGCATGCTGGGGGTCAACGCCAATTACCGCCTCGCCCCCGCGGCCCCCTGGCCCGCCGGCGCCGAGGATGTCGGCAAGGTGGTGGCGTGGCTGAAGCAGAAT
>DATNDG010000035.1:0-49270 GCA_035553515.1 Allostellaceae bacterium | reverse complement strand
CTGCTCCGCATGGCACGCACAGGAAATCGTTCACGCCACGATATGTGCCGGGTCGCGGTCATCGGCACGGCGCTGATGGTACTGACGGGACCGGCCCTGGCGCAGCGCATTGTTCGCCCGCCCAATTCGGTTGCCGCCTTCGCCGGAATGTTGAGCGCAAACCAGTGGCAGGATTTCTTCACCCCGTCAGAGTTGACCTTCCGCCACACCTATCTGGCGGGTGTCGGTTACAATCATCGTTTCACGACGGTGCTGCACGCACTCGACCTGGAGGGGTTGGTACAAGCGTCGCCTCACTTTGGCGCCGCCCACCAATGGGAGTTCGACGCGGCGGCAAACGCGCGCTGGACCGATTTTCCATGGAACGACGTCGTCCCGACGACGCTCTCGTTCGCGTTGGGCACATCCTATGAAACGCAGGTACCCCGCGAAGAAGAACCGCTGATGGCGGGTTCAGCAAACAATGGCTGGCGTTCTGGCTTTTCGAAATCGAAGTAGGCCCCCCTCAAAGTCTCTGGAGCGGTGTCATCCGGTTGCATCACCGGTCCACGGCGTTCGGACTTTTTGGACAGGGCGGCGGCAGCAATTGGCTGGTGCTCGGCGTGCGCCGCTATTTCTAGTGCTGAAGCGAGGATGGCCTGCTTGCGTCAGTCGAGCATCATCGGCGTCACGTTCTCGGCGATGACGAGCTCCGCCTCGGTCGCGTCGACGACCGTTGCGATGTCGATGCCGGGTGCCGTCTCGAGGAGGGTCGCGCTGCCCGGTGCGAAGGAGATCACCGCGAGCTCGGTGACCACGAGGTCGACCGGCCGGGTCGAGGTCAGCGGCAGGGTGCAGTGGCGGACCAGTTTGGGCTTGCCCTTGGCGGTGTGCTGCATCGCGACGACAACGCGCTTTGCGCCGCTGACCAGGTCCATCGCGCCGCCCATTCCCGGCACCATCTTGCCCGGGATCATCCAGTTGGCGAGGCGGCCCTCGCGATCGACCTGCATCCCGCCAAGCACCGCCATGTCGACATGGCCGCCGCGGATCAGCGCAAATGACAAGGCGCTGTCGAAAGTCGACGCACCCGGCAGTGCGGTCACCGGACGCCCGGCGGCATCGGTCAGGCGCTGCTGCACCATGCCCAGATCCGGCACGGCGCCGGTGCCGATAAGCCCATTCTCGGATTCGAAGAAGACCGTCATGCCGGGCGGTACGTGGTTCGCGACGAGCGTCGGAATGCCGATGCCGAGATTGACCAGCATGCCGGGACGCAGCTCCCGGGCGATGCGGCGCGCGATGACGGTCTGCGCATCCATCGGACTCACCCATGTCCCACGAGGAAGTCGACGAGCGGTGCGGGCGTCACGACATGGTCGGGCGCGATGACCCCCGTCGGTACGATGTGCTCCGCCTCCACGATGACAGTATCGGCCGCCATCGCCATCACGGGATTGAAGTTCCGCGCCGTGAGGGCATAGGTGAGATTGCCGAGATAGTCGGCAAGAAACGCCTGGAGCAGCGCGACATCGGCGCGCAGCGGCGGCTCGAGCAGGTATTCCCGCCCGCGGACTTCGATCCTGGTCTTCCCCCGATCGGCGAGCGTGCCGATCCCGGTGGCCGTGAGAATGCCGCCGAGCCCGCTGCCGCCGGCGCGGATCTGCTCGACAAGCGTGCCTTGCGGCACCAGCACCACGTCGAGATCCCCGGCGAGCATCTGCTTCTGCGTCTCGGGATTGAGGCCGATATGGCTGACGACGGCGCGGCGCAGGAGGCGGGCGCTGACGAGCTTGCCGATCCCTTTGTCCGGCGACGCTGTGTCGTTCGCGATGACGGTGAGCTCGCGCTTGCGTTGGCGCACCAGCTCGTCGATCAGCGTTTCCGGGGTCCCGATCCCCATGAAGCCGCCGATCATCAGCGTCGCCCCGTCGGGAATGAGTGCGACCGCCTCGGTGCAACTGATCGTCTGCATCCTTCCCTCTCTCGGACATGCGCGCGCCGCTTCAGCGTAGTCGTACGACCAAGCGCGATGTCTCCAGTGAGTTGCGGGTTCCGCTGCAGAAACCGCCTGAGAACCGATCGGCTCCGAGGCGCGGGCCCGTCGCCGGCATCGACAACTTGCGGCGCCAAGCATCGCGTGGTGCTCGGGGATCGCCGCTCAGAAATCCGGCGAGGTTGCGGTACGCATTTCCCGATCCTTTGGTCGCGCGCCGGGCGTCACGCCGTCGGACCGGCTCCCGTCAGTTCCGGAGCGTTGGTCGCCGCCGTTCGCAGGAATTGCTCGGCCTTCTTTCTGAGATCGCGGAAAGCCTGGCGGGCATCCTTGGCGCTGGAGGTATGCGCGATCTCGCGTCCGTTCGCCCGCAGATGACCTTCGCCCCAGCGCGTCACGTCGATCTCCAAGCGTACTCGCCGGCGGTTGCGGTGAATTGCTGAGTGGTTGCGCCCTTCCCAGCAGGCAGCGCCGTATTCGGCTTCCAATCCGCCTGCGCGACGACTTGCCGCTGGTACAGTGACAGGCCCTGATTTGCGACGCTGATCATCATCTGAGAGAGCTTGGTCATCTCCCCTGCGTATTGCTCGCCGGCCTTTGCTGCGAATCGCCGCTGGCACTCGAGAGCCTGCTCGGGACTTGCGCAAACAGCGAGCGTCGACAACGCGGCCATGTCTTCCTGGAGGCGCAGCTGCGTGAATTGCGTAATCTCTTGTGCGACGGCGAACATCCCGCGAAGCCAGCGCGCGAAGGCTTGCTCGTTGCTGTCGGGCGGCCTCACCTGGGTGATTGGCTTGGGCGCGATGGATTTCGGGTCGTCTGGCATTGCTCGCTCCTCCTGGGCGCGCCTGCGGGGGCGCCCGGCCAAGCGTCCGGACGCCTCCAGGGTCGCCTCAGTTGCAGGCTGCCAGACTGCAGGTAGAAGGCGTATCCCGCGGAAACCTCATTTTTTGCGGGCAACCACACGATGAATTTGCCGGGAGGCATCACTAGGGAGCGCTGCTCGCAGCGCCGAAGCGCTCTCGCGCGCGCAGGCGTGGCCTAGTCCAGCGCCGATGACGCCGCCGTGCCGCCGCGCAGCGCCGCCAGCGCCTCCGCGAGCAGCGCCTGGATGCGCGCCACACCCGCGGCATCGATGACGCTGGGATCGAGGTAGAAATCGAGCCCGATCATGTGCTCGCTGAACACCGGGATATGGCGGCCCTCCTCGTCCAGCGCTCCTTCCACGGCGTAGGGCACCACGTCCCGGGAAATTCCCTTCATCGTGATCGGCGGCAAGGGATGCGCCAGCACGTGGTTGCGGACGAGCGCGTAGGTCTCGTAGCTGAGGACGATGCGGCCGGGCTCGGCGATCGACTGCAGGCGGGCGGCGAGATTGGCCTCGGCGCCGAGGATGGTGTAGTCCATGCGGTCGGCGCTGCCGAAGTTTCCGACATTGCAATAGCCGGTGCTGATGCCCATCCGCACGCGGAACGGATGCTCGACCCCGCCGCCGCGCCATTTCGCATTGAGCTCGGCGATGCGGCGCTGCATCTCGATCGCCATCGCCAGGCACGCGCGCGCATCCCCGGCGGCGCCCTTGGTCTCCGGGTCGCCGAAGAAGATCAGGATCGCGTCGCCGATGAACTTGTCGATCGTGCCGCCGTGCCGCAGCGCGATCGCCGACATCTCCGTCAGGTACTCGTTCAGGAGCGCCGTCATCTCCTCGGGCTGCAGGCGCTCCGTGGCCACGGTGAAGTCCTTGATGTCGGAGAAAAAGATCGTCAGCTTCTTCCGCTCGGTCCGGATGGCGGCGTCCTTCTCGCCGCTGAAGATGCTCTTGTAGATCTGCGGCGAGAGATAGTGCGAGATCTTCATCGCGATTGACGCCAGGAACTGGTTCGCGGTTTCGAGCTCCTTGTTCATCGCGCCGATCATGCCCGCCTGGCGCCGCTGCAGCAGGATGAAGGCCAGGCCCACCGCCGCCGTCAGCGCGAAGTAGCCGAGCAGGTACTTGAACGAGAGCAGGTCGGCGGCGAGTGGCGCGGTGATCGTCACCTCCTGGATGCCGCGCACGTCGCCGACTTTCCAGTCGCGCTTGATGCTGTCGGGATGGGTGTTGTGGCAGGCGACGCAGGGCGGCCCCATGATGACGGGAACGATCAGCCGCACTTCGGTGGATAGGCCGTGCCAGCCGACCTTGCTGATCTCCCTGTTCGGGTTCGCCCGCAGCGCGGCGAGGCTCTCTCGCTCAAAGGCGTCCAGCCGGTGCGGCGGCCGCCCCTTGAACGGGTAGTCGGATACGAAGCGATAGCCGATGTTCTTCTGGTAATCGCTGACAACCTTGCCGAGCTCGAGCGAAAGGGTCGCCGGAATCGGAATCGCACCCGGCACATCGTGGTAGTTGTGCGTGACCTTCACCGCTCCCGCCTTCGACAGCACCCGATCGACGACGTTCGTTGCGTAATAGGCGCGGAAGCCGCTGATGAGCGCATTGACGTCGTTCGCCTGGAGCTCCAGGGCCCGGGCGGACAGGTTTCTGAGGTCCAGCCAGACCGCGATCGGCAGGCCGACCGGAAGCAGGACGACGAGAATGACGAGCACCCATCCGTGCAGCCGGCTCCGCGCCGCGTCTCTCATCCGCACCTCCCCTCGCAGCGCCCGTTCGCGAGGGCACGGCGCGCAAACGGACGGAATCGCCCGGGAGTCATCGCACGGCCCACCATAACAGAATTATTCGCGAGCGGTCCGATCCGCGGGTGATCGGGCCGGGGATGGCGCGTTATTCAACCGAAGCGTCGGCAGCCGCGCCGGATTTCCTCGGAATCGGCGACAGACGAGCCCCGCAAGGAGTGACACAATCCTAATCCTATTCAAGCCTTTGCATGCTGGCGCGGGGGCTCCGCCGGCAGGGGGGCGAAGCGTGTCAGCCGCTTACATAAACCGCATTGGCACGGCTGTTCCTCCGCACGATGTGCATCAGCACTTCATCGCCTATGCGCTCTCGCGCTTCTCCAGCGAAGGTCCACGCCGCGTCTTCCGCCGGCTCGTCGAAAAATCTCAGATCGAGCACCGCTACTCTCATCTGAAACCGCAGACCGACGGGACGGACCTCGACTGCAGCGGTTTCTATCGGCCAGGCCAGTTTCCCGACACCGGCGTGCGGATGCGGTTTTTCGAGAAGCATGCGCCGGAACTTGCCGCCGCCGCGCTGGACGATGCCGGCTTCGTCGACGTCAAGGACGAGATCACGCATCTCATCGTGGTCTCCTGCACCGGCTTCTACGCCCCCGGGCTCGACCTCGAGATCGTGACCCGCTTCCGGCTGCGCGCCGATGTCGAGCGCACCTTCGTCGGCTTCATGGGGTGCTACGCCGCGCTCAACGCCCTCACGCTCGCCCGTCACATCGTCCGCTCCGACCCGCGGGCGAAGGTCGCCGTCGTCAGCGTCGAGCTCTGCACGCTTCATCTCCAGGAAGGCGCGGAAATCGACGAGATGCTGCGCTTTCTCATCTGGGGCGACGGCGCTTCCGCCTGCATCGTTTCCGCCGAGCCGACGGGATTGAGGCTCCGGAGCTTCCATGCGACGGTGATCCCGCAGAGCCAGGAACTCATAGCCTGGCGGATCGGAACCTCCGGGTTCGATCTCGGGCTGTCGAGCAAGCTGCCGCGGACGCTGTCCGCGGCATTGCCGGAGAAGCTGCCGTCGCTGATGGGCGGCGTCGCGCCCGCCGACATCCGCCTCTGGGCTGTGCATGCCGGCGGCCGGGCCATCCTGGACGCGGCCGGCGAGGCGATCGGCCTCCCTCCCGACGCGCTGCGTCATTCACGCAGCGTTCTGCAGCAATTCGGCAACATGTCGTCGGCGACAATCCTCTTCGTGCTCCGCGACATGATGAGGGAGGCGGCAGGCCGCATCGGCGATCTCGGCTGCGCGATCGCATTCGGCCCGGGGTTGACGGCACAGAGCATGATCTTCGAGGCCGTTCATGCTGGCTGACGCGCCATGACGTCGTTCCCGCTTTTCCTCGCCGCGGCCGCGCTCATTCTCTCAGCGCCCGGCCCGACCAACTTCGTGCTCTTCGCCGGCGGTGCGGGTGCGCTCCTCAAGGACGCGGTCCGCTTCGTCTTCGCCGCCCTCGCGGCATATCTTTTCGCGATCGGCGCCTTGCGGCTCCTCGGCGCGCCCGTCGCCGCCGCGGTTCCATCGGCGGGCGTGGCGCTGCGCGCCGCGCTCCTGGCCTATCTCCTGTTGCTCGCGTGGCGATTGTGGAGAACTCCCGCGCCGCTGCGCGGACCGGCGTCGCGCGTCGGCCCGCGCCAGGTCTTCATCGCGACGCTCCTCAATCCCAAGACGGTGGTCCTGGCGTTCGCGGTCTTTCCGTCGCCCGCGGGCGATTGGCGGCTCGAGGCCGGACGCTTCGGCGCGCTCGCGGTGCTCGTCTGCCTGTCCGGCGGGGTTTGGACCGCGGCGGGGGCGCTGGCGAGCCGCAGGGACGCTTCGGCGCGCCTCGTGCCGCGCGCCGCCGCGCTCGCGCTCGTGCTGGCAGCGGCGCTCATCGGCGGCGCGGCAATGGCCGGAGGGCGTTGACGGCCTGGCCGCGCCGGCCGCGCGGGAGAGAGGGAAGGGGAGGGGAGGGGAGATGGCCGAGATCGGCATTCTGGGAAACGGCGTCGCCGCCAATCTCGCGGCCGCCTATTTCCGCAAGACCTTCCCCGATCTCGGCGTCGCGGTCATCGGCCGCAATCCGCCGCGCCGGCCGATCGTCGGCGAATCCCTGGTCGAGGTCAGCACGCTTTTCATCCGCGAGCTCGGGCTGGGGCCGCTTCTGATCGAGCGGCACCATCCCAAATACGGCCTCACTTATTATTACAAGCAGAAGCTCGAGGACCCTTCGGACCGCCGCTACGTCGTCGATGAGGCGCCGGCCCTGCCGCCTTTCCCCTCCTTCGAAGTGAACCGCTTCACCTTCGACCGGGACCTGCGCGCCTGCAACGCCGCCGCTGGCGTCACGCAGCTCGAAGACCGCATCGTCGACGTCGAAATCGTCAAGGGCGCGCACCGGGTGCTGTCGGCGGCTGCGGACGGCTCGAAGCGCGAGACGGTCTGCCGCTGGCTCGTCGACGCCACCGGCCGCAGCCGCGTGCTCGGCCGGCGTCTCGGGCTCCACATCCGGCCCGCGCTGCAAAAGGACGTATTCTGGTTCTGGCTGGTCGACTTCGATCCGGCGCTGCTGTCGCGCATCGACGCGGTGAAGAAGGAGAACCGCAGCTTCGACTCCTACTACTGCACGCACCATTTCTTCGGTCGCGGCAGCTGGATCTGGTGTATCCCGATCGTCGCGGAAGATCGCCGGCCGATGATCAGCATCGGCATCACCTACCGCAAGGACCTTCATCCGCGCGAGATCCGCTCCATGGCGGACTTCCTCGAGCAGGTCGGCGCCGAGCATCCCGTCGTGACCGACCTCGTGCGCAGCGGCTCCGTGCGGGAGACGAATTTCTACGGCTCCTACATGTACGAGGCGACGCGTCGCTATTCACCCGACGGTTGGTTCCTGCTCGGCGACGCCGCGGACACGGTCGATCCGCTCTACAGTCTCGGCCTCGCCCTCACTTCGCTGCAGGTCCGCCAGATCGGTGCGGCGATTGCCGAGGAGCGGCGCGGCGCGCCGACGGCGGACTTCGTTGCCGATCTCGACACCGCGTTCGAAAACGCCCATCATCTGGCGACGCACGAGATCACCGATCTCTATCGCGTCATGCACGACCCCTGGCGGTGCCACATGCGCATGCATCTGGCGATCCTCGCCATGTTCCACCTCGCGGTGCCCCTCAGCATGAGCGGCTACATGTGGGATCCCGCGGGCGTGAAGATCTTCAATGGGCTGATGCGCCGCGAGGCGCTCGCGGCTGAGCTTGGAAGGCTCGCCGCTCTGGTCGACGCCGCGGCGCCGGCGCGACCGGGCTATCTCAAGGTCCAGTCGGTCTTCTCGCTCAACCATCGCTTCTTCGAGCACGTGCGCGAGACCGACATCCCGCGCTCGCTCGCCGCGTTGTGCCTTTATCTCGCCGCGCTCCGCCTGTCCTTGCTGCGCCGCCTCGGTCCGCGCGGCCTCGTCGCGTTCCGGCACCAGGGCGCGGCGCTGCGCGACCTCGCCCGCGCTGCAGCGCTCCGCGCCCTGTTCCAAGGCGCGCGCCTCAAGGAGAGCCGGATCGCGCGGCGGGTGCTGGCGGAGCCGCCAAAGGCGCGTCGCGCCGCGGCAAGGCGGGGCGTTCTCGACCGCCCGGCGTTTCGCCCGTCGCCCGAGGCCTCCTGACGCCATGCGCGCCCCGGCCGCCCTCACCCCTTCGAGCGCCGGCCTTTCCAGCGGTTCCACCGCGGGAGCGTTTCCATGATGCGGCTCGCGCTTCCGGACGTGCGCCGCGCGCCGCGCATCGGCCGCATCGGTCTGGCCGGCGCGGGCGCCGTTCTCGCCGTCGCCGCCGGGACCGCGCTCTGGGCTCTCCAGCAGCCGGCCGCGCCCGCACCGACGCCGTCACCGCCCGCGGACGAAGGCGTCGCGGCGATGGGCCGGATCGA
Source organism: Allostellaceae bacterium (assembly GCA_035553515.1). Classification (GTDB taxonomy): domain Bacteria; phylum Pseudomonadota; class Alphaproteobacteria; order ATCC43930; family CGMCC-115725; genus DAHUYF01. Next base: position 40,733 of record DATNDG010000035.1, on the reverse strand, counting down.
GCCCGCCAGCGAAGTCCTGAAGATCAACGCCGGCGAGCCCAGCCGGCTCGCGGCACTCCTCGTCGCGCGTGGCGACATCGTGCAAAAGGGCCAGGTGCTCGGTTGGCTCGAGGAGCACGACGCCCGTGCCGCGCATCAGAAAGAGGTCGCGGCGCAGCTCGACGAGGCGAAAGCGCGGCTCGTCGCCGAGACCGCCCTCGACGAGGCGCGGATTGACGATGCCGAGATCAAGCTGCAGCAAGTGAACACGGTGACGCCGCTGCAGATCGCGGCGCGCGAGGCGGATGTGCGCCGTCTCGAGAGCCAGCTCGCCAACGACACGGACATCGTGCGCACCGATGCGCAGTTGTCGCAGGAGAAGATCACCTCGCGGCGCACGCGGGACGATCATCGGACGGCGGTGCTGATCGACCAGGCGAATCTGACGGCGGCGACGGCGGCACTCGCCGAGCTGAAGGGGCGGTTCGAGACCGAGCGGGCGGCGGCCGAGGCCGAGGTCCGCCTCGCCAAGGCGCAGCTCGAGAGCGACCGGGCGGCGATCCCGGTCACCTCGCTGGCGCGTCAGCTCGACGTTGCCGGGGAGCAGCTGCGCGAGGCGACGATCTACGCACCGATCGCAGGCCGCATCCTCAACATTCGCGCCCATCTCGGCGAGCAGGTGGGCCAGCTCGACGGGCCGCCGATCCTCTCGATGGGCGACACCGACCGCATGCGGGTAGTGGCGGACGTCTATGAGACCGATATCGGGCGCGTCCATGTTGGCGACGCGGCCGAGATCAGCGCCTCCGCGCTCGAGAAGCCGATTGCCGGGCGGGTGGCCGAGATCGGCTACATGATCTTCAAGAACGACGTGCTCAACGTCGATCCCGCCGCACGTGCCGACGCGCGGGTGGTCGAGGTGCGCATCGACCTCGACAATTCCAAGGAGGTCGAGCGCCTTACCAACATGACCGTCGACGTGCGGATCCGCCCTGGCAAGGCGCCACCCGGGGCGGTGGCGGGCGATCCGTGACGGCGGAGGCGTCCCCTGCCGGCCGCAGCGGCCGGCGGGCCGGCATGGGCGCACTGAGCGCGCTCGTCGCCTGGCGCATGCTCGCGCACGAGCCGGGTCGTAGCCTGCTCGCCGCCGCCGGCGTCGGCATTGCCGTCCTCATGGTGTTCCTGGAGCTGGGGTTCTACGCCTCCGTCCCGCGCGCCGGCATGCTCGTCTACGATCACCTCCGCTTCGACATCCTGCTGACTGCGGCCGATTACGTGAGCCAGGAGGAGGCCTACGACTTCCCGCGTGCCCGGCTTTATCAGGCCCTGAGCGTCGATGGGGTCCTGTCGGCGTCGCCGGTCTACGAGGGGCAGGGGAGCTGGCTCGACCCCCGCTCGGGCGTGCGCCGGGACATCTTCGTGATCGGCGTCCGACCCGGCGATGACGCGTTCCGTGCGCCCGGCATCGACGCCGGCCTCTTGCGCAAGCCGGACTTCGTCCTCGTCGACGACCAGACGCTCCCCGTCTATGGCGCCAGGGCCGGCGCGCGCGTCGAGCTCGATCAGCGCGCCGTGACCGTGGGCGGGCTCTACCGCCTCGGCACCGGCTTCCTGGGGCTCGGCGCGGTGGTCACGAGCGACGTCAACTTCCGCCGCATTTTTCCAGAGAGCAGTCTTGCGGAGGTGACGCTCGGCCTGGTGCGGCTGAAGCCGGGCGCCGATCCAGATGCGGTCGCTGCGGAGCTGCGTCGTTTCCTGCCGGCCGACGTGCGCGTCTTCACCCGCGCCAGCATCGCCCGCCACGAGGTGGGCTATTGGGCAAACCGGACCGCCACCGGGCTCGTCTTCGGGCTCGGCGTCGTGGTCTCGGTCATCGTCGGCGTCCTGATCCTCAATCAGACGCTCTCGGCGCAGATCCTGCGCCAGCTGCCGCAATACGCGACGATGAAGGCGATGGGCTGGACGCATACCGACCTCGCCCGCTCGGTGGCGGCCTCCTCGCTCCTTCTCGCGCTCTCCGCCTTCATCCCCGCCGTCATCCTCGCCCTCCTCATCTACGGCGAGGTCCGCGCGCTCGCCCGCCTGCCGATCGTCATGACCGGCGACCGCTTCGCCCTCGTCCTCGCCGCGACGCTCGTCATGGCCGCGATCTCGGCGGTGCTGGCGCTGCGTGCGGTGCGGCGGGCCGACCCTGCGGAACTCTTCTAGGAGGGGCGGGTGGCGAAGGTCCTGCCGCGGTCACTTCCCGTCCCGGCGCGGCTCTCCTCCCGCCGCACGGATCGTGCCGAGCGGCCGGTGCCGCTGGCGCGCCGCCTGCTCTTGGCGCATCCGGGCCGCCTTGCCCGGTCGATATCCGGGATCGCCTTCGCCATTCTTCTGATGATGGTCGAGCTCGGCTTCCGCGACGGCTTCATCGACAGCATGCTGCTGCCGATCCGCGCGCTCGATGCCGATGTGGTCCTGCTCTCGGACGGCAAGTACCAGTTCGACCGGCCGGCCCCGCTCTCGCGGCGCTTCCTCTACGAGGCGGAGGCGGTGTCCGGCGTGGCCTCGGTCCGGCCGCTCTACGCCGCGCGCACGGGCGCGCTCTGGAAGAACCCGCAGGACCGACGCCGCTTCATCGTCCAGGTCTTCGCCTTCGATCCGGATGCGCCCGTCTTTGCGCTGCCCGCCGTGACGGCAAACCTCGCCGCACTCCGGCTTCCCGATACGGTCCTGGTCGACCGCCGCGCCCGCGACTTCCTCGGCACCGCCGAGAACGGCACGCGCACCGAGCTCGCCGGGCGCAGGGTGCGCGTCGCTAGCACGTTCTCGCTCGGGCCCGACTTCTTCACCGATGGTACGGTGCTGATGGGGGACCGCACGTTTCTCACCTTCTTCGCGGCGACGGCCGCGGGGGAGGCCGCCCCGCCGGGTCCCGTGGCACCGGTCCCGGGGCTTGCCGACGTCGAGGCCGGCATCGTCAAAGCCGCGCCCGGGCGCTCGCCCGAGGCGCTCCGCCGCGCGCTGCGCGCCGCGCTGCCCAAAGGCGTCGACGTCCTCACCAAGCCGCAGCTGCTGGCGCGGGAGGCGGCGTTCCACGCCTCGGTCTCGCCGGTCGGCCCGGTCTTCGGTGCCGGCACGCTGGTGGGCTTCGTCGTCGGCATGCTCATCGCCTATCAGACGCTGTTCTCGGACGTTTCCGACCAGCTGCCGCAATACGCGACGATGAAGGCGATGGGCTACGCCTCGCCGCGCCTCGCGGCCGTCGTGCTTCGTCAGGCGGCGCTCTATGCCGCGGTCGCCTACGGTCCTGCCTGGATCCTCTGCGCGCTGCTGTTCCGGCTGGTGAGCGACGTGGCGCTGATGCCCGTGCAGATGAGCCTTTCCCTCACTCTCATCACCGCCGCCCTCACGCTCGCCATGTGCCTTGCCGCCGCGCTGGTTGCGCTGCGCCGCCTCTTCTCCGCCGATCCCGCGGAGCTCTTCCGATGACCCCCTCCGTGCTGGTCGAGCGCGTCAACCATCATTTCGGCGCCGGCGAATCGCGCAACCAGGTGCTCTTCGATAACAGCTTCGAGGTCGCTCCCGGCGAGTTCGTCGTCATGACCGGGCCGTCCGGGTCGGGCAAGACCACGCTCCTCAGTCTTATTGGGGCGCTGCGCTCGGTGCAGGACGGATTGGTCGAGGTGCTCGGGCGCAGCCTCGCGGGGCTTCCCGCCGCCGAACTCGTGGCGATGCGGCGGAACATCGGCTTCATCTTCCAGATGCACAACCTCTTCGACGCGCTGACCGCCTACGAAAACGTCAAGATGGCGATGCAGCTCGGCGGTTGTCCGCGCTCCGAGATGGCCGAGCGCGGGCACCGCATGCTGGAGCGCGTCGGGCTCGGCGAGCGGGCGGACTACCGACCCCGCGCCCTCTCGGGCGGCCAGCGCCAGCGTGTCGCGGTGGCCCGCGCCCTCGTCAACCGGCCGCGCCTCGTCCTCGCCGACGAGCCGACCGCCGCGCTCGACAAGGAGTCGAGCGGCATCGTGGTCGGGCTCCTGAAGGACCTGGCCGTCGAGGACCGTTGCACCATCATGATGGTGACCCATGACAGCCGCATCGTCCGCATCGCCGACCGGATCATCACGCTGGTCGACGGTGTCGTGACCTCGAACGTCGCGCTGCGCGAGGCGCTCGTCATCTGCGAGTTCCTGAAGTCCATCGAGCTGTTCCACGGGCTCTCGGCGGTCGAGATCACCCATCTCGCCGAGCGCATGACCAAGCGCCGCTACGCGAAGGGTGAAGTCGTCGTGCGCCAGGGCGACCCCGGCGACGAGTTCTTCCTCGTCGGCGCAGGCCGCGCCGCCGCCTATGTTGCGCACCCGGGCGAGGCCGAGAGCCAGGCCGCCCTCTTCTCGTCCGGCGATTTCTTCGGCGAGGTCGCGCTCATGGGCGGCGGCGTTCGCAATGCCACCGTCCGTGCGCTCGAGAACCTCGAGACCTACGTGCTCGGCCGCGGCGATTTCCGCGCCGCCCTCGATCTCAACGCCGCCTTCAACGACCAGATCATCCGCGCCTACTTCCAGCGCCACTGAGCGCCCGGACCTCAGAAGTTGTTGACGATCGCCGCGTCGGCGCGGCTCATCCGCGCCAGCATGCGGTGGTAATGGTAATGCATGACGCACTTCACGGCGTAGACCCAGAGCACGTCGGGGTCGCGCCCCGCCTTGAGGAAGCGCCAGAGTCCGCTGAGATACTTGCGCCGGAGCCTCGCATCGCCGACGCCGAGGGCGAGCCGGCCGAGGATGACCCCCGCCTCGAGCAGGCGCTGGAGGTCGTCCTTGAACCGCCGCCAGGGCCCGATGAAGCGCCGCCGCACGGGCTCGGTGCGCAGCCGCCCGTCGAGGTAGAGCGCCTCGACACGAGCGAAATAGGCGTCGGCGTCATAGAGGTCGCGCATCACGGCGAGATAGCCCTGGCTCAGCTCCTCGCGGGTGAGGCGCAGCGGGATCACATTGGTGCCATAAGGCGGGAAGTCGACATCGTCGAGGCGACCGTCGCGTTTCAGGCGCGCGTGCAGCGGCGTCTTCGGTACGGCGACCAGCATGTTCACCATGGTGGTGATGATCCGCGCTTCGCGGATGAACCGCCGCTGCGCCTCGAAAATGCCGGGATCGTCGTTGTCGAAGCCGACGATCATCCCGCTCCAGACCTCGAGGCCAGCGTCCTGGATGCGATGCACCTTCTCGATCATCGTGCCGCCCTTGCGCAGGTTCTGCAGCTTCTTCGTCTCCTTGAGCGAGGCCTCGCTCGGCGTCTCGATGCCGACGAAGACGGCGGCGAAATTCGCCTCGACCATGAGATCCATGAGGTCGGGGTCGTCGGCGAGATCGAGCGACGCCTCGGTGACGAAGCTCAAGGGATAGCCATGGGCCTGCTGCCAGTGGACGATCTCCTGCACCACCTGCCGCACGGCCTTCTTGTTCCCGACGAGGTTGTCGTCGACGACGAAGGCCGTGCGCATGCCCTGGGCGACGAGCCCCTCGAGTTCCTTGATCACCTGGCCCGCGGTCTTGAGCCGAGGCCGGCGGCCGAAGACGACGATGATGTCGCAGAACTCGCAGGTGAAGGGGCAGCCGCGCGAGAACTGCACGCTGCCATGGGCGTAGGCGGCCGACTTGAGGAGGTCGAGGCGCGGCGCCGGAAGGCGCGTCATGTCCGTGGGCTCCGCCTGCTCGTAGCGCCGCTGGGGCCGGCCCGCGCTCCAGTCGGCGAGGAAGCGCGGCCAAGTCTCGTCCGCCTCGCCGATGAAGATCGCATCAACGAGACCGTCGAAATAGGCCTCCTCGACGGTGATCCAAGGCCCGCCGACGACGACGAAGGCGCCGCGCCGCTTCAGCTCCTCCAGGATCTCGCGCATGCGCCGGCGCTGGACGTTCATGCCGGTGAGGCCGACGACGTCCGCCTTGGCGCAGCGGTCGAAATCAATCGCCTCGACGTTCTCGTCGACGATCGTGACCGAATGCTCCGCGGGCGTCAGCGCCGCGATCAGCGGCAGCGCCGCGGTCGGCAGGATCGATTTCTTGTTGAGGAACGGGAGCGCGTGCTCGAGCCCCCAGTACGAGACCTCGAATCGAGGATTGATGAGGACGATCTCCGCCATTGTCCTCTCCCGCGGCCGCCTCGTTGCGACGAGCGTATCACGATATCCGCAACGGGGCGCACGCGGAATCCCGCGGGATCGCCACGTTCACGCGCTGGGCGCAATCAGCACGCGCCGTAACTCGCGTCGGGGCGCGTCCAGGTTTCGCTTCTGCCGAGGAACGGGGTGCCGATATAGCCGCGAAGCCGCAAGAGGCCCAGGCCCTCGAGGAAAAGCGTGGCGCGGTAGGTCTTTCCGTTCTGCGGGTCGTAGATCCGGCCATCCGTCCAGAGTTGCGGCGACATGTGGCGAAAGCCACCGAGGACGACGAGGCCGCAGAGCGGCCGTCGCCGCAAGGCCGGGTCGGGGTTCTTGACATCGACTCTCGGCGCGCCCGCGTAATTCGGCTCGCGCAACCAGACGAGCTTGCCGCAGATCGTGTTGCCGCAGGGATAGAGGTCGATGACGCCGCGCTTGTTCTCGCTCAGCCAGCGGCCGTAGATCTGATCGGTCTGGAGCAGTTGCGCCTCGGCGCCCGGCGAGACCGCGACGAGCGCCAAGGCGAGGAGGACGGCGACGCGCATGCTCACCTCCGTCTCTGCCCTATTTCGTTTCCGCGCGGCGCGGCTTGTCAAGCTGCGTTCGATGTACGATTGGCCGCGCCTGGACTAGGCTTCGATCGGAGCGTGGTCGAAGGTGAGCGTGAATGGACGCGGCAAAGACCATATCCGTCTACAGCGACTACAAGAGTCCCTACGCGTTTCTGGCGAAGGACCTGATCTACGGCCTCGAAGACGAACTCGACGTTCGCATCGATTGGCTGCCTTATACGCTCGATATCCCAAGCTATCTCGGGAGTGCCAGAGTGGACGAGCACGGCCACGTCATCGAAGCGATGCGCAATGCCCACCAATGGCGCAGGGTCCGGTACTCCTACATGGATTGCCGTCGCCAGGCGCAAAAGCGCGGGCTCACCATTTTGGGGACGCGCAAGATCTGGGACTCCTCGCTCGCCGCCATCGGCATGCTCTGGGCAAAGCGTCACGGTGCCGCCGTGTTCCGTGCCTACCACGACCGCGTCTTCGAGAGGTTCTGGCGACGCGAGCTCGACATCGAGGATGCGGCGGTCATTGCCGGGATGCTGGCAGAGGCGGGCGCCGAGACGACTGAATTTGGCGATTATCTTTCGGGCGCAGGCCGCCATGAGCTCGACGCCATTCGCGAGGCGGCGGAAACGGCGGGCGTCTTCGGCGTGCCCAGCTTCCTGATCGACGGCGAACTTTTCTGGGGACGCGAGCATCTTGCCGATCTGCGGGAAATGTTTGCGCCGCGGATCCCTGGGTCGGCTCTTTCCTAGACCGCGTGCTTCCGCCGGCACGCCGTAAGCCGGGTTCAGGGTGGTGCCGGGCATGCGAGGGAGTGACCATGCGCATCAATGACGATCTGTCCCAACGCGTCATCGTTCATGCGGCAAAGCTCGATTGGGTCTCGAGCCCGGCCGCCGGCGTGGACCGCCGCATGCTCTATCGGGTCGGGGGCGAGGTCGCGCGTGCAACCTCGATCGTGCGCTACGCTCCTCATAGTGCCTTTCCCCGACATACCCATGGCGGTGGCGAAGAGATCCTGGTCCTTCGAGGCGTCTTTCAGGACGAACATGGCGACTATCCGGCCGGTAGTTATTTCCGCAATCCGCCGGGTACCTCGCATGTCCCCGCCTCCAGGGACGGCTGCACGATCTTTGTGCGGCTCTGGCAATTCAGGGAAGGCGATCGGGCACAGACCGTCCGCCAGCCCGGCGAGGGGCTGAAGGTCGAGCCGCGCCTCGGAGCGCGTACCGCGATCGCCTTGTTCGACGACGGATACGAGCAGGTGCGCATCGAGGAATGGATTGCCGGCAAAGACGTGACCGTCACCAACGAGCGTGGCCTCGAGTTTCTCGTCATGTCGGGCAGCCTGGTCATTGGCGAGGAGAGGCTCGAGGCACAGAGCTGGGGTCGGCTGCCCGCTCCGATGCCGCTTTGCGCTGCAGTCGGGCCGGAAGGGGCGCTGGTCTGGATGAAGGATGCGGCGTTGCTGCATCCGGATGTCTGCACACTGCCCGACTAGCGCAGCAGGCAAGAGCAAGATTCCGACCTCGCTTTTGTAAACCTGAAGATGATTTCAGGAGAGGCTGCGTAATCAGAGATTGGTCCTCCCATACTTCGATGGTGGAGCGCGTGTCCACTCTGATAGAGTCGAAGTACGGCTACCGGCGACCCGCCAGGGAGGGGAGCGGTGGACGAGCTGGAAATGTGGCTGGCGCCGCTCGGTCTGGCGCAGCTCGCGCCCATTTTGCGGGCTAACGACATCGACCTCGACATTCTGCCGGCGCTCAGCGAGGCGGATCTGGAAGAGCTCGGGCTGTCGCTCGGGCATCGCCGGAAGCTCCGGCGTGCGCTGGGGAGCGTTCCGCACATTGTCCCGATCTCGCCGAATGCACCATCGACCCCAAGCCCGGTGGCCGGCGCTTCGGCCGAGCGACGGCAACTGACGGTCATGTTTTGCGACCTGGTCGGATCGACGGCATTGTCGCAGCGTCTCGACCCCGAAGACCTGCGCGACCTGATACGCGCCTACCAGGATGCTGTGAGCAGTGTCGTAGCGCGGCATGACGGCTACGTCGCAAATTTTCTGGGCGACGGCGTGGTCGCCTATTTCGGCTGGCCGCGCGCCGACGAGGACGAGGCGGCGCAGGCGGTCCGCGCTGGGCTCGCCGCCATCGACGCCGTGCGCCAGCTGCCGAGCGGGCGCGCTGGGCCCTTGAGTGCGCGCGTCGGCCTGGCCTCAGGCATGGTTGTCGTCGGCGATCTGGAGACCTCGGGTCGCCCGCAGCCGGGCGCGGTCGCGGGAGACACGCCGAATTTGGCGGCGCGCTTGCAGACCCTCGCGCAGGCCAACCAGGTCGTCATCGACGAACTGACCCGACAGCTCCTTGGCGCCGGCTTCGTGTTCGAGGAACTCGGAGCGCAGACGTTGAAAGGCCTCTCCAGGCCGGTTCGCGTCTTTCGTGTCGTCGCCGAGCGCGCGACGGAGAGCCGGTTTGCCGCACGCGTCGGCCGGCTCACGCCGTTCATCGGCCGCGAGCAGGAGATGGCGCTGCTCAGCGAGCGATTCGAGCGGGCGGCAGGTGGCGAAGGCCAGATGGTCGTGCTTTCCGGCGAAGCGGGCATGGGCAAGTCGCGTATCGTCGAGGCCCTGTGCGAGCGGCTGTCGGCCGCGCCGCACACGCGCATCCGCATGCAGTGCTCGCCCTTCCACACCACGAGCACGCTTCATCCGGTCGTCCGGCATCTCGAATATGCCGCCGGCTTCCTGCCGGAGGATGGACCCGACGAGAGAGCGCGCAAGCTCGACACGCTGTTGCGCCAAGCCGGGACCGATCCGGCGGATGGCCCGGCCGTGCTCGGCCCGCTGCTGTCCCTGCCAGGGGACGAGCGTTATGCAGCGATCGAACTTACTGCCGAGCAGCGCCAGGCACGCGTGCTTAACCTGCTCGTCGACCAGTTCATCGGCCTCGCCGCACATCGACCCCTGCTGTTCATTCTCGAGGACGCGCACTGGATCGACCCTGCGACGCGCGAGCTGATGACGCAAACCCTCTCCCGCATCGCCGAGGCGCGCGTGCTGATGGTGATCACCCACCGGCCCGACTGGCAAACCGACTGGGCGCGTCACCCCCAGGTCACGGCGCTTACGCTCAACCGCCTCAGCCGCGGACAAGGCGCCGAGATCGCCCGCGCCGCGGCCGCCGCGGCTTTGCCGGAAGCGATCGTGACCCGCATCCTGCGCCGCGCGGACGGCGTGCCGCTGTTCATCGAGGAGCTGACGCGATCGGTTGTCGAAACCGGCAGCGCCGTCGGCGACAGCGACGTTCCCGAAACCTTGCAGGCGTCGTTGCTGGCGCGGCTCGACAGGCTGGGCCCGGAGGTCAAGGAGGTCGCCCAGATCGCCGCGGTGATCGGCCGTGAATTCGGCAGCGAGCTGCTGGGCGCGCTGTCCGGCAAATCGAGCGATGCGCTTGCTTCCGCTCTCGAGCGGCTGGTTGCTTCGCAAATTGCCTTGCCGTCGGGCACCGCAGCAGGCAGCTACATGTTCCGGCACGCTCTCATTCAGGATGCGGCCTATCAGTCCCTGCTTCTCAGCCGGCGACGGCAGCATCACGCGGAAATCGCGCAGGCGCTGGAAAGCCATTTTCCGGAAATCGCGGAAGGACAGCCCCAGCTGATCGCTCAGCACTACATGGCGGCGGCGACGCCGGAGCAGGCGATTCCGTACTGGGTGAAGGCCGGCGAACGGGCTCTCGCGCGTTCCGTCTACCTCGAGCCGCTGGCGCATTTCGAGCAGGCGCTGCACATCGCCCGTGCTTTGCCTGAGCCTCCCAGCCGATCCCGACAGATCCTGACTCTGCTGCTGCTGGTCGGCGAGGCCCGGCTGCGTGTGCTGCGCCTGCAGGAGGCGTCCCAAAGCTTCATCGAGGCGGCCGCGCTCGCCCGCACGATCGACGCACCCGCCGATCTGGCGCGCGCCGCATTGGGCGTCGAGGAAACCGAAGTCTATATGGGTATCGTCAGAGATTCTGCCGGCCTCCTCGAAGCGGCGCTCTCGACGCTTGACGGCGACGATACGCTGCGCTGCCGCGTGCTCGGCCATCTCGGGCGCGTCTCGTTCAAGCTCGGCGCCTTCGACCGGGCCTCCGCGCTGCTGCGCGAAGCAACGGATCTGGCGCGCCGGTTGGGCGATCGCCGCGCGCTCTTCGACGCACTCGATTGCGCGTACATCGCCACGACAGGTCTCCCCTGCGCCGCACAAGAGTTTCCGGTGCGGCGCGCGATGCTCGACGAGATGACGGTCACCGCAGAGGAGATCGCCGACCGCCCCGAGCTGATCATGCGCGCGAACGCATTCGCCATGGTCGGCCACCTCGAGATGGGCGATCTGGCGGCTTTCGAGACTCACCTCGCGCGCCGCCACACGCTTTTCGACCGTGGGCAAATCGACATGTACGGAACCAGCAGCACTGAGGCGATGCGGGCGATCCTGCATGGCGACTTCGCGGCCGCCGAGCGGCTGTCGGAAGAGGCGCTGCGCGCTCCGGCCGGTGTCGATAACGAGATCGTCACCGGCGTCTACGGCATGCAGATGTTCACGATCCGTCGGGAGCAGGGCCGCCTCGCCGAGGTCGCCCCTCTGGTGAAGCGCTTTGCCGCAGAGAAGTCTCGCGACGCGATCTGGCGGCCGGGTCTTGCCTTGATCGCGACGGATCTCGGCTTTACCGAGGCGGCAGAAAAGTCGTTCGGCGAGATCGCCGCGGACGGATTTGCGCTGCCGGTCGATGCCAAGCGCAATATTACGCTCTGCTATCTCGCAGAAGTCTGTGCCCGCCTTGCCGATGCGCGTCGCGCCGAGGGGCTCTACGAGCTGCTTCGGCCCTACCAGGACATCGTGGTCGTGGTGCCGATCGCGACGGTCTGCTGCGGGGCCAATGCGCGCTATCTGGGCATGCTGGCTTCGGCGATGGGCGACTGGTCGGCCGCCGAAGCGCATTTCGAGGCGGCGTTGGCGATGGACGAGCGATTGCACGCCTGGCCATGGCTTGCCCATACGAAGCACGAGTTCGCGCTTATGTTGTGCGAGCGCGATCGTCCCGGTGATCGCGGTCGAGCCGACGCCCTTCTTGCCGAGGCTGCGGCAAGCGCGGAGCGGTTCGGCATGGAGGCGCTCCAGGCCAAAATCCGATCGCTCGGAGCGCAGACGGCAAGCACTGCATCCTGAGGGGGCGACAAAGGAGGATCTCTATGCCGCGTTTCCTGATCGAACGGAATTTCGCCCAGCAGCTTGAGCTCACCAAGGAGGGGGCCGCCGCCGTAACCCAGATCAACGATGAGGAAGGGGTGAAGTGGCTGTTCTCGTTCCTAAGTCCGGACAAACGCAAGACCTACTGTCTTTACGAGGCGCCGAACGCGGACGCTATCCGGGCTGCGGCGCGGAGGGCGAATCTGCCCGCCGACGTGGTGATCGAAGTGGAAGAAGTGCGCCCCGAGATGTTTGCCTGAGGTGGCTGGGCCCAATCCTCGAAACCGGCCTCAAAACCGGTTGCGAAGTTCGCGGGTGGCCACACCGAACTGACGCCGGAGAGCGCGCCTGAGAGCGCTTTCCGATCCGAATCCGATCTTGTCGGCAATGCGAAAGACCGGCTGCTCCGTCGTCTGCAGGAGCGAGCGCGCCATCTCGCAGCGGATTCTTTCAACGGCTTCCGCCGGCGTCGTGCCGGTTGCCGCCACGAATTTCCGGTGAAAGCTGCGCGGCGCCTGACCAACCGAAGCGGCCATGTCGTCGACCGCCCAAGCCGCGCCCGGACGGTCGGCGATACGCTGCAACAGCGCCTTGTAAGGCTCGGCGGAAGCATCCTGCAGAGCCATCGGCTCGCTGTATTGGCGCTGTCCGCCCGGCCGCTTCATATAGACGACGAGGCGGCGTGCGACGCGCGAGGCGAGCGCCGCCCCGTGGTCCTCCTCGATCAACGAGAGCGTGAGGTCGATCCCTGCCGTCACGCCGGCGGTCGTCCAGATATTGCCGTCGCGGATGAAGAGCGGCTCGGGATCGACGTGAACCTTCGGAAATTCCCGAGCCAGCCGCGCGCAGGCGCGCCAATGGGTGACGGCGTTCCGACCGTCCAGCAAGCCCATCTCGGCGAGCGCGAAGGCGCCGGTGCAGATCGCGCAGATGCGCCGGGCGCGCCGGGAGAGACGCGAGAGGGCCGAGAGGGCCTCCTTGCTCGAGCGCAAGCGGTGGATGCCGGGGCCGCCCGGAATGAAGAGGGTGTCGATCGTCCGCCAGCCGGGCAGGGGTTCCGCAAGGATCGCGAAGCCAGAGGCGGTCGTCACCGGGCCACCGCTCAGCGCGCAGACGCGCAGCTCATAGGGCGGCGCGGCGCCATCCACATTGGCGGTGGTAAGCGCCTGCGCGGTCCCCGCCACGTCGAGCACCTGCACGCCGTCATAGACCACGATGACCGCGCGGCGCGGTGGCAGGTTTCGCGCACTCCCCGACATAATTGCCAGCCTACCGCGGCGCCGGCGTGGGGCTCAATACCGGTGACGTCCCGCCGGAGGTCCGCGGCCGAGGCGACGACCCCGGACTTCCATTCGACGTGCCGGCGCGGCATTTTCATATCCGGCGACGGGCCTATCCATCCTCCATGCCGAATCAGGGCAGCTTCAGAAGCTCACAATGACCGCCGGCGTGGATTTCTTCCTGGTGCTCATCCTGCGAATGGCGGTCTCCGCCGCCTTCGTGGTCGCGGCCTCGATGGTGGCCGAGCGATTGGGGCCGTTCATCGGCGCGCTCATCGCCACGCTGCCGGTCTCTGCCGGCCCGGCTTACGTCTTCCTGGCGGTCGACCATGACTCGGGATTCATCGCCGCGAGCGCGCTCGCCAGCCTGCCGATGAACGCCGCCACCGTGCTGATGAACCTCGTCATCATCGGCCTGGCGCGGCGATTGCCGGTGACGATCGGGCTTGCGGCGGGGATTTGCCTCTGGTTTGCCGTGGCGATGCTGGTGCGATCTTTCGCCTGGACGCTGCTCGGTGGGGTCGGGCTCAACATCTTCGCCTTCGCGCTCAGCCTGCCGGCCGCCGAGCGCTTCCGTACGGCGAAGACGCCGCCCGTCGCGCGGCGCTGGTACGACGTCCCGTTGCGCGCCGGCCTCGTCGCGGCGCTCGTTGCCACGCTCGTCCTCGGCGCCAATTTCTTCGGACCCCGGCTCAGCGGTGTGATCGCGCTCTTTCCCGTGGTCTTCACCAGCCTGATCCTCATCCTCGGGCCGCGCATCGGCGCGCAAGCGACGGTGGCGGTGCTGGCCAATGCCCAGTGGGGGATGATCGGCTTGAGCCTCGCGCTCGTCGTCCTCGGCCTCGCCGCAGAGCCGCTGGGCCGTGCCGCAGCCCTCAGTCTCGCGCTGGCGACTTGCGTCTTCTGGAATCTCGGGCTTTTCCTCTATCAGCGCCGCCGCGAGGCGCCGGCACGGGCGGCGACCACCTGACAGCCTTGGCAGGTTTCGCGCGGTTTTTGACATGGCTGCCAATCGGCTGTGCCGCTAGCCTCGGTTTCGATCATCCGACGCCCGGAGAGCGGCCATGCAGGTCAACATCGTCCTCGTCCCCGATATGGTTCAGCTTGATGCGACCGGTCCCTACGAGGTGCTGGCGCGCACGCCGGGGTGGAGCGTCGATTTCGTCGCCGCCTCGCTCGAGCCGGTGCGCACCGAGCGCGGCCTGACGATCCTGCCGACCAGGACGCGCGACACCGCCTCGCCTTCGGAGCTCTTCGTCGTCCCCGGCGGCAGCGGCATCGACCGCGCGATGCTCGACCCCGACTGGATCGCCTATGCGCGGCGCGAGGCGGAGCGGGCGAGATTCGTCTTCGGCATCTGCACGGGATCGCTCTTGCTGGCGGCCTCCGGGGCGCTCGAGGGGCGGCGGGCCGGCGGGCATTGGCTCTCGCGCCACCTGCTTGCCAGATTCGGCGTCGTTCCGTCGGAAGAGCGCATGACCATCGACGGCAAGTTCTACACGTCGGGCGGGGTTACCTCGGGCATCGATATGGCGCTGCGCCTCGTCGCCGACCTCGTGGACGAGACGACGGCCCGCAAGATCCAGCTGCAAATCGAATACGATCCCGCGCCGCCTTTCACCGGTGGAACGCCGGCCACCTCGCCGCCCGAGATCACGGCTGCCCTGCGCGAGGGCGCTCGCGAGCGCTCCGCCCGGCGGGAGCGCATGGTGGCCGAGGCGGCTGCCCGCCTTCGCCGCTCGGACGGGTAGCCCTCGTGCCAGGTCATCCCGGCCCTTTCCCCGGTGTCGATTGGCCGTCTATCACCGGCTCGGCGTAGTAGATCCTGAGGATGATCTTGAGCGAGGCGGCGACCGGCACCGCCAACAGCAAGCCGATGATCCCAAAGAGCACCGCGCCCGACAAGAAGCAGAAGATGATCACCACGGGATGCAGTCGTGCCGCCTCGCCGAGTACGAGCGGTGCAATCAACTGATCGATCGAAAGCCGCAGCGCCAGCGCAAATCCGATCAGCCCCAGAACTCCCATCAGTCCCGCTTGCTGCAGCGCGGTCAGCGCGATGACGCCGATCGACGCCGCAGGGCCGATCAGCGGGACGAGTTCGAGAAGCCCGACCACGATCGCAAGCAGCGGCGCACGCGGCAGATGGAAAACCCAGGCGAAGCCGATCCAGGCGACGGTCGAGGTGTAGGTCACGACGATGGCGAGCCCGAGAAAATACCGCCACAGCAGCGGCAGGACGCGACCGCGCACGCGATCGACCTCGCGGCGATATTCCGGCGGGACCAGCCACAGCGTGCTGCGGGCGAGCTTGGGGCCCGAGACGAGGAAATAGATCAGCAGGATGACGAAGAGGATGGCCTCGAAGATGGTGGCAACACCGTCGACGGCGAAGGAGGCGATCATGCCGCTCCCGACCAGCTTCTGCATCTCGGCAAAGACGGCGCCGGTCACTACCGCCACGTCGATCGGATGGCCGATGACGCCCTGAACCAGGCCTGCCATGTCGCCGATGAGCTTGCGAATGTTCTGCGGCACGGTCTGGACCAGCTGCGCGACGTCGCGGATCAGCGGCCCACCGACGAAATAGATCAGCAGTCCGAATACGGCGAGCGTGACGAAATAGACGAGGGTAGCCGCCGTCCAGCGCGGCATTCTTCCGCGTGCGCTCAGCGCTTCGATCAGCGGCGTCAATAAGAATGCCAGCGCCGCGGCGAGAATGAAGGGCAGCAGGATGTGCCGGATGAAGAAGAGGAAGACGAGGACCACGGCGATGGCCGCCGCCAGCGGCCAGCCGCCGATCTTTCTTCTCGGCTTCTCTTCGGGTCTGTCGTCGCGCAGGGGCCACTGTCATCCTTGTCGCCCGAAGCGGCCCGCTGGCGGTGCCCAAGCTGCGTGCCGCGCCCTCGAGCTACGAGATTGCCGCTCGAAACATGGTCCGCTCCATTTTGTTAGCCTACACCAACTAATGCGCGGGGGCCGTTCGAGTATGCAAGTTCAATTATCTCGGGAGCCCGTTGGCACCCGGCACGACGACCAGGCAAGGGGAAACTGGCACAGCACGGGCGGTCGATAAGGGAGCGCGTCGGAGGCTCTCGGCGACGTCACGCCTTCTCTGGAGCTTCGGGCAGCAGCTCGTCGAATTACAGTTTTGACATCTTCTGCGTCTCGCGGGTCAAGCGCTCGCAGGGCGAAGCCACGTCATTCGCTCTCGGCTCCTGGTGCGCCGTGACCGCAAATCGCCGAGGTTCCCGACGCTGCAATCGTCGGATGGAGTTGGAAACGTGCGAGGGGCCGACCCGTTTCAGCAAGCAAGAGAATCCTTCGGAACCCTGGGAACAGGAGCTCAGAATGCCTTTCGACGGCACGGATTTCGCCGCGAGCGATGCAGTTCGGAAAATCGACCGTGTGATCGAGTTGCTGGAAACTGAGGAGCGGTGGTGCAAGGGCTTGCTGAAGTCCGCGGACGGCCGGCGCTGCATCCTTGGCGCACTGCAGGACGCCAAAGCCGGGCGCACGCTCGAGGCAA
The DNA here is from genome assembly GCA_035553515.1 of Allostellaceae bacterium. GTDB lineage: Bacteria > Pseudomonadota > Alphaproteobacteria > ATCC43930 > CGMCC-115725 > DAHUYF01. The sequence goes on along the minus strand of DATNDG010000035.1, from coordinate 24,004 downwards.
GCGTGCTGCGCGCCATCCGCGACATCACCGGACAGCGCTACTTCCGCATTCCCGTCTTCAACGACGACCCCCGCACGAGCCATGCGCTCGTCATGACCGTGCTGCGGAGCGCGCGCCACCGAATCGTCGCGGGCGAAGTTGCGGTGCCGAGCGGCGACAGCGCTGGACGGCGGTGGTGGCGGCACGCGCTTGCGCGCATGCTGACCGGTTTCCCGGTATCTGATGCCGAGCCGGCCGACAGCGGATCATGATCGCAACCAGCCTCAGAGGTAGCGGGAGCGGATGTGGCCGGGCAGCGCGCTAGCTAGCCGAGCTCGCTGTCGCGGCTCGCCCGACCGGCGAGGCGCGGCAGCAGCAGCGAGAGCGCCAGCACCGCGGCGCCGATGAGTGTCGGCGCGAGCCAGCCGGCCTTGCCGGCGGCCAGCGTCTCGCCGGCGGCGCCGAAATCGGCGCAGGCGATGGTCATCGGCAGCTGCCCGAGCAGCGAGCCCAGCGTATAGGCGCCGATATCGATCCGCGTCAGGCCGAGCGCATAGTTCGTCAGGGAGTGCGGGATCACCGGCACCAGGCGCAGCACTGCAACCGCACGCCAGCCGCCGCGCTCGGCGCGCTGCAGCAGCGGGCCGAAGCGCTTCAGGTGCTCGAGATCGACGATGCCGCCATAGGCGTAGCGCGTGAGCAGGAATCCGGCGAGCGCGCCGATGACGCTGCCGAGCGCCGCCCAGAGCGTCCCCATCCAGAGGCCGAACAGCGCGCCTGCCGCCACCGCCAGCACGGTGCGCGGAAAGAAGATGAGGCTTGCGACCACGTGCAGCAGGAGGAAGAAAGCCGGTGCCGCCGGCACCCGCGCCACGGCGCGCGCGATCGATCCGGCGTCGAGGTTGCCGCGATTGGCGACGATCAGCGTCGCGCCGCCGACCACTAGCAGCAGCAGCACGACCCGGCCCGCGAGCCGAATGCGCGCCAGCGCCTTGCCCTCACGCGTCATCGGGCATGATCTCCGGCAGCTTGGCGCGCCGCATCAGCCACTTCACCCCCATGAGATCGGAGATGCCGACGAAGAGGCGATCGAGCGTGCCGTAATTGGAAACGCCGCGCTGGCGCGGGCGATGATTGACCGCCACGGAGATCGTCCGGCCGCCCTCGCGCTTCACCAGTGCCGGCAGGAAGCGGTGGCAATGGTCGAAGAAGGGCAGGTCGAGAAAGAGCGCGCGGCGAAAGATCTTGAGGCCGCAGCCCGTATCCGGCGTGCCGTCGCCGAGCAGCGCACCGCGCACCCGGTTGGCAATGCGCGAGGAGAGGCGTTTGGTGCCGCTGTCCTGCCGGCGCTGCCGCCAGCCGGCGATCAGCAGCTTCTCATCGGCGGCGGCGCCGCGCGCCATCTGCCAGAGGCGCGGGATGTCGGCGGGATCGTTCTGGCCGTCGCCGTCGAGGGTGGCGATCCAGGGCCCACGCGCCGCCCGGACCCCGGTGCGGATCGCCGCGCTCTGCCCCGCGCTCTGCCGGTGGCGCAGGAGGCGCAGCCGCGGAAATCCCGCGGCGAGCGCGCGCACGGCGGCGGCGGTCTCGTCGCTCGAGCCGTCATCGACATAGACGATCTCATAGTCGCAAATCCCCTCGAGCGCGGCGCGGATCTCGGCGACCAGGGGAGCGACGTTCGGCGCTTCGTTGCGCACGGGAATGACGACGGAAAGCTCCATGAGGCGAGGCGGTGTAGCATGCTTCGCCCGCGAGGGCAAAACCTGACATTGGCCTGCCCGGCCATCCCGTCTATCCTTTTCCGATGGATCGCCTGCTGCTTGCCATCGCGATCGTCGCCGGGCTCGCGGTCGCGCCCGCCCGCGCCGCGCAGGACGATCCGCGGCTCGACAAGCTGTTCGAGACGCTGAAGACGACGCGTTCGGACAAGGACGCGAGCGCCGCCGAGCGCGAGATCTGGCGCATCTGGGCGGAGAACAAGAACCCCGAGATCGAACGGCTGATGCGCCACGGCACCGCGGCCATGGAATCGGGCGACGAGCAAGGCGCGCTCGACGCCTTCGATGCCGTAACCCGCTACGACAAGGGCTTCGCCGAAGGCTGGAACAAGCGCGCCACCGTGGAGGCGGCGCTGGGCCAATATCCCGCCAGCATCGCCGATATCGAGCGGACGCTGGCGCTCGAGCCGCGGCATTTCGGCGCGCTCTCGGGTCTCGGCCAGATCTATCTCGCGCTCGGCCGCAAGGCGCTGGCGCTGAAGGCGTTCCGCGCCGCGCTGGCGATCGATCCGCATCTCCTGACGATCCGTCACGCCGCCGAGCAGATCGACAAGGATCTGCAGGGCACGCCGCTCTGAGGGACGAAAGAGAGGAGCGCTAGAAGGACGCAAGACGGATTTGCAGCGCGATCGCTCCGCCGCATGCAATTCCTTCGCAGGCTCTCGGGAGAAACAGCAGTAAGGGATATTTCAACCGGCGCGGTCCTATCACCAGCAGGATGGGGCTGGTGAAACGCTAAAATGCCGGTGAATTCCGCCGCTCTCATCGCTGCGACGCGCCTCGGCTTTGCCGCGCGCGGCGAGGACCTTGCCGCGATCGGCCGCGATCCCCGCGGCTGGGCGCTCGCGCAGCTCGAGCGCAGGGCGCCGCCGCTGCCGGGTGAGCTTCCGGATTCGGCCAGCATGGTGGTCGCCGAGCTCGAATTTCGGCGCGAGCGCAAGGACCCCGACGCGAGGCGCGCCTTCAACCAGCGGGTGAGGGCAGTCTATCTCGCCGAGGTCGAGGCGCGCATCGGCGCCGCCGCGGCGAGCGACACGCCGCTCCTCGAGCGGCTCTGCCATTTCTGGGGCAATCACTTCACCGTCTCGATCCTGCGTCCGGCGATCCGCGGCTTCGCCGCCGCCTTCGAGCGCGAGGCGATCCGGCCCCATGTCACGGGCCGCTTCCAGGACATGCTGCTCGCGGCCATGCGCCACCCGGCGATGCTGCTCTATCTCGACAATGCCATCTCGATCGGCCCGGACTCGATCGTCGGCCGCCGGCGCGACAAGGGCATCAACGAGAATCTCGGCCGCGAGCTGCTCGAGCTGCACACGCTCGGCGTCGATGGCGGCTACACGCAGCAGGATGTGGAGGCGCTGGCCCGCATCCTCACCGGCTGGTCGGTGGCACGACTCAACGAGCCCGATCCCGGGCATTTCCGCTTCCGTCCGGCGGTGCACGAACCCGGACCCAAGACGCTGCTCGGCCGCAGCTACGCCGAGGCGGGCTATGCCGAGGGCGAGGCCGCGCTGATCGCGCTCGTGGCGCATCCGGCGACGGCGCATCATCTTGCCTTCAAGCTCGCGCGCCACTTCATCGCCGACGATCCGCCGCCGGAGAGCGTCCGGCGCATCGCCGCCGTGTTCCATCGATCCGGCGGCGATCTCAGCCGCGTCACCGCGGCGGTGGTGATGGAAGAGGCGCTCTGGCGCGCGCCCTTCGCCAAGCTGCGCACGCCCGAGGAGATGGTGATTTCCGCTTGCCGCGTCGCCGGCTTTAACCCGCCGGCGCAGATGCTGGCCGGGAGCCTTCGCCTCCTCGATCAGATGCCGTTCTTCGCGCCCTCGCCGGCCGGCTGGCCCGATACCGCGGCGGAGTGGATCTCGCCCGAGGCGGTGCTGCGCCGAGCCGATTGGTGCCAGCAATTCGCCGGGCGCGTGCCCGTGCCGGAGGACCCGGTGTCGCTCGCGACTTCCTGCTTCGGCGAAGCGCTGCCGGAGGAAGCGGCGCAGGCGATCCGCCGTGCGCCGTCGCGCCGCGAGGGCCTGGCGCTGCTGCTGGCAAGCCCGCAATTCCAGAGGCGGTGAGAGCGATGATCGGACGTCGCGAGATGCTGAAGCTGACGGCCGCCGGCGGTGCCGCGGCCTTCTCGGTGCTGGGCTGGCCCGGCGCGGTCTTCGCCGCCGCGCCCGGCGAGCGCCGGCTCATCGTCGTCGTGCTGCGCGGCGCGATGGACGGGCTCGCCGCCGTGCCGCCCTTGGCCGATGCGCAATACCGCGAGAAACGCGGCAGCCTCGCCCTGCCGATGCCGGGCGAGGCGGGCGGCTGCCTGACGCTCGCTCACGGCTTTGCGCTCCATCCGGCGCTCGCGCCGCTCTACCCCTATTGGCAGAAGGACGAGCTGCTCTTCGTCCATGCCAGCGGCAACGGCTATCGTACGCGCTCGCATTTCGACGCGCAGGACCTGATGGAGAGCGGGCTTTCGGTGAAGCGCGGCATGAGCGATGGCTGGCTCAATCGTGCGCTCGCCCTGCTTCAGCACGGCCGGGACCGGCTCGGCCTAGCGGTGGGCGGCGCCGTGCCGCTCATCCTGCGCGGTAAGGTGGCGGTCGCCTCCTGGGAGCCGCCGAGCGGTATGCGCGATGCCTCGCCCGAGTTCATCGCCGCGCTCGCGCCGCTCTATCGCGCGGACCCGCTGCTCGGCCCGGCGCTCGCCGGCGGCTTGAAGGCGCAGCATTTCTCCGAGAGCGTGCTCGGCGACGCCATGGAGGGCGGACGCGGCTTCGGTCCCAAGACGTTTGCGCCGCTGGCGCAGGCCGCGGGCAAGCTGCTCGCCGCCGACGACGGGCCGCGCATCGCCGAGCTCGAGATGCTGGGCTGGGACACGCATGTGAACCAGGGCGCCGCGGAAGGGCGGCTTGCGCAGAATTTCGCCGGCTATGCCGAAGGCCTCGCGGCGCTCGCCGCCGCGATGGGCGATGCGTGGCTCAAGACCGTGCTCGTCGCGGTCACCGAGTTCGGCCGCACCGTCGCGGTCAACGGCAATAACGGCACCGACCACGGGACCGCCTCGGTGCTGCTGGTGTTGGGTGGCGCGGTCAAAGGCGGCCGCATCGCCGGCGACTGGCCGGGATTGTCGCAGCTTCAGGACGACCGCGATCTGCGCGTCGCCACCGATTCCCGCTCGGTGATGAAAGGCATCCTGCGCGACCATCTCGGCCTCGACCGCGGCGATCTCGCCCGCAAGGTCTTCCCGGATGTGCCGGAGCTGAAGCCGTTCGACGGCCTGGTGAAGGTGTGAGATCAAGTCCTTCTCCGCCCTTCAGGGCGGAGAAGGACTTAGGATGAGGTGAGGTGCGCGGTGTGGGCTCTCGCGATTGCAGGAGCAACCGCTGTCGCTTACCCGCGACAGCGGTAAGCCCTGCACAGGCCCCACCTCACCCTGCCCTCTCCGCCCCAATGGGGCGGAGAGGGTTTGTTGAAGCGCTTACTCCTGCGCCACGAACTTGCGATATTCCTCAGCGATGTCGGCGACCGCGGTGTCGACGAAGCGCTTGCCGTGCTCGGGCGTGGCGAGGGTGGGATCGGAGCCGATGCGGCCGTCGGGATAGAGCCGGCGGTAGTCCTCGGCATCGGCGAAGGCGCGCTGCCCGCTCCTGGCCTCGCCCATGGCGACGCGCTTGATCGCCTCGGGATAGGCGAATTGCGTCACCGATACTTCGCTCGGCGTCGCATGGCTGCCCTCGCGCTGGCCGAAGGTCTCCTTCGAGAGCTTCTGCACGCCCGGCGTCTCCCACCAGTTCTTGAGGCGGAGCCGCAAGCCCGGCGCGTTGCCGCCGCGCGCCAGCGATCGCTCGGCATAGAGTTCTTGGAAGGCCGCGCCCACTGTCGCGACGTTGCCGCCATGGCCGTTGATGAAGAAGAAGCGGTCGAAGCCGTGCCGTGCGAGCGAGCGCACATAATCGCCGATCACCGCGATCAAGGTCGAAGGACGCAGCGTGATCGAGCCGCAGAAGGCCAGATGGTGCTGCGCATTGCCGACATTGATGGTGGGGCCGACCATGGCACCCGCCGCCTCGCCGACGCCCGTGGCGATCAGCTCCGCACAGATCGCATCGGTGCCGATCAATCCGTTGGGGCCGTGCTGCTCGGTCGAGCCGATCGGCACGATGATGCCATGGGCGCCCTTCAAGTAGGTCTCGACTTCCTGCCAGGTCTGAAGATGCAGCAGCACGGGTTTGAGCCCTCCTTCGCGGGACCTTAGCACAAACGGGTCACGGCTTCCCGGCGGTCAGCAGCGCCTTAAGCGCGGCGCGATCGGCCTTGCCGGTGCGGCCGGTGGGAATGGCGCTGCCGAGATGGATGCGGTCGGGGAGCTTGTAGCGCTCGAGCCGGTCGCGCGCCCAGCGGCGAAGCGCGGCGGGATCGAGGCTCGCGCCCGGCAGCGGCACCACCAGCAGGTGGATCGCTTCGCCGAGCTTCTCGTCGGGAAGCCCGGTGCAGAGCGCCTCGGCGATGCCGGGATGCTCGAGATAGGCGCGCTCCACTTCGATCGGCGAGATCTTGTTGCCGCCGCGCAGGATCAGCTCCTTGCTGCGGCCGACCAGACGCACGATACCGGGCGACGGCGTCTCGGCGAGATCGCCCGTGCGGAACCAGCCGCCCTGGAATGCGGCCGCGGTCTGCTCGGGCGCGTCGAGATAGCCCTGCATGATGAAGGGCGTGCGGAGCGCGAGTTCGCCCGCCTCGCCCGGTGCTGCGGCGCGTCCCCGCTCGTCGAGCAGCGTGAACTCGACACCCGGCGTCGGGCGGCCGATCGTGCCGGGGAAGCGGTCCTGCTCCTCGGGCGCGAGCATGAAATCCGAGGTGCTGGTCTCGGTGAGACCATAGATGTCCCAGAGCCGGAGCCGCGGCATGAGATCGCGCAGCGCGCGTCCGAGCGGATAGGCCAGCGGCTCGCCCCCCGCCATGGCCAGCAGCTCGTTCTCTTGCAGCGGCAGCGCCTCCGTTGCCGTGCGCAGCAGCGGCAACAGGGCGCGCAGCATGGTCGGGATGACGCCAAAGCGGGTGATGCGTTCCTGGGCCAGCGTTCTCAGCACGCGCGTGGCATCGAAGCGCTCGTGCAGCACCAGCGTGCCGCCGCGCGCCAAGGTGAGCAGCGACACCCATTGGCCGAAGCTGAATCCCAACTGCAGGATCAGCAGCGTGCGAGTTTCCTCATCGAAGCGGAGCGGGCTGTCGATCGCCGCGAGCTTGCCGGCGAAAGTGGCGTGGCCGAGGACCACGCCTTTGGGCCGGCCGGTGGTGCCGGAGGTGAAGATGATCAGCGCGGCATCGCCGAGCAGCTCGCGCTCTGGCGGTGCGCTGCGGCTCAGCGAGATGACGCTGCCGCCATCGCCGTCGAGAATGAAGCGTGCGCCGGTGCGCTCCAGCACCTCGGCGACCGAGGCGGGCAGCGCCAGGCGGTGGACCGGCACCACCACGGCGCCCGCGCGCCAGGCGCCGAGCAGTGCCGCGAAATCGCCGGCGCGGTTGGAGACGCGTACCGCCACCGGCTCGTCCCGCGTAATCCCGGCCCCGCGCAGCTCCCCGGCGATGACCGCGGCGGCGCGGTCGAGCTCGCGATAGCGCACCGGACCCGCATCACCGATGAGGGCGACGCGCTCGGGCTGCCGCGCGCAGGCAGCATCGAGGAGCGCGGCCAGATGCTGCATCGAAGCCTTTCTCCCCCCGGCCTTGCCATGCTCTTATAAGCCCCCCGCGGCGGGCGGAGAAGGGCACCTTATGGACTACGAAACCATCCTCTACGAGACGCAAGGCGCGGTGGCGTCGATCGTGCTCAACCGGCCGCAGCGCCTCAATGCGATGAATGCCACCATGCTGGCCGAGCTCAACCGCGCCATGGACCGCGCCGAGGGCGACGATGCGGTGCGCGCCATCGTGCTGAGCGGCGCGGGGGCGGGCTTCTGCTCGGGCTTCGATTTGAAGGAGCAGGCCGAGGCGCGCCCGACGGGGGTCGCGCAATGGCGCGGCGTGCTGCGGCGGGATTTCGACGCGATCATGCGCTTCTGGCACTCGCCCAAGCCGACCATCGCCGCGGTGCGCGGCGCTTGCCTCGCCGGCGGCTGCGAGCTGGCGCTGGCCTGCGATATCACGATTGCCGCCGAGGGCGCGGTTTTCGGCGAGCCGGAGCTGCGCTTCGGCGCCGGCATCGTCGTCATGCTGCTGCCCTGGCTGGTGGGCCCGAAGCGTGCGAAGCAGCTTCTGCTCACCGGCGAGGACCGGCTCGATGCGAAAGCGGCCGAGGCGATGGGGCTCGTCAACGAAGTGGTGCCGGCGGGCGGCGAGCTCTCGCGCGCGCTCGAGCTCGCGCAGCAGCTCGCGGTGATCGACCCGATGGCGCTCAGGCAGACCAAGCGCGCCATCAACCGCAGCTACGAGATCATGGGAATGGGCGAGGCGCTCGAGATGGCGCTCGACATCGATCTGCAGATCGAGGGCGAGGGCACCGCCGACAAGCGCCAGTTCCTCGAGGTCGCTCGGCGCGACGGCCTGCGCGCCGCGATCGCCTGGCGTGACGCCCGCTTCGCGAGGAAATGACGGAGGTCACTCCGCCGCCTTGATATCCTTCGGACTGTGCGGCCGGAGCTCGCCGGGAAGCGCCTTGTCGGCGATCGCATAAAGCTCCTCCTCGTGCCGGCGGAAATAGATCCAGCCGAGGATGAAGGCGATAGAGAAGACGCCCAGCAGGCCGAGCCCCACACCCTCCAGGATGCTGGTGGAGGACTCGCCGAGCACATAGGCAGAGACGCCCCAGACGCCGACCCAGACCAGACTCGCCGCCGCATTCACCGGCGCGAATTTCCGCCACGGCATGTGGTTGGCGCCGGCCAGGAAGGATTCCCAGGAGCGCAGAAAGGTGATGAAGCGGCCGACGAAGACGATGGGCGCGCCGTAGCGGAGATAGAGATACTGGACGAATTTGATCCGGCGCTGGTTGAGGCGGATCTTCGGCCCGTAGCGGCGGATAAGCCCGAAGCCGAAGCGATGTCCGATATAATAGGAGAAGTTGTCGCCGAGCAGCGTCCCGGGATAGGCCGCCAGCAGCACGAAGGCGATGCTGAGCTTGTGCCCGGCTCCGGCGGCGATCGCCGCGGCGATCAGCGTCGTCTCGCCCGGCACGAAGAAGAACCCGAACCCTTCCAGCGCGAGCAGGCCGAAGACCGCATAATAGCCCCAGCTTCCGATGGCCTGACCGATGAAGCTGTGAAATGCGCCCAAGCCCATCTCCGGAGATGCACCCTGTACAACCCCGCCCCGCCGCTTTCGTCCGTGGCCGACCGCGGAGAAAGGCGTGTTCCGGGCTGCAGTTCCGCCGTGCGTCCTTCGACAAGCTCAGGATGAGGTAAGTTCTTTGTGGCACGAAGAAATTTGCCTCATCCAGAGCGCGGGCGCAGCGACGGATGTGGTCCCGGCTTTCTGGAAGCCGGCTTACCCGTATCCGGCGAGCCGCGCATGCGGCAGCGGCGTGATGCGGTTGCGTGCCAGGAGCTGCACGGCGAAGTCGCCGGGGAAGAGCGCGCGCAGCGCCGGGTCGAAGACGTCGAGCCCGCCCGCATAAGCGCCGAAGGCGGGCAGCACCAGGCGCTGCTCGTCCTGGACGAAGCAGCGCCCGGAGATCCTGCGGCGGCGCACATCGACGCTCGCCTTTGGGTGATAGTGCCCGCTCACCTCGCCGCCGGCGAAGAGCGGCTCGGCGACATGGCGAAGGGTGAGGGGGCCAAGGCGGAACGCGCCGAGGGCGACCCGGCCGCCGAGATCCTCGGGCGGCTCCGGATCGTGGTTGCCGGCGACCCAGATCAGCTCGCGCGAGGATGAGAGCGCGGCGAGAAGCGCGCGATCCTCGGCATCGAGCCATGCCGGCGCCTCGCCGTCATGGAAGCTGTCGCCGAGGCAGATGATGCGGAGCGCATCGTGGCGGATCGCGGCGCGCTGCAGCCGCTCGAGCGTCGCGCGCGTGTCATAGGGCGGCAGCATGACGCCGCGCCGGGCGAAGCTTGAGCCCTTCTCGAGATGGAGATCGGCGACGACGAGCGTGCGCTCCTCGGGCCAGACCAGCGCGCCCTCGCCATCGGCAAGGAGCGCCACGCCGTGGAAGCGAAAAGCTTGCGTCTCGACGCGAGGTGCGGGCGGCTCGGACATCGGCGGCAGGAATAGGTCATTCCCACCACCGCTGCCAGCGGCGCGTCAGGCCGCGTCGCGTCGTTGCGGCGTCTCGCCGCGGCTTGCCGACTGCCAGGACCAGAGATTGTCGAACATCACCCGGGTGCCGAGATCGGCGAGCTTGCTGGCCTCGGCGAAGTAGTCGCGCAAGGTCGAGCGTGCATAGTCGGCCTGAAGATCCATCGTCTCCTCGATACCGCTGGATCGCGCCATCGCGCGGCCGACTTCGAGATTACGGTCGAGCCGGTTGCGGCTGAACTCGAGCAGCTCCGAGCTCATCGCCACCCAACTCTCGAACCAGCGGTTAGACGCGCTCAGCAGCGGCTCGATACCGCCCATCGCCTGCGAGGGGTCGAACCCGGCCATCATCTCCATGTCGCGGCGCTTCACCCGCATGTCCTCCGCCTGCGCCTTCGCCATTTCCGCCTCCCATCGATTATCGGTGATCGGCGAGCGGCCTTCTGCGGGGCCACTCGTCGTCATTTGAGCATACGACGCGTCAGTGACGAGGCAATGGCGATTAGGAAAATAGTGATGAGCGCGGCGGTTTATCTGCGCTTGTCGCCGCCGGTGCGGGAGCATGCGGCGCCGGCAGGCCGGCCTCGGCGAGGAGCTCCGCCGTCACGTCGTCGAGAAGCTGGTCGAGTGCCGTGCCATAGACCGCTTCACGGCCGATCTCGAGCAGGACCGGCACGGCAAGCGGCGAGACGCGATCGAGCCGGCGATGGCGGATGTGTCCCTTGATGCGCGCCAGCATCTCGCCGAGCCGGCGGATATCGGTCAATCCGGTGGCGGCGTCGGCGCGGGTCGCGCGCAGCAGCAGATGATCGGGCTGATGCTTGCGCAGCACATCGTAGATGAGATCGGCATTGAACGTGACCTGGCGGCCGGTCTTCTCCTGGCCGGGATGCTTGCGCTCGATGAGGCCGGCGATGATGGCGACGTTGCGGAAGGTGCGGCGCAGCAGCGAGGATTCGGCGAGCCACGCCTCGAGATCGTCGCCGAGCATGTCCTCGTCGAAAAGCTGATCGAGATCGCGCGCCGGCTCCAGGCTCCAGACGGCGAGCACGTAATCGGTGGCGACGAAGCCCAGCGGCTTCAGTCCCGCGCGCTCCATGCGCCGCGTCAGCAGCATGCCGAGCGTCTGGTGCGCATTGCGCCCTTCGAAGCAATAGGCGACGAGATAGTCGTGCGGGCCGCGCGGAAAGCTCTCGATGAGGAGCCCCTCGGGGCCTGGCAGCAGCGAGCGGTAGCGTTGGAGCCGCAGCCACTCCTGCACCGGCTCCGGCAGGTCGCGCCATTCGCGGGGATCGGCGAGGAGCGCGCGCACGCCCGCGGCAAGATGCGTGGTGAGCGGCAGCCGGCCGCCCTCATAGGCCGGCACCTTGGGGACGCCGCCGGCGGCACGGCTGGCAATGAGTTCGTTGCCGTGGATGCGCTCGAAGGCGAGCAGCTGGCCCGCGAACATGAAGGTGTCGCCCTCGGTGAGCGCGCCGGCGAAATACTCCTCGACCTCGCCCAGCACCTTGCCGCGTCCGAGCCGCACCTTGATCATCGACGCTTCGATGATGGTGCCGATGTTCATGCGGTAGCGCCGTGCCACCGCGTCGGAGACGAGGTGATAGCGACCGAGGCTGTCGCGGAAGAGCCGCCGCCAGCGCTCATAGCTGCTGAGCGCATAGCCGCCATTCTCGACGAAGCCCAGCGCGTCGTCGAAATCGCGGCGCGCCAGCGCGGCATAGGGCGCGGCGCCGGTCACTTCCTCGAAGAGCGCGTCGGCGGTGAAAGATCCGGCGCAGGCCATGCCGAGGATGTGCTGGGCCAGCACGTCGAGCCCGCCGGGACGTGGCTGCTCGCCGTCGAGCTCGCCGCGGGCGAGCGCCGAGACCGCGGCGTGGCATTCCAGCACCTCGAAGCGATTGGCGGGCACGAGCAGCGCGCGGCTCGGCTCGTCGAGCCGGTGATTGGCGCGGCCGATGCGTTGCGTCAGGCGCGAGACGCCCTTGGGCGCGCCGACCTGCACGACCAGATCGACATCGCCCCAATCGATGCCGAGATCGAGCGACGACGTTGCCACCACCGCGCGCAGCCTGCCTGCCGCCATCCAGGCCTCGACTTTGCGCCGCTGCTCGACCGCGAGGCTGCCGTGATGGAGCGCGATCGGCAGGTGGTCCTCGTTGAGCCGCCACAGCTCCTGGAAGCAGAGCTCGGCCTGGGCGCGCGTGTTGACGAAGATCAGCGTGGTGCGGTGGCGCTTGATCGCCTCATAGACCTCGGCCAGTGTATGGATAGCCATATGCCCGGACCAGGGCAGCTTCTCGCGCGTCGCCAGGATGCGGAGCTCCGGCCTCGCGCCGCCCGCAGCGGTGATGCGCGCCACATCCGCGCCGCCCGATCCGAGCCAGGCCGCGAGATCATCCGGCCAGGCGACGGTGGCCGAGAGCCCGATGCGGCGGTAGCGCGGCGCGAGCCGCTTCAACCGCGCCAGTCCCAGCGCCAGCATGTCGCCGCGCTTGGTGCCGGCAAGTGCGTGCAGCTCGTCGATGATGATCGCCGAGAGCCCGGCGAAGATCTGCGCCGCCTCGGGAGACGAGATGAGCAGCGCCAGCGATTCCGGCGTGGTCATCAGGAGCTGCGGCAGATGCTCGCGCTGGCGTTGGCGCTTGGCGGCGGGTGTGTCGCCGGTGCGGGTCTCGCTGCGGAGGTCGAGGCCCAGCTCCTCGATCGGCGCGGTGAGATTGCGGTGGATGTCGACGGCGAGCGCCTTCAGCGGCGAAATATAGAGCGTATGCAGTCCGTCCCGCGGGTGCTCGGCAAGATCGATCAAGCTCGGGAGGAAGCCCGCCAAGGTCTTGCCGCCGCCGGTCGGTGCAACGAGCAGCGCCGAGCGCTCGGCGCGCGCCGCCTCGATGAGCGCGAGCTGGTGCGGATGCGGCGTCCAGCCGCGGCGCGCGAACCATTGGACGAAAAGCGGCGGCAGGAGATCGGAGGCGAACATGGCGCAGGGAATATGCCGTGCCGGTCGCGCCGGGGCCAAGCCCGGCCGCGAAGCGAGACGCAGACTTTGCGCGCTCAGCCGACCGCGCTGCGGAAGATGCGCAGGTAATTGCCGCCGGCGATCTTTCCCGCTTCTTCCGGGGTGAAGCCGCCGCGCAGCATGGCGGCGACCAGCTGCAGCCATTGCGCGTAGCTCTGCAGGCTGCCGGGATGGACCTGCTGATCGGTGCCAATGCTGACGTGATCGACGCCGACGATATCGGCCATCTCCTTGAGCCCGTCGACATAGCGCTCGAGGCTCGGAAAGAAATGCCAGATGCCGATCGAGCCGCCGGTTTCGGCGACGGCGCGCGCATGATCGGGGCTCACCTGCCGGCCTTTGAGCGGCGTCGGGCCCATCGCCGTCGAGCCGGCGAGGGCGGTGTGCGACAGCAGCAGGGGCTTGGTGGCGACCTTGGCCGCGTGCTTCACCGTATCCTCGGTCGCGTGCGCGACGTCGCAGACGAGGCCCAGCTTGTGGCAGGTTTGGATCGCCTCGGCGCCGAAGGAGGTGAGTCCCCGATGGGTCACCGCGCCGGTCTGGAAGTCGCCGATGTCGTTGGGCGTGTAGTGCACGAGCTGCACATGCCGCACCCCGCACCGATGCGCCTCTTCGAGCCGCTCCAGCTTGCCTTCGAGGAAATCGAGCCCTTCGATGTCGGCGACCACCGCGGGCTGGCCCGCCGCATGCGCCGCCTCGAGTTCGGCCGCCGTGTGGGCGCGGCGCAGCCCGTGCTTTGTCACCAGCTCGTCGAGCCAGGCAAGCCGCTCGAGGTGGTGGCGATAAAGCTCGCCGGGCTCGGGCGTGCGCAGGGCGCCCAGCACGCCCTTGGCGTTCCGTCCGAGCACCGGGCCATCGGGCACATCGGCGAGGCAGGCGACGTCGAGCGATCCCGCGCGCATGCCGCTCGCAAGATCGCCGCTTGGCGGCGCCGCGGAGAGGATGCCCGTCGCTCCGCCATGGGTGTGCACATCGACCGAGATGAAGCGGCGCAGCACCTCGCGGGCCGTGGTTATCCGGTCTTCGGTCTCGGCCGCTGCCGAAGTCTCGCCGCCGGCGCCGCCGAGCACGACGCCCATCGATGCCGGCGCCGTGCCCCACATCCAATCCCGGTGCGCGAGCCCGTGATGGTGTCCACAGCAATCCATGGCTTTGCCCCCGATGGCGCTTCTGTCTGCCATTGAGCCTCACCGTCCGGCGCGCATCAAGCCGCGATCGCCGCATATGCCGGGCCGGGTGACGCGCACTTTGACAGGCGTGCCGCTTTCCGATACCTAATTCGCCATGGACATGCCGCGCTCCCGCCGGCCCGTTGCGGCCGCGACCACGACGACGACCCGCTTCGGCGGGCCGCGGCGAGGTCGCTTGCGCTGAGCGCGCGAGGATAGACCGAACCCAAGGCCCCGCCGGCGACGGACGGGGCCTTTTCATGTCCGGCCTCGCTCTCCGTCTCCGGCGATCGTGAGGAGCAGGAGATGGACGAGAGCGATCATCGCGTCATCGGCAACCGCCTGGACCTCTTCCATCAGCAGGAGGAGGCGCCGGGCATGGCCTTCTGGCATCCGCGCGGCTATGCGCTCTATGCCGTGGTGGAGGGCTATATCCGCAAGCGCATGCGCGAGGCCGACTATCGCGAGGTGCGCACGCCGCTGCTGCTGGCGCGCTCGCTCTGGGAGGCAAGCGGCCATTGGGAGCGCTTCGGCGCGCAGATGTTCTCGCTGGTCGATGGCGAGCGCGATTTCGCGCTGAAGCCGATGAGCTGCCCCGCCCATGTGCAGATCTTCAATGGGCGCGTCCGCTCCTTCCGCGAGCTGCCGTTGCGCCTGGCGGAGTTCGGCGCCTGCCATCGCAACGAGCCCTCCGGCGCGCTGCTGGGCTTGCTGCGCGGTCGCGCCTTCGTGCAGGACGACGCGCATGTCTTCTGCACCGAGGCGCAGATCGCCGGCGAGGTGGTGCGCTTCTGCGCGCTGCTGCGCCGAGTCTATGCCGATTTCGGCTTCGACGAGATCCGCGTCGGGTTCTCCACCCGGCCGGCGGAGCGCGCCGGCGACGAGGGGCTCTGGGATCGGGCGGAGGCGCTGCTGGCCGAGGCGGCACGCGATGCCGGCCTCGATCTCATCAAGCAGCCGGGCGAGGGCGCATTTTACGGGCCGAAGCTCGAATTCGCGCTGCGCGACGATCGGGGCCGGCTTTGGCAATGCGGCACCATCCAGCTCGACCTCGTCCTGCCGGACCGGCTCGGCGCCGCCTATGTCGACGCCGAGAACCGCCACCTGCGGCCGGCGATCCTGCATCACGCCGTGCTCGGCAGCATCGAGCGTTTCATCGGCTTGCTGCTCGAGCATTACGAAGGAAGGCTGCCGCTCTGGCTCGCGCCGGAGCAGCTCGCACTCTGCACCATCGGCGAGGGGCAGGAGCCCTATGCCGAGCGGGTGGCCTCGCTGCTTTCGAGCGAGGGGTATCGCGTCGCGCTCGATCTCCGGCCGGAGCGGCTATCGCGCAAGATCCTCGATGCAAGGGCGCAGGAGATTCCACTGTTGCTGGCGCTGGGCCGGCGCGAAGCGGCGACGGAGACCGTATCGTTGCGGCGGCGGGACGGGGACAGGGAGAGTTTGCCGCTCGCCGCGGTCGCGGATGCGCTGCGGGCGGAGGCGTTTCGATGACAGGCGTTCATGTCAGGGGAGGAGCGGCAGCGAGGGGCGGATGGACGGCGCGGAAGCGGTACGCACCACGGTTCCGGCACGGCTCGACCGCCTGCCCTGGAGCCGTTTCCACAACCTCGTCATCGCCGCCCTCGGCATCACCTGGATCCTGGACGGGCTTGAGGTCACCTTGGCCGGCTCGGTGGCGGCGGCGCTGCAGCAGAGCGAGCGCCTCCACCTCACCGCTCAGCAGGTAGGGCTCACCGGCAGCGCCTATCTCGCCGGCGCGGTGCTGGGTGCGCTCTTTTTCGGCCATCTCACCGACAAGCTCGGCCGCAAGCGGCTCTTCAATGTCACCCTCGGCCTTTACCTGGTGGCGACGGCGCTCACCGCGCTCTCCTGGAATTTCGCCGCCTTCGCTGCCTTCCGCTTCTTCACCGGCGCGGGGATCGGCGGCGAATACGCGGCCATCAACTCGGCCATCCAGGAGCTGATCCCGGCGCGGCTGCGCGGCCGCACCGACCTCGCGGTCAACGGCAGCTTCTGGGTCGGCGCGGCGGTGGGGGCGGCAGGCTCGGTCTGGCTGCTCGATCCCCGGCTGCTGCCGCCGGATATCGGATGGCGGATCGCCTTCGGCACCGGCGCGGTGCTGGGGCTTTTCATCCTCTATCTGCGGCGCTTCCTGCCCGAGAGCCCGCGCTGGCTGATGACGCATGGCCGCATCGAAGAGGCGGAAAAAGTGGTGGCGGAGATCGAGCAGCGCGTCGCCCAGTCGGGCGTGCCGATTCCGTCCGCGACAACCGCCGACATCGCGCTGGTGGCACCCGTGCATGTTAGCCTGGCGATCGTCGCGCGGACTCTGCTGCGGGCATATCCCGGGCGGACCGCGCTCGGCGTCGCGCTGATGGCGGCGCAGGCCTTTTTCTACAACGCCATCTTCTTCACCTATGCGCTTATCCTGACGCGCTTCTTCGGCGTGGCGGCGGATCGCGTTGGGCTCTACATCCTGCCCTTCGCGCTCGGCAACTTCATGGGGCCGCTGCTGCTCGGCCCGCTCTTCGACACGCTCGGCCGCAAGCCGATGATCGCCGCGACCTATACCGCCGCAGGGGTGCTGCTGGCGCTCTCGGCGGTGCTCTTCTATGTCGGGCTGCTCAATGCGGTGACCCAGACTCTGATGTGGACGGTGGTGTTCTTCTTCGCCTCGGCGGCGGCGAGCGCCGCCTATCTCACCGTCGGCGAGAGTTTCCCGCTGGAGCTGCGCGCGCTCGCCATCGCGCTCTTCTACGCCTTCGGCACGCTGCTCGGCGGCGTCGGCGGCCCGGCGCTGTTCGGCGCGCTCATCGCCAGCGGCGAGCCCGGCAATATCCTCGCGGGATATCTCTTCGGCGCGGCGCTGATGCTGGCGGCGGCGGTGATCGAGCTCAAGCTCGGCTTCGCCGCCGAGCGCCGCCCGCTCGAGGAGGTGGCCCTGCCGCTGTCGCTCAGGCAATAGCCGGCTGCGACGGCCGCTCCCTATATTCTGAGGACCATGAGCGCCCTCAGACCGGAAACATGGCTCAAGCCCACCGCGAAGGGGCTTTATTGCGAGCCCGGCGATTTCTTCATCGACCCCGTCTCACCCGTGCCGCGCGCGGTCATCACGCATGGTCATGGCGATCATGCGCGCGCCAACAACAGAGAGGTGCTGGCGACGGCGGAGACCATCGCCATCATGCAGAGCCGCCTCGGCGAGGAGGCCGGCGGCAGCCTGCAGCCGCTCGCCTACGGCGAAGCGCTCGAGCTCGGCGGGGTGCGCGTGAAGCTGGTGCCGGCGGGCCACGTGCTCGGCAGCGCGCAGGTGGTGCTGGAGCATCAAGGTTGCCGCGTCGTCTTCTCCGGGGACTATAAGCGCCGCCCCGATCCGACGTGCCCGCCCTTCGAGCCGCAGGCTTGCGACGTCTTCGTCACCGAAGCGACCTTCGGTCTGCCGGTCTTCCGCCACCCGCCGGATGCGCAGGAGATCGAGAAGCTGCTGCATTCGCTGCGGCTCTTTCCCGAACGCTGCCACATCGTCGGCGTCTATGCGCTGGGCAAGTGCCAGCGCGTGCTGGCGCTGCTGCGGCAGCACGGCTATGGCGAGCCGGTCTATATCCATGGCGCGCTGCAATCGATGTGCGCGCTCTATGAGCGCTTCGGCGTCAGGCTCGGACCGCTGCTGCCGGCCACCGGCGCGGCCAAGGAGGAGCTCGCCGGGCGCATCATCCTGGCGCCGCCGGGGGCGATCTCCGATCTCTGGTCGCGGCGCATGCCCGATCCGATCAGCGCCATGGCCTCGGGCTGGATGCGCGTCAAGCAGCGCGCCAAGGCGCGCGGCGTCGAGCTGCCGCTGGTCATCTCCGACCATGCCGATTGGGACGAGCTCACCGCCACCCTGCGCGAGCTCGGCGCCGGCGAGATCTGGGTGACGCATGGCGCCGAGGAAGCGCTCATCCGCCAGGGGCAGCTCGACGGGCTCAAGGCGCGCGCGCTGTCGCTTAAGGGATTCGAGGACGAGGCGGAATGAACCGGTTCGCGACGCTGCTCGACAGCCTGCTCTTCACTCCGGCGCGGCTCGGCAAGCTCCGGCTGATGAGCGAATACTTCGCCGGCACCGAGGATCCCGAGCGCGGCTGGGCGCTGGCGGCGCTCACCGGCGAGCTCTCCTTCCGCGAGGTGAAGCCGGCGCAGATCCGCGACCTCGTGCTCGGCCGCGTCGACGGCGAGCTTTTCGGCTGGTCCTACGATTTCGTCGGCGATCTTGCCGAGACCGTCTCGCTCATCTGGCCGGCGCGGCCGGGCGCCAACCGCGTGCCGGGCCTCGCGGAGATCGTCGCCGAACTCGACGCGGCGACCCGCGCCAGCGCCGGCGCTCGGCTCGAGCGCTGGCTCGACGCGCTCGATGCGACGGGCCGCTGGGCGCTCCTGAAGCTCATCACCGGCGGCTTGCGCGTCGGCGTCTCGGCACGGCTTGCCAAGACCGCGCTCGCCGAGCACTGGCGGGTGCCGCTCGACGAGATCGAGGCAGTCTGGCACGGACTTACACCGCCCTATGGCGAGCTCTTCGCCTGGCTCGAAGGGCGCGGTCCGCGGCCGGAGACCGGCGGAAGGCCCACCTTCCATCCGCTGATGCTGGCGCAGGCGCTGGAGGAACGCGATCTCGACGGGCTCGATGCCGCCTCATACCGCGCCGAATGGAAATGGGATGGTATCCGCGTCCAGCTCGTCGGGCGCGGCGGCGAGAAGCGGCTCTATTCCCGCTCGGGCGACGATATCGGCGGAGCCT
This sequence comes from Allostellaceae bacterium, assembly GCA_035553515.1. Lineage (GTDB taxonomy): Bacteria > Pseudomonadota > Alphaproteobacteria > ATCC43930 > CGMCC-115725 > DAHUYF01. The sequence continues at coordinate 5,059 of DATNDG010000035.1, read as the reverse complement.
TTCACGACATTCTCGCGGCAATGCCGCAGGAGGTGGTGCTCGACGGCGAGCTGCTGGTGCTGCGCGACGGCGAGGTCATGCCGTTCAACGACCTGCAGCAGCGGCTCAACCGCAAGACCGCCTCGGCCAAGATGCTGACGGAATACCCTGCCTGGGTCCGGCTCTATGACATGCTGGAAGAAGCGGGCGAGGATCTGCGCGCGCTCCCCTTCGACGAGCGAAGGCGGCGGCTCGAGAACTGGTACGCCGCCGGTCCGCGCGAGCGCATGGACATCTCGCCGCTCATTCCCTTCTCGAGCTGGGAGGAGCTGAAGCGGCTGCGCGAGGGCGCGCGCGCCCGCGGCATCGAGGGGCTGATGCTGAAGCGCGGCGATTCAGCCTATCTCGCCGGAAGGCCCAAGGGACCTTGGTTCAAATGGAAGCGCGGCGCGCTCACCGTCGATGCCGTACTGATGTATGCGCAGCGCGGCCATGGCAAGCGCTCCTCCTTCTACTCCGACTACACGTTCGGGACCTGGCGCGACGGCGCGCTCGTGCCGGTTGGCAAGGCCTATTCGGGCTTCACTGATGAGGAGCTGAAGCGGCTCGATCGCTGGGTGCGCGACAATACGGTGGAGCGCTACGGGCCGGTGCGCGAGGTGGCGCAGAAGCTGGTGCTCGAGGTTGCCTTCGACAGCGTCCACCGCTCGACGCGCCACAAATCCGGGCTCGCGCTGCGCTTCCCGCGCATCCACCGCATCCGCTGGGACAAGCCAGCGGCCGAAGCCGATACGGTCGAGACGCTGGAGAAGCTGCTGGTATAGGGCCGAGAGGGCCTGGATTGCCACTTAAGCGCGTGCGGCGAAGACGATGGGACGGACGGCTGTGCGTCCTTCGACTGCGAGCTTCGCTCGCGCTCAGGATGAGGAAGATTTTCTTTGTGCCACAAGGAATTTTCCTCATCCTGAGCTTGTCGAAGGACGCATGGCGGAACTGCAGTCGCCTGTGATGACGCCTCCGGCGTCACACCAAGCCCAACTCCTGCTCCAACGCGCCGCACATCATCTGGCCGAGCAGGATGTGCATTTCCTGGATGCGCGCGGTGGTGCGCGAGGAGACGATGAGGAGCGGGTCGGCGAGCCCCTTGAGCTTGCCGCCGTCATTGCCGCTGAGCGCGGCGGCGGTGAGCCCGAGCTCGCGCGCGGCCTCCAGCGCCAGGATCACGTTCGGGCTCTTGCCCGAGGTGCTGATGCCGATGGCGAGATCGCCGGCGCGGCCGAGCGCACGGAGCTGCCGCGCGAAGAGCTGGTCGAAGCCCAGATCATTGCCGATGGCGGTGAGCGCCGAGCTGTCGGTGGTGAGCGCCACTGCGGCGATGGGGTGGCGGTCGCGGACATAGCGCACGGTCAGCTCGGTGGCGATATGCTGCGCGTCGCCGGCGCTGCCGCCATTGCCGAAGAGCAGGATCTTGCCGCCACCGCGGATCGCCGCGACCGCCGCCGCGACGAGGCGCGCGAATTCCCGTTCACAGGCGGCGAGCGTCGCCTTCGCCACCTGCTGATGCTCGGCGAATTCCGCCTGGTAGAAGGAGTTGATGTCCATGCGCTCTGCCCCCGCTCCGCGGCGAGGATGATCCCGTCGCGGGGCGGCGCGGGCAAGGATTATTTCCGCGGCTGGTAGCTGCCGGGTGGCGTGCGGAAGGTGGCGGCGAGCCGGTTCCAGCCATTGATGGCGATGACCGCCATGGTGAGGTCGACCACCTCCTTCTCGCTGAAATGCCGGCGCAGCTCCTCGTAAAGCGCTTCCGGCACCGGCCCGTCCGCGAGCCGAGTGACCGCCTCCGTCCAGGCGAGCGCCGCCCGCTCGCGCTCGCTGAAGAACGGGGTCTCAACCCAGGCGGAGAGCGTATAGCGTATAGAGGCGCTGCTCGGTCTCGCCGCGGGCGCGCGCATCCTTGCTGTGCATGTCGAGGCAGAAGGCGCAGCCGTTGATCTGCGAGGCGCGCATCTTCACGAGCTCGATCAGCGTGTGGTCGAGCCCGCAGTTGCGCACATAGGTCTCGACCCCACGGAAGGCGGCGACGGCCTCGGGCGAGGCCTTGGCATAACTCAACAGTTCCTTCATGACCTGCATCTCCGTTATGGCTCCATGGGCGAGAGTCTAGCGCCCCGGCGCGGCAGCGTCAGGCTTGCCTCGCCGCGTCCCATCGGATAGGGCTAGTAACATGTCCAGCGAGTTGCGGCGCGGTCTCATCCTCGACCGCGACGGCGTCATCAATCTCGATTCGGGCTATCTGCACCGAGTCGAGGAGTGCTGCTTCGTCGAGGGCATCTTCGAGATGTGCGCCGCCTTCGCCGCGCGCGGCTTCGCCATCGTCATCGCCACCAACCAGTCCGGCATCGGCCGCGGCCTCTTCAGCGAGGCGGATTTCGCGGGGCTCATGGCCTGGATGAAGGACGAGTTCGCGAGTCGCGGCGTGACGCTCGCCGGCATCTATCACTGCCCCGACCATCCGACCGAGGGAATCGGCCGCTATCGCCGCGCCAATCCCTGGCGCAAGCCCGGTCCGGGCATGATGCTCCAGGCCGCGGCCGATCTCGGCCTCGATCCCGGCCGCTCCTGGACGGTCGGCGACAAGCTTTCCGATATCGAGGCGGGACGCGCTGCGGGCATCGGCACGCTTGTGTGGTATGATCCGGCCGCGCCGCACCTCGAGCGGCGCGAGGATCACTGGGTGGTGCCGCGGCTTTCCGAGGTGACGGCGCTGCTCGAGGCGGCGGAGCGCCCGGCGGAGGGGCGGTGATGAGGAGAGCCTCAGGGTGAAGGTGCTGGTCACCGGGGGAGCCGGCTTCATCGGCAGTTCAGTTGTCCGCCACTTGCTGGCCGAAGGCGACTCGGTCGTCAATCTCGACAAGCTCACTTATGCCGGCTCGAACCCGCCGCTGGGCGCGCTCGGCGAAGGCGGCCGCTACGCCCCGGAGGTTGCCGACATCGCCGACCGCGCGGCGCTCGCGGCGATCTTTGCCCGCCACCGGCCCGATGCGGTGATGCATCTGGCGGCCGAGACCCATGTCGACCGCTCGATCGACGGCGCGGAGGTGTTCATCCGCACCAATCTCGTCGGCACCTTCACCTTGCTCGAGGCGGCGCGGGACTATTGGCAGGCTCTCCCGACGGCGGCGCAGGGAAGCTTCCGATTCCACCACGTCTCGACCGACGAAGTGTTCGGATCGCTGGGCGAGGAGGGGCGCTTCACCGAGGAGACGCCCTACCGGCCGAGCAATCCCTATTCCGCCAGCAAGGCCGGCGCCGACCACTTGGTGCGCGCCTGGCACAAGACCTACGGACTGCCGGTGGTGACGACGAACTGCTCGAACAATTACGGGCCCTGGCAGTTTCCCGAGAAGCTGATCCCATTGACGATCCTGAACGCGATCGAGGGCCGGGCGCTGCCGGTCTATGGGCAAGGCCGCAACGTGCGGGATTGGCTCTATGTCGGCGACCACGCTGCCGCGCTCGCTCTGGTGCTGCGCCGCGGCCGCGTCGGCGAGACCTACAATATCGGCGGCGGCGAGGAGCGCGCCAATATCGACCTCGTCCGGCTGGTCTGCCGCCTGCTCGACGAGGAGCTGCCGCGCTCGCCCCATCGTCCGCATGAGCGGCTGATCGCCTTCGTCGAGGACCGGCCCGGCCATGACTGGCGCTACGCGATGGACGACAGCAAGCTCCGGCGCGAGCTCGGCTGGCGGCCGGGCGAAAGTATCGAGAGCGGCCTGCGCAGGACGGTGCGCTGGTATCTCGACAACCGCGCCTGGTGGGAGCCGATCCGCAGCGGCCGCTATCGCGGCGAGCGCCTCGGCCGCGCCAGGCTGCCGGCGGCGGGCGCGCCATGAAGGGCATCATCCTCGCCGGCGGCTCCGGCACGCGGCTCTACCCGCTGACGCGGGTGCTGTCGAAGCAGCTCCTGCCGATCTACGACAAGCCGATGATCTTCTATCCGCTGTCGGTGTTGATGCTGGGCGGCATCCGCGAGATCCTGGTGATCACCACCGCGGCGGATGCGCCGCTCTACCGCGCGCTGCTCGGCGACGGCGCGCAATGGGGCGTTGCCATCGCCTATGCCATCCAGCCGCAGCCTGACGGGCTTGCCTGCGCCTTTCTCATCGGCCGCGACTTCCTGGCGGGTGAGGGCTGCGCGCTGATCCTTGGCGACAATCTTGTCTATGGCGACGGACTCACCGAGAAGATGTGGCAGTCGGCAAACCGCCGGAGCGGAGCCACGGTGTTCGGCTACCGCGTCGGCGATCCGGAGCGCTACGGCGTCGTCGAATTCGATGCCGCCGAACAGGTCGTTTCGATCGAGGAGAAGCCGGCCGAGCCGCGCTCGAACTGGGCGGTGATCGGCCTCTATTTCTACGACGGCGATGTGGTGCGTCGCGCCGAGGCGCTGAAGCCCTCGGCACGCGGCGAGCTCGAGATCACCGACCTCAACAATTCCTATCTGCGCGATCGCAAGCTCACCGTCGAGCGCCTCGGCCGCGGCTATGCCTGGCTCGACACCGGCACGCATGAATCGCTGCTCGAGGCCTCGGAGTTCGTCCGCACCCTCGAAAAGCGTACCGGGCAGAAGATCGGCTGTGTCGAGGAGGTCGCCTTCCGCATGGGCTTCATCGAGGCGGAGCAGCTCCGCGCTCTGGCGCAGCTCTACAGCAAGTCGGATTACGGCCGCTATCTTGAGCGGCTGCTGGAGGAGCGGTGATGGCCGCTCCCCCGCGGGTCCTCACTGCATGAACCAGCCATGGCTCACCACAAGAGACTGGCCGGTGAGTGCGTTCGATTCGAAGCCGGCGAAGAACAGCGCCGCCTGCGCCACATCCGCCGTGGTGGTGAACTCGCCGTCGACGGTCTCCTTCAGCATGACCTTCTTGACGACGTCCTCTTCTGAGATGCCGAGCTCCTTCGCCTGCTCCGGGATCTGCTTCTCGACGAGCGGCGTGCGCACGAAGCCTGGACAGATGACATTGGCGCGCACGCGATGTGCGGCACCTTCCTTCGCCACCACCTTGGCAAGGCCGATCAG
>DATNDG010000034.1:0-27981 GCA_035553515.1 Allostellaceae bacterium | reverse complement strand
CACCGACTTCAAGTCCTCGAGCGAGGCGACGGCAGCGGCGAGCTCGGCCGCCCGCTTCTCGCCGAGCACCGGCGCGGCGAGGCTCATGAATTTCGCCTCGAGGCGGCGGCTTTGCGCGGCGAGATCGCTCGCCGGCACGCCGCTGTCATAGCGGGACGAGAGCCGCCGTCCATCCTCGAGGGTCACGGTCAGCTCCGCCACGGTGTGCGGCCAATCGCGCGCGAACTCGACCGAGACCCTATCGCGCAGGCGCTGCAAGGACGGATTGCCGGCATTGGCGGCGCTGTATGTCGCAAGGCTCGCCGTGTCGAGGCCGGCGAGCGCCATGGCGGTGGTGAGACGCAGTGAGAACTTGGCCTCGAGCCCGGTGCGCGGCGCTCCGATATTGCAGACGCGGGCAGCGCCGCTTTCGACGGTGAGCGACGCGGCGCGCACCGCCTCGGGCGCGAAGCTTTCGTTGCGGCGCAACTCGCGCGCGCATTCGATCGGCGCATGCGTCAGGTAGCAGGCGGCGTGATACTTGAAGAGATTGCTGGCGATGTGCCAGCCGCCCGGCGGATCGGCAAGCGCGCGCTCGGGATGGAAATCGGCGCTCTGCGTCTCGGCGAAGCCCTGGGCGCAGTCGAGCACGTCCTCGCGGCTGGTGAACCCCCGCGCCGCGAGGCTCGCCGCGAGCACGCCGTTCTGCGCCGCCTTGCCGGCATGGAGCGGCTTGCACATGGTGCCGAACATCGATTTGAGCCCAGCCGCCTGCGTCCCGGCAATGCCGAGCGCGGTGGCGGTGGCGGCAGCATCGAGGCCGAGCAGGTTGGCGGCGCCGGCCGCCGCACCGAAGCTGCCGACGGTCGCAGTGTTGTGGAAGCCGCGGGCATAATGGCCGGGCGAGACGAGCGCGCCGACGCGGCAGAGGGTCTCGTAGCCGGCGACGAAGGCGGTCATCAGCGCCGCGCCGCCGGCGCCGCGCGCCTCGGCGAGCGCCAGCACCGCCGGCATCACCGGCACGGTCGGATGCCCGCCCATCGTCATGTTGACGTCGTCGAAGTCGAGCGCGTGCGACGCCGCGCCGTTGACCAGCGCCGCCTGCTGCGTCGGCGCCCGGAGACGGTGACCGATGAGCGTCGCGGCAGCTCGGCCGCCCTGCTCCTCCGCCTCGGCCAGCAGAATGTCAGACAGCTCCTCGCGCGCTCCCGCCAAAGTCACGGCGAGCCAGTCGAGCAGGCATTGGCGGGCGAGGATGCGCACCCTCTCCGGCAGATCGCCGGCGCGCAAGCCGGCGGCACGGCGGGCGAGCGATTGAGTGACGTCGGGCGTGGCGGACCGGGCGGATGCGACGGCTGGCATGCTCTCCTCCCTGGATTTTCCCTAGGACAGTCGGGGCCATTTCACCCTGGCCAGAGCTTCCCGCTCGGCTGACTCGGGTGAATCATATACGCCGCAATACGGACCCGGGTGTCCCCATTCGCCTTGTGTTGCCGAAGTGGTAAGCCACTGCCGTTGATACGAATACGCGCCGTCAGCGCGTTGAACTATAAGCACCCGATGCTCTCCGTCGGGACTGGCAATGATCTTTAGGACGCGCGCGGTCATCGAAGGCTCTCAACGTGCGGCAGACAATGTGTAGCGCTTCCGCGGCGACCATGCGATCAGGACCTTAACCCTCCCGCAACTACTCTCATTGCGGACGCGCGAATGGCAACGGATTCATGGGTCCGGAGCCTAGCTTCCCGAAAAGGCTGGCACGCTCCCGGCTTGCCGTCCAGCGTCACGAACGGATTGCCAGACCGGGCGAAAAGACCGACCATGGTCCGGCCGAAAAAGACGCGGTCCTGCCGGCACGAAGCCGGAAAGCCGCGCATGGCATAAGCCCAGGGGAGGACAGGATGCAGCGATTCAATGGATCGGCGCTGGCGCCGGCGGGATCGGCGCTGGCGCTGGCGATCGCCGCGCTGGCGGTGATGCCGGCGCTTGCGGCGGAAAACGCGCCCGGCGTCACAGCGACCGAGATCAAGATCGGCCAGACCATGCCCTATAGCGGGCCGGCCTCGGCCTATAGCGCGATCGGCAAAGCCGAGCTTGCCTATATCGCCATGATCAACGAGCAGGGCGGCATCAACGGCCGCAAGATCAACCTCGTCAGCGTCGATGACGGCTACTCGCCGCCGAAGACCTTCGAGGATACGCGCCGCCTGGTCGAGGAGGACGACGTCGCCTTCATCTTCTCGAGCCTCGGCACGCCGACCGGCACGGTCGTGCACAAATACCTGAACGACCACAAGGTGCCGCAGCTCTTCCAGGCCTCGGGCGCGACCTTCTGGGCCGACCCCCAGCATTTCCCATGGTCGATCGGCTGGCAGCCCAATTACCAGACCGAGGGCGCGATCTACGGCCGCTACCTGCTGAAGCTCAATCCCAACGCCAAGGTGGCGGTGATCTACCAGAACGACGATGCCGGGCGCGACTACTACAAGGGCTTCCAGATGGGGCTCGGGCCCGAGGCGGCGAAGAAGATGATCATCGCGGTGAAGACCTATGAGGTCACCGACCCGACGCTCGATTCACAGATCGTCAGCCTGCAGGATTCCGGCGCCACTGTGCTGTTCGACAACTCGACGCCGAAATTCGCCGCGCAGGCGATCCGCAAGACCTACGACATCGGCTGGCATCCCACGCATTTCCTCATGAGCGTGGCGAACTCGGTCGCCGCGGTGATGAGCCCCGCCGGCTTCGAGAAGGGCCAGGGCATCATCTCCGCGCTCTATCTCAAGGACCCGAACGATCCGCAATGGGCGAAGGACCCGGCGATGGAGCAGTGGCGCGCCTTCATGAAGAAATACGATCCCTCGGGCGATCTCGCCGACAATTTCAACGTCTACGGCTATGAGGTGGCGCAGACGCTGGTGCAGATGCTGAAGCAGTGCGGCAACGACCTCACGCGCGCGAACATCATGAAGCAGGCGGCCAATCTCAACATCAGCCTGCCGCTGCTGCTGCCCGGCATCAAGGTTGAGACCTCGCCCAAGGACTTCTCGCCGATCAAGCAAATGCAGCTCGCGCGTTTCGAAGGGAAGCGCTGGGTTCGCTTCGGCGAGGTGTTGGGCGAATGAGCGGAGAGACGCTTTTCGACAAGATCTGGAGCGCGCATACCGTCGCCGATCTCGGCGGCGGCTATGCGCTGCTGCATGTCGATCGCCATCTGCTGCATGACCTCGGCGGCGGCCGCGCGGTGCAGGACCTCAAGGAGAAGGGCTACCGGCTGCGCAACCCCGGCCTCACCTTCGCCACGCCCGATCACGCCATATCGAGCGCGCCCGGCCGCGCCGGCACCAGCGCGACCGGCCGCAAGCTGCTCGAGGATCTGCGCACGCTGGCCGGCGAATACGGCGTCCGCCTCTTCGACATCGGCGAGCCCGGCCAGGGCATCGTCCATGTCATCGGGCCGGAGCTCGGCATCAGCCTGCCGGGCGCGCTCATCGTCTGCGGCGACAGTCACACCTGCACCCATGGCGGCATGGGCGCCCTCGCTTTCGGCATCGGTACCAGCGAGGTGACGCATGTGCTGGCAACGCAGTGCCTGATCCAGCGCCGGCCGAAGCGTCTGCGCGTCCGCTTCGAGGGCGCGCCGGCGCCGGGGGTCACGCCGAAGGACATGATCCTCTATCTCATCGGCCGGATCGGCGCCGCCGGGGGCACCGGCTATGCGGTCGAATATGCCGGCAGCGCGGTCCGCGCGCTCGACATCGAGGGAAGGCTGACGCTCTGCAACCTCTCGATCGAGCTCGGCGCCAAGATGGGCATGGTGGCGCCCGACGACACCACCTTCAACTATCTCGCCGGGCGCGACTTCGCGCCCCAGGGCGCGCTCTGGGACCAGGCGCTCGCCCATTGGCGGACGCTGCCCTCGGATGAAGACGCCCGCTTCGACCGCGAGGAGCAGATCGACGCGGCGGCGATCGCGCCGCAGATCACCTGGGGCACCAGCCCCGAGCAGGTGATCGCGGTCGGCGAACGCATCCCGGATCCCGCCACCATCGACGATCCCGGCAAGCGCCGCGCCGCCGAAGCGGCGCTCGCCTATATGGGGCTGACGCCGGGCGCGCCGATCGCCGGCACGCGGGTCGAGCATGTGTTCATCGGCTCCTGCACCAACAGCCGGATCTCCGATCTGCGCGCCGCGGCGCGCGTCGCCGAGCGCGGCAAGGTGGCGCCGCATGTCCGCGCCTGGGTCGTGCCCGGCTCGGAGAACATCAAGCGCCAAGCCGAAGCGGAAGGGCTCGATCGCATCTTCCGCGACGCGGGATTCGAGTGGCGCGAGCCCGGCTGCTCGATGTGCCTCGCCGCCAACGGCGAGACGGTGCCGCGGGGCGAGCGCTCGGTCTCGACCTCGAACCGCAATTTCGTCGGCCGGCAGGGACCGGGCGCGCGCACGCATCTGGCGAGCCCGGCCATGGCGGCGGCGGCGGCGCTCGCCGGCGCCATCGCCGATGTGCGGATATTCAAGGCTTAACGCGACGCCGCAAGGCTTAACGCAGAGGACGCAGAGGATGCGCAGAGGACGCCAGGAATTTCCCATGAGCACGCCCAGCGACCGTTGCGTAACCTCTGCGTCCTCTGCGTTGAATTCCTTCCGGTTGGAGCAAGCCTGATGGACAAGTTCACGGTCTTACGGGCGATTGCGGCGCCGCTGCTGCGCGAGAATGTCGACACCGACATCATCATCCGCATCGAGCGGCTGGTCGGCGCGACGCGCCGCGACGAGCTCGGCCGCCATGCCTTCGAGTCCTGGCGCTATCGTGCGGATGGCAGCGAGGAGCCGGGCTTCGTGCTCAACTGCGAGCCCTATCGCCGCGCCGAGATCCTGCTGGCGCTCAAAAATTTCGGCTGCGGCAGCTCGCGCGAGGGGGCGGTCTGGGCGCTGAAGCAGCGCGGCATCCGCGCCGTGCTGGCACCGAGCTTCGGCGACATCTTCTTCAACAATTGCTACCAGAACGGCGTGCTGCCGGTGGCGATGGCCGAAGCGGCGGTGCAGGCGATCGCCCGCCAGGTCGAGGCCGATCCCGAGCAAAACCAGGTAACGGTCGATCTCGAGCGCCAAATGGTTGTGGCGCCCGACGGCGCGGAGACGGGTTTCGCGATCGACCGGCTCCGGCGCGAGGCGCTGCTCGAAGGCCTCGACGATATCGGCCTCAGCTTGAAGCGCGAGGCCGAGATCTCCCGTTTCCAGGCGCAGGACCGCAGCGCGCGTCCCTGGATCTGGGCGGTGGAGAGCCGGTGATGAGCAACCTGAAGCAGGTGGTGGTCATCGACGGCGAGGGCATCGGCCCCGAGGTGATGGGCGAGACGCGGCGCATCCTCGGCTGGCTCACCGGCAAGGAGCGGCTCGGCCTCGCCACGCGCGACGCGGTCTATGGCGCCGAGGCCTATCGCCGTACCGGCAAGATCGTCCCGGACGAGACGGCAGAAGCGCTGAAGACCGCGGACGCGATCCTGTTCGGCGCCACCGGCGGGCCCGCTTATGACGCGCTGCCGGCCGAGGCGAAGCGCCAGGGCAATCTGCTGCGCGTCCGCAAGAGCCTCGACCTCTTCGCCAATCTGCGCCCGATCGTAGCATTCCCGGCACTCGCCGAGGCCTCGTCCCTCAAAAACCGGGTGCTGGAGGGCGTCGACTTCGTCATCCTGCGCGAGCTCTCGAGCGGGCTCTATTTCGGCGAGCCGCGCGGCATCGAGAACCTGCCCAACGGCGAGCGCCGCGGCGTCAACACGCACAGCTATACCAGCTCCGAGATCCGCCGCGTCGCCCGCTTCGGCTTCGCGCTGGCGCGGACGCGCCGCAGCCGGCTCTGCTCGGTCGACAAGGCCAACGTCATGGAGGCGGGCCAGCTTTGGCGCCAGGAAGTGCAGGCGGTGCACGACGCCGAGTTCCCGGATGTCGAGCTCACTCACATGCTGGTCGACAATTGCGCGATGCAGATCGTGCGTGCGCCGGCGCAGTTCGACCTGCTGCTCACCGACAACATGTTCGGCGACATCCTGTCGGACGCGGCGGCGATGGCGACCGGCTCGCTCGGCATGCTGCCTTCCGCTTCTTTCGGGCCGCCGGGGCCGGATGGCCACCGCCCGGCGTTTTTCGAGCCGGTGCATGGCAGCGCGCCGGACATCGCCGGCAAGGGCGTCGCCAATCCGCTGGGCGCGATCCTGAGCCTCGCGATGGCGCTGCGGCTGAGCCTCGGCGAGCCCGAGGCGGCGACGCGGCTCGAGCGCGCGGTGAGCGAGGCGCTCGACAGCGGCATCCGCACCCGCGACATCATGCATGAGGGCGGCCGCCCCGTCGGCACGCGCGAGATGGGCGACGCCGTGCTGGCGGCGCTGGAGCGAGGGGCAGTCCGCGCGCGATGACCTCGGAGGGAATTGCCGCGCCTCAGCCGAGCGGCGAGGCTCCTCCCCCGGACGCATCGCCAAAGGCCTCGCCCATGACCACATCGACCGAGACCCCCGCCGCCCGCCTGCCCTTCTTCTATGGCTGGATCATCGTCGCCGTGGCCTTCGTCACCATGGCCGTGGGCGTCAATGCCCGCACCGCCTTCTCGCTGCTCTTCCCGCCGATCCTCGCCGAGTTCCACTGGGACCGCGGCGTCACCGCCGGCGCCTTCTCCTTCGGCTTCCTGGTCTCGGCGGTGCTGAGCCCGTCGCTCGGGCGGCTGATGGACCGGCGGGGCCCGCGCGTGGTGATCGAGCTCGGCGTCATCGCCATGGGCGGGGGATTGCTGCTGGCGACGCTGGTGCGCGAGCCCTGGCAGCTCTACCTGACCTTGGGTGTGCTGGTCGGCGGCGGCAGCGTCTGCCTCGGCTATACCGGCCAGGCGCTCTTCCTGCCCTACTGGTTCGTGCGCCGGCGCGGCCTCGCGATGAGCATCGCCTTCTCCGGCGTCGGCGTCGGCTCGATCGTGATGCTGCCCGCACTCCAGAGCTTCATCACGGCGTCGGGCTGGCGCAGCGCCTGCTGGGCGCTGGGCATTCTCGTGCTGGTGCTGCTGGCACCGCTGAACCTGCTGCTGCGCCGCCGCCCGGAAGAGCTGGGCCTTGCGCCGGACGGCGAAAGCGTCGCCGCCGGCGGTGCTGCCGCGGCGCGGCGCGGCAGCGTGGTGGATCCCGCCTGGGTCGCCATCGACTGGACGCTCGGCCGCGCGCTCCGCACCCGCCGCTTCTGGTGGGTGGCGCTCGGATATTTCTGCGCGCTCTTCGCCTGGTACGCGGTGCAGGTGCACCAGACCAAATATCTCGAGGAAATCGGCTTCGGCGCGAACTCCGCCGCCTGGGCGCTGGGCTTCGTCAGCCTCGCCGGCATTCCGGGCCAGATCGCGCTCGGCCACCTCTCCGACCGGATCGGCCGCGAATGGGTATGGATGGTGGGGAGCCTCGGCTTTGCCGCAACCTATCTCTGCCTGCTGCTGCTGCGCGCGACGCCGAGCCCGGCGCTGCTCTACCTCATGGTCGCGGCGCAGGGTGCGCTCGGCTACGGGCTCACCTCGGTGATCGGCGCCATTCCCGCCGAGATTTTCGAGGGCAAGCAGTACGGCAGCATCTTCGGCACGCTGATGCTGGCCTCGATCCTGGGTGGCGCGGCCGGTCCCTGGCTCACCGGCGCGCTGCACGACGCAACCGGCTCCTATGCGCTGGGATTCTCGATCGCGCTGGGCTTGAGCCTCGTCTCGGCGCTCGCCATCTGGCTCGCCGCGCCGCGCAAAGTGCGCGCCGTCGCCGGCCGCTCGTCCCTCTCCGCGCGAAGCGGGGAGAGGGAGGGGACCCATGGCTCGCAAGAGCCACGGGGAGGGTGAGGTGTCTCACCGCGGCACGAGCGCATTCTCCATCGATACCCACCTCACCTGGCTCGCTGCGCTCGCCACCAGCAACCCGGCCGACCGCTTCGCGGTCGGCCCCGCTGGGTTCGATCACAAAGTGATCGAACGGGTTGCTCCCCCCGCACGCGGGCGGAGAGGGATTATTCAGAGCTTGGTACGCTCTACACCGCCTTGCCGTCCTCGCGGGTGTAGAGCGTCAGCCCGAGCAGCATATCGACGGTCGCGCCATCGGCGGCCAGCGGCAGCACCAGGCGCTCGATGCCGATATAGCCTTTGGTCGTGACATAATCGGCGGCGCCGCGATACCAGCACGGCTCGCCGGTCAGCGCGGCGACGAAATCCGCATGAGTTCGCGAGGCATCGAAATGCGGAAACGCTTCGTCGAGCCAGTCGCCGGTAAAATCGCGCCCGATGATCTCGCGATGGCCGGTGCCGAAGAGCCGGCAGCGGAAGCGCGGCGGCGCGCGCACCACATCCATGAGCCAGAGCCAGCGCAGCAGCTCCGGCAGATCCGTCGGCTCGAAATTCCGCCGGCCGGGCAGGCGATCCGTACCCGGCCGGATCGACTGCCAATAGGCACACAACCGGCGGGCCCGCGGGTCGCAGTCCGTCGGCAGTTGTTCAGCCGTCATCCCGCCCCTCCGGCGGCCCACGGTCACCCCAAGACCATCCAGCCACTCAGTACCAACCTCCGTACCAACCCTCCGGAACCTATCTTAAGGCGAGTTTCCACGTCAATCTTCTTGCTCCGGTCGTAGCCGACCGCCTGTCCGCCGACCGCGGAGCGCGCTATATAAGACAGATGGCCTATGTATTTCCGATCCTCGTGGTCCTGGCGATGCTGTGCGCGTTGGGCGCGCTCGGCGTCGGCATCATCAATATGGCGCGCGGCAACAATCCGCAGCGCTCCAACCGGCTCATGCAGTCGCGTGTCATCTTCCAGGCGATCGCGCTGCTGCTCTTCGCCATGTTCATGCTGATCTATCGCCATCACTAGGAGCTCGCGCGCGACTTGGTCCGGCTGACACGCATCTACACGCGAGGCGGCGACGCCGGCGAGACCTCGCTCGGCGATGGCAGCCGCGTGGCGAAGACCGATCTGCGCGTCACCGCCTTCGGCACGGTGGACGAGGCCAATGCGGCGGTCGGACTGGCGCGGCTCTACACTGAGGGCGAGACCGATGCGGCGCTCGCGCGCATTCAGAACGACCTCTTCGATCTCGGCGCCGATCTCGCGACGCCCGAGGGCGGCAAGCGCGGGACGGGCGCGCTGCGCATTCTGGCGAGCCAGGTCGAGCGGCTCGAGCGCGAGATCGACGCGCTCAACGCCGATCTGAAGCCGCTCGACAGCTTCGTGCTGCCCGGCGGCACGAGCTGCGCCGCGCATCTTCACCTCGCCCGCACCGTTGTGCGCCGCGCCGAAAGGCTGGTCGCCGAGCTCGCCGCCCGCGAGGTGATCAATCCCGAAGCGCTCAAATACCTGAACCGCCTCTCCGACCATCTCTTCGTGCTGAGCCGACACGTCAATGACAAGGGCGCGCGCGACGTGCTCTGGCAGCCCGGCGCGAACCGTTAACCTCGATGACGCCGGCGTGACGGAAATGCTTGCCTTCGCGTTGTGCACGTGCACAATTCCCCGCCGCGCCGCAACATGCGGCTCTGACCAAGGCCCGCGCCGCCCATGAAAGTCCTCGTCGCCGTCAAGCGCGTGATCGACTACAACGTCAAGATCCGCGTCAAGCCGGACAAGACCGGCGTCGAAACCGCCAACGTCAAGATGTCGATGAATCCCTTCGACGAGATCGGCATCGAGGAAGCGGTGCGGCTCAAGGAAGCAGGCGGTGCCAGCGAAGTGGTCGCGGTCTCGATGGGCCCGCAGGCCTGCCAGGAGACGATCCGGACCGCCCTTGCCATGGGCGCCGACCGCGGGATCCACGTGCTGAGCGATGCCGAGCTGCAGCCGCTCGCGGTGGCGAAGCTGATGAAGGCGATCGCCGAGAAGGAGCAGCCGCAGCTCGTCATTCTCGGCAAGCAGGCGATCGACGACGACAGCAATCAGACCGGGCAGATGCTGGCGGCGCTGCTGGGCTGGGCGCAGGGCACTTTCGCCTCGAAGCTCAAACTCGAGAGCGGCAAGGCGCTGGTGACGCGCGAGATCGACGGCGGGCTCGAGACGGTCGAGCTGAAGCTGCCGGCGGTGATGACCACCGACCTCCGCCTCAACGAGCCGCGCTATGCCTCGCTGCCCAACATCATGAAAGCGAAGAAGAAGCCGATCGAGCAGCTGACGCCGGAGGCGCTCGGCGTCGACGTGGCGCCGCGGCTGGTCACGCTCAAGGTCGATGAGCCGGCCAAGCGCCAGGGCGGCAAGAAGGTCGCTTCGGTGCAGGAGCTCGTCGACAAGCTCAAGACCGAAGCGCGGGTGATCTGATGGCTCTCCTCGTCATCGCCGAGCACGACAACGCGTCGCTCAAATCCGCCACCCTCCACACGGTGGCCGCCGCCGCGGCGATCGGCGGCGAGATCCACGTGCTGATCGCCGGACATTCGGCAAAGCCCGCGGCCGATGCCGCCGCCAAGATCGCCGGGGTCACCAAGGTGCTGCTCGCCGAGGACGCGGCGCTGGAGCATCCGCTGGCCGAGGACATCGCGGCGCTCGTCGTCAAGCTCGCGCCCAGCTACACCCATGTGCTGGCGCCGGCCTCCACCTTCGGCAAGAACTTCCTGCCGCGCGTCGCGGCGCTGCTCGACGTGGCGCAGATCTCGGAGATCGCCGGCGTCGTGTCGCCCGACACCTTCGTGCGGCCGATCTATGCCGGCAATGCGCTCGCCACGGTCCAGTCCAAGGACAAGATCAAGGTGATCAGCGTGCGCAGCACAGCGTTCCCGCCGGCCGAGACGCAGGGCGGCAGCGGCACGGTGGAGACGATCGCGGGCGCCGGTTCGGCCGGGCTCTCGCGCTTCATCGGCGCGGAGTTGTCGAAATCGGAGCGCCCCGAGCTCACCAGCGCGCGCATCATCATCTCCGGCGGGCGCGGCATGCAGTCGGGCGACAATTTCAAGCTGCTGGAGAGCATCGCCGACAAGCTCGGCGCGGCGGTGGGCGCCTCGCGCGCCGCGGTCGATGCCGGCTTCGTCCCCAACGACTACCAGGTGGGACAGACCGGCAAGATCGTTGCGCCGGAACTCTATATCGCCGTCGGCATCTCCGGCGCCATCCAGCACCTGGCGGGGATGAAGGACTCCAAGGTCATCGTCGCCATCAACAAGGACGAGGAGGCGCCGATCTTCCAGATTGCCGATTACGGCATCGTCGGCGATCTCTTCAAGATCGTGCCCGAGCTCGACGCCGAACTCGCCAAGCGCCAGGGCTCGTGAGGTGATGGGGAGCGCCATGACATCCAGCGACATCATCATCCGATCCATCGGTATCATCGGCGCCGGCCAGATGGGCAGCGGCATCGCCCATGTGTGTGCGCTCGCCGGCTATGACGTGCGGCTCGCCGATGTCGACCCCAAGGCGCTCGAGCAGGCGCTCGGGACGGTCGATCGCAATCTCTCCCGTCAGATCACGCGCGGCCGCATCAGCGAGGCGGAGAAGGCGGCGGCGCTGAAGCACATCAGGACCGGCACGCAGTTCGATCTGTTCGGCGATTGCGACGTCGTCATCGAGGCGGCGACCGAGAAGGAAGAGGTCAAGCGCGAGATCTTCAAGAAGCTCGTGCCGCAGCTGAAGGCCTCGGCCATCGTCGCCTCCAATACCTCGTCGATCTCGATCACCCGGCTTGCCGCGGCCACCGACCGGCCGGGCCGCTTCATCGGCATGCATTTCATGAACCCGGTGCCGGTGATGACGCTGGTCGAGCTGATCCGCGGCATCGCCACCGACGAAGCGACCTTCCAGGCGATCCGCGAGCTTGCGGTGAAGCTCGGCAAGACGCCGGTGGCGGCCGAGGATTTTCCCGCCTTCATCGTCAACCGCATTTTGCTGCCGATGATCAACGAGGCGGTCTACACGCTCTACGAGGGCGTCGGCACGGTCGAGGCGATCGACGTCGCGATGCGGCTCGGCGCCAACCACCCGATGGGGCCGCTGGAGCTGGCGGATTTCATCGGCCTCGATACCTGCCTCTCGGTGATGCAGGTGCTCTATGAGGGGTTGGCTGATTCGAAATACCGGCCCTGTCCGCTGCTGGTGAAGTATGTCGAGGCCGGCTGGCTCGGCCGCAAGGCGGGACGCGGCTTCTACGATTACCGCGGCGAGAAACCGGTTCCAACCCGTTGAGGGTTGACGCAAATCCGACACATTCTATAGGTCTGGCATTGCGGCGTCTTCCATGGCAGGATGCGCCGCGCTACGAGGTCGCGCTGCCATGAGGTTGCTGGTTGTCGCTCGCCCTAGATAGCTGTCCGGCGCTTGTGCTCAACGCCGATTTCCGGCCGTTGAGCTATTTCCCCCTGTCTTTGTGGTCGTGGCAGGAAACGGTCAAGGCGGTCTGCCTCGACCGAGTCAACATCATCTCGCATTATGACCGTGTGGTGCGCAGCCCGTCCTTCGAGATGCGGCTGCCCAGCGTCATCTCGCTGAAGGAATACATTCCGACGGCGCGGCGACCGGCCTTCACGCGATTCAACGTCTTTCTACGCGACCGCTTCACCTGCCAGTATTGCGGCGAGGATTTCCCGTCGCACGACCTGACCTTCGATCACGTCGTGCCGCGTTCGCGCGGCGGCCGCACGGTCTGGGAAAACGTGGTTACCGCCTGCTCGTGCTGCAATTTGCTCAAGGGCAACCGGCTGCCGCGCGAGAGCGGCATGTATCCGCGCCACCTGCCCTGCCAGCCGAGCACCAGCCTGCTTCAGGAGAACGGCAGGGCGTTCCCGCCGAACTTCCTGCATCAGAGCTGGCGCGACTTCCTCTACTGGGATACCGAGCTCGAACCGAGCTGACGTTTTCGGATTACTGGTGGCGCTCACCCAACTGCCACGGGATGGCGCCGAGCGGCTCCCGCATGCCCAGGCCGGCATTCATGCCCGGGTAAAGCGAGGTCGCACCCTGCGGCTGGGCGGCCGCAACATCGGCGGAAATGCCGCGTTGCGGCGGATAATCGACTTCGCGCGCACCGCTGGAACAGGCCGCCAGCAAGGCGAGCAGGGCCGCGGCACCGATCGAACGGACCATGAGAAGCCTCCTCCATCGCCAACGCTACCGGAGCGCGAACGATCCCCGGAGCTGCACCGCCTATTGACGATGAGGTGGGGTGCCGGGTAGCGTTCGTCCATGGGCGACAATCGCCTCGATAGCCGGCTTTTGCGGCGAATTAGCATCCCGGTCCTCCGCGACGAGGATCGGGCTTCTGCCATTCGCCTTGCACCCGAGATCGAGGTATTCCGCCATGTCATCGCCTGCCGCGACCGCCTATAGGCCCCAGAGCCGCCCTACCGCCTGCTTCTCCGTTCACGCCTCGGCCGAGCCGGGGGTGATGCCGCGCGTCGTCGAGCTCTTCGCCAAGCGCGGGCTCGTGCCGACGAGCTGGATCAGCCGGGTGAGCGCCGGCGAGCTCACCATCGACCTGCAGATGCCGGGCCTCGATGCCGAGACGACGCATTACATCGCGCGCTGCCTGCGCCAGATCATCTCGGTCGATGTGGTGTTGGTATCGCAGAAGCAATGAGTCTGCTGCGGCATATCCGAAGCTGCAATGCCTGGCGCGCCGAACGCTTCGTGCCGCTCTGGCGTGGCGAAGAGCGCATCGGCCTCATCCGACGCGACAACGCCGAGACGCTGCGGCGCTTTCCCGAGGTGTTCTCGGTCGAAGCCGACGGCGTCTGGCTGATCGCCGCCGGCGATTTCGCCGCGGTGAGCGCGGCGGTCGACGGCGTCGTCGAGCGGCTGGTGAGCGAAGGACGCGTCGCCAAATGGCGCAACGAGTTCTTCGCCGTGGCGCCGCGCTGGGGTGCGGCGCCGCTGCTCAAGCTCGACCGCGGTGCGGTCTCCTACTTCGGGGTGCGCGCCTACGGCGTGCATCTCAATGGATGGCGCCGCGACGGCGGCGCGCTTCGCCTCTGGGTCGGCCGGCGCGCCGCGGACAAGAAGGTGGCGCCCGACAAGCTCGACAACCTGGTCGCCGGCGGCATCGGCCATGATCACGGGCTCGAAGCGACGCTGGTGAAAGAGGCGGCGGAGGAGGCATCGCTGCCCGCCGCGGTGGTCGCCCGCGCCATGCCCGTCGGCGCCATCGCCTATCGCATGGAGACCCAACAGGGCCTGCGCGACGACGTGCTCTTCCTCTACGACCTCGAGGTGCCGGCCGAGTTCGTCCCCGTCAACACCGACGGCGAGATCGTCGCCTTCAGCCTGATGGATGCCGCCGAGGTCCTGGAGCGCGTGCGCAGCACCGACGATTTCAAGTTCAACGTCAACCTGGTGATCATCGACTTCGCGCTGCGCCGCGGCTTGATCGCGCCCAGCGATCCAGACTATCTCAACCTCGTCACAGGGCTGCGCCGGCCGCTCGACTGAGCCCTCAATCCGCGCCGTAAGGCCGCATCACGCTGTGCTGATGCGGCAGCGTGTCGAAGAGCGCCGCATTGGCGCAGAAGGCACGGTCGTCGTCCTCCGGCGCCTTGCCGTCGAGCCAGCGGCCGCAGCGATCCGCCTCGGTGCAATCGAGGCAGCCGAACTCCGCCTGGTGCAGCACGGCACGGACCAGCGGGCTTTGCGCGGCCGCCAGGCCGAGCCGATCGGTCATGCGCGAGAAGAGCATCAGCCGCCGCAGAATCTTCTGCAGCAGCAAGCGGCTCGGATCGGCAGGGCCGAGCTGCTCGCAGAGCCGCGCGAGCACGATCATCCGCTTGAGCAGATCGCCGCAATGAGGCTGAGACGCTTCGGTGGTGCTCATGGTCGCCTGCGCTTCATGGTCAAAGCTCATTGAACGACCCGGCACGGGTCCATGACATTGATCTGAATCAACCGCGCCTGACGCTCATTGTTCAGCCGGGAAATCCCACCAGCGCGCGCAGCTCCGCCGGGCTGCTTCCCGCCTCGCGCAGCGCCCGCACGGTCGCGGCGCGATCGCGCTTCGCCAAGCGCCGCCCCTCGGCATCGGCGACCAGACGATGGTGCCGCCAGCGCGGCACCGGCAATCCCAGCAGCGCCTGCAGCAGGCGGTGGACATGCGTCGCCGGGAACAGATCCTCGCCGCGCGTCACCAGGCTCACGCCCTGCAGCGCATCGTCCACCGTGACCGCCAAGTGATAACTCGCCGGGATCTCCTTGCGCGCGAGCACGACATCGCCATGGCTCGCGGGATCGGCCGGAACGCGTCCGGCATGCTCGTCCTCCCAGAAAAGCGGACCCGCGCGGCGCACCGCCTCGGCCATGTCGAGCCGCAAGGCGAAGCTCTCGCCGGCGGCGATGCGGCGCTCCCGCTCGGATAGCGCGAGCGCGCGACAGGTGCCGGGATAGAGCGCGCCGTCGGGCCCGTGCGGCGCGGCCGCCGAGCGCGCCAGCTCGGCCTTGATCGCTGCCCGCGTGCAGAAGCAGGGATAGAGCAGCCGCGCGGCATCGAGCCGGTCGAGCGCCGCGCGGTAATCGGCGAAATGCTCGGACTGCACGCGGACCGCTCCATCCCAGTCGAGGCCGAGCCAGGCGAGATCCTCGCCGATGGCCGCGGCGAATTCCGGGCGGCAGCGCGTGCGATCGATATCCTCGAGCCGCAGCAGGAAGCGGCCGCCGCTATCGCGCGCCGCCCGCCAGGCGACAAGCGCCGCATAGGCGTGGCCCAGATGCAGATAGCCCGTCGGACTCGGCGCGAAGCGGGTGACGACGCTCATGGCGCGCGGAGCCTAGCCCGGATTTCTCACACGGTCATGCGCTGCAACGGCAATCCGGGTTAGGGAAGTGACAGGGGGCGCGCCATCGTCTAAGGCTGCGGCAGGGAATACAGGAGCGATCATGCTGCCATCTCTCAGCGGTCGGGTGCAGGAACCCGCTTCCGGCCGCGCACCGCGCCAGCTCGTCCTGCTACTGCACGGCCTCGGCGCCGATGGCAGCGATCTCATCGGCCTCGCACCCTCCTGGGCGCCGCTGCTGCCCGATGCCGCATTCATCGCGCCCGATGCACCCTTCCCCTGCGACATGGCGCCCTTCGGGCGGCAATGGTTCAGCCTGCAGGATCGCTCGCCCGCCGCCATTCTGGCAGGAGTGCGCGCCGCGGCGCCGATCCTCGACGCGTTCATCGGCGATGCGCTGGCCAAGCGGCACCTCGATGAGCGCAACCTGGCGCTGGTCGGATTCTCGCAGGGGACGATGATGTCGCTTTATGTCGGGCTCCGGCGCGCCACGGCGCCGGCGGGTATCGTCGGATTCTCCGGCGCGTTGATCGGCGCCGAGACGCTGGCGCAGGAGTTGCGCTCGCGCCCGCCGGTGCTGCTCGTGCATGGCGACGCCGACGACGTGGTGCCGCCGCAGGCGCTCCCCATGGCCGTGAGCGTGCTCGAAGGCGCCGGCGTTCCGGTCGAGAGCCTCTCCTGCCCCGGCCTCGGCCACGGCATCGACGAGGCCGGGCTGCAGCGTGGCGGCGAGTTCCTGCGCACCGTGCTCGGCGGCTGATCGCGGATCGCATACGATGGCGTGGTAAGCGGAGCCCCGCTTAAGCAAATTTTATCGGCAATCGGTCAATCATCCTGTCGGAACTGCGCGGCCGCCGACGGAAGAAGAGACCGATGACCTATCTGCGCCAGCTTAAGATCAGCACGTCCCTCTATATCCTCTTCGGCATCACCGCGGCGCTAATCAGCAGCCAGGCGGCGAGTTCGGTCTTCGGCGCCTTCCACGAACTGCGCCAGGCGGCACAAGCGGCGGCACTGTCAGCGGCCAACCGCGACCTGTTCGGCGCGCTGCAGACGCTGCGCCAGGAGCGCGGTCCCACACGGGTTGCCCTCGAGGCGGCCGCTCCAGCCGATCCGCTATTCACCGCGACCCTGCCGCCGCTGCGCGCAAAGGCCGGCCCGGCGCTCGACGCGCTGCTCGCCGCCTGCTCGCATATCGAATGCGCAAGCGGCGACGTTGCCGGCACTATTCGCGCAGACCTGCAGCAGGTGATCGCGATACGCCCGAGCGTCGACGCGGCGCTGCCCGTACCGCTAGCGCAGCGTCCGGCGGGGATCGCCAAGGACTGGAACAGCACCTCGACGCGGCTCATCGACGAGTTGGAGCGCGTCTCGCTCGCGCTCACGAACAAGGTGCGGATGGCCGATCCGGCGATCGCCGAGCTGATGGCGATCAAGGAAGCATCCTATGTGGTTCGCGACGCCGCCGGGCTCGAGCGCAATCCGGTGCAGGCGGCGATGACCGCGAAGGCGCTCACGCCGGAGCAGAAAAGCAAGATCGCGGAATTCAACGGCAAGGTCGCGGCCGGCTGGCATCTGTTGGGTAACCTGATCTCCCGGAAGGGCGTGCCGGAAGCCGTGCTCGCGGCCGTGAAGCAAGCCGATCAGGCGTATTTCGGCGACTATCTGAAGCAGCAGGTGGCGGTCGAGAAAGCGCTGAGCCAGGGCGCCGCGCTGCCGCTTTCCGATGCCGAGCTCGTCAAGGCGTCCAACGTGGCGCTCGATGCGATCGTCGCCATTCCCAATGCGGCGCTCGACGCCGCGGTCCAGCACGCCGAGGCGCAATATGCCGCGGCGCGCGCGAAGCTTCTGCTCGAGGGCGCGGTGCTGGTGATATCGCTTACCCTCGCCGCGGCCGGCTTCTTCGTGGCGTGGCGCCGCGTCGCGCGGCCGATCGATCTGATCTCCGCCGCCATGCGGCGCGTCGCCTCGGGCGAGCTGGAGACCGAAGTGCCGTTCCGCGAGCGCCGCGACGAGGTGGGGACGCTGGCCTCCGCGCTGATGACGTTCAAGGAAAATGCCGTCGCCAAGCAGCGCATCGAGCGTGAGCAGGCGGGCGAGCGGGCGGCCAGGGAAGCGCGGGCGCAGCGGCTCGAGGAGAGGACGCGCAGCTTCGAAGGGCAGATCGGCCGGCTGGTGCAGTCGCTCGGCGAGGCGTCGCGGCAGATGGAGACCACCGCGCGCTCGCTGGCCAGCACCGCCGAGGAGAGCACGCGCCGCGCCGAGCTCGTCGGCACGGCGTCGGAAGAAACCTCGGCCAACGTGCAGACCGTCGCGACCGCAACCGAAGAGCTCGCCTCATCGAGCCAGGAGATCGGACGGCAGGTCGCGCAATCGGCGACCATCGCCGGCCGCGCGGTGAACGAGGCGCGGCGCAGCGATGCCGCGGTGGCGAAGCTCGCCGACGGCGCGCAGAAGATCGGCGAGGTCATCGGGCTCATCCAGAGCATCGCGAGCCAGACCAACCTGCTGGCTCTCAACGCCACGATCGAGGCGGCGCGCGCCGGTGAGGCCGGCAAGGGCTTCGCCGTGGTGGCTAACGAGGTGAAATCGCTCGCGACGCAGACGGCGAAGGCCACCGAGGAGATCACCGACCAGATTGCGCAGGTGCAGGGCGCGACCCGGGAAACGGTCGAAGCGCTGCAGGGGATCAGCGCGATCATCGACGAGATCAGCCAGATCGCCACCGCGATCGCCGGAGCCATCGAGGAGCAGGGCGTCGCGACGCAGGAGATCGCGCGCAACGTGCAGCAGGCCGCGTCCGGCACGCAGCAGGTGGCCAGCAATATCACGCGCGTGAAGCAGGCGGCGACCGAGACCGGCAGCGCGGCGGCGCACGTTCTCGAGTCAGCCCAACAGCTCTCGAGCGAGACGAAGCAACTTTCCGCCGAAGTCGACGGCTTCCTCGCCGGGGTCAAGTCGGCCTAGCGCGCCGCCGCCGGCTCGGCGGGCTCAGACGATGCGCGTCTTCCGCTCACCCCAATAGCGGTCGCGCAGCAGGCGCTTATAGAGCTTGCCGGTGGGAAGCCGCGGCAGCTGCTCCTCGAAATCGACCGTGCGCGGACATTTGATGTGCGAGAGATGCCGGCGGCAGAACTCGATCAGCTCCTGCTCGAGCGTCGGGCCCGGCCGGATGCCGGGCATGGGCTGAACCACCGCCTTCACCTCCTCGCCCAGATCCTCGTTGGGGACGCCGAACACCGCGGCATCGGCGACCTTGGCATGGGTTATGAGCAGGTTCTCGCATTCCTGCGGATAGATGTTGACCCCGCCGGAGATGATCATGAAGGTGCGGCGGTCCGTGAGATAGAGATAGCCGTCGGCATCGACATAACCGACATCGCCGACCGTGCTCATGCTGCCGTCGGGCGAGCGTGATTCCCTGGTCTTGGCCGGGTCCTTGAAATACTCGAACGGCGTCGCCGTCTTGAACCAGAGCGTGCCGGCAGTGCCGACCGGCACTTCCTTCATGGTCTCGTCCAGCACATGCAGCTCGCCCAGCAGCACGCGTCCCACCGTGCCGCGATGCGCGAGCCACTCCGCGCTGTCGCAGGCGGTGAAGCCGAGCCCCTCGGTCGCACCGTAATATTCGTGGATGATCGGCCCCCACCACTCGATCATCTGCTCCTTCACCGGCACCGGGCAGGGGGCCGCGGCGTGAATCGCGATCTCCAGCGAAGAAAGATCGTAGCGCCGCCGCACCGCCTCGGGCAGCTTCAGCATGCGCGAGAACATGGTGGGCACGAGCTGGCTGTGCGTCACGCGATCCCGCTCGACCAGCGCCAGATACTGTTCGGGATCGAAATGCTCCATGACGATGGCGGTACCGCCCTTGCGGAGGGTGAGGCTCACCGCCGCCTGCGGCGCCGAGTGATAGAGCGGCGCCGGCGACAGGTAGATCATGCCCTCGCGGTAGCGCCACAGCTTCTCGAGGAAGTCGAAGAGCGGCAGCTGCTGCGCCGGCGGGCGCTCCACCAGCGGCCGGAGGATTCCCTTGGGACGACCGGTGGTCCCCGACGAGTAGAGCATCGGCGTGCCGAGGGATTCATCGGGGATCGGCGTATCGGGAAAGCTTGCCACCGCCGCATCGAGATTGAGCAAGCGGCCGCCATCGCCGGGGCCGTCAACGATGAGGCAGCGCTCGATGCGCGGGCATTGCGCCACCGCCTTCAACGCGATGTCGCGGCGCGCCGTCGAGGTGATGAGGATCTTCGACTCGCTGTTGTCGAGGATATAGGCGAGCTCGTCGGCCGTCAGATAGGAGTTGACGCAAGTATAGTAGAGCCCCGCGCGCTCGCCGGCGCCGCAGCTTTCGATGTAACGGGCATTGTTCTCCATGAAGATCGCGTAGTGGTCGAGCCGCTCGAGCCCGCTCGCCCGCAGGAATTGCGCGAGCCGGTTGCAGCGCCGCTCGAGCTCCGCATAGGTCACCGCCTCGCCACTCTGCGCCATGACGAAGGCGGGCTGCTGCGGGCGGAGCTTGGCGTGGACACCGGGATACATGGCGCCTCCCTGAACGCCCGCGGTCTTCTCGCCGGGGCCTTTCTGTTCATTCGGCGGCACAAATGCCGCCGGTGTCAACGCCCGCGGGCGCGCCCGGCTCGGCCGGTCAGGGCCGTTCGTCGACGTTGGCGGCGAGCCGCCGACGCAACGCCGCGATCTCGATCTGATGCACGCTGCCGCTACCGGCGAGGTCGAGCGCATGCGCGGCCGCCGCGCCCATGGCGATGCAGGGCCCCATCACCCGGACGCTGGAGAGCGCCGCGCTGTCGGCGTCGATGCAGCGCCCGGCGGCGACGAGATTGTCGAGGCCCGGCGGCGTCAGGCTGGCGAAGGGCACGTAGTGGAGATGGTGCTCGTCGAAGGGCTCCCAGACATAGCCCTCGGCATAATGATGCTGCTCGATCGGCCAGGCGGTGCGGGCGATGCTGTCGGCGAATTTGGTGCCGGCGCGCACCTCCTCGACGGTGAGGTGGTGCCGGCCGACGATCCAGCGGGTCTGGCGGATGCCGGGCAGGCCATAGGCACGCACCCGCGTCCGGCCGAAGGCGGCGGGGAATTCGTTTTGCAGGAAGCGCAGCGAGCGGTCCGCCTGCTCCTTGCCGAAGAGGCCGGTGGCCGAGGACGCGACCGGGTCGAGCGGCGTTTCGATATGGTTCATGTTGACCAGCGCGGTGCCGCGTCCGGGAAAGGCGAAAGCGAAGCCGTCGCGGCGGATCAGGCCGTAGCGCTCGCCCACCGCGGCAAGCCGCTCGGAAATCGCGGCGCGGGTCGGATAATGCTGCTCGTCGACCTGCTCCAGCACCATCATCTGCGAGCCGTAGACGACGCCTTCCGCCGGCTCGCGGCATTCCTGCCCGGCCTGCCAGGCCAGCGCGGCATCGCCCGTCGCGTCGACGAAGCCGGCGGCGCGCACGCGCACATCGCCATAGCGCGTCGCGAGCTCCAGCTGGGCGATGCGCCGGTCCTCGACACGCACCTCACGCAGCACCGCGCCGAGCAGCAGCGTCACCCCGGCGGCGGCGATGCTGCGCTCGACCCAGCGGCCGAGCGCCACCTCGTCGTAAAGCACCACCGTCGTGTGCTCGCGCCGGTAATGCAGCGCGCCTTCGGCACCGAGCTCACGCAGGATATCGTCGGCGATGCCGTGGGTGAGCTGGAACCCGTGGGTGCCGTTGGAGAAAAGGCCGCAGAAGGTGCCGATGATCGAGTTGACCGCCTGTCCGCCTAAGGTGGGCAAGGCATCGACCAGCAGAACCTTGCGCCCGAGGCGTGCCGCCTCGAGCGCCGCCGAGATGCCGGAAATGCCGGCGCCGAGCACGCAGATCTCGGCCTGCTGTTCGCTGAGCGCCGCGGGCTGGCGGCGGACGATCCGGGTCGCTGGCGCGATCGGCTTGTCGAGCATGACCTCTCCTGAACAGGAAGCCTAGGGTGCGCAACCAAGCGCGTCACCACACTTCTTGGAGAACTTCATTCCTGGAATGCAATGATGGCGGAACAAGGCCTATTGGGCCGACGCCTTGATCGTCGCGCCCGTGCCGGGCCGGCTCAGATAACCCTCAAGCCGAGCCACCATCGCCGGGGAATCCCAATCCGCCGCCCCCATCAGCGAGCCCAGCACGCGGCCTTGGGGATCGATGAGGAAGCTGGTCGGCAGCCCCTCGACGGCGAAAGCCTGCTGCGCCGCCATCCTGGGATCGAGATAGATCCCCAGATGGGTAAGGCCGAGCCTCTTGATGAAGGGCCCGACCACCTCGCCGCCCTTGCGGTCTTCCGAGACCGCCACCACCGACAGGCGATCGCCAAACCGGGCCTGCAGCCGGTCGAGCGACGGCATCTCGCTCACGCAGGGGCCGCACCAAGTCGCCCACAGATTGACCAGCGCGAAGCGGCCGCGGAAATCGGCGAGCCGCAGCTTTCTGCCATCCGGCGCCGCAAAGGCAAGCTCCGGTGCTGGCCGCGGCCGGGCGAGCGGGGTAAACTGCCCCAGCGCCTGCGGTTGCGGCGCAGTGGAGTCGGGTTTGCTGCTCATGGTATTGCCGTCGTCGCGGCGCAGGGGGGCGCCCGGCCAATAGAGCGCGGCCGCCAGGCCCGCGAGGCAGAGGACGACCAGCACGATGAGCGCGCCGAGCAGCTTCTTCATCCGCCAGCCCCTTGGCGCAGGGTGCAGCCGGCCATGAGCAAAAAGGCGCGGGACACCGCCCCGGCGAGGCAAGCAGGTGCCACCGCCAATGCGGCGTGGGGCGGTCGCTTTGCCGGCGGCCCGGCGGAAATCATGCAGCGCATCAACGTCTCGATCGACTTCGACAAGCGGCTTTACGCGCAGGACATCGCCGGCTCGCTCGCCCATTGCGCGATGCTTGTCCGGCGGAAGATTCTTACTGCTGAAGATGGCGAGGCCATCGCCCGGGGTCTAGCGCAAATCCGCGAGGAGATCGAGGCCGGCCGCTTTCCCTTCCGCAGCGAACACGAGGACATCCACCTCAACATCGAGGCCCGACTCGCCGAGCTGATCGGCGCCGCCGCCGGCAGGCTGCACACGGCGCGCTCGCGCAACGACCAGGTGGCAACCGATTTCCGGCTCTGGGTTCGCGATGCGATCGACCGTCTGGAACGGCAGATGCAAGGCTTGCAAGCGGCGCTCATCGCCAAGGCCGAGCAGCACGCGGCCACCATCATGCCCGGGTTCACCCACCTCCAGGTGGCGCAGCCGGTGACCTTCGGGCACCACCTCCTCGCCTATGTCGAGATGCTCGGCCGCGACCGCTCGCGCCTTGCCGATTGCCGCAAGCGGCTCAACGAATGCCCGCTCGGCGCGGCGGCGCTCGCCGGCACGTCCTTCCCGGTCGACCGCCACGACACCGCCGCGGCGCTGGGCTTCGACCGGCCGGCGGCCAACTCGCTCGACGCCGTCTCCGACCGCGATTTCGCCCTCGAGTTCCTCGCCGCGGCGACGATCGCCGGCACGCATCTCTCGCGCTTCGCCGAGGAGATCGTGATCTGGACCAGCGAGCCCTACCGATTCATCCGCCTCAGCGACGCTTTCACCACCGGCAGCTCGATCATGCCGCAGAAGCGCAATCCCGACGCGGCCGAGCTGGTGCGCGCCAAGTCCGCCCGGCTGCTCGGCGCCCTCACCTCATTGCTGGCGGTGATGAAGGGGCTGCCGCTCGCCTACAGCAAGGACATGCAGGAAGACAAGACGCCGGTGTTCGACGCCGCCGACACGCTGGAGCTGGCGCTCGCGGCCACCGCCGGCATGGTGGGCGATCTCGAGCCCGATGCGGCAGCCATGCGCCGCGTCGCGGCAAGCGGCTACAGCACCGCCACCGACCTCGCCGATTGGCTGGTGCGCGTGCCGGGCCTGCCATTTCGCGAGGCGCACCATGTGACCGGCGCGCTGGTGGCGCGCGCCGAGGCGCTCGGCGTCGATCTCGCCGGGCTGCCGCTCGCCGAGATGCAGAAGCTCGAGCCGCGCATCACCGACGCGGTGTTCGAGGTGCTCACCGTGGAGAAGTCGGTGGCGAGCCGGAGCAGCTTCGGCGGCACCGCGCCGCAATCGGTGGCCGTCGCCGCCGCCCAGGCGCGCAAGCGCTTCCTTTGAAGACGATTGATGTCCATGCCCTTCCCGTTCCATCGCCGCGGTCGTGCCGGCCTCGTTCTCGCCCTGATGCTGGTGCTGCTGGCCCTGCCGCTTGTCGCGTGCGGCAAGAAGTCGGAGCCGGGGCCGCCGCCCGGCGAAGCCAACACCTATCCGCGATTCTACCCCCATGAGTGAAACCGAAGCCGCGCCGGGCGCGCCCGATATCGCCTATCGCGACGGCGAGCTCGCCGTCGAAGCTGTGCCGGTCTCGCGCATCGCCGCTGCGGTCGGCACGCCTTTCTACTGCTATTCGAGCGCCGCCATCGAGCGGCGCTACCGGCAATTCGCCGCTGCATTCGCCGATCGCCCCGCCCGCATCTGCTACGCGCTCAAAGCGAACTCGAACCTGGCGATCATCCGGCTGCTGGCGCGGCTCGGTGCCGGGGCCGACGTCGTCTCCGAGGGAGAGTTGCGCCGCGCGCTGGCGGCAGGGGTTCCGGCCGACCGCATCGTCTTCTCCGGCGTCGGCAAGAGCGAAGCCGAGATGCGCGTCGCACTCGAAGCCGGTATCCGCCAGATCAACGTCGAGTCCGAACCCGAGCTCTCGCTGCTGAGCGCCGTGGCGAGCCAGCTCGGCAAGACCGCCGAGATCGCCATTCGCGTCAATCCCGACGTCGACGCGCGCACTCACGCCAAGATCGCCACCGGCAAGAAGGAAAACAAGTTCGGCATCGATCTCGCGCACGCGCCGGGCGCCTTCCGCCGGGCGGCGCAGCTTCCCGGGCTCGCCCCGAGGGGCATCGCGCTGCACATCGGCTCGCAGCTCACCGAACTCGCGCCATTCGAGCTTGCCTATGGCCGCGCCGTCGAGCTGCTTCGCCAGCTCGCCGGCGAAGGCATAAAGCTGCAGCGCCTCGATCTCGGCGGCGGGCTCGGCATCCGCTATCACAACGAGCGGCCGCCGGCGGTCGAGGACTACGCCGCGCTGGTGAAGCGCGTCACGACGGGGCTCGATGTCGAGGTGGATTTCGAGCCCGGCCGCTGGCTCGTCGGCAATGCCGGCGCGCTCGTGTCGCGGGTGCTCTATGTCAAGGAAGGGGCATCGCGCCGGTTCCTCATTCAGGACGCCGCAATGAACGATCTGGCGCGGCCGGCGCTCTACGAGGCCTGGCACGAGATCGTTCCGGTGCGAAGCCCGGCGCCCGGCGCCGCGCGTCGTCCGATCGACGTGGTGGGGCCGGTCTGCGAGACCGGCGACAGCTTTGCGGCGCAGCGGGTTCTACCCGAGATCGAAGCGGGCGAGCTGCTTGCGATCCTTTCGGCCGGCGCCTATGGCGCGGCGATGAGTTCGGGCTACAATACGCGGCCGCTGGTGCCCGAGGTGCTGGTACGCGGCGACGCGTTCGCGGTGATCCGTCCGCGGCCGACTTACGAGGAGCTCCTGTCGCAGGACAGGATGCCGGATTGGCTCGCCGAACGTTGATGGCGAGAGGTGCAGGAATGAGCGACAGCGAGCGGGTCCTTTCCCCGGGACCGGCGAGGCTGGCGGGGCGCTTGAGGCTCGCCGGCGCGGCGCTGCTTTGGGAACGACTCTGGCCCAATCTCTGGCCGGCGCTCGGCATCGCCGGCGCCTTCCTGGCGCTCGCGCTGTTCGATCTGCCGGCGCGGTTGCCGGGGCTGCTGCATGTGGCCCTGCTCGTCGCGGTGGCGGTCGCGCTGGTGGCGGCACTGATTCCCGCCTTCCGCAGCTTCCGCCTGCCCGATCGCGCCGCCGAGCGCCGCCGGCTCGAGCAGGCGAGCGGCCTCACACACCGGCCGCTCACGGCGCTCGAGGATCGCCAGAGCGGCGGAGACGGCGATGCCGCCGCCGCCGCACTGTGGCAGGCGCATCGAGCGCGCATGGCGGCGCAGCTCAGGTCGCTGCGCGTCGGCTGGCCGGTGGCGGGACTGCTGGAGCGCGATCCTTTCGGGCTGCGCGCGGCGCTGGCGCTGGTGCTGCTGCTCGCGGCAGTAGATGCCGGCCAGGACTGGTCGCAGCGCCTCGCCCGCTCTTTCGCGCCGAGCTTCTCCTTCGGCACGCCTTCCGCGCCGCCCAGCCTCGATATCTGGGTGACGCCGCCCGACTATACCGGCTTGCCGCCACTCTTCCTGCCGGCCAAGGCGCCGGCGCAGCCGATCGCGGTGCCCGTGGGCAGCGCGGTGCTGGCGCAGGTGCATGGCGGCGACGATCCGCCCAAGCTCGAGATCGACGGCAAGGCCAGCGCGTTCGGCCGCGTCGATCAGCACAACTTCAAGGGTGCCGCGACGCTCGCCGCCGGGCACACGCTCGCCGTGGTGCAGGACGGCAGCACGCTCGGCAACTGGCCGATCAGCATCATTCCCGATCTGCCGCCCAAGATCGATTTCGCCAAGCCGCCGCAGCACACCGACCATGCCGTGCTGCGCCTCGAATACCTGGCGAACGACGATTACGGCGTCGAGGGCGCCCGGGCGATCATCACCAGGCCGGGCGATAAAAGCCCGCCGATCGTGCTCGACCTGCCGCTCCCCGGCGAGCACCTGAAATCGGCGCATGATGCGAGCTATCACGACCTGACGGCGCATCCCTGGGCGGGCTTGCCGGTCGACATCCATCTCGAGGCGAAGGACGCGCTGGGCCAGACCGGCGAAAGCGACACGTTGCGCATCACCTTGCCGGAGCGGATCTTCCACAACCCGGTGGCACGCGCGATCATCGAGGAGCGCCGCCAGCTCACCCTCGATCCGTCGCAGCGCGACGTCGTCTCCGAGACGCTCTCGGACCTCTCGCTCCAGCCCTCGCTCTATCACGACGACAAGGTGGTCTTCCTGGCGCTGCGCACGGCGCAGGCCCGGCTCGCGCTCGACCAGGATCCGAAGGCGGTGCCAGCGGTTCAGCGACTGCTCTGGGAGACGGCGGTCCGCATCGAGGACGGCCGCTCCTGGCTGGTGCAGCGCGACATGCGCGACGCGATGAAAGCGCTGCAGGACGCGCTGGCGCGCAACGCCCCCGACGCCGAGATCCAGCAGCTCATGCAGCAGCTGCAGCAGGCGATCGACCGCTACCTGCAGGCGCTGGCGCAAAATGCGCAGCAGAACCCGCAACAGGCGCAGCAGCCGGTCGATCCCTCGCGCCTGCTGAGCCAGCAGGATCTGCAGAACATGCTCGACCGCGCGCGCCAACTGGCGCAGACGGGATCGCGCGATGCCGCCCGCGACCTGCTGGCGCAGCTTCAGCAGATGCTCGAGAATCTGCGCACGGCGCGGCCCGGGCAGATGGGCGGGGCGCAAGGCCAGGCGATGCGCCAGATGGACCGCATGATGCAGCACCAGCGCCAGCTCCTCGACAAGAGCTTCCGCCAGTCGCAACGCGGCCGGATGGGCCAGATGGGCCAGAACGGCGAGCCGCAACCCGGCGACATGGCGCGCGAGCAGGACGCGCTCAGGCGCGAGCTCGGCGAGATGATGCGCCAACTCGGCCAGCAGCAGGGCGATCTGCCGCAATCGCTGCGCCGCGCCGAGCGCGCCATGCGCGGCGCCACCGACGCTTTGCAGCAGGGCGAGCCCGGCCAGGCGGTCGGCCCGCAAGGCGAGGCGCTCGATCAGCTGCAGCAGGCGGCGCGCAGCCTCGCCGAGCAGATGATGGGACAATCGGGCCAGGGCCGCGAGGGCAACGAGACCGGCCAGGGCATGCGCCAGAGCAACCGCGATCCCTTCGGCCGGCTCAACCCGCAAGACGATGCCAATGGCGGCATCGATGATGGCGGGCGGCTGCGCCTGGGCGGTCCCTACGGCAACTATGCGATCGACAAGGCGAAGGGCATCCTCGATGAGCTCCGCCGCCGCGCCGGCGAGCGCAGCCGGCCGGAGATCGAGCGCGACTATATCGACCGGCTTCTGCAGCAGTTTTGACCTTCGTTCGCCGCCGAAGCGGCGGCGGCTCCCCGCGGAGGAAGTCATGAAGCTGGGCGTCATCGGCGCCGGCGCGGTGGGCTCAGCCTGCGCCTTTGCCCTCATTCTGCGCGGCCAGGCGCGCCATATCGTTTTGGTCGATCGTACGCGCCAGCGCGCCAAGGCCGTCGCGACCGATCTGCGCTACGGCGCGCCGCTTGCCGGGCGAACCGAGATCGA
>DATNDG010000033.1:0-48145 GCA_035553515.1 Allostellaceae bacterium | reverse complement strand
CGGCGGCGCCGGCAAGACCTTGTGGCTCATCGGCGAGTTCCCGATGCCGCGCTAGCCAGTGATCGTTGCCGTCGCGAGGACGTCGCGTAGCGCCTCGCCCGATCCCGTGCCGGCGATCACGATCTCATCGAGGCCGACCTCGCGGTAGCGAGCGAAGGTGTTGCGGACCTGCTCGGGTGTGCCGCTCGCGGTATGGCGACGCAGCACGTGGTCATCGACGAGATGCTCGACGGTTGCCCAATCCTCTTGCGCGAAGGCGGCTGCGAGCGCCTGCTGATCGAGAACGGTGCCGGCGAGTTCGAGGTTGCGCGCATGATGAGGGCCGCGGAGGATGAAGGCGAGGGTGCGGCGCAGCCGATCATGCGCCGCTTTCTCTTCTTCGGCGACAGCTGCATAGACGAGGGCGATCTTGCGGACGGTGCGCCCCGATTTCGCTTCGCCGCGCTGTACAAGGTCGAGGCACCAGCGGATGAAGGCCGGGGAAGTCGCGGCGCTGATGAGAACGCCGTCGGCTGCGGCGCCGGCGAGCTCCAGCATCTGCGGACCCGAGGCGGCGAGGATGATCGGCAGCGGGCGCGCGCCGGTCGCAAGCCGCCTGCCTTTGATGTTAAAGCGCTGCCCGGCGAAATCGATCGTCTCGCCTGCCAGCAGGGTGCGGGCGATCTCGATCGCTTCGCGCAATGTCCCGATCGGCTGTTTTGCCTCGATGCCGGCCGCGTCGAGATCGCGCGGTGCTCCGACGCCTAGGCAGAGTTGCACGCGGCCGGGGAAATATTCGTCCAAGGTCGCTGCGGCCATGGCGGCATAGACCGGGTGCACGGAATAAGGGCTCATCGCCATGAGCGCGGCGCCGACACGTCGCGTGCCGGCCAGCGCAGCGGCAGCCACCGCAATCGGCTCGCGTTGAAAGAGGTGCGAGGCGATCCAGAGATTGGCGGCCCCGGCGGCGTCCGCCACGGCGGCGATGCCGCGAACTGCGTCCGGCGCCTCTTTCCCTTCGAGCGAGACGCTGAACGCCGCGGTCACGGGGCGTAGTCCCGGCCTGCACCGGCCGCAAGGGCGGTGATCAGGCGGTCGAGTTCGGCGCCGGCGTAGTAAGGCACATCTTCGACCGCGGCAGGCAGCTCCTTGAGCCCGGTCGAGGTCAGGATCGCGACGACCGGTGACGCGAATTCTTGGCCACGCAGTCGCGCCTCGCGCAGCGCGGCCAGACCTGCCACCCCCGAATATTCCTGCCAGAGTCCTTCGCGCGCCAGGTGTTCCGTCGCCTCCACCATGCTCGCCTCCTCGAACAAGAGCGCGCTTCCGCCGCTGTCGCGCACCGCGACTACGCCGCGATAGCTGTTGACGGTGACCGCGATGCCGGCAGCGCGCGAGGCGGGGCCGCTCACCTCGACGGCTGCCTCATTGCGGCGCAGCGCTTGCGCCAATGGACCGCGCAGCGCCGGCTCGGCCGAGCAGATTCGCGGCACACGTGTCGCGAGGCCGAAGCGTTGCAATTCGCGGAAGCCCTTGGCAAGACCATAGAGCAGCTCGCCATAGCCGGTCGGTGCGACCACCGTGCCCGGCACCATTCCGCCGAGCTGCGCGAAGATTTCGTAGGCAATCGTCTTGTAGCCTTCCGGCCCGAACGGATTGCCCGTCGGAAAGCGCGTGAGGTTGCTCGCCGGCATATAGCCGGTCTCGGCGACAACGCGCTGGAGCAGGGGCCAGCGCTCATCTGTTGGCACGATGGCGACGAAGGCGCCCAGAGCCGCCAGGAATTGGCGGAAGGCGGGCTGCGCTGTGGGGCTGGTGATGACGATGCAAGGAAGGCCGGCGCGGGCAGCATAGGCCGCGGCGGCGGCGCCATGATTGCCAGAGGAGGCAACAGCGATACCAGGCGCGCCGATGGCGAGCGCGGTGCTTACCACGCAGTAGTTGAGACGGTCCTTGTGGCTCCAGGTAGGATTGCGGCTTTCATCCTTGAGCCAAAGCGGGCTATCGAGGCCGATCCAGCTTGCGATCCGCTCGGCCGCGATCAGCGGCGTGCCGCCTTCGCCGAGCGACAAGCCGGGTTTTATCGGCGGCAGCAGCGGTGCCCAGCGCTCGAGCCCAGGAAGCGGCGCCTGGCGCAGCAGGTCCGAGGGAACGCAGCCATAGTCGTACTCGATCTCCAGCGGGTACTGCATCGCCGGCGTGCTGCTCGCCGGGCATCCCGCGAGGAGGGGCGGGAAAAGCGGGAAGAGCCGTGTCGGGTCGCCCATCGAGCGCTGGCCGGTGGCGGTCGATCGCCCGTTCCGCGCCCAATCGGCCGTGGGAAATCCCGTGTCCATCCCGACAGAACGCCGCTAGCCTGCGATCCGCGGCGTGACTTCTTCGGCGAAGATCTGCATCTGGTCGAGCAGCTCCTGCACGCTGTTCGCAGCGAAGTAGAGTCCGAGAAAATGCGTGACGCCGGCTGCTTTGAGCGCCTGCGCCTTCACCACCACCGCATCGACGCTGCCTACGAGGTTGATGTCCTCCATCGGCCGGCCGACCTGTTCCTTCAGCGTCGACTTCCGCAGCGACATGAGATGCTTGTACATCTGGCTTTCTTTGAAGCGCGCGACGGCGGATTCCTGAGTCTTGCCGAGATGCGCGACGTATTGCGGCGCAACGGCGATCTGAGCTGGATCGCGCCCGGTCCTTGCTGCCATCTCGCGCAGTTCGGAGACGTGACCACGCAGCCGCTCGACCTCCATTCCGGCGGGAATCCAGCCATCGGCCGATTCGGCAACCCGGCGAAGATGATTGGCGCTGTTGCCGCCGAAATAGATCGGCAGTCGCTTCTGGCGGGGCTTCGGATAGAGCTCGACGTCACGAAAGCGATAGTACTTGCCGTCGAATGAGGCGACGCGATCGGAGAAGAGCAGCTGCAAGGCCTTGACGCCTTCCTCGACCATATCGCCGCGATGGACCGAGGAATCCGGCCATAGCGCCTCGAACTCCTCGCGATACGCGCCCACCCCGACGCCGATCTCGAGCCGTCCGCCGCTGAAATGATCGAGCGTTGCGATTTGCTTCGCCGTGACGACGATGTCGCGCCGCATCGGCAGTACCAATATGCCGGTGCCGAAGCGCAGGGTTGTGGTGTTTGCGGCGATGAACGCATATGTGACGAGCGGTTCCCAGAAGCGCGGCGGAACCGGGAATTCGGCGCGCACATAGTGCTGAGTGGTCATGTGGTCGTTGCCCCAGACCGAATGATAGCCCAGCCGTTCCGCATGCTGCGCAATCCGGATCACGGTTTCGGGATCCGAAAAGGGAATGGGATAGGTGAGCCCTTCCATCCCTGTGGGCAGTCCAGCGCTGACGATCACGCTCATCGATGCTCCTTGTCCTCTGCTCCGCTGGCCGGCATCGCTCAGGCGATGCTGCGCCGCGCCGCCTCGGTGGCAGGCCAGTCGATGGTAAGATCTTCGCTGATGACCACGCCATAATCGGCAGCGGCCGAGGTGCGCGACACCATGCCGAGCTTCACATCTTCGAGCACGCGCAGCGGCTCGCGCCGGCGTGGATCGCCGAGGCCGCCCCCACCCGGCATTTCGATGAAGAGCGTCTCGCCTTTTGGCACGGTCTGCTGTCCCTTGCCGCGCAGCTTGGCGCCGGAAGCGAGGCGCAACACGCCGGTCGCGCCGTCCCTGCCGCCGTCGCGGCCGCGGGGCGGGAAATGCACGCGGTCGTAATTGGCGCTGACGCCGAACGGCGCATCGTCGAGGCTCACCACCTCCATCACCTGACCGAGCCCGCCGCGATACTCGCCGGCACCGCCGGAATCGACGCGATATTCCTTGCGCCGGACCAGGATCGGCGACAAGGCCTCAGTCACCTCGACCGGAACGTTGCGCACGCCACTCGGGAAGGCGGTGGCCGAAAGCCCGTCCTTGCCCGGCCGCGCGCCGGTGCCGCCGGAATGAAAGGACATGACGTTGAAGGAGATCGCATCGGCAAGTTCTCCCGGATCGCCCTCGACCCGCCCCGGGCCGCCCATCGCGAAGAGATTCCACAGGCAGGACGTGCCTTCCGCCGGTACCTGGCCCTTGAGCGCACCATGCAGGCAGCCGATCATGAGATCGGGCAGCATCTGGCCGGTAATGTGGCGCGTCGCCACTGGCAGCGGGTGCTTGGCGTTCAGGATGCAGTTTTCGGGGGCGCTCACCGTGATCACCGACAACGAGCCCTCGTTGTTGGGCACTTTCGGCGCGACGATGCATTTGATGCCGAAGGCCGAATAAGCCTCGGTGTAACAGAGAGGAACGTTGATGCCGAAGGCGGAGGGCGGCGACGTGCCGGTGAAGTCGACATGGATGCCGGTGTCCGAGACGGTCAGCGCCGACACCAGATCGATGGGTTTGTCGTAGCCGTCGACGCGCATGGTGTTGCGGTAAGTGCCCGCCGGGAGTTTGCGTACCGCCTCCAGCATGGCGGCGCGTGAGCGCTCGAGAATATGGTCGCCGAGCCGGTCCAACGTCTCGATATCGAACTCGTCCATCATCTGCAGCAGCCGGCGGCTGCCGACCTCGTTGCAGGCGGCGAGCGAGTAAAGATCGCCGATAACCTGCACCGGTTCGCGGACATTGCAGCGGATGATTTCGATCAGCGTCTCGTCGACGCCGCCGGCGCCGGCAAAGCGCATCAGCGGCACATAGATTCCCTCCTCATAGACTTGACGCGCGTCGGGGCCCATGCCGCGACCGCCGATATCCACGACATGGCTGGTGCACGCGAACATGGCGACGAGCCGCTCGCGGCGGAAGACCGGGGTCACCACGGTGAAATCGTGGAGATGACCGGTGCCCTTCCAGGGATCGTTGGTGATGAAGACATCGCCCGGCTTCATCGTCTGGGTCGGAAACTTGTCGATGAAATGGTAGACCGCGCGCGCCATGGAATTGACGTGGCCCGGTGTGCCGGTCACCGCCTGGGCGAGCATGCGGCCGGCGACGTCGAAGACGCCGGCGGAGACGTCGCCCGCTTCGCGGGTCGAGGTGCTGAAGCCGGTACGGATGAGGGTCTGCGCCTGCTCCTCAACCACGGCGATCAGGCGATCCCACATGATCTGCTGATGGATCAGCGACATCGGTTCGTTGCCAAGCATCGTCATCTCCGTGTCAGCACGATATAGCCGAGCCCATTGATCCGGGCGGTGAAGCTGCTTGTCACGAGTGTCGTCGTCTCGTCCTCGATGATCAAGGCCGGTCCGGGCACCACATGACCAGGGGCAAGGTCGGCGCGCGCGTAGGTAAGTACCTCGACCACCTCGCCGGTGACCGGGTCAATGATCTTGGCGCTGCCGCCAGATGGTGCGGCGCGGTCTGCTGGCGCGGGCGGGCAGGGGGGGACCGGCGGGTCGTCAGTGGCGAGCCGCAATGCCCAGCTCAGCGCCTCGACCTCGAGCCCCGGGATGGTGCGGCCGAATTGCTGGGCATATTGCGCTTCGAACAAACGGACGAGCTCGGAGCGGCCTCCGGCTCGAAGCTCGCCGCTCGGGATCGGCACGCTCACCTCATGGCCCTGGCCGCGATAGCGCATATCGGCGGTCCAGCTTTCGGCCAGCGGCGCCTCCGGCGCACCGCGTCGGACGACCGCCTCGGCCTCCGCGCGCATCTCGCGGCGCAGCGCGTTGATCGCGCCATGGTCGAAGCTGTCG
Organism: Allostellaceae bacterium; assembly: GCA_035553515.1. GTDB lineage: Bacteria > Pseudomonadota > Alphaproteobacteria > ATCC43930 > CGMCC-115725 > DAHUYF01. The sequence continues at coordinate 42,474 of DATNDG010000033.1, read as the reverse complement.
TCGAGCCGCACATAGCGGCTGCGCACGACCTCGTAGGCGACGGGTGCCATGAGAAAGCCCACCGCCGAGCCGACGCCGGCGCCGGTCGGGACGATCACCGTGGCGATATCGAGCTTCTCGGCGAGCCGGGCGGCATGCAGAGGCGCCGCACCGCCGAATGCGATCATGGCGCGTCCGCCGAGCTCCTTGCCGCGCTCGACGGCGTGGACGCGCGCCGCATTCGCCATGTTCTCCTCGACCACCTCGGAAATGCCGAGCGCGGCGCGAGTGTCGCCGAGGCCGATCGGCTTGCCGATGCCGTCGACGATCGCCTCCCGGGCTGCATCGGGATAGAGCTGCATCGTACCGCCGGCGAAATGCTCTGGTCGGATGCGGCCCAGCATCAGGTCGGCATCCGTGACCGTGGGCTGCATGCCGCCGCGGCCATAGCAGGCCGGTCCGGGTTCCGAGCCGGCGCTCTCCGGGCCGACCTGCACGCGTCCGAGCTGATCGACGGCGGCAATCGACCCGCCGCCGGCGCCAATCTCGACCATCTCGATCACCGGTATGCGGATGGGAATTCCGCTCCCTTTGAGAAACCGGTACTGACGCGCCACCTCGAAGGTGCGCGAGAATTGCGGCTTGCCGTCGTCGATCAAACAGATCTTGGCAGTGGTGCCGCCCATGTCGAAGGACAGGATATGCCGGTGGTTGCACTGGCCGGCGATGCGCGTCGCCAGAATGGCGCCCCCCGCGGGGCCCGATTCGACCAGCCGGATCGGATACCGTCGCGCCGTGCCCACGGTGGTGAGACCTCCGGCCGAGGTGATGAGGAACATCGGGCAACGGAAGCCGCGTTCGCTCAAAGCATCCTCGAGGCGCTTCAGGTAGCGATCCATCAACGGCTGCACATAGGCGTTGGCGCAGGCGGTGGACCAGCGCTCATATTCGCGCATCTCCGGACACACGTCGCTGGACAGCGTGATCGAGACCCCCGGCAGCAGCTTCTCGAGCACCGCGCGGGCGCGCTGTTCATGCGCCGGATTGACGTAGGAATGAAGGAACCCCAGGGCGACGCTCGCCACCTGCAGCTCAGCGAGGTGTTGGGCAATTTCGACGAGCGCCTTCTCGTCGAGCGGCTCGACCACATGGCCGCGCGCCTCGATCCGCTCCGGTACCGGCAGCCGGAGATGACGCGGCACCAGCGGCGGCGGCTTGTCCATGAAGATGTCGTACTGCTCGAACCGGTTCTCGTAGGCCATCTCGATGGAATCGCGGAAGCCGCGGGTGACCAGCAGAGCCGTGCGCGCGCCCTTGCGCTCGATAATGGCGTTGGTCGCGAGCGTCGTGCCGTGGATGATGAGGCCGAGATCGCCCGGCGCCGTTCCGGTATCCGCGAGCAGGAGGTCGATGCCGGCGAGCACCCCTTCCTCGGGAGCCGACGATGTCGTGAGCACCTTGCGGCTGAAGCGCCGGCCATCGCGTTCGAGCGCGAAATCCGTGAATGTGCCGCCGATGTCGACGGCGAGACGCGCCGGGCTCATCCTGTTGCCACCTCCTTGATATTGCCGCCGAGATAGGCCTCGCGGATGCGCGGATCGTCGCGCACGGAAGCGGCCGGGCCTTCGAGGAATTTCCTGCCGAGTTCCATCACGATCGCGCGGTCGGAGATCAGCAACGCTCCATGGACGTTCTGCTCGACGATGAGGACGGTGACGCCCGCCGCGGCGATGGCGCGCACGCTGGAGAAGACCTCGTTCTGCATCTTCGGCGAGAGGCCGAGCGAGGGCTCGTCGAGCAGCAGCAGCGAGGGTCCTGTCTCGAGCACCATGGCGGTCTCGAGGACCTGCTGTTCGCCGCCCGAGAGATTGCCGGCCTGAACCGACCATTTGCGGCGCAACATCGGAAACATCGTCGCCACCCGATCGATCGCCTCCCGCCGCTCGCGCGCCGTCAGCGTATACCCGCCCATCTTGAGGTTCTCGCCGACGCTCATCAGCGGAAAATTGCAGCGGCCCTGCGGCACGAAGCCGATGCCTCGGGCAAGCCTTTCCCAAGGTGCGCGCCGCTCGATCTCTTCGCCCTTGAAGACGATGTGGCCGGCGAAGACCCGATTGGTGCCGTAGATGGCGCGCAGCAAGGTCGATTTGCCGGCGCCATTGCCGCCGATGAGCGTCGTGATGCTTCCCGTCACCAGTTCGGTCGCGAAATCGCGAATGACCGGTATCTCGCCATAGCCGGCGGTCAGGCCCCTGATTTCGAGCGCGGCCGAGTTCAAGACGCCTCCGCAACCGCGTGCGGTGCAGGCTCCTCGATGCCGAGATAGGCATCGAGCACGCGCGGATCGTTGTGGACCTCGGCCGGCGGTCCTTCGGTCAGCTTTCTCCCTTGGTCGAAGACGATGACGTGATCGCAGAGTCCGGTGATGAACTCGACATTGTGCTCGATGATGAGGAAGCTCGTGCCGGCGGCCTTGGCCTTGCGCAGTATCGTTGCAACCTCGTTGATCCGCGTCGGATTGACTCCCGCGACCGGCTCGTCCAGCACGACGAGCCGCGGCCTCGACATGAGCGCCGCAGCCAGTGCCAGCAGCTTTTTCTGACCATAGGAGAGGATGGCTGCCGGGGCCGCTGCGAGCCGCGTCAGCCCGACGAGCTCGATGAGCTCGCGGGCGTGCGTTTCAGCGGCCTTGCGCGCGGCGCGATAGCGTCCCGTGCGCAGCAGCGCATCGTGCCATCCGACGCTTCGGAACGGCTCGACCGCGATCATGAGATTGGCGACGAGATCGAATTCGTCATAAACGCGGACGGTCTGGAAGGTGCGCACGAGCCCGGCGCGGGCGATCTTCTGCGGCGTCAGCCCGGTGATATCGGCGCCTTCGAGCATCACGCGGCCGCGGTCGAGGCGCTGAAAGCCGCTGATGCAGTCGATCGTCGTGCTCTTGCCCGATCCGTTCGGGCCGATGAGCCCGGTAATCGAGCCTCGCTCCACGCAGAAAGATGCATCTTCGACCGCGTGCACGCCGCGATAGGCCTTGGCGAGATTGGTAACGGTGAGGAGCGCGCTCATCGAAGCGACGCGCGCAGCGCCGTGATCTTGCGGTCGGCGAACCAGCCGGCCGCGCCGCGTGGCATCGCCAGCATCGCCACGACCAGAATCACGCCATAGATCACCATCCGCAGATCATTGGAAAATCGCAACAGCTCCGGCAGGCCGACCATGACCACTCCGGCCCAGACCACCCCCCAGAAACTGCCCGCGCCGCCGATGATCACCACGATGAGGAAGGTCTGCATGTAGTAGAAATCCAGGAAAAGCGGATCCACCACTTTGAGATAGAAGACATAGATCGCGCCGGCGAGGCCGGTGAGCACGGCGGAAAGGATGAAGGCGGCGAGCTTGTAGGGAAGCGGCGACACGCCTTGTGATTGGGCGAGCGGCTCGTTCTGCTTGATTGCCCGCATGGTGTCGCCGATCCGCGACGAGCCCAGAGCATAGAGGAAGCCCAGCGCGAGTACGGCATAGGCGAGGACCAGATAGTAGAACCTGCCGGGCGAATCGAAGGCGAAGCCGAAGAAGCGCGGCGTTGGCAGTCCCGGTATGCCGAGCGGCCCGCGCGTCAGGCTCACCCAGTCGCGCGCCACCAGGCCGCAGAGCAGCGCGAAGGTCAAGGTGACGATGACGAAAGCGTGCAATTTCGTGCGCAGCGTCGGAAGGCCGATGGCGGCTGCGGCCAGCGCGTTGACGACCACCGCCATGACGAGACCGTCCCAGAAGCTGCCGCCGAGCCGCGTCACCGTCAACGCCGAGCAATATCCGCCAATGCCCCAGAAGCCGAGCTGGGCGAAGGAGAGCAGCCCGGCATAGCCGAAGACCAAATTCAAGGCGGCGGCGGCAACCGTGAAAGTGACGCCGGAGAGCGCGACCCCCGTCAGATAGTTCGAGCCGAAGGCCGGCGGCAGGAGCGCCAGCCCCAGCAACGCGGCGGCGAGCGGAAGCTCCCTCATCCGACGCGCATCCCGCCGCGCTGAAAGAGGCCGTCGGGCCTGATCAGCACGACGATGATCATCAGCGTGAAGACCGCGGCCTCCTGCCAGATGACGTCGAAGAAGCCGCCGATCCAGCTCTCTATCATGCCCAGCGCCAGCGCCGCGACGAACGCTCCCGCCATGTTGCCGAGCCCGCCGATGATGACCAGGGCGAACGCCTTGAAGATCACGGCTTGCCCCATTCCAGGCTGTACGAGCTGGATAGGAGCGAGCGCCGCGCCGGCGAGCCCGCAAAGCGCCGTGGCGAGCACGACGGCATTGCGCGCGACGGCGCGCGGCCGGATGCCGACCATCAGCGCCGCCTCTCGGTTCTGGGCAACCGCACGCATGGCGCGCCCGAACTGCGTCAGAGTGAGCAGGGCATAGAGCACCGCGAAAGCCGCCGCTGCTATCCCGCCGCCGATGATGCGCGTCCAGGTGATGCGGATAGCGCCGATGTGGATGCCCGCGAAGCCGAAAGCGGTATCCACCATGCGCGGTGTTGCGGTGAAAAGATACTGCATTCCGTAGAGGAGAATCATCGAGATGCCGATGGTGATCAAGATGCTCCGCTCGAACTCGCCCTGCGCGAGCTTTGCCAGGAAGGCTTCGTAGAGGATGAAGCCCGCCAATGCTGCGGCGACTACCGCCGCCGCCAGCGCCGGCCAGTAGGCCAGGCCGAAAGCCGGCAGCGCGAACGCCATGGCAAAGGCGCCGAGCATCAGGAATTCGCCATGTGCGAAATTGATGATCTCGAGCACACCGAAAATCAGGGCAAGCCCCACCGCGATCAACGCGTAGAGCAGCCCGAGCATCAGCCCATTCAGCGTCAGCTGCAGGAGATAGGTCGCGGTCACCGGCATCGAACAACGATCAGCAAGCGCTGTGCCGGGGGCACTGCGCGATTTTTGTCTTTATGGGCGCGCATCTTGCAATTAGCGTATGGGCGGTTTCGCGCGTTGGCAATGAGGAACAACGATGATCGCACGAGCTTATATCGCCGCTCTCGCCTTGGCGATTGCGCTTCCGGCAGCCGCGTCGGCGCAAGACATCGTCATTGGCTTCAGCGCCCCGGATACGGGTCCGGCGGCGACGGCCGCACTTTGGCAACGCTGGGGCGTCGACATCGCGCTTGATGAGATCAACAAGGGCGGCGGGCTGCTCGGGCGACAGGTCAAGATTCTCGAGGAAGACAATCACTGCAACCCGTCCGAGTCGGTCAATGTCGCCAACAAGCTGGTCGAGGCGAAGGTCGCGGCAATCATCGGCTCGCATTGCAGCTCCGCCACGCTCGCCGCCATGCCGATCATCAAGAATGCCAAGATCCCGATGGTCGAAGGCGTTGCGACGAGCCCGAAGATCACCGAGCTTTCCGGCGTGGGTGGTAATGAATGGATGTTCCGCATCAACCCGTCGGACCAGGACATGATGGTCGGTCTCGGGCGGTATCTGAAGGAGCACACCAAGTTCCGCAAAGTCTCGGTGATCGCCGAGGATTCCGACTTCGGGCGCGGCGGTGCGTCAGCCTTTGCCGACGTGGCGAAGGGCGACGATGTCACCATCGTCTCGACCGACTACTATCCCCAGAATCAGCCGGACTTCACCAGCATTTTGACCCGCGTGCAACAGCTCCGGCCCGACGCAATTGCGCTATTCCAGCTTGGCGGCGACCAGATCAATTTCCTGCGCAACGCCATGCAGATGGGATTGGGGATCCCGTACACCGGCCGTGTCGAGCTCGGCGGCAAGAACATGCAGATCATCGAGGCCGGCGGCATGGAAGGATCAGTGAGTGCGTGGCCCTATAGCCAGCTCATTGACTCCCCGATCAACAAGAAATTCGTCGCCGAGACCGAAGCGAAGTACCACAGCATCCCCTATCTGCAGACCTGGGCAGGGTATGACAGCCTTCGCCTCATCGCCCAGGCCATCGGACGGGCGAAGAGCGCCGACCCTGCCAAGATCCGCGACGCGCTGCAGCACGCCACTTTCGTCAATGCCATGGGTCGCACCGTCAAGTTCGACGCGCATAATCAGGCGGGAACGACCATCGTCATCGACACGGTCAAAGATCGAGCGGTCAAGGTCGCCGAGGTGCTCGAGCTGCATTGACGGCCGCGCGCCAATCCCTGAGGTCTTCAGGCAGGTCCAGGTCGAAGCCGAGATCCGCATCTTCATGAAGGCGAAAGCCGAGCCGGCACTCTTGCGCTGCGGCGCGGTGGGCGGCGAGGCTTGCCTCTCCGAAGCGGAAGTCGAAGCACGGCGCCGCGGTAGCGCCCAGGTAGAGGAGGTTGGTCCCAGACCCACGCCGGTCGGGTACCACGACGACGTCACCCCCGACCAGCACCAGGCTGCGCAGCCTGATCGCCGAGGCAAAAGGCAGGTCTATCGGCAGGATAAGCAGCTCGGGAGCCACCTTCCCGGCGCAGACCATGTGTCGCGCGTGTTCGAGCGCCGGGTTGAGGCCGCTGCCGGGCGGCTCGGCAATCTGGCGGACTTGGCGTGCCGAGGCGCAGGCCGCGGCCGCCTCATCGCCCGAGACTAGGTGGCAGCGCTCAGGCGGCACGAGCTCTAGCGCGCAATCGAGCGTTCGCCGCAGCAGCGCGGTGCAGAGGGCAGTGCGTTCGGAAGAGTCGAGCATGGGCGCGAGCCGCGACTTGCCGGCAGCGAGCGCCTTGCACGGGATAAGCACATGAAGCGTCATGGTTCAGGATCGCGCGCTGAGCTCGGCGGCAAAAGCGACCGCTGCCTCAGCCAAGCGTCGGCGGTCGGCGGCCGAAGTCATCAAGGATGGCACTGCGCGCGCCGCTATGCCCAGGCTGGCAATCCGCGGGACCTGCGCGATATCGGTCTCATCGAGCAGCAGCCCATCGATGAAGCCGCGATAGAGCTCCGCAATGGCGAACGCCGAGGGTTCCATGCCGAGCTCGCGCATCATCTTGGCGGCCGGCCCCTTGACCGCTGCGCCGCCGATGATCGGCGAGACGGCGACGATCGGCACGCCGCGCGCGCGCAGCATCTGCCGTAAGCCGGGGATGGCGAGGATTGGTCCGATGCTGACGAAGGGGTTCGATGGGCAGAGGATAATGGCCGACAGCCTGGGATCGGCGAGAGCCTCCGCGAGCTCCGGCGGAGGGGCTGCGCGGTCGCTGCCCGCAAATGTGAAGCCGGTCACGGTCACGGCGCAATGCAGCCGGACGAAATACTCCTGAAACGGCAGGGATCCCTGGGGGCTCTGGACCAGGGTCCGGACCGGACTGTCGCTCATCGGCAGCAGCCGCGGTTTCACGCCGAGGCGCTGCGCCAGGTCGGCGGTGATGCTGGTCAATCTCTCACCTCGACGCAGCCGCTCTGACCGCAGCACATGGGTGGCGATGTCGCGGTCGCCAAGGCGGAACCAGGCGGGGCCGCCCAGCCGCACCACCTGATCGAGGAAGGCCCAACTCTCGCCGGCGACGCCCCACCCGGTCGAAGGCTCTGCGATCCCACCAAGGGTGTACATGACCGTGTCCAGGTCCGGGCAGATGGTGAGGCCCAGATGCTCGAAATCGTCTCCGGTATTGACCAGGATCGCCAGCGCATCGCTGAGGAGCTGCGTCAAGCCGTCCGCAAGCTTCGCACCTCCAACCCCGCCGGCGAGTGCGAGGATCATCGGCCCCTCCTCAGCGGAAGAGATCAAGCGGCGCCGGGCGAAGCAGCTCGCGCGCCTGACCCGGCCGCCGTGCATAAGGAAAGCCGCGCAGATGCACGACCGGCCGGCCTTCGGCTGCCTGTCCCATGAGGAGGGATGCCGCCGCCGCGAGCTCGTCCGCGGCGCCGACTTCGGTCACCCTCAGCGCGCGCCCGGTGCGGTCCGCTCGGCCCCGCAGATCGATCAGGGCTGGAAGCCCGGCTACGCCGATAGCCGTGCCGATCGTGCCGAGCCGCCAGGCGCGACCGAAGCTGTCATTGATGACGATGCCGAGCTCCGCGCCGGTCATCGCAGCGAGGCGCTGACGCAGGCGCTCGGCGCTCGCATCGGGATCTTCGGGCAGCAGCAGCACAGCCTCCTCGCCATCCGTTTCGACGTTCGACGCATCGATTCCGGCGTTGGCCAGCACGAAGCCGAGCCGGTGGACGACGATCAGCACGCCCGGGCGTGCGCGCAGCACCTGCTGCGATTCTCGAAGAATGAGCTCGACCAGGCGCGGGTCCTTGTCGACGGTTTGCGCGAGATCGCGCGCCCGTGGCGAAGGGGTCACCGCGGCGAGGGCTACGCGCCTTCCTTCCGCCTTTGAAACGATCTTTTGCGCGATCACCAGCGCGTCGCCGTCCTGCCAGGCGATCTCGCAACGCCGCGCCGCCTCTGCGATCAACGTGGCGAGATCATCCCCCGCTCCGATGGTGGGAAGCCCCCCGAGCGCGGTGAAGGTAAGCGAAGCCGGGCGACTCATGATTCAGCGTGCCTCTACCTCCTCGGGGAGGCCGGTGAAGCGGATACCCGAGGTTTTAAGCCCATAGCGCCGGTTGATGTAGATCAATACCGAGGTGAGCGCCTCGGCGGCGGCCGAGTTCGCGAGCGCGCCGCCGTGAATGCCGCGCATGCCGGCGGCCTGTGCCAGCGCCACGACTTCGGCGCGCGCGTCCTTGTCGTCGCCGCAAACGAGTACGTCGCAATCGACCGGCGCGGTCGGGTCTTCCAGGAGATGGGCCGAAACGTTCTGGAATGCGGAGACTACTTTGACCTCCGCCCCGAGCAGACGCTGTGCCGCCACGGCCGCCGAACCCTCCGGCGGAAGTTGCACGCGCGCCACCTGCGGCGGCATCAGGGGCACGGTGACGTCCACCAGAATCTTGCCGGCGAGCGCCGACTTCGCGGCCTCGAGCGTGGCACGGTGCGCCGCATAGGGCACGGTGAGCACGACGATGGCTCCGCGGGCGGCTGCAGCGCCATTGTCGCAGCCCTCGACCGACGCGCCGGCCACCCGGCGGCGGATCTCGGCCGCCGCCGCGCCGGCGCGCGCGCTGTCGCGCGAGCCGAGCACGACCGGGTAGCCGGCGTGAGACCAGCGCAGAGCCAGACCGCGGCCTTCCTGCCCAGTGCCGCCGAGCACGGCGATGGTGGGTTTCATCCGTCCCTCTCTGTTCAGGGGTTGGTGAGGACGAGCCGCGACAGCGCCGCGGCATCCCCGGGTGGCGTCTGAACGATCTCGTCGAGCGGCGGCGCCGTCAGCGATGCCTTTACCCGGTCGGGCTGAACCGGCCGATAAAGCGTGTCGCGCTGCTCGGCATGACGCCCGAGAGCTTCGGCGATCTGTGCCATTGCCGTCGGCGGCAGTTCCTGGCCGTGCTGCGTGCCGGCGGCGCGCGAGATGCTCTCATTCATCAGCGTGCCACCCAGATCATTGGCGCCCGAGGCAAGGCAGAGTTTGAGGCCTTCGATCCCCAGCTTCACCCAGGAGGCCTGTATGTTCGTGATCAAGGGGTGGAACGCCAGCCGTGCGATGCCGTGCATCAGCACCGCTTCGCGCAAGGTGGGGCCGCGGCGCGCTTGACCTTTGAGATAAAGCGGAGCCTCCATCGGCACAAAGGGCAGTGGGACGAACTCGGTTATGCCGCCGGTCTCCTCCTGCAGGTCGCGTAGCCGGAGCAGGTGACGCGCCCAGGAAGACGCGTCTTCGACATGGCCGAACATGATCGTGGCAGTACTGCGCAAGCCGATGCGATGCGCCGTGGCGATTACGGCGATCCACTCCTCGCTGTTGAGCTTGTCGGGGCAGAGGATGGCACGGACCCGGTCGTCCAAGATTTCGGCCGCCGTGCCCGGCAGCGTGCCCAATCCCGCCGCCTTGAGCTCAGCCAGGAACTCGGCCACGCTGACGCCGAGTGTCGCCGCGCCCTGACTGATCTCGAGCGGAGAGAAAGCATGCAGGTGCATTTGCGGCACGGCATCTTTGATCGCCCGGCAGAGGGCGAGATAGGTCGCACCGGTGTATTCGGGGTGGATGCCGCCCTGGAGGCAGACCTCGGTGGCGCCGCGTGCCCAGGCCTCGCGCGTTCGGCGGACCACCTCCTCGAGCGCCAGATCGTAGGCAGCGCCGCGCAGCGTCTCGGCGGTCTTGCCCTTGGAGAAGGCGCAAAAGCGACAGTGGAACGAGCAGATGTTGGTGTAGTTGATGTTGCGGTTGACGACGTAGCGCACATAATCGCCGCTGACCGCGTGCCGCAACTCGTCGGCTGCTGTGCAGACATAGCTGAATTCGCGGTCGCGCGCAGCGAACAAGCGCACGATCTCGCGCTCGTTGAGCTTTCGGCCCTGTCCTGCCCTGGCGATGATGGCGGCGAGCGTGCCGTCGATCGAGGTGAGAGCAGGGGGAGGCGGCAGGTCGGTTCGTTCCACCGCGAGCCCCGGTGACCAGCGATCGAGGCGCGCATAGCCGTCCGCGTCCGCCGCATCGAGCACGCGTGCTCGCAGCGCCGGATCGATCCATTCCGCGGCACCCGCGACATAGGCGGGATAGAGCGTGAGGCGTTCGACCAGAATCTTTCCTTCGCGGGCAGTCGCGTCGCGCAGCGCCGCGACGTCGGGCCAGGGGGCCTCGGGATTGACATGATCGGGGGTGACGGGAGAGACGCCGCCCCAGTCGTTGAGTCCGGCCCGTATGAGCTGAGAGTACGTGCTGGGAGAGAGGTTGGGGGGCGCCTGGATGTTCATCTCCGCGCCCAGGATCAGCCGGGCCACGGCGACAGTCCAAAGCAGGTCGTCGAGTTCGGGCTCCGGCAATCCGGAGGCGCGCGTCCCGGGCTTGGCGCGGAAATTCTGGATGATGATCTCTTGAAGGTGCCCAAAGCGCCGATGCAGCGCAGCCAGCTGCAGCAGGGCCTCGATGCGCTCGAGCCGGGTCTCGCCGATGCCGATGAGTATGCCGCTGGTGAACGGTATTCGTAGTTCGCCGGCAAGGCGTATGGTCTCGAGTCGGCGCTCCGGCACCTTGTCGGGCGAGCCGTGATGCACCTGGCGAGGGCCGCACAAGCGCTCCGCGGCCGTTTCCAGCATCAGTCCCATCGAAGCTGCGACCGGTCGGAGCAGGGCGAGCTCGCTTGCATCCATCACGCCGGGATTTACATGCGGCAGCAATCCCGTCTCCTTCACAACCGCCCGACACATCTCGGCAAGGTAGGCGATGGTGCTGGCAAACCCGAGCTCGGCGAGGGCCTCTTGAGCGACGCGATAGCGCCATTCTGGCCTGTCTCCGAGGGTGAACAGCGCTTCCTGACAGTGGGCGGCGGCACCGGCGCGCGCGATCGACAGCACCTGCTCGCGCGAGAGGAAAGGTGCTACGCCGAGCCGCGGTCGTTCGGCGAAAGTGCAGTAATGACAGACGTCGCGACAGAGCTTGGTGAGCGGGATGAACACCTTGCGCGAATAGGAGACGAGCGGCGGCCGGCCGTCATCGCGCAAACCGGCGGCCTCGGCCATCAACGCGGCAAGAGGCGTGCGCTGCGCGCGCTCAAGGAGCTGATCGGCGGATGCTTCGGACCAGTCCTTCTGCGCCACGTCATTCTCCCGCCAATTCGGTCGCTGTACCGCGCCGCTCGTGATAAACTCTGTCGCAGCCGCGTCAATGCGCCAGCTTAGCATCCCTTGCAAGGAGCTTCCCGGAATGAAGTGCTGGCGCAGATCGCCGGTGCCACCTCGCGATTGCGCGTCGGAACCGCCGTGACGGTACTGCCGATGCGCGATCCGGTCTACCTCGCGAAGCAGGCTAGCACGCTCGATCAGCTCAGCGCCGGTTGCTTCATGCTCGGCCTCGGCAGCGGTGCCTATCGCGAGGGTTCAGTTGGAAGGGCCGCGGGACTCTGCGGAGAGCGACGGTGCCGGTCAAGACGAGCTCGGCGCCGTGAGCGAGGCGCTCTGCATTCGGTAGTTTTGACTCCAAACCCGAATTCCATTTTTATGGAATGACGCGTTTCCCACAACGCTCTGACGGGTGGCGGAGACTTGAAGGCGATTCGTATCTCTTCGGCCGCGCCATCCGACGGCGCGGCGCTCGCGCTGCCAGATGATGAGGAGGAGGCGCGGGCGCTGCTGGCGCGCGCGCGGCGCCGACTCATGCGACGCGACCCGCGCCTTGCTGCGGTGATAAAACTGCTGGGCCCTTGCGTCTGGAACCGTCGTCCCGGCGGCTTCGCCATCCTGTTCCACGCCATCCTTCGCCAGCAGCTCTCGGGAAAGGCGGCGGCAACGATTGCGGCGCGGCTGCTTGCCGCATGCGGCGGCACGATCACGCCTGAGGCGGTGGCGGCGCTTGATGACGCGGCCTTTGCCAGTGCCGGGGTGTCGCGGCAGAAGCGCGACTATCTGCGCGGGCTTGCCGCCGCCGCGCTGACAGCGCCTCGGCTTTTTGCCGAGCTGGAGTTGCTCCCCGACGAGGCGGCGATCGAGGCGCTCACGGCGGTCAAGGGAATCGGCCGCTGGACGGCAGAGATGTACCTCATGTTCAGCCTCGGTCGGCTCGACGTGCTGCCGCTCGGCGACGTTTCGATCCGGGCCGCGATCGCCGACATCTACGACGTCCGGCGGGATGCCCCGGCGGCACGGCTGCTCAGGCTGGCCGAACCCTGGCGGCCGTTCCGCAGCGTGGCCTGCTGGTATTTCTACGCTCATCTTGATCGCGCACGCAGGGCGGAGCAGGCGAGCTAGGGACTTTGAAGCGAGTTTGTTGCGATTACTTGCGGTTGACTACCGCCCCTGCGGCTCACGTTAACGGTTTGTCAGCAAAGTTGGTTAATGCTGAAGGTTGGCGCAGTGGTTGGCGCCTAAAGGGGAGAACTCGCCGCTTGGCAGCCGGGGTCGACATTGGATGGAGAAGGGAGATTTCGCCTTCCACCCTTCTGCGCCATACGCCGCCCGGGAACCGGCAGGCGCATGACGGCGTACGTCATGCGGACGAATCTGCCGGGAGGAAGCCATGGGCCGGATGCTGCTGGTGCTGGCGGCGGTGGGCGCGCTTGCCGCCTGCGCCCAGGAGCGGACGACGGTCAGTGCGCCGCCGCCCGGTATCTCCTATCGCTTCGAGGGCGACAATATCGCGAGCGCGAATCAGCGCGCCTACGAGTATTGCCAGCAATACGGCAAGCGCGCCCGGCTCCAGACGGTCAATCAAAGTGGCAGCGACCACATCGCGATTTACGCCTGTTCCTAGGTGTCGCGCAGGCCAAATCGGGGGCGAAACGGCTTGCCAGCGGTTAGTACAGCCGGTAGGTTCGCTATGGTGAATCGCTGGCGGGGTTCGAAACCCGTGGTTGGCGGGGCAACGCAGCCGCGACGCAGGAGCGGCGGCGGATGGTTTCGTTTTCGTTCACCGAGCGTCCTCGTGGGGGGGACCGCGTTACGTTCTGGCGGGTTCGTCGGCCATGGCGCCGGCGGCCTCGGCATTGAAGGCGGAGGGGATTTGCTTGGCAGGATGTTGAAAGCGGCCCGCCGGCTCTTTCCCGAGCGCCAGATCCTGGTGCGCGCCGAAGGCCGGGTGAGCTACATCACGCTGACCCGACGCCTGCAGATGAGTTTGGCAGCCGGCGCCCTCGTGCTTGTCGCAGTGGCCGGCTATGGCGTCAAAGGGGTGGTGCACGAGCGCAGGGGCGCCGTTTATGCGCCATTACCTGCCGCCGGCCTGCAGTCTCAAATCGACAGCCTGCAGCGGGAGCTCGACAGTGCTAATGCCCGCCTGGCTCAGGCTCCGAACCCGGCCGCGGCGGCGCAGAATCAGGCGGCCGTCGACCAGACGCAGCAGCACATGCAGCAGCTGGAAGCCGCGCGCGATAAGGCGCTCGCCGACGAGAAGGCGCTGAAGACACAGCTCGCTCAGGCGCAGGAAGCTGCCAGCAGCCGGTCGCAGAGCGTCGCGCAACTCAACCACAATCTCGATGCCAATCGGGGAGAGCTCCGTCAGTCCGACGCCCAGCGCCAGGCGTTGCAGAACCGGGTTCGCCAGCTCGAAGCCGAGCTTGAAAACGCCAATTCCCGGACGACGCAGGCGAAGGCCGATCTCGCCAGCAACGAGCGCCGGCTGCAACAGCTTGCGGCAGAGCATGACAAGACTGTGGCGGAGCGGGACCGTCTTCAGGCGCGACTGCTCCAGCTCCAGCATGGCTCCGGCCTTGAGCCAACGACCCCCAGCGCTGCAGACAACGCACCTGCCGTTCCTACGGCACCGCAGCGCTCGATCGCCGATCGTCCCTCCGACCAGCGCAGCGAGAACGCGGCGGTGCCCGCAGCCTCCTCAGGCAGCAGCGGCGAACTCGAGCGTGTCCTCGCCTCGACCGGTCTCGATCTCGAGAAGCTGATGCGGGGCCTCGATACCGTCCCGCAAGGCCAAGGCGGTCCCTTCATCGCGCTGGGCAAGACGAACCTCGCGAGTTCGGCTCGCACCGAGCAGCTGCGTAAGATCCTGAAGACCCTGCCGCTCGCCGCCCCGCTGGGGCGTTACCAGCTCGGCAGCGGCTTTGGCCCGCGGCTCGACCCGCTCAATCATCGTGAAGCCTTCCATCCCGGCCTCGATCTCGAGGCTCCCTATCGCTCGAAGGTCTTCAGCACGGCGCCCGGTACCGTGATCTTTACCGGTGTGAAAGGCGAATACGGCAAGGTGGTCGAGATCGACCACGGTCACGGCATCGTCACGCGCTACGCGCACCTCCATCGCATCCTGGTGGCGCGCGGCCAGAAAGTGGCGGCTCACCATGCGATCGGTGAGCTTGGCAGCACCGGACGAAGCACGGGCCCGCATCTCCACTACGAGGTGCTGGTGGACGGTACGGCGTTGGATCCAGAGAAGTTTTTGCAGGCGGGCAAGAATGTGGTTCAAGCAAACGGGAATTGAGCATGGCGATCGGCAGGGTCCCCCGAGTCGGCCCGCCGCACCATCCATCCTCAGCAGCGATCTGAGGATCGAGGGCGACATCGTCAGCCAGGGCGAAGTGCATATCAGCGGCTCCATCAAAGGCGACGTTGTCGCGCGCAAGATCACGCTGGGCGAGGGCGGTTCGATCACTGGCGCGGTGGAGGCGGATGTGGCCATCATAGCCGGGAATCTCGCCGGGCGGCTGACTGCCACCTCGGTGGTGCTGGCGCGATCGGCGCGTGTCGTCGCCGATGTGACCCACGTCTCGCTGTCGATAGAGCAAGGCGCGGTCTTCGAAGGATTCAGCCGTCGGGTCGATACGATCGAGGCGGTGACCGAGGATACCCTCCCCGCGCCACGGCTCAGCGCTCCGCCGCGCGGCGAACCGAAGCCCGCTTAACCTCCTCGAAATCAGATCGTCGCTCGAAGCCGGGCGACGCGCTGACTGCGTCTAGCGGCGCGCTTGCGCGCTGACCGGAGGCTATGTTGCGGCTTGCGGGACAGATCGCTGGGCTGCAGCGGGGGTCAATCGCCGGCAAGCGCCTTCAGGAACACATCTCGGTCGACATTGCCCCCGGATGCTACGACCGCGATGGTCTTTTCGCTTGCTGCGAGTTTGCCGGCGAGCACTGCGGCAAGGGCGACGGCGCCACTCGGCTCCAGGACCAGCTTCAATTCGGCAAACGCGATGGCGACGGCGCGCAGGACTTCGGCATCGCTCGCGGTGAGCCCGCCGGCAACCAGCTTCTGCCCGAGGGCGAAGGTGATCTCGCCCGGGCTCGGCACGAGGAGCGCGTCGCATATCGAGCGTGCCGTGGGATCGTTGGCAACGCGCTTGCCCGCAGCCAGCGAACGGCGCCAGTCATCGGCAACGTCGGGCTCGGCGCTGTAGACTTTGGTAGTCGGGCTCTCGGCCGCTACGGCAAGCGCGCAGCCGGTCAGGAAGCCGCCGCCGCTCGCCGGCACCACCAGCGCGTCCAGGCTTGCGCCCAGCGCCTTCGTCTGCGCCATGACCTCAAGGCCGACCGTGCCCTGGCCGGCGATGACTCGCGGATCGTCGAAGGGCGGCACCAGCATGGCACCGCGCTCAGCCGCGATCCGCGCGCCGATCGCCTCTCGGTTGTCGCGCCAGCGGTCATAGAATACCACTTCGGCGCCGTAGCCGCGCGTATTCCCAACTTTTATCGCCGGCGCATCGGCGGGCATGACAATCGCCGCAGGAATGCCGAGAAGCTGCGCCGCCGCAGCAACACCCTGCGCATGATTGCCCGAGGAGAAGGCGACCACTCCGCCGCGATGCCGGCGCGGATCGAGCTGCAGCACGGCGTTCATTGCGCCGCGGAATTTGAAAGAGCCCGTTCGCTGCAAGCTCTCCGCCTTCACCAGGAGGCGCAGGCCGAGCCGGGCATTGAGGAGTGGCGATTCGACAAGCGGCGTCGTCACGATCCGGCCGGCGAGGCGCACGGCGGCAGCCCTGACGTCGGCAATGCCCGGAAGATCAGAATCGACGAATGAACTCATCGACGGCCTTGGCAGCTTCTGGTTCGTTGAGGGTCGGCGCGTGGCCGGCATCGGGAACCGTTACACGCAGGAGGTCGGGCTTGGCAAGTGCCATGCGCTCGAAGGTAGCGCTCGATAGCACGTCCGAAAGTGCACCGCGCAGCGCCAGCACCGGCAATCGCCGCAGCGCCCGGAAATAAGGCCAGAGGTTCGGAACGGTGCCGCGCGAGCGCGCGAGTGGCCGCGCCAGATTGACGTCCCAATCGAAATGAAGCCGTCCGTCCGGTCCTTCGCGATAGGTCCCGCGGGCCAGCTTGAGCCAGCCTTCGTCGGTCCGGATGGAAAGCGTCGGCAGCAGCTCTCGCAAATAAGCGACCGCGCTCGTCCAGTCCGGTTGCGGCCGGTCGCTGCCGATGTAGTCGAGGATGCGAATGACGCCCCCCGCGGCCACGTCGGGTCCGAAATCGTTGAGCACGATGGCGGCGAGCGCGGTCGGCTTCAGCGCGGCAAGCCCCATGGCAAGCGCGGCGCCCAGCGACGTACCGACGACGACAATCCTCTCGATGCCGGTCGCCGCGATCAGGTGGACGATATCGTCTGCGTAGATGAAGGGATCATAGTTGCGCCAGTTCCGGTCATACTCCGAGCGACCGCGCCCGCGATAGTCGGGGCATAGAATCCGGCGCTCGCCGGCGTGGCGCTCGGCGAGGTCGGCGAAATCGGCGCTGTTACGCACAATGCCGCTGAGGCAAAGCAGCGGCGCGCGGGGCGATAGCGGATCGCCGTAGTCGCGGAAGTAGAGCCGGAGTCCGTCTCGTGAAGTGAACAGCCGCTCGCGAAAGGCCGCCATAGGGTGAGCCTTTCACCGCTTCAGATCGCTCGGCAGGGAGAAGGCGAGGCCGCGATCGCCGAGTCGCAACCGGTAGACTTGGAGGTTCTCGAGCACGCGCTGAACGTAGTTGCGGGTCTCGCCCATCGGAATGGACTCGATCCAGTCGATCACATCGGCGTTCTTGGCGCGGGGATCACCGTAATCGTGAATCCACTGATGTACGCGCGACGGGCCGGCGTTGTAGGCGGCAATCGCCAAGACATAGGATCCGGAGAAGTCGCCGAGCAGCCCATCGAGATAGTGCCGGCCGATGATGATGTTGTAGCGGGCATCGGTCAGCAGCCGACTGGCCGAGAAGCGCATGTGCAGGCTCTTGGCGATATGGCTGGCGGTTGCCGGCATAAGCTGCATCATGCCGCGCGCGCCGGCACTGCTGACCGCCTGGCGGTCGAAGGCGCTTTCCTGGCGCGTCATCGCCAGCACGAGCGGCCGTTCGACGCCACCGCCGGGTGGCAGATTGGCGATCGGGTAGCCCTCTTTCAGCAGAATGACGCCGGCATAACTCGCCTTTTTGGCCACAGCGATGGCGAGATCGGACCGGTCGACCTTGACCACCAGATGCGCCAGCAGCACGTGATCCGCCGGCACCGTGGCGTGGCGGCTCACCGCGCCGGCAAAGGGACCGATATCATCCTTGGCGCCGATTTCGGCCAAGTCGCGCATGGCGCGGACCAACTCACGGCGGTCAAAAGCCGCGGTTTCCGCTGCGGTCGGTTT
The DNA here is from genome assembly GCA_035553515.1 of Allostellaceae bacterium. GTDB lineage: Bacteria > Pseudomonadota > Alphaproteobacteria > ATCC43930 > CGMCC-115725 > DAHUYF01. Next base: position 24,478 of record DATNDG010000033.1, on the reverse strand, counting down.
CGGCTCGGCAACGTTGCGCGCGAGATCAGGCTCGCCGAGCGCGGCGGCGGCCAGCTGACCGTAATAGGTCGTCACCTGTACCGCGGCGGTGCCGTACCACGCGGCGGCGAGCTGGTGGAAGCGCATCGCATCGGCGGCGCGTCCGGCCCAATAGGCGCCGCGCGCAAGGCTCACCGGCAGCTTCACGTCGTCGTACAGCTTGACGAAGTGGTTGTACGCCACGTCGGGCTCGTGCAGGAACCGCAGCGCCACCCAACCCGCGAAGAACTCGAGTTCGGCAAAGGCGGGGCCGCTGGTCAGCCCGTTATGTGCGGCCAGGCGATAGGCAATCGAGACGTCACCTACCCCCAAGGCATGGCGTGCCAAGACCTGTCGCTCGCCCGCCCAGGCCAGCGGCCTTACGAGATCGTGCGGCGGGTGGTCGAGGATCGCGATGGCGTCATCGTAATGGTCTTTGCGCGCCCGCCAGCGCATCCGCTCGAAGAGCAGGCCGGGATCGTCCTGCAGCGAAGCCGGGACGCGCGCCACCAGACGCTCGACTCCGGGCTCCATCGCCGCCAGCGCCATTCGCGCCTCGGCGAGGGCCCGGTGGTCCGGATCCACCCGCGGCAGCATGCGTCGGGCAGCTTCGACCTGCTCGTCCCACAACAGGCGATCGAGGCGAGCCACTTGATCCGCCGGACGCAGAACGCCGTGATAGCGCTGCAGCACCGACTTTTCCTCAAAAGAGGTGAAGTCGCTGTTGATCCAGGTTTCGCGGATGCGAGCAATGCCCTCTTGCGGGCGGCCGGCAGCGATCCTGAGGTCGGCCTGCTTGAATTTGCCTGCCGGAGTCACCGGCGGAAAGCGGTCGAACCATTGCGCGAGCGTCCGGTCCGACACGCCGACCATCGCCTCCTCGGCCTGCTGGCGCAGCCTGAGCAAGTGCGGCCAATCGGGGTTGGCAGTGATAAAATCGGTGAAGTCGGAAAAGCTGGCACCGCTGCTCGGGCGGCACAAGTTCAGCCACCAGAGCACCTTGGCAAGCAGGCGATCATGCGCCTTGTTTGAGCGCTGACCGGCCAGCGCCCAGTCGCCGCTGCGTGCCGCCGCAAACGCGTCACGGTAGATCTGCCGGTCCGTCTCGCTCAGTGCCCGCCCCGGCGAGGCCGTGGCGAACAGCAACAAAGACACCAATACAAGGCGATGAGCGAGCCACCTCAGCGGCATCACAACTCCCGCGCGCCGCCCGCGTGCCGGCGCGAAACTCCAAGGCATTGTAACGACCTGTCATCGGCATACAAGCCGAGCGACCCTGCTCATCATGGTGAAAAGCCGTCAACTTTCGGTAAATCCGCCGCGATATGTTGCCGCGGCCCGGCCCAGGGGCTATCGTCCCGACTGAAACGGGAGGATTCCCTATGTTCAAGGGCTCGATCGTCGCGCTCGTCACGCCGTTCCGGAACCGCGCAGTCGACGAGAAAGCCTTCCAGGATTTCGTTGAGTGGCAGGTCGGGCAGGGCACCCACGGGCTGGTTCCCTGTGGCACTACCGGCGAATCGCCCACCCTCAGCCATGCCGAGCACAAGCGCGTGGTCGAGCTCTGCATCGAGGCGGCGCAGCGCCGTACGCCGGTCATCGCCGGGACCGGGTCCAACTCGACCGAAGAAGCAATCGACTTCACCCGGCACGCCAAGGCGTCCGGGGCGGACGGCGCGCTCGTTGTCTGCCCTTATTACAACCGTCCGACCCAGGAAGGGCTTTATCAGCACTTCAAGGCGATTGCCGAGTCGGTGGACCTGCCGATCATCATCTACAACATTCCCGGCCGGACCGGGGTCGACATGAGCGTCGCCACCATGGCACGGATCGCCAAGCTGGCGAACATCGTCGGGGTCAAGGATGCCACGGCCGATCTGGCGCGGCCGCTGCGCACCCGGCAGGCGATCGGCCCGGATTTCTGCATGTTGTCCGGTGAGGACGCGACGGCGCTCGCTTTCAACGCGCAGGGCGGCGTCGGGTGCATCTCGGTCACCGCCAATGTCGCGCCGCGCGCGTGCGCTGACATGCAGCAGGCCTGGGCGTCCGGCGATACCGAGCGCGCCCAGCGTATCAACGACAGGCTCGCCGCGCTGCACGACGCACTGTTCTGTGAAACCAGCCCGGCGCCGGTAAAGTTCGGCACTTCGCTGCTCGGCAAATCGACTCCGGAAGTGCGGCTGCCGCTGGTGTCGGCGAGCCCCGAGGCGCAGGAGCGCATGCGCCAGGCGATGCGCGGTGCGGGTGTCCTGAATTAGACCTTAGCCTGGATTTCTCATATGGGCACGCGCTGCGACGGCGATCTTTGCCGCCAGGGTAGGAGCCGGGGCGCGCGGCGATGCGAGCATCGTGAGCGGCCCGGCGACGCCCTCCTGACGGCAAAGATCGCCGTCCCTCCGGGTTGCAGTCGATTGGCGCGCTGCCGCGTCGCTGCGGGCTCGACGATGCTCGCATCGCCTTCGCCCTGGCTCCTAACATCGCGCCAACAGACTGCAACGCCGCGCATGTCCATATGAGAAATCCAGGCTAGATGGCGCTGCGCGGGACCGAGCGTTTTGTCGCGCAGAACCGACGGGCGCGTCACGACTACCACATCGAGAGCACGGTCGAGGCTGGCTTGCAGCTCGTCGGCACCGAAGTGAAGGTACTGCGCCACGGCCTTGCCAGCATCAATGAGGCATTCGCCACCGAGCGCGATGGCGGCATCTATCTGATCAACGCCTATTTTCCGGAATATCCGCCTTCGCGCTTCAACCATGAGCCGCGCCGCCCCCGGTTGCTGCTCCTGCACAAGCGTGAGATCAACCGATTGCGCGGTGCGATCAAGCGCGAGGGAATCACGCTGGTGCCGCTCTCGATCTACTTCAACGAGCGCGGCCGCGCCAAGCTCGAGCTCGGTCTCGCCAAGGGCAAGCGCAAGGCTGATAAGCGCGAGAGCGAGAAGCAGCGCGATTGGCAACGCGATCGTGCACGCATCATGCGGGAGCGGAACCGCTGAGCCATGAGGCGAGCTCGCCGATGACGGCCTCGAACATTGCGGGCGTCAGCTTTCCGGTATTGGTGTTGTAGCGAGAGCAGTGATAGCTGTCGGCGAGCAGCAGGCCGCAGCCGAGCCGGTGCATCCCGCCATGGGCGAAAGGGAAATCCTTGCGTCGCTCGCCGAGCGCTGAGAGCACGGCGTGATGCGCGACCGCGCCCAACGCCAGCAATGCCGAGAGCCGCGGTAGTGCCTTGATCTCTGCCGCCAGGAAGCGATTGCAGTTTCTCACCTCAGCGGGCTCCGGCTTGTTCTCCGGCGGCACGCAGCGCACAGCGTTGGTTATGCGGCAGTCGACGAGCTGCAACCCGTCATCGGCGCGCTCGCCGTATTCGCCTTTTGCAAGGCCGAACTTGGTCAGTGTGCGATAAAGCAGGACGCCAGCGAAATCGCCGGTGAACGGCCGCCCCGTGCGGTTAGCGCCGCGCAGCCCGGGAGCCAGACCGACAATCAGCAGTCGCGCGGCTTCGCCGCCGAAAGAGGGCACCGGCGCATTGAACCAATCGAGATTGCTCGCTCGCTGGCGCTCGCGGAAACTCACTAGGCGCGGACAGAGCGAGCAGTCGCGGTCGGGTACTACCGCCGCGGAGGCGGTCCTCACTGCGGCGCGTAGCCCGAGACCGGCACGGCCGGACGGAGAGTCTCATCGCGGTGATGAACGCGCATGATGCTGGGCGCGAGCTCCTGGAGTTCCAGGAACATGTCCGCCTGTCGGCGCAGCTCGTCGGCCACCATCGGCGGGGAAGAGCGGATGGTCGAGACCACGGTGACGCGCACGCCCTTGCGCTGCACCGCCTCGACCAGACGGCGAAAATCGCCATCGCCGGAGAACAGCACGATGTGATCGAGATACTGCGCCATCTCCATGACGTCTATGGCGAGCTCTATATCCATGTTGCCCTTGATCTTGCGACGGCCCATGGCGTCCGTGTACTCCTTGGTCGGCTTGGTCACCATGGTGTAGCCGTTGTAATCGAGCCAATCGACCAGGGGCCTGATCGGCGAGTACTCCTGATCCTCGATCAGCGCCGTGTAATAGAAGGCCCGGATGAGGCGGCCCTTCGAGCCGAAAAGCTCGAGAAGGCGCTTATAGTCGATGTCGAACTGCAGCGCGCGCGCTGCGGCGTAAAGGTTCGAGCCGTCTATGAACAGCGCAATTTTCTCTTGTGGGTAAAAAATCATCGGCGCTATCTCCATGAATGCGAGCAATATATGTCAATTTCGTAAGTGCCCCGCATTTGCTCGCAGGGCTGCGCCGACGTCAAGCGACGAGACTATGTCATGATCTTGGTCGGGCTGGGTGCCAACCTCTCGAGTACCGCCGGCCCCCCGGCAGCAACACTGGAAGCGGCGCTGCGAGCGTTCGGCCAGTCGGGAGCCGCAACCCTGCGGCGCTCGCGCTGGTATCGCTCGGCGCCGCTCCCCGCAGACGATCAGCCTTGGTATGTGAACGGCGTGGCCCTGCTGGCGACGCGGCTGGGCCCGGTCGAACTGCTCGCGATGCTCCATGAGGTCGAGGCGCAATTCGGCCGCCGGCGGACGCGTCGCAATGCACCCCGTACGCTTGACCTCGATCTTCTCGACTATGACGGGCTGGTGCGGAAGGGGGCGCCGCTGCTGCCGCATCCGCGGCTGCACGAGCGCGCCTTCGTGCTGCGGCCGCTCGCCGAAATCGCGCCGGACTGGCGCCATCCCGTTTCCGGCGCCAATCTTGGGGAGCTCATTGCCGCCTTGCCCCCCGGTCAGATCGCCGAGCCGCTCGGGGATCCGGGCGGCTGCGGCCAGGCCGGTTAACGAAGTCGCAAGGCGGTACCGGTCACCCTACCTGGACGCGGTTTGCCAGGAGAAGCGTGGTTGCGATTTGTGCGCCAATCCATATATAGTATCAGACTCAGTATCCTCCCGGGAGTAGTGTCGGCATGGCGCGCGTAACCGTCGAAGACTGCGTTCTCAAGGTCCCCAACCGCTTCGAGCTGGTGCTGCTTGCGGCGCAGCGGGCGCGTGACGTCACTGCGGGCTCGCAGATCACGCTTGAGCGCGACAACGACAAGAACCCAGTCGTGGCACTGCGTGAGATCGCCGAAGAGACGGTGGTGCTCGACACGCTGCAAAACTCGCTGATCAAAGGCATGCAAAAGCATGTCGAGATCGACGAGCCCGAGGAAGATACGGAGATCGAGATCGGTGCTCAGCAGTGGCCGACCGAGCTGGTTCAGCCGGCGGACATGGAAGAGGAAGAGGGCGCCGTCGACGAAGAACTCAACGAGGATATGCTGTTCGTTGCCGAAGACGACGCCGTCGGGTTGAGCGACGACGTCAATCCCGATCTGGCGGAAGGCGGCAGCGAGATCCCGGGAAAGACGAAGTAGGAATGCGGCAGGGCGGCGGGTTCGTACTCTCCCACCGCGCCCCCGCTTCCCGCGCGCGCGCCTGTCGGAGCGCCGCGCCATGATGCGCCAGTTCGAGCTGGTCGAGCGTGTCAAGGGCTACGACCCCTCGGCGGACGAAGGCGCCATCAATCGGGCATATGTCTTCTCGATGAAAGCGCACGGCTCGCAGCTGCGCGCTTCGGGGGATCCCTATTTCTCTCATCCGATCGAGGTGGCTGGCATCCTCGCCGAGATGAAGCTGGACAGCGCCTCGATCATCACGGCGCTGCTGCATGATACCGTCGAGGACACGGTGGCGACGCTCGAGGATATCGAGCGGCTGTTCGGACCCGAGATCGCGCGCCTCGTCGATGGCGTCACCAAGCTGTCGCGCCTCGAGTTGCAATCGGACCAGACCAAGCAGGCCGAGAATTTCCGCAAGCTCGTACTGGCGATGTCCGAGGACATCCGGGTCCTCCTGGTGAAGCTTGCCGACCGTCTCCACAACATGCGCACGCTGCACTTCCTCAAGGACGAGGAGCGCCGGCGCCGCATCGCGCGCGAGACGATGGAGATCTACGCGCCGCTCGCCGAGCGCATCGGCATGCACGAGATGAAAGATGAGCTCGAGGATCACGCATTTGCCGAGCTGCATCCGGACGCGCGCGCCAGCATCATGGCGCGGCTCGCGTTCCTGCGCGAGAAGGGCGAAGGCCTGGTCGAGCGCATCATCGACGAGCTTGGCGAAACGCTGGTCACGGGCGGGCTGCAGGCCGGCGTATCCGGGCGCGAAAAGACCGCCTACTCGGTCTGGCGCAAGATGCAACAGAAGAACGTCGGCTTCGAGCAGCTCTCCGATATCATGGCGTTCCGTGTGGTCGTCGACACGGTCGAGGAGTGCTACCGGGCGCTGGGTATCATCCACAGTCGCTATCCGGTCGTGCCCGGCCGATTCAAGGACTATATCTCCACTCCGAAGCCGAACAATTACCGCTCGATCCACACCGGCGTCATCGGTCCGGAGCGTCAGCGCATCGAGGTGCAGATCCGCACGCCCGAGATGCATGAAGTAGCCGAACTCGGCGTCGCTGCCCATTGGGTGTATAAGCAGGGCGCGCCCCGTACCGAAGGGCGGCAGTATCGCTGGCTGCGCGAACTGCTTGACATTCTCGAGCACGCGTCCGACCCACAGGAATTCCTCGAGCACACCAAGCTCGAGATGTTCCAGGACCAGGTTTTCTGCTTCACGCCCAAGGGCGACCTCATCGCGCTGCCGCGCGGAGCCACGCCGGTGGACTTCGCCTATGCGGTCCATTCCGTCATCGGCGATACGTGCGTGGGCGCCAAGATCAATGGCCGCCTCGCACCGCTACGCACCCAGCTCACCAACGGCGACCAGGTCGATATCATAACGTCCAAGGCCCAGACGCCCTCGCCGACCTGGGAGCGCTTCGTGGTCACCGGCAAGGCGCGGGCGCGCATCCGCCGGTTCGTGCGTACCCAGCAGCGTCAGCAATATCTCGATCTCGGCAAGGCAATCCTGCAGAAGGCCTTCCGGCACGAAGGTCACGAATTCCAGGAGAAGGCGCTGGAGAACGTGCTGAAGACCTTCAATTGCGCCGAGGTCGAGGACCTGTATGTCGCGGTTGGCGAGGGGCTTGCCACCGGTCGTGAGGTCGTGCATGCGATCTACCCGCCGAGCCCGGATGCAAAGCCCGCGAAGGTCGTGCGCCTTGCCGCGGCGCGCAGCAAGAAGGCCTCTGAGAATGCGGTGCCGATCCGCGGCCTTATTCCCGGCATGGCGTTGCATTTCGCGGGCTGTTGCCATCCGCTTCCGGGCGACCGCATTGTCGGGATCGTCACCACCGGCAAGGGCGTTACCATCCACACCATCGATTGCGACGCGCTCGCGAATTTCGCCGACACGCCCGAGCGCTGGCTCGATGTCGCCTGGAACAGCAAGGGTGACGGCGAAAGCGCGCATGTGGGCCGCATCAACGTCACGCTCGGGAACGAGCCGGGCAGCCTGGGGAGCCTGACGACGGTGATCGGCAAGCAGGCCGGTAATATCACCAATCTCAAGATCACCAACCGCTCGGTCGATTTCTTCGAGATCCTCGTCGATATCGAGGTCAAGGACGTGAAACACCTGACCAATATCATCGCCGCCCTGCGCGCGACGCCGGTGATCAACTCGGTCGAGCGCTCGCGGGGCTGAGGCTGGCCCGATGAATGATAAGGCGCGGCCGCTTCGCCTCGGCGTCAACATCGATCACGTTGCTACCATCCGCAATGCGCGTGGCGGCCGGCATCCCGATCCGTTGCGCGCGGCCAAGCTGGCCGTTGCCGCCGGAGCCGATGGTATCACCGCTCATCTGCGCGAGGACCGCCGCCATATCTCCGATGATGACATCGACCGCCTCGTCCGCGAGATCGACCGGCCGCTCAACCTGGAGATGGCGGCAACCGCCGAGATGACGGCGATCGCTCTGCGCCACAAACCGCACGCGGCCTGCCTCGTCCCGGAGAAGCGCACCGAAGTGACGACAGAAGGCGGGCTCGACGTGGTGGGAGGCCGCGCACAACTCGGCCCAGTGATCCGAGCGCTGGCGGACGCCGGAATCCGCGTTTCGCTCTTCATCGACCCCGACGAAGGCCAGCTCAAGATGGCGCAGGCGCTGGGCGCGCCGGTGGTGGAGTTGCACACGGGCGCCTATTGCGACGCCGAAGGGGCGGTCCGCGAGCGGGAGCTGCGGAGGCTCGTCGCCGCGGCGGCCCATGCCGATGCTTTGGGCCTCGAGTGCCATGCCGGACATGGGTTGAGCTACGATACCGTCGGGCCGATCGCCGCGATTCCAACCATTGTCGAGCTCAATATCGGGCATTTCCTTGTCGGCGAGGCGATCTTCATCGGGCTCGCCGAGGCGATCGCACGTATGCGCGCCGCCATGGAAGCGGGACGCGGCGGGCTGAGCACGTGATCCTCGGCATCGGCAGCGACCTCATCGACATCCGTCGCATCGAGAAGACCATCGCGCGCTTTGGTGAGCGGTTTCTCGACCGCGTCTTCACCGCGGAGGAGCGGGCGCGCTCCGATCGGCGCGCCAATCGCGTCGAGAGTTACGCCAAGCGCTATGCGGCTAAAGAGGCTTGCTCGAAGGCTCTCGGCACCGGCTTTCGTCGGGGCGTCTACTGGCGCGATCTCGGCGTCGTCAATCTGCCCGGCGGCCGGCCGACGCTGGTGCTGACCGGCGGCGCGCTTGCGCGGCTTCGGGCGATGACGCCGCCTGGCATGGCGGCGCGGATTGACGTGACGCTTACCGACGAGCCGCCGATCGCTCAGGCGCTGGTTATCATTACCGCGGTGCGGGCCGACTGATCGCCGGGCTACGGCGGAGCGCCCTGTGCCCTTGACTTCGCCGCCGCAGCTTCGCTTAATCCTCGCCGACCGTCGGTCTCGTCGCCGATAAAAAATGCGTATTTTCAACGTTCTAACGGGCTTCCTTAATGAAAAACAGGGCCTCCGACGGCGTCGTCGAGACGATCAAGACGCTCGTCTATGCGGTCGTCATCGCGATTGTCATCCGCACCTTCCTCTACGAGCCCTTCAATATCCCCTCCGGCTCGATGGTGCCGACCTTGCTGGTGGGCGACTATCTCTTCGTCTCTAAATTCTCTTACGGCTACAGCCGCTACTCGCTGCCGTTCGGCCTGCCGCTGATCCCCGGCCGCATCTTCTTCCGTCAACCGCACCGCGGCGACGTGATCGTCTTCAAATACCCGAGGGATCCGTCGATCGATTACATCAAGCGGTTGATCGGGCTGCCCGGCGACAAGATCCAGGTGATCGAAGGCACGCTCAACATCAATGGCGTACCGGTGAAGCTGACGCGCACCGATAGCTTTATCGACCCCGAGACCGGCGCCCTGCGTCAGCAGTATATCGAGATGCTTCCCAACGGCGTGCAGCATCCCATACTGCTCGCGCCGCGCGACTATTCGACGCCACCGCCACGCTGCGACAATCCGAAAGAGGTGAGCAGCGACATGGAAAATACCTGCCCCTTCATCGTGCCGCCTGACCACTATTTCATGATGGGCGATAATCGCGACAATTCCGCCGATAGCCGCGATCCCCAGAGCGGGGTCGGCTACGTGCCAGCCGCGAACCTTGTCGGCCACGCCGAATTCATCTTCTTTTCGACCAACGGCTATGCTCGCTGGTGGGAGGTATGGAACTGGCCCTTCACCATCCGCTACGATCGCCTCTTCACGGCGATCCGTTGACAATGAAGGACGCGGCCGCCGCCCCGGCACCGCTCTCCGACGCTCTGGGCCATCGTTTCGAGCGTACGGAGTTGCTCGCCGAGGCGCTCACTCATCCGAGCGCGCGCACGCGCCGGGGCGCGGCCAAGCGCGGCTACGAGCGGCTGGAATTCCTCGGCGATCGCGTTCTCGGGCTGATCATCGCCGAACTGTTGTGGCGGCGCTTTCCTGATGAGGCCGAAGGCGCCTTGACGCGCCGGCATACGAGCTTGGTGCGCCGCGAGACGCTCACCAGCATTGCCAAGGACATCGGGCTCGGTGCTCATATCGTGCTCTCGGCCGGCGAGGAGACGGCCGGCGCTCGCAACAATCCGAGCGTGCTCGCCGATGTCTGCGAGGCGGTCATTGCGGCTCTCTATCTCGATGGCGGTCTCGACGTGGCGCGCGCCTTCGTCGAGCGCTGGTGGGAACAGCGCCTGACCAGGTTGGGTGCGCCGCCGCGCGACCCCAAGACGGCGCTGCAGGAATGGGCGCAGGCGCGCGGCCGGGCATTGCCCGTCTATCGTACCGTGGCAACAGAAGGGCCGGCGCATCGCCGTACCTTCACGGTCACCGTCTCGGTCGACGGATTGCCGCCGGCGAGTGCCAGCGGTTCCTCGAAACGCGCGGCCGAGGCTGCAGCCGCAGCCGCCGCGCTCGCGGCGCTCGGCACGGCGTCATGAGCGAAGCGGCTCCGCGCCGCTGCGGTTACGTCGCGTTGGTCGGCGCGCCCAATGCCGGCAAGTCGACCCTGCTCAACCAGCTCGTCGGGGCCAAGCTCTCCATCGTCTCGCCCAAGGTGCAGACGACGCGCTCGCGCGTGCTGGGCATCGTCGTGGAAGATGCGGCGCAGCTCGTTTTTGTCGATACGCCGGGCATCTTCGCGCCGAAGCGGCGCTTGGAGCGCGCCATGGTCGCTGCCGCCTGGGCCGGTGCCGAGGACGCCGATTTCGTGGTGGTGCTGGTTGACGCCGCGCGCGGCGTCGACGCGGATGCGGAACGGATCATTGCTGGCCTCAAATCCGCAGGCAGGCGCGCCGTATTGGTGTTGAACAAGGTCGATCTCGTCGATCCGCCGCGCCTGCTCCCGCTGGCCGACCGATTGCGGAAGGAAGCGCTCTTTGATGCCGTGTTCATGGTCTCGGCGCTGACCGGTGACGGCGTCGCCGATTTGCGCCGCCATCTCGCCGCGGCGCTGCCGGAAGGGCCTTGGCTCTATCCCGAGGACCAGCTGACCGACCTGCCGATGCGGCTTCTCGCCGCCGAGGTAACGCGCGAGCAGGTCTTCCTTCAGCTGCAGCAGGAGCTGCCCTACGCCACTCTGGTGGAGACCGAGACCTGGGAGGAGCGCGCCGACGGCAGCATCAAAATCGGCCAGGCGATCCATGTGCAGCGGGCCAGCCAGAAGGCGATCATGCTCGGCAAAGGCGGCAGCCGCGTCAAGGAGATCGGCGCCCGTGCCCGGGCCGAACTCGAGCATACTCTCGGCCGCCGCGTTCATCTCTTCCTTTTCGTGCGCGTCACCGAGGACTGGACCGAGGATCGAGAGCGCTATCGCGCGATGGGGCTGGAGTTCGAGAGTTAGGAGCCTGTCTGGGAAATAGCATGGGTCTGCGTTGCACGAGGACGGGGCGATGTTAGGAGCGAGGCCGCCGGCGATGCGGGCCATCGGCAAGGCCGAGCGACGCGGCAGCGCCCCGTCCTCGTGCAACCCGAAAGGGACGTTGTTCTTTGGCCCCGGGACTGCGTCGCTCGTCGCTGACGATGCTACGGCATCGCCGCGCTCCTCGCTCCTAGCCCGAGGCCAAAGAACAACGTCGCAGGCCCGTGCTATTTCTCAGACAGGCTCCTAGCCATGGAGTGGGAGGATGACGGCATCGTCCTCGCCACCCGCCGCTACGGTGAAGGCGCACTTGTCGTGCAGCTGCTGACGCGCGGCCATGGCCGCCACGCGGGTCTCGTGCGCGGCGGGCAGGGACGGAAACTGAGGACCGTCTACCAGACCGGCAACCATGTTTCAGCGGTCTGGAAGGCGCGCCTCGCCGAGCATCTGGGCACGCTTTCCGGCGAGCTGCGCCACGGCCATGCCGCGCGCGTCCTCGACGACCCCGCGCGACTCGCCTGCCTCTCCGCGGCAGCGGCGCTGGCCGAGGCGGCGATTCCCGAGCGCGAGCCGCACGCGCGCGCCTTCGAGGGGCTCTGCGCGCTGCTTCAGGCGCTCGACGAAGACCACGGCTGGGCGGTCGGATATGTCGAATGGGAGATGCTGCTGCTCGCCGAGCTGGGCTTTGGGCTTGACCTCTCCCGCTGCGCCGCGACCGGCGAGAAAGCGGATCTCGTCTATGTCTCGCCGAGATCGGGTCAGGCCGTGTCGGCTGCGGCGGGTGAGCCTTATCGCGACAAGCTGCTGCATCTGCCGCGCTTTCTGCTGACGCCGCAAGAGGAGCGCGCGCCTTCTCCGGCGGAAGTGTTCGACGGCGTGACACTCACCGGATACTTCCTCGATGCGCGAGTCTTCGGACCGGCCGGCCGCGATTTGCCGCAGGCGCGCGCGCGTTTCGTTGATTTGCTGGAGCGCATGGCTACAATGGCGCGTGCGCAGGATTCCTAGGCGCGGACAGCGCGCTGTTCCTTTGATCGGAAACCGATGAGCAAGACAGCCGTTGCCGGCGAGATCCGCGATGTGGATTTCTCCGAAGCGCTGGGCGAGCGTTATCTCTCCTATGCGCTTTCCACGATTACCGCGCGCTCGCTGCCGGACGTGCGCGATGGGTTGAAGCCGGTACATCGCAGGCTGCTCTATGCCATGCGCGAACTGAAGCTCGATCCCAAGTCGGGCTTCAAGAAATGCGCACGCGTGGTCGGCGATGTCATCGGCAAGTTCCACCCGCATGGCGACGTGGCTGTCTACGATGCGCTCGTGCGGCTCGCGCAGGATTTCGCTCAGCGCTATCCGCTGGTCGAAGGGCAGGGGAATTTCGGCAATATCGACGGCGATAACGCCGCAGCCTACCGCTACACCGAGAGTCGCCTCACCGAGGTGGCCGAGGCGCTGCTCGCCGGAATCGATCAGGACGCGGTCGATTTCCGCCCAACCTACGATGGCGAGAACAGCGAGCCGGCGGTGCTGCCGGCGCGTTTCCCGAACCTGCTCGCCAACGGCGCGAGTGGTATCGCCGTAGGCATGGCGACCAGCATCCCGCCGCACAATGCCGGCGAGCTCTGCGATGCGCTCATCCATCTGGTGAAGCACAAGCGGTGCTCGGTCGAGGAGCTCGTCGAGCACCTGCCGGGGCCGGATTTTCCCACGGGCGGCGTATTGGTCGAGTCGACGGACGCCATCCGCCAAGCCTATGCGACCGGGCGTGGCAGTTTCCGCCTGCGCGCGCGCTGGCAGCGCGAGGCGCTGAGTCACGGTCTCTATCAGGTGATCGTGACCGAAATCCCGTATCAGGTGCCGAAATCGCGGTTGATCGAGAAGATCGCGGCTCTGCTGGAGGAGAGAAAGCTGCCGCTGCTCGCCGATGTCCGCGACGAATCGACCGACGCGGTGCGCATCGTCGTCGAACCCAAGACGCGCAATGTCGATGCCGCGGTGCTCATGGAGTCGCTCTTCCGCGCCACCGAGCTCGAGACCCGCATAGGGCTGAATCTCAATGTCCTGGATGGGCAGGGTGTGCCGCGGGTGATGAACCTGAAGGAAGCGCTTCAGGCCTTCCTCGATCATCGCCGTATCGTGCTGCAGCGTATCAGCCGCTTCCGTCTTGCCGAGATCGCGCGCCGCAGCGAGATCCTCAAAGGACAGATGATCGTCTACCTCAATATTGACGAGGTGATCCGCATCATCCGCGAGCACGACGACGCCAAGGAGCGCTTGATGAAGCGCTGGCGACTGAGCGAGGTCCAGGCCGAAGCCATCCTCAACATGCGCCTGCGCTCGCTGCGCCGGCTGGAGGAAATCGCGATCAAGCAGGAGCTGAAGAGCCTCGGCGCGGAGCAGGCGGAGCTCGAGGCGCTGCTCGCCGACGAGAAGCGCCAATGGAAGGCGATCACGGCGGAGCTCGAGGAAATCAGGAAATCATTCGGCAGCGGACCCCTTGGCAAGCGCCGCACCGAGATCGGCCTGCCGCCCGCCGAAATCCAAGTGCCGGTCGAGGCGTTGGTCGAGCGCGAGCCCGTCACGGTACTCTGCTCGGCCAAGGGCTGGATCCGGGCCGCCAAGGGGCACAATCTCAGTCTCGCCGACGTCAAGTACAAGGAAGGCGACGAGCAGCGCTTCGTAGTGCAGGCTTCGACCACGGATAAGCTGCTGATCTTCGGTACCAACGGCCGCTTTTATACGCTGCCCGTCGACAAGCTACCGGGTGGCCGTGGTCACGGCGAGCCCTTGCGGCTGATGATCGATCTCGGCAATGAGCACGAGGTGGCGGCGATCATGCCCTATGTGCCCGGCGCGAAGCTTCTGCTCGCATCGAGCGATGGCCGCGGCTTCGTCGTCCCCGCCGACGAGGCGCTTGGTCAAACTCGCGCCGGCAAGGTCGTTATGACGCCCGGCGAGGGCGCCGCGGCGCGCGTCTGCACCCCGGCCGAGGGCGATTCGGTGGCGACGGTCGGCACCAATCGCAAGCTGCTGATCTTTCCGCTTGCCGAGGTGCCGGAGATGGCGCGCGGCCGCGGCGTCATCCTGCAGCGCTATCATGAAGGCGAGCTGTCGGACGCCAAGGTCTTCGCCAAGAGCGAAGGCTTGACCTGGAAAAGTGGCGATCGCACTCGCACCGAGACCGACCTGCGGCCCTGGCTCGCACCGCGTGCCGGCAGCGGCCGGGTGGTTCAGGGCTTCCCCAAGAGCAATAAGTTCGGCTGAGCGATGGGCGAGCCGATCCTCCTCGATGCCAGCGGACTCAAGTGTCCGCTCCCCGTGCTCAAGGCACGCAAGGCGATGCGTGATGTCCCACCGGGCGGCGTGCTGAGGGTCATCGCCACCGATCCCGGTGCGCCCAAGGATTTCGAACATTTCTGCAAGACCACCGGTCATCGCCTTCTCGCCGCTCGCGAAGAGGGGGGCAAACTTGTTTTCGAGATCGAAAAGTCGGGGTGAGGGGTTTCCGGTAAACCCGGCATTGACAACCTGCGGCCGGCGGCACATCTTTTCGCCGCCATGACCGTTCTACTCAGGATCGCGCGACGACGAAGCCGCTGAGCAGCCCCAGGGCTGCCGCCGGCAGGCCGCCTGGCACCTGCCGTGAAGATCCCAGTAGACCTTTTGCTCGCCCGCGAGGCGGTCATGATCAACGGCATCTATCCCCTCATTCGGGAAGCGGGCGGCGCCCGCTTCGAGATCGACACCGACACGGCGCGGCTCGACCTTGCCGCCATCCATCGCTTCCTCGCCGCCTCGCACTGGGCGAAGGGCATCCCACTGCCCCTTCTTGAGCGCGCGATCCGCCACTCGCTCGTCTTCGGCCTCTATCGCGACGGTCGTCAGGTCGGCTTTGCCCGCGTGGTCACCGACCATGCAACCTTCGCCTACCTCGCCGATGTCTTCGTGCTGAACGAGGAGCGCGCGCAGGGGCTCGGGCGCTGGCTGGTCGAAACCATCCTGGCCGATCCGCGGCTGCAGGGGATGAGACGTTGGCTGCTGGGCACGCGGGATGCTCAGGGTCTCTACGAGCGCTGCGGCTTCAGCCCGCCACCGCCGCCCTTTGCCTTCATGGAACGGCTCGATGCCGATGTCTACGCCGAGGCGCCGTCGCCCCGCCGGCGGCGCAGCGTCTAGGAGGTCGGCGGGTTTCGTACTAGAACAAGGGGTACCAAGAAGACGAACTCCGGGGAGGCCCCATGATCGCGACCATCACCATGCCGAGGCTCCTCTATGTCGGCGGCGGTGCCTTGGCCGAGGTGACCACGGCACTCTTTCGGCTCGGCGCCCGCCGGCCACTCATCGTCACCGATCGGTTCATGGAGAGCTCGGGCACGCTCGCGCGGCTGACCGACCGGCTCGATGCCGCTTCCATCGCCTGGCGCGCCTTTTCCGATACCGTTCCCGATCCGACGAGCGACGTGGTCGAGCAGGGTGTCGAGGCTCTCCGCGCCGCTCCCTATGACAGTCTTATCGCGCTCGGCGGCGGCAGTCCGATCGACACGGCCAAGGCGATGTCGGTGCTGGCGGCCAATGGCGGGCACATGCGCGACTACAAGGTACCGAACGAAATCCCGAAGCTCGGATTGCCACTCATCGCGATCCCGACGACCGCAGGTACGGGTTCGGAGGTGACACGCTTTACCGTCATCACGGACAGCGCGCGCGACGAGAAGATGTTGATCATGGGGCTCGCATGCTGCCCGGCGGCGGCAATCGTCGACTACGAGCTGAGCCTCAGTATGCCTTGGCGGCTCACCGCCGATACCGGCCTCGACAGCCTCACTCACGCGATCGAGGCTTATGTCAGCCGCAAGGCGAGCCCGTTCACCGATGGCGTCGCGAAGGCAGCAATGGCCTTGATCGCCAGAAATATTCGCACAGCCTGCCACGAGCCGAATAGCCGCGCCGCGCGAGAAGCGATGATGTTGGGCGCGACGCAAGCCGGCATGGCGTTTTCCAATGCAAGCGTCTGCCTCGTGCATGGCATGAGTCGGCCGATCGGCGCCTTCTTCCATGTGCCGCATGGTCTCTCCAATGCGATGCTGCTGCCGGAAATCACCGCGTTCTCCGCTCCGGCGGCCCTCGAGCGCTATGCCGATTGCGCCCGCGCCATGGGCGTTGCCAGCGAGGGGGAGGGCAACCAGGCGGCGGTGGCGCGGCTCGTTGACGAGCTGCGCGCCCTCAATCGCGACCTCAAAGTGCCGACGCCCAAGGAATACGGCCTCGCCGAGGCGCGCTATCAGGAGCTGCTTCCGGTCATGGCGAGCCAGGCGCTCGCCTCGGGCTCGCCCGGCAACAATCCGCGTGTTCCCAGCGCCGATGAGATCGTCGATCTTTATCGGCGCGTTTACGCCTGATCAGCAGAAGAGGACGTCATGGCCAAAGCCTTCGCTTCGCAGGGCGACCTTGCGGAAAAGCAGGAAAAATTCATCCAGCTTGCGGAGAACGCTTATTGCCTTACCGCCGAGGGCGATCCCAATACCGGCGTGATCATCGGCGATGATGCGGTCATGGTCATCGACACGCGGGCGACGCCCGCCATGGCCGAGGACGTCATCCGCCATGTCCGCCGCGTCACCGACAAGCCGATCAAGTACCTTCTGCTTTCACACTACCACGCCGTGCGCGTCATGGGGGCGTCCGCCTATAAGGCGCCTTACACCATCGCCAGCCAAGGCACCTTGGAGCTCATCGCCGAGCGCGGCCAGCAGGATTTTGACAGTGAGGTTCAGCGTTTCCCCCGGCTCTTCCGGTCGGTCGAAGGAGTACCGGGCCTTACCTGGCCCAACGTGGTCTTCGATCATTCGCTGACCTTGTGGATGGGCAAGACCGAGGTGCAGATCAAACATGTCGGCAAGGGGCATTCCAAGGGCGACACGATCGCCTTCCTGCCGAAGGAGAGGGTGCTGTTCTCCGGTGACCTGGTCGAGGAAGGCGCCGCGCCTTATTGCGGCGATGCCTACTTCAAGGAGTGGCCGGAGACGCTGGAGCGGCTGCGCGCATTTCGCGCCGAGGGGTTGGTACCGGGACGGGGCGAGGCGATGATGAACGCCGCCGCGGCGGATCGGGCAATTTCCGCCACCGCCGAATTTCTGCGCGATATGCGGCGGGAAGTGGAGGCGGGCGTCAAGGCAGGGAGCGGGCTGAGGCAGGTCTACGAGAGGACCTACAAGGCAATGCAGTCCAAATACGGCCACTGGGTCATCTTCGAGCACTGCATGCCTTTCGATGTGTCGCGCTGCTTCGACGAGATGAGCGGGATCGAGCATCCGCGCGTCTGGACTGCCGAGCGCGACATCGAAATGTGGAAGACGCTGCAGGGCTGATCGGGCCGCGCTTCAGTCGGTAAGCTGCAGCTGGATATCGTCGCCGACGACGCGGACCTTGTAGGTCTTGATGTCGCAGGGGATGGGTGGCCCCAGGCCCTTTCCGGTTTTGACCTCGAAGCGGCCAGCGTGAAGCGGGCATTCGATCACATCGCCGTCCAGCCACCCGTCGCTGAGCATCGCAAACGCATGGGTACAGACATTGTCAGTGGCATAGACAACCCCGTCGACAGCATAAAGCGCGATGGGTTTGCCCGCGGCTTCAACGCCCAGCACCTCGCCCTCGCCGAGCGCCGAGCGCTGCGCCACCGTGACCCAGTCTTCCGTCTCCGCCATACTTCTGTCTCCTGCCGAGAGCGGGGCGAATGTGCAGCGTGCGTGCATGCTCCGCCAGGGCGGGAAGCCCACCCCGGGCGGTTATCCTTATAGGTTGTAATGATCTTCGGGAAGTACTATCCGATCAACCGCGACCGGATGCCCCTCAATGATCGGCGTGGCGTTGCCGCGTCAGGCTGGCGAAGCGGCTCCCCGTCGGCGCCGGTTCGGCCAGGGTGCCGGTCCAGGGGTTGTGGCCTGGCAGATAAACATCGGCGAATTCCGCACCGAGCGGCGCGGCCAGCAGACCGCCTATCCCGACGAAGAGCCGGTCATAGGCAAAAATGCTAAGGGCAAAGAATGCCGCGAAGATGGCGGCATCGGCCCAGCGCCCGTACGGGGTACGTCGATGGCGCATCGAGCATTACTCCCTCAATGAGGCAGAGCGGAGCCCGGCCGGCTCTGCCGTAGCAGTCTCTGATATACGGCGCCGCGGCGGTGGCGGCTGTGACAGGGATCACAGCCTGCCGGGTTGCTGGGCCGAAGGCCGGGTGTCATGATCGGCCAATGGCGGATTCCGTCTAATCGGGGAGGCGGTTGGCAGCGAGATGGTCGGCCGGATTAATGCCGTGCGGCTGAGCTTCTTGCGGCGCGAGATGACGGCCGGGGTCACCGCCGGACTGGTGGCATTGCCGGTCTGCATTGCTTCCGGCGTGCTCGCCTATGCGCCGCTGGGGCAACACAGCATCGCGGCGGGGGCCAGCGCAGGGCTTACTGGCGGCGCTTTCTCCGCCATCTTCGCGGCGATCTTCTCCACGCCCTCTTTCGTCATCTCCTCGCCGCGCGCCAGCATTTCGATCATCCAGGCGAGCCTCGCCGCCTTCCTGCTGCACAATCACGCCTTCGCCGGCAACAGCAGCATGATCATCGACGCCATGTCACTTTGCGGTCTGCTTGCCGGGATCTGGCAAATGCTGTTCAGCGTCACCGGCATCGAGCGAATCATCAAATGTACGCCGCATCCAGTGCTCGCCGGCTTCATCAATGGCGTGGCATTGCTGGTCATTGCCCAGCAATTCTGGCTCCTGGTCGGGTTGCCGACGGGCTGGCCGACGGATGCCGGAGGGGTCGATCCCGACGCACTGGCGAAGCTCGCCCTCGCTCTCGCGCTAGCCGTCTTCATCGTTTATCTCGGCGCCTGGTCAAAGCGCGTCCCGGCGATGCTGGTGGGTCTGCTGATCGGCATCCTGGTCTTTCATCTCTTCCGCCTTTCATCGAGCGCGTTCGCGCTTGGTCCGACCATTGATCCGAAGGGAGCCGGGTCACTCCTGCCGTTTACCTCGCTTTTGAGCGGTGCGGGACGCACCGCCTTTCTCGGTATCGTCCCCGCGCTGCTGCTGAGTTCGCTCATTCTGGCGCTGGTCGCGGCGCTCGAATCCTTGCTTGCCTTCCGCGTCGCGCAGAACCTGTCGAATGTGCGCACTGAGGCGGCACGCGATGTCTTCGGCCAGGGCGTCGGCAATTTCGTTTCGGCGCTGGTCGGCGGCATTGCCGCCGCTGCCTCCTCGACGCAGCTCACCGCCAATTATGAAGCCGGCGGTCGCTCGCGCCTCTCGGTGCTGACGGCAGCGGCGTTGCTGCTCGGCGTGCAGGCGGCGCTCGGCCCAGCATGGACGGAGGTTCCGGCTATCGCCATCTGGGCGGTGCTGCTTGCTATTGCCGTGCTGTTGTTCGACACCTGGAGCTTGCGCATGCTGCGCGACCTCCTGCTTGCCCCGGCGCGCGTCATCGCCGGCGGAGCGTGGCGCAATCTCCTCGTCGCCGCTGTCGTGACGGCGATTACCGCCAGCGGCGCCGTAATCGGTGGCGTGCTGGTCGGGATCGGCCTCGCTTGCTTGCTCTTCATCGCGGATATGAGCCGCTCGATGGTGCGCCGGCGCTATCGCGGCGATGAAGTCGTCTCCAAGCGCCTGCGTCCCGCCGGCGACATGGCCTTGCTGCGCAGATTTGGCCAACGGCGCGCCGTCATCGAGCTGCAGGGCGTCATGTTCTTCGCCAATGCCGACGAACTGTCGCGCGAGATCAACGATCTTTTCCGCCAGGTCGATATGCTGGCTCTCGATATGCGCGCCGTCAGCGGGATTGATGTCTCGGCAGCGACTATCCTGCAGCATGAGGCGGCGCGCAGCCGGCGCGGCGGCAAGCGTCTTCTGTTTGCCAGCCTTTCCCCGGATATCGCCGAGAGCTTAAACAGCAGCGAGAGCGGCGGGCCGCTACCGCCGGATTCCGTCTTCGCCGACGCGGACGCAGCTCTTGAATGGATGGAAGAGCAGGCGCTGTCGCGGGAAGTGAGGGAGGCTCCGGAAAGCCTGCCACTCGATCGACACGATCTGATGCGCGGGCTTTCCTCGGCCGAACTCGACGTCGTTGCGCGCCTGCTGCGGCGGACGAGCTTCGCAGCGGGCGCGGTATTGTGCCGCGAGGGCGAAGAGGCCGAGGAGATGTGGATATTGACGCGCGGTAGCGTGAGCGTGCGCTTGCTGTTCGCCGGTGCGACCAGAACCAAGCGCGTGGCGAGCCTCGGCGTCGGCACGATCGTCGGCGACATGGCGTTCCTCGAGCGGTCGACGCGCTCGGCCACCATCGTTGCCGACGAGGCGGTCGATTGTTACGTCCTTGGCCGCCGGGCTTACGACGCGATCCTCGCCGAATATCCCGAGATCGCAGCTAAGCTGCTCACCAACCTGCTCGGCGAGACCATGCGTCGGCTGCGCGCGACCTCGGACGAGCTTCGCGCGATGAGCGAGTGATTTGGCGTGCTCTCGCCGGTCAGCCTGGTCGGCGTGCCAGCGACAGCCAGATGCCACCCCCGATCAGAGCCGCACCGGATAAGCGCGCCAGTCGCTGCGCCCAACTCGGCCTCACGAGCCAGGCTCGGCCAAGGCCGGCGGCCACTGCCCAACCCGAATCCGTAACCGCCGCGATTGCGACCGAGGCTGCGCACATGACGCCGAGCTGCCGCCAGGCGGGGAGCGTGGGGTCGACAAATTGCGGCAGGAAAGCGGTGAAGAAAGCAATCGTCTTCGGGTTCGAGAGCGCCACCAGCGCGCCGCGCCGAAACAGCGCACGATGGGGCGGCGGCTCGAGCCGGGCAGCTCCGGCCCTGCGCCAGGTCTGGATGCCCAGAAACATCAGATAGGCGGCGCCGGCCCAGCGCAGCACTTCGAAGACCGGCGCGGCGTGGCTGACAACGAAGCCAAGCCCCGAGGCGATTGCCGCCAGCAGCAGCGCATTGCCGGTCGTGGTTCCTGCTACGGTCACGAGTGCGGCACGCACGCCCTGATTTGCGCCGGTCGCGATCACCAGCGTGACGATCGGCCCCGCCGCGAGAACCAGCAGGATGGTAAGGGCGAGGAAAGCCCCGAAGAGATCCCAGTTCATTCGTACCCTTTCCCTCCTTTTGACCGATCGCGCCACCGTTAGGGCATCGGCACCCGTCAGGGGGAGTTATCCGGCGAAAATATAGGCGGCGAGGATGACGAAGCCGCATACCGCCAGACTGGCATGGATGCCAATCAGCGCTCCGGCGAGACGGCGCCGGCACAGATGGAGGGCAAAAATGCCCACTCCCGCAAGGAGCGCCAGCGCCAGGAATACGGCCGCGATCTTGCCGAAAGAAGCAGTTCCGGTCTCGATGCCGCGCGTCGGCCCGCCGAGCGCCACCAGCAGGCAGAGAAGGCCGCCCAGCGCGAGCAACCCGTGCAGCGCACCCAGCGCCAGCGGCGGTGGCGACGCGGCCGCTTCGCGCAAATGGAGCACAGCCAGGACAGAGCCCAGCAGAATGGCAAGCGCGAGGATGGCGAAAGCGGTGATGAGCATTGGCGGGCGAGCGGCACTGTGGCGCTCGGGGACCATCTCACGCAAGCCCCGGTGCACGCGACGATCACGGGCTCCGACGGTATGGCCAAGCCCTGGAACTTGCGGCAAGAATGGCTGTTAGAAGCCGGTTTGGACGGAGGTACCGGATGGTCCGCACGGTGGTGCCGTGGAGCAAGCGAACAACGCGAGCTTGCCGATTGGGCCTGGTGATCGGGGCGGCATTCATCCTGTTGCGCCTGCTGTCGGTGCCGGCGATGGCCCAGACGCCTCTGCCGCTCGCAGAATGGCAATACTCCGCTGGTGAAGTGCTCTCCTCCTACGAAAAGCCGGTGCCTGACTGGCGAGTAACGCTCGGCGCCGGCGCTTTCCTTCAGCCCAAATTCGAGGGAGCGAAGCGCTACGATGTGGAGCCGAGCGGGGTCCTTGATGTCCGCTATCGCGACATCGCCTTCCTGTCGGACGGCGAAGGCATAGGGGTCAACCTGCTGCGCGGGCGAGGCTACCGGGCAGGTGTCGCGCTTTCCTATGATCTCGGGCGCGACAGCCACGATGATCCGCATCTGCACAATCTGCCAAATGTCGCGCCGGCGCCCGAGCCGAAGCTCTTCGCCCAGTATTTTCTTTTGCCTGTGGTGCTCACCCTGGATCTGCGCAAGGCAATCGGTGGCGAAAACGGGCTTATCGGCGATTTTGGCGCCTATGTGCCGTTGCCAGTTGCCAAAGAGACCTATCTCTTCGTAGGGCCATCGCTGACCTGGGCGAGCCGGCGCTATATGCAATCCTATTTCGGCGTCAGCGAAGATGCATCGGCGAGTTCCGGGCTTCCCGCGTTCTCGGCGCATGGTGGCTTCAAGAATGCGACGCTTGGCGCGACGCTCGTACGGCTCTTCGGCGAGCACTGGCTCCTCTTCGGCGAAGCCGCCTATGAGCATCTGCTGGACGCGGCTGCCGATAGCCCGATCACCGAAACGCGCTCACAATTCGCGCTGGGCCTCAACGTCGCCTATCGGTTCTGACGCGGCGGAACGAGGCGGCCAGGTAGGGGCTGGCTGCGTCCAGGCAGGCTCAAACAGGCGGTCAACTTGGGGTGGAACCCAACCCGCAGCATGAACGTTCTCTTTCCAGCGTTGGAAGGGGATTCCCATGCTCGCGAGACCCGTCCTTTATGCAATCCTGCTGCTCTCCCTGTCGGTGCCGGCGCACGCTCTGTGCCGCGATGACCTCAAGGAGCTGAGGCCGCGCATCGATCACGTCAGGACATCGAACCCCCCACGGTACTATCTTGCCCTCAAATGGTGGGGGCGGGCGGTTGAGGCCGAGCCCGGTAGCGAAGTCGAATGCCTGAACTTCCTTGCCAAGGCTCGCAAGGCGCTGTTCGCACCCCTGCCAGACCTACCCGGCTGCGTCGGCCCGAACGCCTATCTGCCGTCCTGCCAGAAAGGCGGGATAGTGAATGCCGACGAAGGGCTCGGGCCGATGGGACCGGTGCAGTCGCTTGGCAATGGTGGCGGCGGTGTGCAGTTTCACCCGCCCGGCTCGGTAAGTGGACCTGATCCCGGCGGTGAGGCGACCGGAACCGATCGATGAGCGCCCGCTTCGCTGCAGCCTAGGTCAACGGAACGGCCGAAGGTTGGGGCTGATCCGGGCAAATGGCGTCGCGCGCAGCGGCGCCTAGCCGGTCGGCCATTTCGTCTGCCGTGAGCCTTCCGTTGGGCGAAGGCAGACCACGCTCGCGATAGGCGTGCATCAATGCATTTTCCGCTCGGCGGTCGCCACGGACCAGGCTGAGCAGCGTCATCGCCACGATGCGCGCGTCGAGCCAAGCCGATGCATGGCGGATATACCACGTGTCGAGCACCTCTTTCTCCTCTGGCGTGAGCAACGTTCCGCCATTGACCTGCGCCCAGCCGGTAATGCCTGGGCGGACGGAGAGGCGCATTGACGGGTCGGGCGGCTGATCGCGGGGCAGCAGCGGCCGCGGACCGATCAGCGCCATATCGCCGCTCACAACGCTCAGCAGCTGCGGCAACTCGTCGAGCCGGCTCTGACGCAGCATCCGCCCGATCCAGGAAAGCCGGTCCAGTTCCGCCAGCACACGTCCGTTGCGATCGACCGGATGTGCCAGGGTGCGGAACTTGTAGATATGAAACGGGCGGCGGCCGAACCCGATGCGGCGTTGCCAGAACAGAATAGGCGAGCCGACGTCGAGAAGCACCAATAGTGCCGCGATCAGCCACAAGGGCAGGAGCGCGACCGTCAGAAATACCGCGAGCGTCCTTTCGACCGGTTTCTTGTAGCGAAAATAGGCTGGAACGACATGAGCGGCGGAAGGACCGGAGGCTCGGTTTACCAGTGCGTGGCGAGCACGATCGCGCGTCGGATTCGCCGAGGCGAATTTGAAGGGGTCTGGAAAGAATGAAAAATCGACTGCGCGTCGCGCGCAAATGCGGTGGACTTCGCGCGTCGCCGACGCCGAGAGAGCCGTCGCGCCGCCGCAGACCATGACGCGGTCGATGCTTATCCCATGCACGGCAAACTCGTCGATCAGCGGGTCCAGAAGTCCTGGCGGACCGTAAACCCGAACGCC
>DATNDG010000032.1:0-19411 GCA_035553515.1 Allostellaceae bacterium | reverse complement strand
CCCAAGTCCTGGCACCGCTCGATCGCACTCTTGCGTCCGGAATTGACAAGACAATTCCTACCAAGATGCGCTTACGAAACAGCACCACTAGGCGCCGCCGTCCGCGCATCCCTTCCTCTGATTTACACTGTCAAAGAACGACCCCCCGAAAGGGAGCGGCGCTTATAGGCTTGCGTTCGCCGCAAGTCAACAAGACTTCACCCGCTGTCGGGAGCTTCCGAAGCGGTCAACGAAGCCAAACACCGCGCCAAGCGGCGTTCGCAAGCGACACGTTTCAGAAGAGCCGCCGAAGCGGCTGAGGCGTAGATATAGACCGCCGTAACCGAATTGTCTAGAGGCCCGGCACTCTAAAGAAGGCCCAGCGAGCGCAGTTCCTGGGCCATGGCTTCGGGGAGCCGGTCCTCCTCCTTTCCGCCCCGGCTGAGCCGGTCGGGCGGCGCATCCTTGGGCAGCAGATAGCGCCAGCCCTGGAAGGGCCGCTTCGGCTGCCAGGCCGTTTCGACCAGCTTGGGATCGTAGCGCACCAGGGTGTAGCGCTCGCCATCCTCCTCAACCACCGGGACGAAGCCGAGGATGCGCTGCCGCACCCGGATATGGCCCTTGATCACCCAGTAAATAGACCCGCCTTCGAGAATCTCCTCGCTCCGCCGCGGCATGTGCCGGGTGTAGAAAACCGAGCGCCCGCGCTCGCGCCGGCGCACCTTCTGCAGCTTGCGCAGATGCGGGAGATCGTCGACGCCGACCGCGAGCTTGATCAGATGCAGTGCCATCCTTGTCACGCCGCCTTGGCGGCGAGCGCGCGCGCCACTTTGGAGGCCGGGGCACGCCCCAGCGCCTCGGAGATGAAGCGGCCGGCCGCGGCCAGCCGCGCGAGATCGACCCCGGTGGCGATGCCGAGCCCCTCGAGGAGATAGAGCACGTCTTCGCTCGCGACATTGCCCGAGGCACCCTTGGCGTAAGGGCAGCCGCCAAGCCCGGCAACCGAGCTGTCGATCGTGGCGATGCCGCACTCGAGCGACGCCACGATATTGGCGAGAGCCTGACCGTAGGTGTCGTGGAAATGGATGGCGAGATACTCGCGCGGCAGCCGGGCGGCAACCATCTCGATCATCGCCTGGATGCGCAGCGGCGTGCCGGTGCCGATGGTATCGCCGAGCGAGATCTCGTAGCAGCCCAGCGCCAGCAGCTTCGCCGCGACATCAGCCACCGCTTCGGGCGCGATCGGCCCTTCATAGGGGCAATCGACGACGCAGGAGATGTAGCCGCGCAAGCGCATGCCATGCCGGCGCGCAGCCGACGCCACGGGCGCGAAACGCTCCAGGCTCTCGGCGATGGAACAGTTGATGTTGCGCTGAGAGAATTTCTCCGAGGCCGCGGCGAAAATGGCGATCTCCTCGACCCCGGCCGCGAGCGCCGCCTCGAAGCCCCTCATATTGGGCACCAGTACCGGATAGCTCACGCCGGGCTTGCGCTTCAGCCCGGCCAGCACATCGGCGGTGTCTGCCATCTGCGGAATCCATTTGGGCGAGACGAAGCTCCCGGCCTCGATGACGGAAAGCCCGGCGTCGGCAAGCCGTTCGATGAGCGCGATCTTGGTCGCCGCCGGCACGATCTCGGCTTCGTTCTGCAGCCCGTCGCGCGGACCGACCTCGACCATGCGCACCCTGCGGGGAAGCTCCATCCTCGCCCTCCTCACTCCGCCGCGAAGGCGATGAGCTCGGCGCCTTCCTCGACGAGATCGCCGGCGGCGTAATTGACCCGCTCGACCCGCCCATCGGCGGGCGCGGCGATCGTGTGCTCCATCTTCATCGCCTCCAGCACCATCAGAGCCTGCCCACGCTTCACCGTTTCGCCCGACGCCGCAAGTACCTGCGTCACCTTGCCGGGCATGGGCGCGGTGAGCCGGCCGCCCGCCGCCGCCTCCGCCGCCTTGGGCGCCAGCGGATCGATATAAGTGAGCCGCCAGCTCCCGTCATCGCCCACCACCCAGACCTCGCCGCCCTCGCTCAGCACGCCCATCTGGCTGCGCACGCCGTCGAGCTCCAGCACGAACTCGCCCTTGGCGAGCGCGCTGAGCCTGGCCTCGCTTGTCGCACCCTCGATATCGAGCCGATAGGCGCCGCCCTGCCGGTGGATGCGCACCAGGCGCTGCCGATCGCCATCCGCCCAATTCATGTCCTGGTACGTGTCGCCGGCGAGCCGCCAGAAATCGCGGCGCAGCCATGGCGAATGCGGATCGCCGGAGAGCGCACCGGCGGCGCGCGCCTCGGCCCCTTCCTCGAGCAGCCGCGCGAGGCTTGCCGCAGCCAGCGCGCGGCGCGGCGCCGGCGCAAGCTCCGGGATGAGCTCGGCGCGATGGCGCCCGATGAAGCCGGTGTCGACCGCACCCGCAGCGAAGGCAGGATGGCGCAGCACGCGCAGCAGGAAATCGCGATTGGTGATGAGGCCGGCGATGCGGTACTGAGCGAGACCGGCGGCGAGCCGCCGTAGTGCCGTGCCGCGATCCTCGCCCCAGGCGATCACCTTGGCGATCATCGGGTCGTAATAGACACTGACCGCATCGCCTTCGCGCACGCCCGTATCGACGCGCAGCGCCGGCGCGAAGGGCACGGTCAGCCGCCGTAGCGCGCCGGTCATGGGCAGGAAGTCGCGCGTCGGATCCTCGGCATAGAGCCGCGCCTCTACCGCATGCCCGCGCGAGACCACATCCTCCTGCCGGAACGGCAGGCTCTCGTCGGCCGCGACGCGGATCTGCCATTCGACGAGATCAAGGCCGGTGATCGCCTCGGTCACGGGATGCTCGACCTGGAGCCGCGTGTTCATCTCCATGAAATAGAAAGCGTCGCCTTCGGCAATGAACTCGACCGTCCCGGCACCGACGTAACCCACCGCGCGCGCCGCCGCGACTGCAGCCTCGCCCATGGCGCGGCGGCGCTCCTCGCTCATGCCGGGCGCCGGCGCCTCCTCGACGACCTTCTGGTGCCGGCGCTGCAGCGAGCAGTCGCGCTCGAAGAGGTGCAGCGTGTTGCCTTGCCGGTCGGCAAAAACCTGCATCTCGATGTGGCGAGGCCGCGTCAGATATTTCTCGAGCAGCACGCGATCATCGGCGAAGGCGGCCTTGGACTCGCGCTTGGCCGAGGCCAGCGCCGCGGCGAACTGATCGGCGCGCTCGACGACGCGCATCCCCTTGCCGCCGCCGCCGGCCGAGGCCTTGATCAGCACCGGATATCCGAGGCGATGAGCGGCTTCGGCGAGATGCCGCTCATCCTGCCGCTCGCCGTGATAGCCCGGCACGAGCGGCACGCCGGCGCGCTCCATCAGCGCCTTCGCCGCCGCCTTGGAGCCCATGGCACGGATCGCCGCCGCCGGCGGGCCGATGAAGGCGAGGCTCGCCTTGGCGCAGGCCTCGGCGAAATCGGCGTTCTCGGAGAGAAAACCGTAGCCCGGATGCACCGCCTCGGCGCCCGCAGCCCGAGCGGCTTCGATCAGCCGGTCGATGCGCAGATAGCTGTCGCGCGCCGGCGCCGGCCCGATGGGATAGGCCTCGTCCGCCTCCGCCACGTGGAGCGAGCCGGCATCGGCCGCGGAGTAGACCGCGACCGTGCGGATGCCGAGCCGGCGCGCCGTGCGGATGATCCGGCAGGCGATCTCGCCGCGATTGGCGATGAGGAGCTTGCCGAACATCTAGGCGTCCGTCCGGTCCATGTGATCAGCGCTTCCAGCCGGGCTTGCGCTTGTCGAAGAAAGCGGCGAGCCCTTCGCGCGCCTCGCTCGAAGCGCGCGCATCGGCGATAGCGCGGGCGGTGAGCGACATCAATGTCCCGGTCACTGGCCGGTCCTGCACCTCGGCGATGAGCCGCTTCGAGCGCGCCTGCGCACCAGTGCCGCCCTCGAGCAGGGCGCCGACGATGCGGTCGCTGGCGGCACCGAGGCCGGCAAGGGGCGCCACTTCGTGAACGAGACCGATGCGCCGCGCCTCTTCGGCCGAGAAACGCTCCCCGGTGAGGAAATAGCGCCGCGCCGCGCGCGCGCCGATCGCCGCCACGACGTAGGGGCTGATGGTCGCCGGCACCAGGCCGAGACGCACTTCGGAGATGCAGAACACCGCCTCGACCGCCGCCACCGCGACATCGCAGCAGCAGACGAGACCGAGCCCGCCGGCATAGGCGGCGCCGTTGACACGCGCCACGGTGGGCTTCGCCAGCTCGTTCAGCGTGCGCAGCAGCTCGGCGAGCGCCAGGGCATCGGCGAAATTCTCGGCATCGCTGTAGCCGGCCATCCGCCGCATCCAGTTGAGGTCGCCGCCGGCGGAGAAGCTCTGGCCGTTGCCGGTGAGCAGCACCACCCGCACCGCCGGATCGGCCTCAAGCCGGCGGAGCGCTTCGGTGAGATCGACGATGAGCCGGTCGTCGAAGGCGTTGTGGATCGTCGGCCGGTTGAGCGTAACCGTGGCGACGCCGCGCGGATCGGTATCGACGAGGATGGTGCTGTCGGTCATTCCCTCACATCCGAAAGACGCCGAATTCGGTTTTCTCGATCGGTGCGTTGAGACTGGCCGAGATCGCCAGCGCCAGAACGCGCCGGGTCTCGGCGGGATCGATGACACCGTCATCCCAGAGCCGCGCGCTCGCGTAATAGGGATGGCCCTGCTGCTCATACTGGGCGAGGATCGGTGCCTTGAACGCCGCTTCCTCTTCCTTGCTCCAGCTGCCGCCGCGTGCCTCGATGTTGTCGCGCCTGACTGTGGCGAGAACCGAGGCCGCCTGCTCGCCGCCCATCACCGAGATGCGGGCATTGGGCCACATCCACAGGAAACGCGGCGAATAGGCGCGGCCGCACATGCCGTAATTGCCGGCGCCGAAGCTGCCGCCGATGATGACGGTGAATTTCGGCACATTGGCGCAGGCGACCGCAGTCACCATCTTGGCGCCGTCCTTGGCTATGCCGCCCGCCTCGTATTTGCGGCCGACCATGAAGCCGGTGATGTTCTGCAGGAAAACGAGCGGAATGCCGCGCTGGGCGCAGAGCTCGATGAAATGCGCGCCCTTGAGCGCGCTCTCCGAGAAGAGGATACCGTTATTGGCGACGATGCCGACGGGATAGCCCCAGATGCGCGCGAAGCCGGTGACCAGCGTCTGACCGTAGAGCTGCTTGAATTCGTCGAGCTCGCTGCCATCGACGAGGCGGGCGATGACCTCGCGGACGTCATAGGGCTTGCGGGTATCTGCCGGCACGACGCCGTAAATCTCGCGAGGATCGTAGAGCGGATCGACCGGATCGGCGATGTCGAGGCTCGGCCGCTTCACCCGGTTGAGCCGGCCGACGATGCGCCGCGCGATGCCGAGCGCATGCGCGTCGTCGAGCGCGTAATGGTCGGTGACCCCCGAGACGCGGCTATGCACGTCGGCGCCGCCGAGATCCTCGGCGCTCACCACTTCGCCCGTCGCGGCCTTCACCAGCGGCGGCCCGCCGAGGAAGATCGTGCCCTGGTTGTGCACGATGATGCTCTCATCCGACATTGCCGGGACATAGGCGCCGCCGGCGGTGCAGGAGCCCATGACGACTGCGATCTGCGGGATGCCGAGCCCGGACAGCGTCGCCTGATTGTAGAAGATGCGCCCGAAATGCTCGCGGTCGGGAAAGACCTCATCCTGATTGGGCAGGTTGGCGCCGCCGGAATCGACGAGGTAGAGGCAGGGCAGATGGTTCTGCCGCGCGATCTCCTGCGCGCGCAGATGCTTCTTCACCGTGATCGGGTAATAGGTGCCGCCCTTCACCGTGGCGTCGTTGGCGACGATCACGCATTCGCGCCCCATCACCGGGCCGATGCCGGTGATGACGCCGGCCGCGGGGATGTCCTCGCCATACATGCCATAGGCGGCGAGCTGCGACAGCTCCAGGAAAGGCGCCCCGGGATCAAGCAGCGTGCGCACGCGATCGCGCGGCAGCAGCTTGCCGCGGGCGAGATGGCGCTTGCGCGCCTCGGCGCCGCCGCCCTGGCGGATCGCCTCGACCCGCGCCGCAAGATCGTCCACCTGCGCGCGCATCGCCGCGGCATTAGCGCGAAAACTCTCGGAGCGGGATTCGAGTGCGGTCTTGAGGACGGACATCGGCTTTCCTTCGGCCCGCGGGCGCGCCCGTCACCATGCAAAACGGGGCTCCGCCGGGCAAGCGAAAAGCGCGCCGGGCCCGCTTGACGCGTCGGTGCCGGATCGGGACGATCTTCGGCCATGCTGAGCCTCGCCGAGATCGAAAGCACCGCCGCCCTCGTCCATCGCGCGCTCGACCCGACGCCGCAGATCTGCTGGCCGCTGCTGTCCGAGCGCAGCGGCGCCGAGACCTGGGTCAAGCACGAGAACCACACGCCGATCGGCGCGTTCAAGATCCGCGGCGGCCTCGCCTATCTCGCCGCATTGCGCGAGCGCGAGCCCGACGTTACCGGCGTTATCACTGCGACGCGCGGCAATCATGGGCAGAGCGTGGCGCTGGCGGCGCGGCGGCTCGGACTTGCCGCGACCATCGTCGTGCCGCATGGCAACAGCCGGGAGAAGAACGCAGCAATGCGCGCCTTCGGCGCCGACCTTGTCGAGACCGGCCACGATTTTCAGGCGGCCTACGAGCACGCCGGGGCGCTGGCGGCAGAGCGGCGGCTGCATTTCGTCCGCTCCTTCGATCGGCGGCTCGTCGCCGGGGTCGCCAGCTACGCGCTCGAGCTCTTCCGCGCGGTGGCCGATCTCGACACCGTCTATGTGCCGATCGGCATGGGCTCCGGCATTTGCGCCACGATGGCCGTGCGCGACGCGCTCGGGCTTTCGACCAAGGTGGTGGGGGTCGTCGCCGCCAACGCACCGGCCTATGCGCTCTCCTTCGAGGCAGGTCGCGCCCTTTCCACGAACCGGGCAGACACGATGGCGGACGGGCTCGCCTGCCGCGTGCCGGATGAGGGAGCGCTGGCGGCGATCCGCAAGGGCGCCGAGCGGATCCTGCGCGTCAGCGAGGCCGAGATCGCCGCGGCGATGCGGCACTTCTTCACCGATACGCACAACCTTGCCGAAGGTGCCGGCGCCGCGGCGCTCGCGGGGCTCCTCCAGGAAAAGCAGCAAATGGCGGGAAAGCGCGTCGCCGTCATCCTCTCGGGTGGCAACGTCGACCGCGACGTCTTTGCGCCGGTGCTCGGCGCTACCCCGCCAGGACCTGCCGACTGATCACCAGTCGCTGGATGTCGCTGGTGCCCTCGTAGATCTGACAGACGCGCACGTCGCGCCAAATCCGCTCGACCGGAAAATCTTCGAGATAACCGTAGCCACCATGGATCTGGATGGCATCCGAGCAGACGCGCTCGGCCATCTCGGAAGCGAAGAGCTTGGCCATCGACGCCTCCTTGATGCAGGGCATCCCGGCATCGCGCAGCGCCGCCGCGTGCAGTGTGAGCTGGCGCGCCGCCTCGATGCGGGTCGCCATATCGGCCAGCCGGAAGGCTACCGCCTGGTGATTGGCGATCGCGGTGCCGAAGCTC
This sequence comes from Allostellaceae bacterium, assembly GCA_035553515.1. GTDB lineage: Bacteria > Pseudomonadota > Alphaproteobacteria > ATCC43930 > CGMCC-115725 > DAHUYF01. Next base: position 11,895 of record DATNDG010000032.1, on the reverse strand, counting down.
TTGCGATCCCGGGCGTAGCTGGTCGCGGCCTCGAGCGCGGCGCGGGCCATGCCGACCGCCTGTGCGGCGATGCCGATGCGCCCGCCTTCGAGATTGGCGAGCGCGATCTTGTAGCCCTCGCCTTCGCGGCCGAGCCGCAGATCCGGCGTGAGCTCGAGCTCGTCGAAAACGATCTGCGCCGTGTCGGAGGCGCGCTGGCCGAGCTTCTTCTCGAGCTTGGCGACGCGCCAGCCCGGCCGGTCGGTCGGCACGATGAAAGCGCTGATGCCGCGCTTGCCAGCCTCGGGATCGGTGACGGCGAAGACCAGCGCGAGCTTGGCATGGGCGCCCGAGGTGATGAACTGCTTGGTGCCGGTGAGGACGTAACCCTCGCCGCGGCGCCTCGCGCGCGTCGCGATCGCAGCAGCATCGGAGCCGGCTTCGGGCTCGGTGAGGCAGAAGGCGGAGAGCACCTCGCCGCGCGCCATCGGCCGCAGGAATCGCTGCTTCTGCTCCTCGGTGCCGAATTTCAGCACCGGCAGGCAGCCGACCGAATTCTGCACGCTCATGATGGTCGAGCAGGCGCCGCAGCCGGCGGCGATCTCCTCGAGCGCCATCGCATAGGCGACATGATCGGAAGCCGCGCCGTCATAGTCCTCGGGCACCAGCATGCCGAAAAGGCCGAGCCGCCCCATCTCGGCGAGCGCATCGGCTGGAAAATGCGAGGTGCGGTCCCATTCGGCAGCAAACGGCAGGAGGCGCTCGCGCGCGAAGCTCCGCGCCATGTCGCGGATCATCGCCTGTTGCTGGGTCGCGATCATGCCGGCGAGCCTACCACGGGATGGTCGTGCCGTCGTAGCCGTAGAAGCCGCCGCTGTCGCGCTCGCGAAGCCCGGCGATGACCCGCCGCATGCCCGCGACGCTCTCTTCGGGCGAGAGCGGTGCGCTCTTCCCGCCCATATCGGTCCTCACCCAGCCCGGATGCAACACCGCGGCGATGACGTCGCGATGATCGAGCGCGTAGGAGCGCCAGGCGGCGTTGAGCGCCGCCTTGGAGGAACGATAGGCATACATGCCGCCGTCGCTGTTGCTGCCAATCGAGCCGAGGCGGCTGGTGATGGCGAGCAGCTTGCGCTCCCGGCTGCGCGCAACCTGCGCATGGAAGGCACCGGCGAGCGCGAGCGGCGCCATGGTGTTGACGCGGAACGTGTGCCCCCAGCCCTCCGCGTCGACCGCCTCGGCCGACATGCCCTGCGGGCCCATCACCCCGGCATTGGCGATCAGCACATCGATGGCTTCGCCGGCGAGCGTACGGGCGAGCGCGGCAATCGCCGCGAGATCGGTAACGTCGAGCGCGTGAACCGCAACCCCGGATCCGAGCGCCCGCAGCGGCTTTGCGTTATCGGGCGAACGGCAGGTGGCGATGACCCGCCAGCCTTCGGCCGCGTATTGCCGGGCGAATTCCAGGCCGAGGCCGCGATTGGCGCCGGTGACGAGAAGGGTGGGCATGAGCGCTTCCTACGCCAATGATGTACATCGTTGAGCGCGCGCGCACGCTACCTCAATGACAGAGTGGCGCGCCCAGCGCCGCCGGAACCGGCAGGCCGGCCCGGGCAAGCCGATGATAGCACTGCACCCCTTGGCGCCGTCAGCCTTCGTTGGCGCGCTCGGCCAGGACCTCGACGATGAGGCGCCAGGAGGCGCCGTTGTCGAGCGAGGCCTCGCCCTTCCAGTGGAAGGAGTGCGGCGTGATCTTCGTGAAGCTCCAGCGCGTGAGCGCGCCGCTCTCGGTCGTGCCCTCCTGCACGATGTCGCTACCGCGGCGCCGGCCGATCTGCTGGCGAAAGCTGTTGGTCGCAGGGTCGATCCAGTAGATGCGCCAGGCATCGAGCGCGGGATCGTAGATGCGGAGCGTCGTGCCGTACCAATTGCCGGCGACCGGCATCGCCGGCGCGCCGGTGCGGCGGTCAGCGCGGCGCGGGATCATCCAGACATCCTGGATGGCGCGGCCTTCGAGCACCCAGCCGAAGTGAATTTCGCCTTCGCCCTGATGGCGCGTGCCGTCGGCAGCATGGGTCAGGATCTTCGCCTGCCAGTCGCCGATGAACTGGCCATAGAGCTGGAGCGCCTCGGCGCGATCGGCGGCGGGACCATCGGCGTGGAGTGCCGCGGCGAAGCCGGACTCGAGAGCGGACATGGAAAACCTCCGAATGGATGAGCTTTTGTTAGCTGCGAGACGGTTGTGCGTCCTTCGACAGGCTCAGGATGAGGGACTTCCTTCGTTGCCCCTGGGACGCAGCCTGCCCTGCAGGCCGGACGCCAGCAAACCCCATCCCGCCTCCGCTTTCTTGGAGAAAATTGCGGAACTGCCCCGAGCTCGGCGCCACGGTATAGAATAAGCGCCGGAGGAGATCGGCCATGAGCGACTTCGTCACCCACGAGATCGTCAACCAGCCGCCGCCGCTCGTCGATTACGACCTCTTCGGCAGCGACCGCGCGCTCCAGGAGGCGGTGCGGCGCGAAGGTGCGGCGTGGGCCGAGCCGTCGCTCGCCGGATTCGGCCGGGCGCTTGGCCGATCCCAGACCATCGAATGGGGCTTCCAGGCGAACCGCAATACGCCGGTGCTCCAGACCTTCGACCGCTTCGGCCATCGGCGCGATGCGGTCGAGTTCCATCCGGCATGGCATTCGCTGATGGCGCTCGCCATCGGCGAAGGCGTCCATACCGGTCCCTGGGCCGAGCCGCGTCCCGGCGCCCATGCCGCGCGTGCGGCGCAAGTCTACATGCAGTGCCAGATCGAGGCCGGCGTGCAATGCCCGATCACCATGACCTATGGCGTGGTCCCGGCGCTGCGCCGCCAGCCGGACCTCGCGGAGCTGTGGCTGCCGCGCCTTTTCTCGCGGCGCTACGACGGCAGCTTCCGCCCGGCCGGCGAGAAGACCGGGGCGCTGATGGGCATGGGCATGACCGAGAAGCAGGGCGGCTCGGATCTGCGCAGCAACAGCACGCGCGCCGAGCCGGTCGATGGCGGCGGGCCCGGCCGTGCCTATCGTCTCACCGGCCATAAATGGTTCATGTCGGCGCCGATGTGCGATGCCTTCCTGGTACTGGCGCAGGCGCCGAAGGGCATCTCCTGCTTCCTGCTGCCGCGCTGGACCCCGGACGGCGCGCTCAACGCGGTGCGGCTCCAACGCCTCAAGGACAAGCTCGGCAACCGCAGCAATGCGTCGAGCGAGGTCGAATTCGCCGGCGCCATCGCCTTCCTCGTCGGCGAAGAAGGCCGCGGCATTCCGATCATCATCGAGATGGCGACATATACGCGGCTCGACTGCGCGGTGGCCGGGGCCGGGCTCATGCGTCAGGCGCTGGCGCAGGCGGCGCATCATGCGCGCCACCGCACCGCCTTCCAGCGACAGCTCGCGGACCAGCCGCTGATGACCAACGTGCTCGCCGACCTCGCGCTCGAATGCGAGGCGGCGACGGCGCTGGGGCTGCGCATGGCCCGCGCCTTCGACCGCCAGGACGATGCCGGCGAGACCGCCTTCCGCCGGCTGGTGACGCCGGCGGCGAAATACTGGGTGTGCAAGCGCTCGGTGGCGTTTGCCGGCGAAGCGATGGAGGTGCTCGGCGGCAACGGCTATGTCGAGGAAAGCATGATGCCGCGGCTCTATCGCGAAGTGCCGGTGAACTCGATCTGGGAAGGCTCGGGCAACATCATGTGCCTCGACGTGCTGCGCGCGCTGACGCGGACGCCGGAGGCGGGCGAGGCGTTGCGCGCAGAGCTGGCGTTGGCGCGCGGCGGCGATCAACGGCTCGACCGCTGCGCCGCGTCCCTCGAAGCGACGCTGTCGCGGGGGCCCGAGGAATCGCAGGCGCGGCGGCTCGCCGAGACCATGGTGCTGGCGCTGCAGGCGGCACTGCTCGTGCGCTTCGCGCCGCCCGCAGTGGCCGACGCTTTCTGCGCAACCCGGCTCGAGGGCGGGCAAGGCGGCGCCTTCGGCACGCTGCCCGTAGGGCTCGATCTCCGCACCATCGTCGAGCGCGCGGCGCCGGGGTAAGCGGCGTCAGCCCCGCTCAACTCTTCAGCGGAATCCAGATCTCGACGCCGCCCAGCCCGGTGCGCGGATCGAAGGCCTCGGCGTAGCGCTCGAAATTCGGCGCATCTGCCGCCTCGTGACCGGATTGCGGCAGCCACCGGCTCCAGATCGTGTTGACGGTGCGCCGGATCGTCGAGATGTGCTCGGCGTGCCGGAAGAGGGCATAGCGCTGGGCCGGAATGCGCACGCGGCTGAACTCCGCCGGCAGAGCCGAGAAATCCTTCACCTCGACGCCGGCGATGTAGTCGAAATTGCCTTCGTCATCGCCGTTGCAGCAGACGCCGTAGGCGGCGCTGCCGACCGCGCCGGAAATGTTGCCGAGATAGGGCTGGAAGCGCTGCCATAGCGACGGAATCGCCTTGCTGCTTTCGCCGTTGTAGCGCTCGCCGAGCCCGGCAACGAGCAGCGGCTTGCCGGATTCGAAGCGCGGCGCATCGAGCTTCGCGAAGAGTGTCTCGTCCATCTTGATCGGCTCCACGAGGTCCAGAGTGTCGGGAGTGCGCCGGGCGCGGACCGCCTCGGGCGTGAGCCCGAACTGTTCGCGGAAGGCGCGGGTGAATGCTTCGTGGGAGCCGTAGCCGGCCTCGAGCGCGACGGACAGGATGTCCGGCGCGCCGCTGGCGAGCGCGCGCGCCGCCTCGCTCAGGCGCCGGCCGCGCAGATAGCGCATCACCGAGGTTCCGGTGGCGAAGCCGAACGCCCTGACGAGGTGGTAGCGCGAGACGCCAGAAGCCGCGGCGATGTCGTCGAGCGAGATATCCTCGGCGAAGTGACTTTCGACGAACCAGATCGCTTTCCCGACGGGGGTCATCTCCCGGCCCTCACCTCAGCACTCCCCTCCTCTACCGCGCCGGCAGGCGCGCCGCTTGATCGCGGTTGCGGTGGGCCGGCCCTTCACGCCGGCGAGCGGCCGGCATAGGCATTTTCAAGGGCGGCGACGTCGATCTTGACCATCTTCATCATCGCCTGCATGACGCGCGCCGCCTTGGTGCGATCGGGATCGGCGATCAGCTTCGGCAGCACGCTCGGGATGATCTGCCAGGAGACGCCGTAGCGGTCCTTGATCCAGCCGCATTGCACCGGCGCGCCGCCCTGGGAAAGCGCCTGCCACAGCCGATCGACCTCCGCCTGGTCGGTGCAATCGACGTGAAACGAGATGGCATGGGAGTGTTCAAAGCGGGTACCGCCATTGAGCGCCATGAAGCGCTGGCCGGCGAGCGTGAACTCGACGACGAGCACGCTGCCGGCCTTGCCGCCGGGCGTATCCGTCACGTTTTTCTGCACGTGCTCGATGCGCGAGTTGGGCAGCAGCGAGACATAGAATTTTGCCGCCTCCTCCGCTTCACCGTCGAACCACAGGCAGGGCGCGATCTTGGACATGGGTCGGGTTCTCCTCTTCTCGGGTGAGAGATCGCGCACCCCACCTCACCCAACCCTCTCCGCCCCAATGGGGCGGAGAGGGAGGGACCCGCCGAAGCGCGGAGCGCGAAGGCGGGAGGGTGAGGTGGGGTGCGGACCTAAGCGAACGCTGTCACACAGAGGACGTTGGAAAGCGCGTCCTGCAGACACTGCGGAAGATTTTTCAACCGGCCCTTGTGTCGAGCCAAGCGAGAAGTCTCTCGGCCACGGGCGCGATGCGCTTGTAGCGGCGCGTCTCCTCGGGCATGTCGCGGATCGCCGCGGCAAGCTCGGCCGCGCCGGCGGGCTCGGCAATGGCAGCGCCGAGCCGGGTGATATGGGTGCGGATGGTGAAGACCACTGCGCCGGTGGCCGGCAGGCGCCGCAGGGTCTGCCGCTCGACGCGCAGCCAGAGACGCTCGCCCGCATTCTCCGCGGTGACGCCGGGCGCCGCGGGGCCGGCTTCCGGCTGGAAGGGCGCGGGGTCGTCGGCAATACCCCAATTTAGCCGCCAGACCGGCCGCTCGGGTGCCAGCGCCGCGAAGAAACGGTCGACCGGCCGGCCGAGCTTCGCGGCATAGCCCGGCACCGGATCGTGGATCGGGCCGAGCGGCCGGCCAAGCTTCTCGGCAAGACGCCAGCGCGCCGGCGAGCAGAGGGTTGCGCCGACGAGGCGATAGCTTTCGCCTTCCGGCAGCAGCAAGCAGAAATCTTCCTGCACAAGACGGCCCGCGAGATCGAGCGGATGGAGATCCGACCGAGCCAGATCCCAGCGCTCGCCGGTTGCGGCGCTGGCGAGCCCCGCGCCTTCGCGCGTAAAGACCGCCGCGTGATGCCGCAGCAGATGCTCGACCAGCAACGCCAGCAGCTCGCCGGCAGGATCCGCCGCCTCGGGCAGAGCCGCGAACACCTCGGCGTGGCGCGTCTCCAGCAAATGCCGCTTGGCGGCAAGATCGGCCGCGAGATGCGCGTCGCGCTCGATCCATTCCGCCGGTGCAAGCGGCATCAGCCCCATCATCAGCCGGAAGCGGCCGCCATCGAACGGCAGATAGGGCGCGGGCTTTTCGCGAGAGCTCATCGGCGGTGCTTAGCAGGTCGTCCGCGGCGGCGCATGGCCCTGATGCGGCTCACGGGCGCTGCGTCTCGACGAAATCGCTGAGCCGCGCCAGCGCCGCGTCCCATTGCGTCGAGATCTGATCGAGATAGCGGCGGGTCTCGGCCAGGCGCCGGGGCTGCAGCTCCCAGATGCGCTCGCGCCCGGCACGGCCGCTGCGCACGAGGCCAGCGGCTTCAAGCGCGCGCAGATGCTTCGTCACCGCCTGGCGCGACACCTCGGCGCCATCGGTGAGCCGCACGATCGACAGCGGCCCGCCATGGCAGAGCCGCGCGACGAGGCGCAGGCGCGTCGGATCGCCCAGCGCGGCGAAGACCGAGGCGGCCTCGCCAAAGGCCTCGTCCGGCCGCGCGGCGACCATTCGGCGCTCAGCCCTTTGCCGGCTGCGCCAGGTATTTGGCGATGAGCTGCGTCTGCTTCTCCCAGCCGCCCTCATTGGCGGTGAAGGCCTTGGCGCGCCGCGCCAGCGGGATCCGATCGAAGCCGGATTCGGTGATGGTGAGCCGCGTGCCGCCTTCGACCGCTTCGAGCTCGAAGAGGATGAGGGTCATCGGCTCCTGCGCGTAATCGACCCCCGGATCGACCGCGAAGGGATGCCAGCGGAAGGAGAAGCGCCGCATCGGCTCGATCCGGTCGACGGTGATCTCGAACTTCGCCCCGGCATGAGGCGCCTGCAGCTTCGCGACCTCGGGATCGACGGTGGTTGGCACGATCTTGCCGGTGAGGCGCGCGCCTTCGACGAAGGGGCCGTCGAAGGCGACGCCGAACCAGAGGCCGAACTGGCGGGCATCGGCGATCGCCTGCCAGACGCGCTCACGCGGCGCCTTGAGCAGGATTTGCTTTTCGATGCGATCGGTATTCATAAGCAACCTCCCGGTTGCTCTTTATATCGCACCCGCCCACAAAGCGCAACCATGCGGTTGCAGAAAGGTCGCGGGCGCCCGAGCCCGACTGCCGCGCGAAATTGCCCGAGACAAGCAGGTTGAAAGAGCGTAGGGTCTTCTAGAACAAAAAGGGAACAACCCGGTATCTGCGAAACCCGAAACTCGAAGGAGGAGCCCTCATGCCGAATTGCACAGTGATCTTGTCACGTGTGGCGCTCGCCACACTGATCGCCGGCGCGGCGCTCGTGCCGCTGGCCCTGGGCGCCGAGGCGCAAACCGCCGCCCCCGCCGCCCAGGCAGGAAGAGTGGCGGCGGTCGGCCGTTACGATCCGGCGCGCTCGCTCGAGAGCCGCATCGCCCAGATGAAGACGGAGCTCAACATCAGCGATGCCCAGGCGCCGCAATTCGAGCGGGTCGCCGAGGCGATGCGCGGCAACGCCAAGGAGATGGCGCAACTCCGCCAGGAGGAACGGACGTCACGCGGCCAGCCGCAAAGCGCCATCGATCTGCTCGCGGCGCGCCAACGCTACGACGCGCTCCGCGCCGCCGAGGCGCAGCGTCTCCTCGACGCCTTCACGCCGCTCTATCAGAACCTCACGGACGCACAGAAGAAGACTGCCGACGCCCTGCTCGCGCCGCATCCCCGCCGCCCCACCTGAGCGGGTCGCCCCGTCCCTCTCCGCTCCCTCGGTGCGGAGAGGGGTGGGTCACCGGGCATCCGCCCTGGAGCCGCTTCACGCCGTCTCGGTGAAGAGCTCGCGGCCGATCAGCATGCGGCGGATCTCCGAAGTGCCGGCGCCGATCTCGTAGAGCTTGGCATCGCGCAGCAGGCGGCCGGTCGGGAACTCATTGATATAGCCGTTGCCGCCCAGCGCCTGCACCGCCTCGAGCGCCATCCAGGTCGCCTTCTCGGCGGCATAGAGGATGGCGCCGGCGGCGTCCTTGCGCGTCGTCTGGCCCCGGTCGCAGGCGCGCGCCACGGCATAGACGTAGGCCTTGCAGGCATTCATCGTCGTATACATGTCGGCAAGCTTGCCCTGCATGAGCTGGAACTCGCCGATCGCCTGGCCGAACTGTTTTCGCTCATGCACATAGGGGACGACCGCATCGAGGCAGGCCTGCATGATGCCGAGCGGCCCGGCGGCGAGCACGGCGCGCTCGTAATCGAGGCCGCTCATCAGCACCGTGACGCCTTCGTTGACGCGGCCGAGCACATTCTCCGCCGGCACCTCGCACTCCTCGAAAACGAGCTCCGAGGTGGGCGAGCCGCGCATGCCGAGCTTGTCGAGCTTCTGCGCCGGGCGGAATCCCTTCATCCCCTTCTCGATGAGGAAGGCGGTGATACCGCGCGCGCCGGCCGAGGGCTCGGTCTTGGCATAGACCACCAGCGTGTCGGCCTCCGGGCCATTGGTGATCCACATCTTGCTGCCGTTGAGGACGAAGCGGTCGCCCTTCCTCTCGGCGCGGGTGCGCATGCCGACCACGTCTGAGCCGGCGCCGGGCTCGCTCATCGCCAAAGCGCCGACATGCTCGCCCGAGATGAGCTTCGCCAGATAGCGGCGCTTCTGCGCCTCGCTGCCGTTGCGGCGGATCTGGTTGACGCAGAGATTGGAATGCGCGCCGTAGGAAAGCCCGACCGAAGCCGAGCCGCGGCTCACCTCCTCCATGGCGACGACATGGGCGAGGTAACCCATGCCGGTGCCGCCATACTCCTCCTCGACGGTGATGCCGTGCAGTCCCAGTGCACCCATCTTCGGCCAGATCCCGCGCGGGAACTTGTCGGTGCGGTCGATCTCGGCGGCGAGCGGCGCGATCTCGTCGTCAGCGAAGGCGCGCACGGTGTCGCGCAGCTGGTCGATCTCGGCGCCGAGATCGAAATCGAGCGACGGGTAGCGATTGCTCGGCATGAACGGCCTCCGCGGAATTGCCGCTCAAGTCTACCGGCGCAGCAAGCGCGTGCAAACCGCTCGCTGCCGCGCTCGGTCTGCGCTAAGGGCCGGAGGCGACTTGCGCGAAGGCCAACGCCAGCATCAGCGCATAAACGCTGCCGGAGAGAATGCCCGCCACATCCGAGACGCCGCCGGCGCGCTGCAGATAGTCGAACCGCTCCGCGCCGGTGAGGCCAAGCGCGTCGGCCTTGGCGATGCGGGTGAGTGCCGATCCCACATAGTTCGGCTTGGCGACGGTTGCGGCGACGATGGCGAGCGCGCTGCTGCCGCTGCCGAGCACCACCGCCAAGGCGAGCGGCACAACCAGAAGGACGACGCCAAGCGCATATTGCTTGCGATAGAAGAACCAGGCGAAGAAAAGGAAGAAGACCGGCCAGCTCCAGGCGAGCACCGCGTGGTTGCGGCGCGTCGAGGCGCGCATCTTCTCATAAGTGTCGAGATAGGCCTCGCCATCCGGCCCGAAGAAGGCGGCGAGGTCCTGCCGCAGGCTTGCCTGATCGACGCGATCGAAGAGCGCCAGAGCCTCGTCCGGCGGATTGAGCAACCCCAAGATGCTTCCCCCAATGACCTGCGCGGTCCCGGCCATGCCCGGCCTTCGACCGTCGCTCCCCCTCTGGCACTCTCGGCGGCGCCCGGGCCGGACGCAAGCGGAAAACCGGCCACGGTAATGGGGATGCGACAAGGGCCTCCCCCCTAATACAGGGACACGACCGGCCATTCACGGCCGCCCTCGTCAGAATGCCAAGGAGAGCTTCCATGTCGATACGCAAAGCCGCCGTTCCGGCGCTGGCCCTTGCTGTCGCCCTCACGGGCGCCGGGCTCGGCACGTTCGGCGCGTCCCAGGCCTATGCGCAGGCCAGCACCGCCGCACCGGCGCCACAGCAGCAGCCGGCCACCCATCACCACTTCGATCCGACGCGCCATGTCGAAGGCCGCATTGCCTATCTCAAGGCGGAGCTGAAGATCACCGACGCGCAGGCGCCGCAATTCGAGCAAGTGGCGCAGGCGATGCGTGAAGACGCAAAGGAGATGGCGCAGCTCCATCAGCAGCTGCGCGGCGAGCGCGACAAGCCGCAGAATGCGGTCGAACTCCTGGAGCTGCGCCAGCGCTTCAGCCAGCTTCGCGCGCAAGAGAGCGGCCGCTTCCTTGCCGCATTTAAGCCACTGTACGCCAGCCTTTCCGATCAACAGAAGAAGGCGGCCGATGAGATGTTCGCCGGCCATCACCATCATCACTTGCGCGGCTGAGCCGCGCTCTTACGAGGAAAGATCGCATGAACATGACCCGCCGCACCACGCTCGCCGCCGCCGCCTCGCTCACCGGGCTCGTGCTCGCCGCGTCGGGCGCGGAAGCCCAGGAGCGGCACCCGGAGATCGCCAACGCGATCCGCGCGCTGGAGAACGCCCGGAACTACCTCCAGCATGCCGCCCATGATTTCGGCGGCCACCGCGTCGCCGCGCTCAAGGATTGCGACGCGGCGCTCGCGCAGCTGCGCGAAGCACAACGCTTCGACCGGCACTGAAAGTCGTGACGGCAGGCGAGGCGCTCGCAAGAGCGCCTCGCCTTGCCTTGTGCGTCGCAAGACGAATCGGTGCAGCCAAGCATAAATGCTGCGGCTGCTTCCGACCCGAAGCAGACTCCCAGAAATCGATAGTGTCGGCTACCCAAATGTCAGGTAGTGTTGAATAACGGATACGGCTTCCGGAACGCAGTACATTAGGAGATCGGTCCATGGCAAAGACCGCCAGCCCGCCTCCCCCGCCAACGCGCTACGGAAAAAGCGCGCGGCGTGCGGCGCAGCCCGCAACCCCCGGCCGGCACGTGCTACCGCCCGCGCCACGCCCGCCGAAAGCTCAACCAAAGGCGCGGCCTGTGCCGGCAACCAAGACCGTGGCACCGCCGCCCGCGCGGTGGCCGGGAGGTGGGGCACAGCGCAAGCCAGCTCCTGTCGCGGCCCCGCCGGCGAGCGGCGCAAAGCGGATGGTGCAGCACAAGGCCCCGGGCGCAGTGCAGCCGGCGCGGCGGCAGGCGCCGCCTCCGCCCGCCCGCCGGACGCGGCAGGGCGCGATGCTCCAGCGCAAGAAGGCGCGCCCCGATCTCGCTGCCCTGCTTTCTGCCGTGCGCGGGTTGGTGAGCAAGGTCCCCGGCGAGTGCCTCGCGCAAACGAAAGCCGCCAGGAATATCCTCGCCGCATATGTTGATGCTCCGGGCACGGAGCTTCGTACGGCGTTGCTCGAGTGGATTGAAGACGACGGCAAGGAACCGGACGGAGGCAATCACATCGCCTCCTATGTGAGCTGGAGCGACGGCGACTACGTCATCGACACCACCTGGAAGCAGTTCGCGGCTTCGGCGAGCGGCGACGACGTCTTCTTCGGATCGCTCGACGAATGGAAAGAGCTGATCCTGTCGAAGCAAAAAGACCTTACCATCTCGCGTGCCAAGATACTCGACAAGCCGCCGAGCGACAGC
>DATNDG010000031.1:0-3843 GCA_035553515.1 Allostellaceae bacterium | reverse complement strand
CTTATCGCCGGCACCGGTGAAGGCTGCGGAAGTCTGCAGCACCAGCGTGCCCGGCCGGTTCGCCTTGATGTCGCGGCAGATGTCGATGCCGCTCGCATCCGGCAGCCGCACATCGAGCAGCACCAGCGCCGGCCGCTCGGTTTCCACGAGGCGAAGCGCGTCGCCGCCGCGCGCCGCTTCCGACACCTTGTAGCCACGGCGGGCGAGCACATGCGCCTTGACGTAGCGGTTGGCCTCGTCGTCGTCGACGATGAGGATGCGGGTCTCCTCGGTCATGCCGGCCGCACCTCCGGCGCAGTCATCGCCAGCCGGATGGCGGCGACCAGCGTCTCCGAGGACAGCTCTGACTTGGCGACGATGCGGCGCGCCGAGGATAGCAGGCGCTGGCGCTGCTCGGCACTGAGGCTCATCGAGGTCAGCACGATGGCGGGAACTCCGCTCGTCGCCTCGCCTTGCGACAGCCGGTCGAGAAAGGTCATGCCGTCCATCTCGGGCATGTTGAGATCGAGCAGCACCACGTCCGGGCGCTCGTCCTCTACACGGCGCAGCCCGTCCACGCCGGTCGCGGCCTCGACGAGTTCGAATGCGCCGCGCGGCAGGAGCTGGCGGACGAGGTAGCGGGACACTTCCTCGTCATCGACGATCAGCACCTTGGTGAGCGAGCGGCCGCCGGTCAGCGCGTCGAGCGCCGCCACCAGTCGGGCGGGCTCCACGGGCTTGTCGAAATACTCGTCCGCCCCGAGGCTGCGCGCCTTGCGCTCCTCCTGCGTCGTCGAGGAGACGATGATCGGGATATGCTCGGTCGCCCGCCGCTGCTTCATCTCCAGCAGGAAGCGCCAGGTTTCCTCGCCGACCAGCACGACGTCGAGCAGGATCGCCGCCGGCGAGACGCGCTCAACCGCGCGATGCGCCTCGGCGAGGCTGCGCGCCGGCAGCGGCTGATAGCGCGAGCTGGCGAGCGCGCGCTCGAGCGCGAAGGCGTCGGCGGGATCGTCCTCGACGACCAGCACCGGCACGCGTCCGGGTTCCGGGATCCATTCGGCCAGCGCCTCCGCCGTCTCGCCGGTGCGATGGAGCCGCGGCACGCTGAGCCGGAAGACCGAGCCCTGCCCTGGCCAGCTCTCGACCCCGACCCTGCCGCCAATGAGCTCGGCGAGCTTCCTGGAGAGCGGCAATCCGAGCCCGGTGCCCTTGATCTTCTTCTGCAGCCCGTGCTCGATCTGCGCGAATTCCTGCCAGATCAGCTCGATCTGATCGGGCGCGATGCCGATGCCGGTGTCGCGCACCGCAAAGGTGATCTCGTCCGCGGCCGGATCGTGCTCCGCCCAGACGCGCACCTCGCCATGCTCGGTGAACTTGATCGCGTTGCTGATGAAGTTGCGCAGGACCTGCGACACCTTGCCTTCATCGGCAAAGAGCGCCGGGATGTCGGCCGCATCCTCGAAGACGAGGCGCACGGCGTCGCCGATCAGCAACGGCCGCAGCATGCCGCGCAGCGCACCGAACAGGCTGTTGGCGGTGAATTCGAGCGGCGTCACCACGGTCTTGCCCGCCTCGACCTTGGCAAGATCGAGCAGATCGTCCACCAGCTCGGCGAGCGTCTCGGCGGCCTTGCGGATGTACTGCACCTGCCGCTCCTGCTCGGAGGTCAGCGTGCCGTCGACCCGCGACAGCAGCAATCGCGACAGCGCCAGGATCGAGTTGAGCGGCGTGCGGAACTCGTGGCTCATATTCGACAGGAAGCGGGATTTGAGCTCGTCTGCCCGGCGCAGATGGTCGGCGCGCTCGTCGAGCTCGGCATAAAGTGCCACGACGCCGCGATTGGTGTCCTGCAGTTCCTGATTGACCTGCGCGAGCTCCTGCTGATGCCGGCGCTGCTCCTCGAGCTGAACCAGCATCTCCTGGTTCTGCTGACGGATCTCCGCGAAGGGATCGACGCGCGCCTTCTCGGCGAGCGCCCGAGCGAAGCCGGCGAGGTCCCGCTTGCCGATAGCCGGAGCGCGGCGTGGCAGCGGTTTCGACATGCGCACGAGGGTGCCGCGTCCGGCGGCGCTTTCGATGTCGAAACCCTCCATCAGCCGTCGCGCGCCGATGATACCGAGGCCGAGGCCGGTGGCGGAGCGGAAGTTGCCGGACAGAACCGCTCCGAGATCGGCGATGCCCTGCCCTTCGTCGCGCAGCGCGATCTCGAGCTGCTGCGGCTCCTCGCCGGCAAGCCAGTACTCGACCCGGCCGCCGCCGCCATATTCCCAGGCGTTGCGCGCGATCTCGGAGACCGCGGTGGTGATCCGCGTCTGATCCTGCACGTCGAACCCCAGGAGCCGCGCCACTTCGCGGGTCCGGTCGCGCACCAGCACGATGTCGCGTTCGTGCTCGATGGCGACGGCGAGAAGGCGCGTCTTCATGAGAGCAACCGCATCGCAGCGACCGACGCATCGTCCTTGCCGCGCCGATGATCGCGAAAGACCAGCGCGGCGATGAGCGCGGGGTGACTTTCGACGAGGCCGGGATATGACGCCAGATCCCAGCGCGCGGAAATGCCGTCCGAATGTAGGATGACCGTCGGCAGCGCCTCGAAGGGGTAGGTGAATTCGCGAATGCGGGGCGCCACATGCCCAGCCGTGCCGTTATGTGAAACCATGCGCTTCACCGTGCCGCCGGAACTGAGCGCCGCGCCGATGTTGCCGACACCGACGAAGCGCACCAGTCGCTGGCTGCGATCGACCGTGGCGATCGCCACCGCCGCGCCGCGCGTCGGCGCGAGCGCGCGGTGGATGCGCTCCATGCGGCGCACGGGCTCGAGGCCAGCGCTTTCCTGGAAGGCCTGCACCGCGGCGTCAGCAGCCAATGCGGCGGCGGCGCCATGCCCGGATCCGTCGACCATCAGCAGGCTTGGCCCCACCTCCGCATCGCTGAAGCACCAGCTATCTCCACAAACGATTTCGCCCGGAAGCGGTTCAGCGACCGCGCCCAGATCAACCCGCGCGTGCTTCGTCCCCGGGCCGAAACGCGCCAGCACCGCGGTGCCCTGCCCCGGCCGCGACCAGATGGCGAACTCGTCCGCCTGGCGGCGAATGGCGCCCAGGCCGGTTCCGGGCGATCCCGCGGTCGAGGTGCCGTCCTCGAGCGCGCGGCGCAGATCGGCGATGCCGGGGCCCTGATCGAGCGCGATGAGATCGAGCCGCCGCGCCGGTGCGCCGGCGCGGCCTTCGATCAGCACCTGGCCGCGGCCGGCATGCTTCAGGAGATTGGTCGCCATTTCGGTCGCGACGAGCGCGACCCGCGCCGCACTCGGCTCGTCGAAGCCGCCGCGCTGCGCAAGCTCGACCGCCGCGCGTCGGAGCTCGGCGACCTGGCTGCGATCCTCGACCAGCGCCAGCATGTCACTTCCACCGCGCCAGCATGACGACGGTGCCTTCGCCGGCCGCCGAGCGGACATCGAACTCGTTGGAAAGCCGCTTCGCGCCGCTCAGGCCGAGGCCGAGGCCGCCCCCCGTGGTGTAGCCGTCGGCCATTGCCCGCTCGATGTCGGGAATGCCGGGCCCCCGGTCGGTAAAGGTCAGGCGCAAACCGCGCCGCGCGCCGGAGCGCAGCAGCTCGAGCCGCAACTCGCCGCCGCCGCCATAGTCAAGCGTGTTGCGCGCGATCTCGCTGGCGGCGGTGACGATCTTGGTCTGATCGACGAGACCGAAGCCGATCGCAACCGCCCGCTCGCGCACTTCGCGGCGCACGCGCACGACATCCTCGGCGCTGCGGACCGGCATCGTCTCATTTTTCTCGACGATCAAGCTCGCGCTCCTCGCCATCGATGATGCGGCGGATCAGGGCGAGGCCCTTGTCGAC
>DATNDG010000030.1:0-2196 GCA_035553515.1 Allostellaceae bacterium | reverse complement strand
CCGTAGACCTCGCCGATCTTCTCGTCCTGGGTCTTGGGCGAGAACAGCTCCCAGTCGATGCCGTTGACGTCGCGCTCGACGGCGAAGCCCGGCGGCGCCGCATCATCCTCGAAACCCAGATGGCGAAGCTGTCCCGCCCGCTGCTTCTGCTCGTTGATCGAGAAATTGAGCTGCTCGGTGCGGAAGAGCGCGTATTTGCCGGGCACCACCGCGGCGGGGGCGACGCCCAGGCGCTGCGTGTAGTCGCGGATCGAGCTCTCGAGATCGGCGACGGCGAGAGCGATATGGAAACGGCGCATCGGACCTCCTGAACCGGTGACCAGGGGCCCATTCCAGCAGCGCCGTTACCCTGGTACAAGGGAAGCCGTTATCCTGGTATAAAACCTGCCATGACGACACGCTCGCCAAGCCAGCGCCGCGCGCTCGGCGATTTCCTGCGCGCCCAGCGGGCGCGCCTCGCGCCGGCGAGCCTGGGCTTTGCCGCGGGCCGCCGGCGGCGCACGCCGGGGCTCCGGCGCGAGGAGGTGGCGCAGGCCTGCGGCATGAGCGCCACCTGGTACACCTGGCTCGAGCAGGGCCGCGACGTCTCGGCCTCGCCCGAAGCGCTGGCGGCGCTCGCCGGCGCGCTCCATCTGACGCCGGCCGAGCGCGCCTATCTCTTCGCGCTGGCCGCCAGGCCTGATCCCGCCGCGCCCGAGGCGAGCGGGAACCGCGTGCCGGAAGCGCCGCCGGCGCTCGCCGAGGCGGTCGCCGCCATCGCGGTGCCCGCCTATGTGCTCGATCGCTGCTGGACCGCGCTGAGCTGGAACAAGCCGGCCGAGCGTCTTTTCCTCGGCTGGCTCGACCGCGGCGCCGAGCGCAACCTGCTGCGCTATGTCTTCCTCGATCCGATGGCGCGGCGCGTCATCCCCGATTGGAGCGCGCGGGCGCGCCGCGTGCTCGCCGAATTCCGCGCGGAATCGAGCGGGCATCTCGACGATCCCGCACTGGTCTCGCTGGTCACCGAGCTCGCCCGCAAAAGCCCGCTCTTCGCCCGCGGCTGGGGCGAGCACGAGGTGGTCGCGCGCATCGGCGGCGAGCGGCTCTTCGATCATCCGCGCGACGGAATTCTCGCCTTCGAGCAGGTGGTCTTCGCCCTCGCTCTCCGGCCCGATTTCAAGCTGGTGATGCTGGTCCCGCGCGAGAAGCCGGCGCGGCGCGCGCGGCTAACATCGCGCCAACAGATTGCAACGCAGCGCGTGACCATCTGAGAAATCCGGGCTACGTTCGCCGTTTCGTCCGATGAGGCAAGGGTGGCGTGATGATGCCGGAGACCGAGAACGGCCGGCCCGAAGAAGCGAAGGCGAATTCCGGTGAGGCGGCCGCGTCTTCCGCGCCGAGCGGCGAGGGAGACGCAGCGGCCGCGACAAGCGAGGCGGGCGCAGCGCCGGCTGCGCCAACGGACGTCGTGCCGGGTGCGGCGCCTCCCGGCGGAGAGCCGCGGCGTCGCCGCCGGCGCCGTCGCCGCCGTCGCAAGCCGCAGCCTCCGGGAGCGGCGACGGAGGGCGCGCCGCCGGCCGAAAATGCCGCGGCTCCCGCGGAGACGACGGCGACCGGCGAGGAGAGCGCCGCGCCGTCGCCCGGGAATGCCGAGAGCGCTCCGGTTGCGGGCGCGCCGCCCGTGTCGCCCGCCGGCGAAGCGCCGCGCAAGCGCCGTCGACGCCGCCGCCGGCGTCGGCCGGAGAACGGCGCCGACGGGGCCGCCGCTTCGGGCGCTCAGCCGCCGGGCGAAGCCGCCGCCTCAGGCGAGACTGCGCGCCCGCCGGACCACCGCCCGCCGCGTCAGCGCGGTCCGCGGCGCCCGCGCCGCGAAGGCGACCGCCCGCGCGAAGGTGAAGCCGGCGCGCCGCGGGACCGCGGCCGCGATCAGCGGGAGCGGAACCGCGACAACCGTGAGCAGGGGCGGGACAACAGCAACCGCGAGCGCCGCCGCGACGACCGGCGCGGGCCGCGTCGCGGTCCGCCGCCCGGCAAGGGGCGTGACCGCTTCGAGCGCCGGCCCGAGCGGCGCGTCTATGCCGTCGAATCCGTTGTCGATCGCGGCTTCGAGGAGGTGCCGGATCAGGCGAATGAGGGCGCGACGCGGCGCGTCGATTGGCAGATCGTGAAGCGCACCGTGGCCGAGCAGCACGGCGGCAAGCCGGTCTCGGCGGTCTA
>DATNDG010000029.1:0-25736 GCA_035553515.1 Allostellaceae bacterium | reverse complement strand
GACTTTTAATCAAGGGGTCGCGGGTTCGAGCCCCGCCGGGCTCACCATCCGAAAATCAAGACCGGACACTTACCGCCTCGCGGCGCTACACCGCCCGGTCTTCTCGAGCATGCGATTGGTCTCGGCCAGCAGACGCTGGCTTCGCGCGATGGCCCATGGGCTGTCGAGCAACAGCGCCCGCGCCAGAGCTCGAAGCGATCGCACGATCATTGCCGCCTCGTCGCCCTCCGCATCGAAATCATGCCGGCCGACGACATTCTCCTGGCGGCCGCGGAAATGGAGTCGATAGGACGCCATGTCATCCCCTCCTGACTCAGCAGCAGGCTTCCACCCAAGTCAGCAAATTATTTTTATTTGCGCGGCGCAGCCGGGGGACAATTCACCCTTCGTATGCTTCTCGGCAGCCGTCGCAACGCGCCTCCGAGTCGGCGCCCCTGCACCTGCCGATCCGGCTTCGCCCGATCCAACCATGGGCCAGATTGCGTCGGTCAGCAGAGGAAGCGGCGCAAGCGCCTCGCCTCGCGCCCCTTCACCTGGCTTTTTTGTCGAAATCCTGGGCTTCTCGGCCGCGTTCCTTCGCTATCGGCTTTACGAGCCGGAGCATATCTAGCATTCTAGCTGCGATCAGCGAATTCACCTCAAATCATGGGGGGAGTGATGGCCCGCACCGGTTCGAAATCGAAAGCCAAGCGGTCCGGACGCAAGAAGGCGAAGCGCCCGGCGAAGGCGAAGAAGGCAGCAAAGAAGTCAGCGAAGCGTCGCAGCGCAGCCGCGCGCGCCGGCGCTCGGAAGAAAGGCGCCAAGCGCAAGACGACGGCAAAGCGCAAGGTGGCAAAAAAGAAGAAGGCAGCGCCCCGCAAGGCAGCGCGCAAGGCCGCGCCGAAGAAGGCTGCGGCCGCGCCGGCACCACGGCCGGCCACGCCGAGCCCGGCGCCATCCGCGATGGCACCGCGCCCGGCCGCTCCGCCGCCGCGCCCGGCTGCACCCGCTCCTGCAGCCCACACGTCAGCACCGCCGCCGCGCCCGGCCGCACCGCCGGCGCCGCGTCCGGCTGCGCCGTCAGCGCCGTCGCCGATGACGCATGGCAGCGCGCACACACCGCCCAAGTCGGCGGACAGCGCCCCGCCCTCGCCGCCCAAGCCGCCGAGCTGGGGCGGACCCGGTTCAGGTTCGGGCGGGTCGTCGAGCTTCTAGAACGAGCTTTCGGAAAAAGCCGACGCCGCGTCCTCGCGGCGGCGGTTTTCTTTGTCTACTCGGCCGCGGCGCGCGGCCGGGCCAGCGCCGCTCCCGGCCAGAGATCGGCGCGGACGCGGGCATATTGCGACGGCATCGCAGCCGTGGCGCCTAGCGCCTCCGCGGCATGCCAAGCCCAGCGGGGATCGTCGAGGAAAGCGCGCGCCATCGCCACCATGTCTGCTTTGCCGGAGGCAATGACCGCTTGAGCCTGATGAGGCTCCGCGATAAGGCCGACGGCCCGCGTCGCGATGCCGGCATCGCGGCGCACGCGCTCGGCGAGGCCGAGCTGATAGCCGGGTCCCACCGGGATCGGCGCCTTCTGCACGATGCCGCCGCTCGAGACGCAGACATAGTCGAGGCCCGCCGCCTTGAGCGCGCGGGCGAAGACCACCGCCTCCTCGATGCCGAAGCCGCCTTCGAGCCAGTCGGTGCCGGTGATGCGCGCCCCCATGGGACGCTCCGCCGGCCAGGCCTCGCGCACCGCCGCAGCGATGCGCAGCGGCAGCCGCATGCGGTTTTCCAGACTCCCGCCATAGACGTCAGTGCGGCGATTGGCGATCGGCGACAGGAATTGATGCAGCAGATAGCCATGCGCGCAATGCAGCTCGACGAGGTCGATGCCGACCCGCGCCACCCGGAGCGCCGCCGTGACGTAACTCTCGACCAGCCGGTCGATCTCTGTGGCGCTCAGCGCCTGCGGCGCAGGCCAACCTTCATCGAGGGGCAGCGCGGAAGGCGCGACCGTTGTCCATGCGCCCTCGCCCCGCCCGAGCGCGCGGATACCCTCCCAGGGGCGCGTTGCCGAGCCCTTGCGCCCGGCATGGGCAAGCTGAATCCCGAGCGGCGTGTTGCCGTAGCGGCGGCACGCGGCGACGACCCGTGCCAGCGCTGCCTCGTTCGCATCGCTGTAGATGCCGAGGCAGCCCAGCGAGATCCGTCCCTGCGCCTCGACCGCGGTCGCCTCGAGCATCAGCAGCCCGGCGCCGCCGACAGCGAGCGAACCCAGATGCAGCAGATGCCAGTCAGTGGCGCTGCCCTCCTCGGCACTGTACTGGCACATCGGCGCGACGACGATACGGTTGGCGAGCGTGAGCGCGCGCATGCTAATGGGCGTGAAAAGCGGGCTCGTCATATGTCGGATCCTTCCCCTCGGCGAAAAGCGCGACACTCTATCGCCCGGTAAGCACCGGCGGCAATCGCCGCGCCATCAGGAACGCGGCCCGCCATCCTCCGTTTAGCAGGACGGCCCACCAGCCTCGAAACGGGAAATGCGGAAACGAAAAGGGGGAAGCGGAAACGAGGAGCCCCGCCTGCAGCTTTGGAGGAAAGGAGTGCAGGCGGGGCTGACCCAGGGGTCTTCGCCCGCCAAGGGGGTTGAGCGGGCGTTGCGGCAGAGCCGCTGGAACCCATTTGTCCCCAGAGACCCCAGCGAGCCAAGTTAAACCTTTGTCATTTTGACCGCGCCGCAATGAGCACTGAAACCACCCATCGGCGGGATGTCCGAGACATCGCTAAGTTATTGATTTTCCACTACGGAGAGCGCGCCTACGCACATGCGACGCATCAGGCGCTGAAGGCGCGCGAGCGCGGCGACGGGCGGCGCATGGAGGCGTGGCAATGGATCGCGGGAGCGGTGCAGGAAATGCTGCGCACCGAGCCTGAAGAGGACGAACCAAGCTCCGGTTGAATCGGGGGCGGCGCCCCTCAAGGCATATAGGCCCCGCCATTCACATGAATCGCCTGGCCGGTGATGAAGCGGCCAGGCGGGCCCGCGAGATAGCGCACCATGGCGGAGATCTCCTCCGTGCGCCCGAGCCGCCCCAGCAGCGAGGGGAGCGCCGCATGCGCCGAGGGCACATGGCTGCGCGCCGTATCGATGAGGCCGGGGACGACGCAATTGGCCGTGATGCGGTCCGCCGCCAGCTCCCGCGCGAGCGCCTTCGTCAATCCGACGAGCCCGGCCTTCCCGGCAGCAACATGAACCCGATCGCTGCCGCCGACATGGCCGGTCATGCCGCCGATATTGATGATCGCGCCCTCGCCGCTGCGCTTCAGATGCGGCAGCGCGGCACGCGCGCAGAGGAACGGCGCTTCGAGGATCAGGGCGAGCACCGCGCGGTAATCGGCAAGCGCGATCTCGGCGAGCTTCGCGGCCGGGCGCAGCGCCGCATTGTTGACGAGGATGTCGAGCCCGCCGAAGCGCGCCACCGCCTCATCGACCAGCGTGCCGACCGCGGCCTCATCGGTGACGTCGGCGATCGCCACCATCGCTCGCCCGCCGCCGGCCTCGATCTCGCGCACCACGCCCTCGGCTGCATCGCGCGAGCGCCGCGTGTTTACCACAATCGCCGCGCCGCCGGCGGCGAGATCGAGGGCAATGGCTCTGCCGATATTACGCGCGGCGCCGGTGACCAGCGCCACTTTGCCGGCAAGCTCTCTGTCCTGACGCACTTAATCCCCCTTACGACGCGCGCAGGATGCCCCGCGCCGGCGCACCCGGCAATGCCAGGCGAGGCCCTCGGCGCCGGGCGGGCTCGGTTACGACAGCAGAAGCGCCGCGACGCACATGAGCGCCCCGGCGGCGAGGGTGAGCCAGGAAAGCCATTTCGTCTGCTGGGAGGGGCGCGGGTCGCTCGACATGCCTGGCACCGCTGGAAGGGCTTGCACTTCCCCATCCTAGGCGGCGAGCCGAAGTACCATCCCCGCGCGATCGCCCGCCCGGGGCGCCCTCCCCCGAAGTCGGCAGACGGGAGCATGACCGAGCCGGCAAGGTTCAGCTTCCGTTACCGGCCTCCGGGAGAGCCCGCGCTGTCTCGTGCGGCCGTGCTCTACTGCCATCGGTGGTGTGCTTCGGCACGAAGTTCTCGGAGAGCGCATGATAGATCGGACGGGTGCCGATAAGCCGCGCCGTTCCATAAGCAATGACCGCGGTCAGCATTACCGGCACCGCCATGGCGTGCCCGTCGGTCATTTCCAGCACGATGACGAAGGCGGTGATCGGTGCCTGCACCACGCCGGCGAAATAGCCGACCATGCCGAGCAGGATCACCGCGCCGGTCGGCGTTCCCGGCAGCAACTGCGCGAGATTGGCGCCGATTCCCGCGCCGACCGACAGTGACGGCGAGAAGATGCCGCCGGGGATGCCACTCACCGTCGTCAATGTGGTCGCCAAGAATTTGAGGATGCCGAAGCTCTGCGGCACATGGCCCGTGCCTTCGAGGAGCTGCTTCGCCTGATCATAGCCGGTGCCGTAGGTGGTGCCGCCGGAGAGGATGCCGATCCCTGCGACCAGCAGGCCGCAGCACGCGGCGAAGATCACCGGATGACCGCGCAGCAGCGTGCCGGCTCGTCCGGAGAAGCCAGCCGCCATGCGCACCACGATCATGCTGAAGAGGCCGCCGAGCAGGCCCCCCGCGATGCCGCAGATCGGCACGGCCGCCCAATCGCTGAGCTGCGTGAAGCGTGCGGCGGTGTGACCAAAATAGGTGTAATCGCCGAGGATGGCGAGCGAAGCGATGCCGGCGACGATGATCGCGGTGAGCACGAGGCCGCTGTTGCGCGGCTCGAAGCTGCGGCTCATCTCCTCGACGGCGAAGACGATCCCGGCGAGCGGCGTGTTGAAGGCGGCAGCGATGCCGGCGGCGCTGCCGGCGAGAATGAGGCCTTGATGCTTGCCGACCCAGATGCGGCCGACGGCGTGCATGACCGAGGCGCCGACCTGCACGGTCGGCCCCTCGCGGCCGGCAGAGGCGCCGCAGAGCAGGCCGAGCAGCGTCAGCAGGATCTTGCCGACGGCGATGCGCAGCGACAGCAGCTTGTTGCGCTGGGCGCTGTCGTCGAATTGCCGGGCGGCGATCGCCTGCGGGATGCCGCTACCGCCGGATCCCGGAAAATGGCGGCGCATCAGCCAGACCGAGAGCGCCAATCCCACCGGCGTCACGACAAGCGCCAGATAGGGCGAGTGCGCGACGAGATCGCGGAACCACGCCTGCACATAGTTGGCGGCGATCGCAAGCCCGACCGCGGCCACGCCGACGCAGAGCCCGCCGCACCAGAAGACGATGCGTCGGCGCCAGGCCTCGCGCCGCAGGAATATCCGAGCTCGCCGATAGAAGGCCGGCGCGCGCACTCTCATCCGCTGCTCAGGGATTGGCGAGCAGGTGAATCAGCGCCGAAGTGTCCCAGCGCCGCCCGCCGCGCTCCTGGACGCGCTGATAGAACTGATCGACCAGCGCAGTCACCGGCAGCGCCGCGCGGTTCAGCCGCGCCTCGGCGAGACAGATCGCGAGGTCCTTGCGCATCCAGTCGATCGCGAAGCCGAAATCGAACTTGCCTTGGATCATCGTGCTGGCGCGGTTCTCCATCTGCCAGGACTGCGCCGCGCCCTTGGATATGACTTCGACGACGAGCGCCGGGTCGAGCCCGGCGCGCATGGCGAAGTTGATGCCCTCGGAGAGCGCCTGCACCAGGCCGGCGATGCAGATCTGGTTCACCATCTTGGTGAGCTGGCCGTTGCCTGCCGGCCCCATCAACGTCACCGCGCGGCCGTAATGCGCCATCACCGGCTGCGCCTTGTCGAAGCTGGCCCTCTCGCCGCCCACCATGATGGTGAGCTTGCCGTTGACCGCCCCCGCCTGACCGCCGGAGACCGGCGCATCGAGGAATTCGAGGCCCTTGTCGCGCGCCAGCGCCGCCATATCGCGTGCCACCTCGGCCGAGGCGGTGGTGTGATCGGCGAGAATGGCGCCGCGGCTCATCCCGGCAAAGGCGCCGTCCTTGCCCGCCACCACCTGGCGCACATCATCGTCATTGCCGACACAGGTGAAGACGATCTCCGCGCCGGACGCGGCTTCCGCCGCCCTGGCGCGATGCTGGCCGCCATATTCCTTCACCCATTGCGCCGCCTTGGCCTGCGTGCGGTTGTAGACCGTGACCTGATGGCCCGCCTTGGCGAGATGCCCCGCCATCGGATAGCCCATGACGCCGAGGCCCAGGAATGCCAGCTTCATCATCACCTCCCGTCGGAATGGCGCGCCATGCTAGCCGGCTTTGGCGCAGTGGCAACCCCGCGCACCTCGACAGGAGGTAAAACGCAGCGATTGACAGCCCGAGGGACTTGCCTGAGCATCAGCCCGATGCGCAGCGCTCTCATCACCTTGTCGCGAAAGCCCGGCTCCCGCGGGACCGGGGATCGTCGCATGCGCTGAGCGCGCACGCCGCATCAGGATCACCCAGGCCCCGCCGGATCGGTCGGGGCCTTGTCATGTCCGGCTCCGCCCGCCGCCGCGGCCCAAAACCGAGGAGCACCGGTCATGGAGCGAAGATCTTTCGACGAGGCGCCGCTATCGGGCGTCTTTCTGCCCCTGGTCACGCCGTTCCGCGACGGCGCGCTCGACGAGGCGTCGCTGGCGCGGCTCGTCGCCTTTGCGGTGGAGAGCCCGGTCGCCGGCCTCGTCCTCGCCGCTACGACGGGCGAAGGTCTCACGCTTGAAGACGGCGAAACCGAGCGCCTGGTCACCGTCGCAGCCGAGACAGCCGGGCGGCTGCCGCTCTGGCTCGGAGTTTGCGGCAGCGACACGCTTCGCCTGAAGCGGCGGATCGAGGCGACGTCCCGCTGGCCGATCGCCGGACATCTCGTCGCTTGCCCTTCCTACTCGCGCCCGTCGCAAGAGGGGCTACGCCGCCATTTCACCGAACTGGCGCGCGACGCAGGCAAGCCGCTCCTCCTCTACAACATTCCCTATCGCACCGGCGTCAACCTTTCCAATGACACGCTGCTCGCCCTGGCCGAGTTGCCGGCAATCGTCGGCGTCAAGGATTGCTGCGCCGATCCGGCGCAGAGCTTCGAGCTGATGTGCCGCAAGCCGGCCGGCTTCGCCGTGCTCACCGGCGAGGACGCGTTCTTCCACACCGCGCTGGCGCAAGGCGCGGAGGGCGGCATCCTCGCCTCGGCGCTGATCGATCCCGCCGCCTTCATCGCGGTCGGGAACGCGCTTGCGGGCGGCGATGTCGCCGGGGCACTCCAGGGCTGGCGCGGCCTCGTCGATCTCGTCCGGCTGCTCTTTGCCGAGCCCAATCCTGCGCCGATCAAGCACTGGCTCTGGCGCAGCGGTCTCATCGCCTCGCCCGAGCTGCGGCTGCCGATGACCGGCATCAGCCCGGCGCTCGCCGGCCAGCTCGACCGGCTGCTCTGGGCGCGCCGCGCTCAAGCTTAAGCCGTCTGGTGCTTCGTGCGCTTGGCCTCGGGATAGAATTGCGGCGCCTCGCGGCGCTCGAACATGCCGTAGTCGCGTATCACGCGGACGCGTCGGTGGCGCAGCGCGGCGGAAGAGTCCGGCTGTTTCGGGGTCCACGCGGCAGCCGACGTGGCATCGCGCCAGGATGCCAGCAGCAGCAGCTTGCCCGGGTGGTAGATGCTTTCGAAGACATCGTGATCGACCAGCGCCTGCGCGCCCGTATCGAGCCCGAGATGCGCCGCGAGATCAGCGGGCTTGGCGCCGAGACTGCTGCCCTGCGCCGGCATCAGCTCGGTGATTGTCACCATCTTCGCCACGCCGATCTCGGTCTCGTCGAAACGCTTCTCCTCGACGCGCAGGCCGCGCGGCGGCTCCGTATCCGCGGTGATCTCGCCGACCCGCAGGTGATAGTCGCGAAAGACCTCGAAGCGGCCCTTCTCCTGCACCGCATGATGCTCACCCTCAGTACGCCAGCGGATCACCGCCTTCTCATCGCGCCAGATCGAGAGCGACAGCACACAGCCCTCGCGCCGCTTGCTTGCGAAGCGGTCATTGTCGATGAATCCGTCGATCGCCTCGAGCTTGGGCTTCAGCTGCTTGGCAAGCGCCAGATAATCGTCCCAGCGCTCCTTCTTGGGCTCAACCTCGAAAATCACAGCGAACATGGCTTGAACTCCAACAGCTTGATGGTGAGGAACCCTCTGCCCGGCCCAACGCAGGCCCATTCTCGCGGTTCCGTTTGTAGCCAGGCAATGGCGTCGACGTCACTTCGTTCGGCATCGAAGCGTCCTTGCTCGACGGCGCGCCGCATCGAGCTTATCTCGGTCGCAAGCGAGGAGGCCATCGATGACCGAAAAACTCGATCCCCGAGAAGAGCATTTCAGGATCCCGAGCCCGCGCCGGGGCATGTCGCTCTTCCTGCGCCATCTCCCGCCGCAGCGGCCGGAACCGGCCGACGCCCCGGGCATCGTGCTTTATGTGCATGGCGCGACATTTCCTTCCGCACTGTCGATAGCGCATCGCTTCGACGGCCACTCCTGGCGCGATGCGCTCTGCGCCGCCGGGTTTCACGTCTGGGGCTTCGATTTCAGCGGCTTCGGACTCTCCGATCCCTATCCCGAGATGCGCGAACCGGCGGACGCCCATGCGCCGCTCTGCCGGGCGGAGGACGCTGCTAGCCAGATCGAGGCCGCCGTCGGCTTCATCCTGGCGCATCACGGCGCCAAGAAGCTCTCGATCATCGCCCATTCCTGGGGAACCATCGCCACCGCTCGCTTCGCCGGGCGGCATCCCGCCATGGTCGATCGGCTGGTGCTCTTCGGTGCCATCGCGCGCCGTCCGCCGCGGCGTTACGAGAAGCCGCCCACCCTTCCGGCCTGGCGGATCGTTACGCTCGAGGACCAATGGGCGCGCTTCGTCGAGGACGTGCCGCCGAACGAGCCGCCGGTGCTGTCGCGCACGCATTTCGACGAGTGGGGCCAGCGCTATCTCGACAGCGATCCCGAGAGCCGCAATCGCGACCCCGCCGGCGTGAAGACGCCGACCGGTCCCTTCCTCGACATCCTGCACGCATGGCACGGCGATCTTGCTTATGATCCGACGCTGGTGCGGGCGCCGGTGGCGATCATCCGCGGCGAATGGGACGGTCTCATTCCCGACGAGGATGCGCGCTGGCTCTTCAATGCCTTCACCCGTTCGCCGGCAAAGCGCGACATCAAAATCGGCCGCGCCACGCATCTGATGCATCTGGAGGCGATGCGCCATGCGCTCCACCGCGAGAGCATCGGTTTTCTCACCTCGAGCGATATCGCGGCGGTGTGAGGCGACGCCGCATCGGCGAGGCGATATCATCCTCACCACAGTCCTAATCCGACCCGGCAGGAGATAGGCCATGGCGATCGATCAAGCGGAAAAGGCCCGGCGTTTTCAGGCGCTCCATCAAGCTCCGGGCAGCTTCGTCATTCCCAATCCCTGGGACGCCGGCACGGCGCGGCTCTTGCAGATGCTGGGCTTTGCCGCACTCGCCACCACCAGCGCCGGCTTCGCCTTCTCGGCCGGCCGTCCGGACGGGCCCGGCCCGACCTCACGCGACGAGATGCTGGCGCATTGCCGTGTCATTGTCGGGGCGAGCGACCTGCCCGTCTCGGCCGATCTCGAAAACGGCTTCGGCAATGCGCCCGGGGACTGCGCCGAGACGGTGCGCCGCGCGGCCGAGGCAGGGCTTGTCGGCTGCTCGATCGAGGACAGCACCGGAGACGCGCGCCGCCCGATCTATGATTTTGCGCTGGCGCTGGAGCGTGTCCAAGCGGCCATCGAAGCGGCCCGAGCGCTCCCCTTCCCCTTCACGCTGACGGCGCGCGCCGAGAATTTCCTGCATGGCCGCGCCGATCTCGACGACACGCTGAAGCGGCTGACCGCCTTCGAGCGCACCGGTGCCGATGTGCTCTACGCGCCGGGCCTGCCCTCGCTCGACGCCATCCGCAGGGTCTGCGGCGCGCTCCAGAAGCCGGTGAATGTGCTTGCGGGCTCGCGCCCCTTCAGCGTGGCCGAGCTGACGGAAGCCGGCGTCAAGCGCATCAGCGTCGGCTCGCTGCTTTCGCGCGTCGCGCTCGGCGCCTTCCTACGCGCCGCGCGCGAGATCAAGGAGCATGGCAGCTTCGCCTGCGCCAAGGACGCGGTGCCCTTCGCCGAGATCAACGGCATGATGGCACGACCCTGAGGATCTTGCTGAGCGCTGAACGCTCGCTTCACCGGCTCCTGAAGCGTCCGAGATCGGCCGGGGTGAGGCGCACTGCCATATGCGCCTCGCGCTCGTCGTCGCGCCGGCTCACCACCTCGCCATGGCGGTAAAGCCAGGCAAGCGCCGCGCCGTCGCTCACCGGAACGTCGAGATGGACGAGGCTGCGCTCGCCGTCGAACCTTCGGTCGAGCAGGTCGACCAGGAGGTTGCAGCCCTCGCCGCTCGCCGCCGAGATCGGCACCACATCGCGGTTGCGCTGCGACTGGTTGCGCAGGAAGGCGCGGCGCTCGGCATCGAGCAGGTCGATCTTGTTGAGCGCCTCGATCATGCCGCTCTCCACCGTCTCGCCGAGGCCGAGGTCGCCGAGCACGGCATGGACGTCGCTGCGCTGCGCCTCGCTGTCCGGGTGATGCGCATCGCGCACATGAACGACGAGATCGGCCTCAGTCACCTCTTCGAGCGTGGCGCGGAAGGCGGCGACGAGGTGGGTGGGAAGCTCGGAGACGAAACCCACCGTGTCCGACAGGATCGCCTGGCGGCCCGAGGGCAACGGCAGGCGGCGCATGGTGGGATCGAGCGTCGCGAAAAGTTTGTCCTCGGCGACCACCGAGGCGCGCGTCAGGCGGTTGAAGAGCGTCGACTTGCCGGCATTGGTATAGCCCACCAGCGCCACCACCGGGTAGGGCACGCGCTTGCGCGCGCCGCGATGGAGCGCGCGGGTGCGCTTCACGTCCGCCAGCTCGCGCTTCAGCTTGGCGATGCGCTCGCCGATCAAGCGCCGGTCGATCTCGAGCTGGCTCTCGCCGGGGCCGCCGAGGAAGCCGAAGCCGCCGCGCTGACGCTCGAGATGCGTCCAGGAGCGCACCAGCCGCGAGCGCTGATAGCTGAGTGCGGCAAGCTCCACCTGGAGCTGGCCTTCGCGGGTGCGGGCGCGGGCGCCGAAAATCTCGAGGATGAGGCCGGTGCGGTCGATGACCTTGCACTTCCACTGCCGTTCGAGATTGCGCTGCTGCACCGGCGTCACCGCCGCGTCGATGACCGCGACGGCGATCTCCTTCTCCTGCACGGTGCGGGCATAGACCTCGACCGCGCCGCTGCCGATCAAGGTCGAGGGGCGCCAGCTTCTGACCTTCACCACCGCCTGGTCGACCACCTCGAGCCGGATCGCACGCGCCAGCCCGGCCGCCTCATCGAGCCGCGCCTCGGGCGTGCGGACGCCATCCTCGCTCGCGCCAGGCGCGAGGCGCAGCACCGGATGAAGCACCAGGCAGCGCCCGGTCGAGACGCCTTGTCCGTCCCGCGGCACCGCCATGCCCTAGGCTTCGTCGCCTTTCTCGCCGGGTTCGAAGAGCTGGATCGGCTGCGCCGGCATCACGGTCGAGATCGCATGCTTGTAGACGAGCTGCGAGTGGGCGTCGCGGCGAAGCAAAACGCAGAAGTTATCGAACCAAGTAATGATACCCTGGAGTTTCACACCGTTCACCAGAAATACTGTAACCGGCGTCTTGTTCTTCCGAACGTGATTGAGGAACACGTCCTGAACATTTTGTGATTTTTCCGACGACATGGGGATACCCCTTATTCACTTCTTAAGGTCGGTCGGAGCCTGGTGAGCGATACCCTCCTGCGGAGGATAAAGCCTCATACGCTCGCCTCGATTCATAACAAATTGGCGGCGGCGAGGGAATCACAACCCCTGGAGATGGTTCCGAAAAGCGCGGCAATCGGCGAAGTGCAAGTCGGGCGGGAAGCGGGCGAAGCTCTCCTCTTCGAGCGCCCGCGCGCCGATCAGCACGCCGACGCAGCCGGCATTTTTGGCGCATTCCATGTCGAGCGCCGTATCGCCGACATACCAGGTCTCGCCGCAGGCAATGCCGCTGCCGTCGAGCGCCAGCAGCACGGGTGCCGCATGCGGCTTGTCGAGCGCAGCATCGCCGGCGCCGATGAGGCACTTGAAATGCCGCGTCCAGCCGAGATGCTCCGCCTCGCGGCGCAGCACCCTGCTCGTCTTGTTGCTGACGACGCCGAGATGGAACGCGGAGGCCAGCGCCGCCAGCATCTCGCCGCTCCCCTCCATCGGCTTCAGCCGCTCGAGATGGATCGCAGTGAAGGCGTCGAGATAGAGCTTCTGCGCCTCCTGCCAGCGCTCGCCGAACAGCACCGGAAAGCTGTCGCGCAGGCTGCGCGCCACGCGGAGCTTGGTCTCCTGCAGGCTCCAGGGCTCATGGCCCATCGCGGTGAAGGTCACGACCAGCGCCGCGTGGATCGTCTCCCAGCTATCGACGAGGGTGTTGTCCCAGTCGAAGAGCACGGCGCGCGGGCGCGCAGGCGCGCCGGTCATTCCGCCTCGCCCTGCTCTGCGACGAATGCCTCATAGACCTGGCGCAGCCGGCGCACCACCGAGCCGGGATAGCCGTTTCCAACCGGCGTGCCGTCGATCGACACCACCGGCAGCACGAAATTGGTGGTGCTGGTGAGGAAGGCCTCGCGCGCCGCCTTGGCTTCGGCGACCGAAAAAGGCCGCTCCACCAGCTTCAGCCCTTCGCGCGCCAGCAAGCCCAGCAGTCCGATCCGCGTGACGCCGTTGAGGATCGAGCGATCGGCCTGGCGCGTCACCAGTTCACCCGAAGCGGTCACGATCCAGGCATTGCTCGAGGTGCCCTCGGTGACGTTGCCGTCGCGATCGACTTGCCAGGCCTCGAAGGCACCCGCCTCCTTCGCCTGCTGCTTGCCCAGCGCGTTGGGCAGCAACGCCACCGATTTGATGTCGGGCCTGCCCCAGCGGATATCGGGGATGGTGATGACGCCGACCCCCTCCTCGATGAGCTTCGCCGAGGGCCCCGAACCGCGGCGCGCGGTCATCACCAGGCCGGGCTTCGCCCGCGCCGGAAAGGAGAAGTCGCGCGGCGCGCTGCCACGCGACACTTGCAGATAGAGCGAGCCGGTGGCGATGCCGTTCCGTCGCAGCACCTCGCGCATGACGAGCTTCAGCGCGCCATCGCCCATCGGCGCGGCCATGCGCAGCTCGCCCAGGGAGCGGTGCAGCCGCTTCAGATGCGGCTCCTCGTCGATGAGCGCGCCGCCACGCACGGCGATCACCTCATAGACGGCGTCGGCGAATTGATATCCGCGATCCTCGATATGGACGCTCGCCCGCCTCAGCGGGAGATAGCGGCCGTTGACATAGGCGATGCGCGACATGGACCCAACGAGCAGGCTCGAACGAAGCGCGCACTATAGAAGGCGGCGCGGCAAAAGACGAGGCGGTGGAAAGATTCAGCCATGGCGACGCCGCCAGTCCTGCCAGTCGGCGAGCGTCGCGGTCGTCATGCGGCTCGCCGCATCGAAGAGCCAGCCTGATTTCCGCCGCTGGAGATCGCGTCGGATCGCCGCCGCAGCTTCGGGCGTGCCGAGATGCACGTTCGCGGTTTCGCGCCCCATGGCCTTCACCAGGCGCAGATCGTCGCGCCGCCGCGGCAACTCGGTGAATTCGATCTTGGAGCAATGCGGCGCCAGTCGGCGCAGCAGCCAGCGCTTGTGCAACCGGTAGAAGGGATCGGGCGAGCGGATGGCGCGCTTCGCCAAGGCCCCGGTGAAGCTTTTCTTTTCGTCGGCGCCGAGCGCGAAGGCATAAGCCGAAGGCAGCACGGCCTTTGCCTCGCGGGCGAGGAGGCCACCACCCGCGATGCCGATCGCGACATAACGCGGCCGGCCGAGGCTGCCGAGCCCGGCGATGCGATGCAGGATGCGCGGCTTCTCCGCGCCCTCGGGCAGCGCCTTGCGCAGCAGCTTCCCAAGCCCGTGGGGCGGCGTCGCCGGCTTGCCCTTCGTGAGCTTTGCCCAGAAGCGGTCGGGATCGCGATCCGCGCCCATGGCCATGGCGCGTAGCGCCGGATGCTCTTCCTCGAGCACCAGGCCCCTGCCCTGATCAAGCCCGGCGGCATAGCCCTCCAGCAGCCCGTGGCAGGCCTCGCCGGCCGCGAGCTTCAAGCCTTCCGTGCGGATGGCGAGCATCAGGCTCGTTGCCAGCCGCACCAGGTCGATGGCGTAGGGCATGGGAAAGGCTTCGTCGAAATCGTTGACGCCCCAGCAGAGCCGGCCTTCGGCGTCACGCCAGGTGCCGAAATTCTCGGCGTGCAGATCGCCGATCGCCAGCAGATGCGGCGCCTCGGCTAGCTCGGGGCAAGCCTCGCGCCAGAGCGGAACCCAGCGATAGAACGTCGCGCGCAGAAAGGCGAAGGGCACCTTGGCCATCGCCCGGTGCTTGGCCCGGAGATCAGCCTCGACCACGGCGATGCGCCGGCGCATCCAGGCCTCATAAGCCGAGGTCGCCTCGATGATCGCACTCAAGGGAACTCAGGCGCCGAGCTTCGCCGGGCGCTCGCCGTTGAGCACGCCCAGCGATTTGAGCTTGCGATGCAGCGCTGAGCGCTCCATGCCGACGAAAGCGGCGGTGCGCGAGATATTGCCGCCGAAGCGCGTCACCTGCGCGAGCAGGTAGTCGCGCTCGAACACCTCGCGCGCATCGCGCAGCGGCAGCGACATGATCTCGCCGCCCTTCTCCCAGCGCACCACCGCGGGCGCGATCGATCCGATCTCCGCCGGCAGCATGTCGGCGCGGAGCGGCTCCTTGGCGTCCCCCGGCGCCATGATCAGCAGCCAGTCGACGACATTGCGGAGCTGGCGGGCATTGCCCGGCCATTCATAGGCCTGGAGCGCCGCCATCGCGTCTTCGCCAAAGGCGCGCGGCGGCAGACGCGTCGCCTCGGCCGAGCGCGTCATGAAATGGCGCGCCAGCCCCGGAACATCCTCGCGCCGCTCGACCAGCGGCGGCACGCGCAGCGGCACCACGGCGAGGCGGTAGTAGAGATCCTCGCGGAAGCGGCCGGCGGCGATCTCGAGCGCGAGATCGCGGTTGGTCGAGGCGATGACGCGAACATCGACCTCGACCCGGCCGCCGCCGACCCGCTCGAAGGTCTGTTCCTGCAGCGCACGCACGATCTTGCCCTGCGTCTCGAGCGGCATGTCGGCAACTTCGTCGAGGAAGAGCGTGCCGCCATGCGCCTGCTCGAAGGTGCCGACCTTGCGCGGGCTCTCCGGGCCCTCGGCGCCCGCCTCGATGCCGAAGAGCTCGATCTCGAGCCGCTCGGGCCGCATGGTCGCGCAGTTGAGTACGATCATCGGACCACGGGAGCGGCGCGAGCGCAGATGGATCTGGCGCGCCACCACCTCCTTGCCGGAGCCGGGCGGGCCGCTGATCAGGATGCGGCTGCCGGTGGGCGCGGCGCGCTCGATCTGCTGGCGGAGCTGATTGACCGCATGCGAGACGCCGACGAGATCCTCGTCGCCGCCGGCGCGCAGACGAAGCTCCTCGTTCTCGCGCTTCAGGCGCGCCGCCTCGATGGCGCGCTCGGCGACCAGCAGCAGCCGGTCGGATTTGAACGGCTTCTCGATGAAGTCATAGGCGCCGATCTTGATGGCCGCGACGGCGGTCTCGATGTTGCCGTGACCGCTGATCATCACCACCGGCAGGCTCGGAAGCTCGCGGCGGATGATCTTCAGGATCTCGAGCCCGTCCATCTCGCTGCCCTGCAGCCAGATGTCGAGCACGACGAGCGTCGGCTGGCGCGAGCGGATGGCGGCGAGCGCCTGGGCGCTGGTGCCGGCTTCGCGCGTCTCGTAGCCCTCATCCTTGAGGATGCCGCACATCAGCATGCGGATATCGGCCTCGTCGTCGACGACCAGGATGTCATGCGCCATGTGCGGCGGCCCTTGCTGCGATGGCGGGAGAAGCGGAGTCGGCTTGTGCGACGGTGCGCGGCTCGATGCGATGGAAGACGAGCATGACGCGCGCGCCGCCGCCTTCGCGGTCCTCGAGCCCGAGCTCGCCGCCGTGATCCTCCATGATCTTCTTGACGATGGCGAGGCCGAGCCCGGTCCCTTTGGCGCGCGTCGTCACGTAAGGCTCGGCGAGCCGCTCGCGGCCCTCGCGTGGCAATCCGCGGCCGTTATCCTCGACGACGAGCGCGGTCTGCCCTGCCGCCTCGGCAATGCGCACGGTGATCTCGCCCGGCGGCACCTCGCCCTCTCGCGCATGGATCGACTCCGCTGCGTTCTTCAGCAGGTTGATCAGCGCCTGGCTCACCTGGCGCGCATCGCAGGAGAGCCGCGCCGTCTCCGGCATGTCGAGGGTGAAGCGGATCTCCGGCGTCGAGGTGCGCTGCAGGAACACCGCCTGGCGCACGATCTCGTCGAGATCCTCGTCCTTGATGACCGGCGCCGGCATGCGTGCGAAGGAGGAGAATTCATCGACCATGCGGCCGATATCGCCCACATGGCGGATGATGGTGTCGGTGCAGGTAGCGAAGGTCTCGGGATCGTTGTGGATATCCTTGGCGTATTTCCGCTTCAGCCGCTCGGCCGAGAGCTGGATGGGGGTCAGCGGGTTCTTGATCTCATGCGCGATGCGCCGCGCGACATCGGCCCAGGCCGCCTTGCGCTGCGCCGAGAGCAGCTCGGTGATGTCGTCGAAGGTCACGATGTAGCCTTTGATCTCGCCTTCGGCGCGCTCGGCGGCGATCCGCACCAGCAGGGTCAGGGTACGGCCGCGCCGCGCCACCTGCACCTGCGACTGGGCGAGGCGCTCGGGCCGCCGCGTCGCCTCGGCGAGGAGCTCCGCCATCTCCGGCACGGCTTCCGCCAGCTCCTGGCCGATCGCCTGGTCGAGATCGATGCCGAGCAGCAGCGAAGCCGAGCGGTTGGGCAGGTTGACGCGGCCCTGCTGGTCGAGCCCCATGACGCCGGCGGAGACGCCGGCCAGCACCGTCTCGGTAAAGCGCCGGCGCTGATCGAGTTGGCGATTCGCCTCGACGAGCTCGCTGCGCTGCGCCGCGAGCTGCTGCGTCATCCGGTTGAAGGCGCGCGACAGCGTGCCGAGCTCGCCCTCCCGCTCCACTTCCGGCACCCGACCGGTAAGGTCGCCGGCGCGCACCTGCTCGGCGGCGACGACGAGCGCGCTGATAGGTCGCACCAGCCGCGTCGCGAAGCGCAGCCCGATCAGCACCGCCGCCGTGAGCAGCAACACGCCCACGCCCAGGAAAAGCTGGGAGAAGATCACCTGGAACGAGGAGCGCTCGCCCTCCATGCGCTCATAGCGACTGAAGGCCCGCTGCGTCTGCTCCATATGCGCCAGCACCGTCGGATCGACGAAGCGCCCGGCCATGAGATAGACATGGCCGAAGGCCGGCATGCGCACCAGCGCACGCACGCGGTCGTCATTGTCGCCGGTCATCACCGCGACATCGCCGGCGTCGGCCTGCTCCATGGCGAGCTTCGGCACCGGATGCGGCTCGAGCGACAAGGCGAGCGTAAAGCCGGTGCGCGCCAGCACATGGCCGTCGGCGTCGAAGACGATCGCTTCGCTCAGCGAACGCAGCGCCGCCTGCGCCGCCACCACCTGCTGGAGCCGCGCCGGATTGACGCTGAGGAAGGCGGCGTCGCGGCTCAGGTCGTTCGCCATGCTGACGACGTCGGCGCGGATATTCTGCTGATGCTCGTGGAGATAGGCCTCGGCGACGGCGAGCGAGCCGGAGACGGCGTTGCGCACGGGCTGGCTGAACCACGCCTGAACGCCGAAGTTGAACAGCAGGTAGGAGAAGATCGCGACGATGATGGTCGGGATCACCGCGACCAGGCTCAAGAGCACCACCAGCCGCGTGTGCAGCTTCGCGCCGGCAAGTCCGCGCCGGCGCTCGGTCCAGACCTGCACCACGCGCCAGGCGACGATGGCGCAGAGCGGCAGCACCAGCACGAGATCGAGCAGCAGGAAGAGCTGATCCATGTCGGGGCGCCGGCGGCCGAAGGGCGGCAGCCCGTTCAGCGCGAGGTAGCTGGCGATGAGGGAGGCCATCGCCGCCGCTGCGAGCACGATTGCCGCTTTACGGAACAGCCGCACCCGGCCGCCCCACAGCATCAGCTCCCGCGAAAGGCTCATTGCCGCCTTGATCCCCCGCGCATCGCGCGCACCCAACGTGGCATCTTACGCCGCTGTCTCCGACGATGTCCAATGAGCGCGAAAGACACAGCCGGAGCGAGTCGCACGCATTGACAGCGCCCCGACGCGAGGCGCAGAGTTTTCTCGTTGTCAACCCCGTGGAGGATGCCGAAATAGCATGACTCCGCCCGGCTGTAGCGGGTTGCCGACCCCTTGGCATCGGCAACTCAACGCAAAGCCCAAGACCAGCTCGGCATTCCGAGCGCGGAGACCTAGACGCTCCGCAACCGACCCCCGCGAGTCACCAAGTGGCGCTTGAGCGGGGGTCTTGCGTGACCGGGATATTGATCGATGCAGATTGCCCCTCGCCCGCAAAGCGGGAGAGGGTGGCGATGCAAAGGATCGCCGGGTGAGGACTGGCGCAACCGTCCCCTTACCCTCCCATCGCTCCGCGACGGGCCCCGCCCTCTCCCGCTATCGCGGACGAGGGATTTTTCACTCCGCTATCGCTACTTCAAGCTCCGCGCGACGTCGATGTCGAGATCGCGGATCTTCTTGCGCAGCGTGTTGCGGTTGAGCCCCAGGAGCTGCGCCGCCTTCAGTTGATTGCCGCGCGTCGCACCCAAGGTCAGCACGATGAGCGGCTTCTCGATCTCGCGCAGGACCCGGTCATAGAGGCCGGACGGCGGCAGGCCGCCCTTATGCGCGGCGAAGTAATCGCGCAGATGCCGCTCGGCCGCGCCGCCCAACCCCTCGCCCGTCTGGGTCTCGGCGGGCTGCATCGCCGGCGCCGCTTCGGCAAGCTCGGCCTCGACCGCATCGAGCCCGATCACCTCCTGCGAATAGAGCGCGGCGAGCCGGCGGATCAGATTCTCGAGCTCGCGCACATTGCCAGGCCAGCGATGCCCCTTGAGCCGCTCCATCGCCGCCTGGTCGAGCGACTTCATCGGCAGGCCCTCGCTGTGGGCAAGACCGAAGAAGTGCCGCACCAGCGCCGGAATGTCCTCGGCACGCTCGCGCAGCGGCGGCAGCCGGATCGGCACGACGTTGAGCCGATAGAAGAGATCCTCGCGGAAGAGCCCCTGGCGGATGAGCTGGCGCAGGTCGCGATGGGTGGCGGCGATGATGCGGACATCGGTGCGGATCGGCGTGCGGCCGCCGACCGCCGTGTACTCGCCCTGCTGCAGCACGCGCAACAGCCGCGTCTGCGCCTCGAGCGGCATGTCGCCGATCTCGTCGAGGAAGAGCGTGCCGCCCTGCGCCTGCTCGAACCGGCCGACGCCGCGGGCGGTGGCGCCGGTGAAGGAGCCCTTCTCATGACCGAAGAGCTCGCTTTCGATGAGCTCGCGCGGAATTGCCGCCATGTTGATGGCGACGAAGGGGCCGCTGCGGCGCTTGCCGTAATCGTGCAGCGCGCGCGCCACCAGCTCCTTGCCGGTGCCGCTCTCGCCGGTAATCATCACCGTGAGATCCGTGCCCATGAGCCGCGCCAGCACGCGGTAGATCTCTTGCATCGCCGGCGAGCGGCCGATGAGCGGAAGCTGCTCGTCCGGCGGCTCGGCCTCGCCCATATCGGCCTGCTGATTGGGCGCGGTGAGTGCGCGCTCGACGACGTTCACCAGCTCGCGCAGGTCGAAGGGCTTGGGCAGGTATTCGAAAGCGCCGCGCTCGGTCGCCTTCACCGCGGTGAGCAGCGTGTTCTGCGCGCTCATGACGATGATGCGCAGCTCCGGCCGGAGCTTCTTGATGCGCGGGATGAGGTCGAGCCCGTTCTCGTCCGGCATCACCACATCGGTGATGACGAGGTCGCCCTCCCCGTCCGACACCCAGCGCCATAGCGTCGCGGCATTGCCGGTGGTGCGCACGTCGTGGCCGAGCCGGCCCAGCGCCTGGCTCAGCACCGTGCGGATGGCGCGGTCGTCGTCGGCGATGAGGATGGTGGAGGCGTTCACGGCGCAATCCCGGCGCCGCGCGGCGCCATCGGCAGGTAGACGCGGAAGACGGTGCGGCGCGGCTGGCTGTCGAACTCGATGACGCCCCCGTGGTCGCCGATCACCTTGGCGACGAGAGCGAGCCCGAGGCCGGTGCCGTTGAGCTTGGTGGTGACGAACGCGTCGAAGAGGTGCTGCGCCAGCTCGTCGGGGATGCCGTCGCCATTGTCGATGATCGAGATCACCAGCGGTAGATGGACGCGGCTCTCGCTGCCGGCGACGGCGAGCCGCACGCCGTGCTGATAGGCGGTGGTGATCTGGATCTCGCCGCCCTGCGCCGGCACCGCCTCGGCGGCATTCTTCACCAGGTTGAGAAACACCTGGATCAGCAGGTCGCGATTGCCATGCACGGGCGGCAGCGAGGGATCGTAATCCTCGATGAAGCGAACATGGCGGGCGAATCCGGTCTGCGCCACCAGCCGCACACGTTCCAGCACCTCGTGGATGTTGACCGGCTCGCGCTCGATCGGCCGCCGGTCGGAGAACACCTCCATTCGGTC
Organism: Allostellaceae bacterium; assembly: GCA_035553515.1. Lineage (GTDB taxonomy): Bacteria > Pseudomonadota > Alphaproteobacteria > ATCC43930 > CGMCC-115725 > DAHUYF01. The sequence continues at coordinate 5,040 of DATNDG010000029.1, read as the reverse complement.
GACCAGCGCGCAGATGCGGTCGCTCTCGTCGCAGATGAGGCGGGTGAGCTCGCGGTCGCCCGGGCTCGCATTCTCCTCGAGCAGCTGCGCCGCGCCGCGGATACCGGAGAGCGGGTTCTTCACTTCATGCGCCAGCATCGCCGCCATCGCGGTGACCGAGCGTGCCGCATTGCGATGAGTGAGCTGCCGGTCGATCTTATGGGCGATCGAGCGCTCCTGCAGGCTTACCACCACCTCGGCGCGGTTCTCGGCGACTGGCGCTGCCTGGACCGTGACGATATGCGCGCCGAGCCGGGGCGTGTCGATCGCGACGCCGTATTCGGAGACGCTGTGGCCGCTGGCGCGCACGCTCTCGATGAGGGCGAAGACCGGGCTGTCCGACGGCAGCAGCGCTGCGAGCTCGCCACCGATGAGCGTCACCGCGCTCGCGTCGAAGAACTGCTCGGCCGCCGCATTGGCGTAGAGCAATGCGCCGCCCTCGTCGACCACGAGCACGGGATCGGACAGCGCCGAGAGCACCGTGGCGGGATCGACCGCGGCGCTCCAGGCGCCGCGCCGGGCGGTCGTGCTCGCCTTCATGCCGCCGGCCGCTCGAGGAGCGGCGCGTAGAAGGCGCGGATCATCCCCTTCACTGCCTCCGTGTCCTCGGTACGGTTGATCGCGGCGCGGAACTCGGCCGAGCCAGGCAGACCCTTGGAGTACCAGCCGATATGCTTGCGCGCGATGCGGCTGCCGGCGGCGGTGCCGTAATGCGCCAGCATCGCCTCGTAATGCTCGAGCAGGATGGCGAGCTGCCGCGCCAATGGCGGGTCGGGCAGCGTCTCGCCGGTCCTGAGATAGTGAGCGACCTGATTGACGAACCAGGGGCGGCCATAGGCGCCGCGGCCGATCATCAGCCCATTGGCGCCCGACTGCTCCAGCGCTTCGCGCGCATTCTCGAGCGAGAGAATGTCGCCATTGGCGATGACCGGGATGCGCACCGCCTCTTTCACCTGGCGGATGAAACGCCAATCGGCGCTCCCCTCGTAGAACTGGTTGCGCGTGCGGCCATGAACGGTGACCATGCGAATGCCGCACTCCTCGGCGATCTGCGCGAGCCGCGGCGCGTTGCGGTTCGCTGCATCCCAGCCGGTGCGCATCTTGAGCGTCACGGGCAGCGATACCGCCCGCACCGTGGCCTCCAGGATGCGCGCCGCCTGCGCTTCGTCGCGCATCAGCGCCGAACCCGCCTGGCCGTTCACCACCTTCTTCACCGGGCAGCCGAAATTGATGTCGATCAGCGCCGCGCCGCGATCGGCGTTGAGCTTCGCCGCCTCGGCCATGACGCGCGGCTCGCAGCCGGCGAGCTGCACCGCCATCGGCTGCTCCTCGGGACAGTTCTTTGCCATGGTGAGCGACTGGCGCGTCTCGCGGATCATCGCCTCGCTGGCGATCATCTCGGAGACGACGAGCCCGGCACCATGTCGCTTCACCAGCCGGCGGAACGGCAGATCCGTCACTCCCGACATCGGCGCCAGGAGCACGGGATCAGTGAGCGGGAGGGGACCGATTGCAATGCTCATTTCGTGGGCAGAACCGTCTGATGCTCAATTATTGAGCAAATCATACCGCGACTTTTCCGCAGTGCAACAAAAATCCGACTCTGCCGACAAGTCTTTGCGACAGCGCGGCTTTTCAGCTCAGCAGGACGTCGGTGACGAACTTGACCCCGGGATAGGCCAGGGTCAGCAGCAGCCAGGCAAGCAGGGCAAGCCGCGCAACGCGCCGTCCGCGGATGCCTAGCCGGTAGCGCGCCAGCAGCAGTCCGCCGATGACGACGAAGGCGGCAATCGAAAAGACCGTCTTGTGGTCGAGCGGCAGCAGCTTGCCGCCGAGGAAATGCTCGGCCGCCATGCCGCTCATCAGGCCGGCCGCCAGCACCGCCTCGGCCGCGGCGAGAAGGCGGAGCTCCAGCAGCTCGCTTTCCGCCATGGGCGGCAGCAGCCTAGTCAGCGCCGTGGGACGCTTCGCCTTGAGCGCCCGCTCCTGCAGGAAGACGGCGAATCCCGCGACGGCGGCAATGGTGAGGAGACCGTAGGTCGCGACCGCGAAGACGATATGCGCGTCGAGCCAGCCGGGCGGAATGTCGCCGGTCAAGGGCCGATCCGGCGCGTGCTGCCACACCAGTGCCACGAGCCCGAGCACAATGAGGTAGGGCAGCAGCAAGGGCGAGAGTTGCCAGGCGTGACGGGTTGCAAGCGCCAGCGCCAGAAACAGCACCAGCGTGGCGGCGACCGTCACCCAGAGCGACATGGCAAAGCCGGTGCGCCACTCGCCGCCCGCTTCCGCCACCACCCAGAGAACGGGTCCGAGCAGGCCGAGCGCGGTCAGCGCGTAGAACAGCGCGTCAGGACCGCGGCGGCGGCGAAAGGCCGCCGCTGCCGCCGGCAGCAGCGCCAGCACCGCGCCGAGACTCAGCACCATGCTCCCCATGCGCGGGAGATAGCCGCGCGGGCGCACGCTTGGCAAGCACAGGCAGCACGTGACCGCGTAAGAAATCCAGGCTAGCTTCCCGCCATGGACTCCTGCATTGCGCTGGTGGTGGCGGCGGGGCGCGGCACCAGGCTAGGCGGGCCGCTTCCCAAGCAATATCTGCCGCTCGCGGGCAAGCCGGTGCTGCGCTACAGCCTCGAGACGCTGGCACGCCATCCCGGCATCGCCGCGGTGCGCGTCGTCTTCAATCCCGATGATGCCAGTCATTACGCCAAGGCGGCGCAGGGCCTCGACCTGCTGGCGCCGGTGCCGGGCGGCGCGGCGCGGCAGGAGTCGGTCCGGCTGGGCCTCGAAAGCCTCGCGGCACGGCCGCCCCGCCGGGTCCTCATCCATGACGGCGCGCGGCCCTTCCTCGACGGCGCCACGATCGATCGCGTGCTCGCCGGGCTCGGCGAGGCGCCGGGCGCGATTCCAGCGCTGCCGCTCAAGGATACGGTGAAGCGCGGCGCCGGAGGAAGCATCGTCGAGACGCTCGATCGCGCCCAGCTCTGGCGCGCGCAGACACCCCAGGGTTTCGACTATGCCGGCATTCTGGCGGCGCACCGCGCCGCCTCGGGCAGCGACCTTTCCGACGACGCGGCGGTCGCCGAGCGCGCCGGGCTCGCCGTTCGGCTCGTCGCCGGCAGCGAGGCCAATTTCAAAGTGACGACATCCGAGGATATGCAACAGGCGGAGCGGCTGCTGCTGGCACGCCAGGGCGACATCCGCACCGGGCAGGGCTTCGATGTCCATGCCTTCGGCCCCGGCGAGCGCGTCTGGCTCTGCGGCATCGAATTGCCGCATGAGCGCGGCCTCGTCGGCCATTCGGACGCCGATGTCGGGTTGCACGCGCTCACCGATGCCCTTCTCGGCGCGCTCGGCGCCGGCGATATCGGCGAACATTTCCCGCCGAGCGATCCGCGCTGGCGCGGCGCAGCCTCGCACCGCTTCCTGCGCCACGCCGCCGATCTCGTGGCATCAGCGGGCGGCAGCATCGCACATGTCGACGTGACCTTGATCTGCGAGCGGCCCAAGATCGGCCCGCATCGCGCCGCCATGGTGGCGCGCATCGCCGAGATCCTCGCACTCGATCCGCGGCGCGTCAGCGTCAAGGCCACCACCACCGAAAAGCTGGGCTTCACCGGGCGCGGCGAAGGCATCGCCGCCCAGGCGATCGCGACCTTGCGGCTCCCGGGGTGAGCCTGCCATGAGCGACGCACAGGCACCCCCGCCCGCGCCCTATCATCCGGCGGCGGTGATCGCGAGCTGGTTCGGCGTCGGCCGCCTGCCCGTTGCGCCCGGCACATGGGGATCGCTGGCGGCGCTGCCTTTCGCCTGGGTGATCGCCTCGCTCTTCGGATCGCGGGCGCTGCTGCTCGCCGCCGCTCTGCTCTTTCTCCTCGGCTGGTGGGCGGCGGGCCGGGTGGTGCGCGTCAGTGCAGCGAAGGACCCGGGCTCGATCGTCGTCGACGAGGTCGCGGGCCAATGGCTCGCCCTGGTGGTGGCGCCGCCCGGCGTCTTCGCCTATGTCGCGGGTTTCCTGTTCTTCCGCCTTTTCGACATCGTCAAGCCATGGCCGGCGCGCTGGATCGACCAGCATCTCCGCGGCGGCTTCGGCGTCATGGCTGACGACATCGTCGCCGGGTTCTATGCGGCGACGGCGCTCCTCGTCCTGCTGCTGATCCTGGGGCGGCCAATTGGCTGAGGGAAATCTGCAAGCTCTCGCCGGCCAGGTGCTGGCGCTGTGCCGCAGCAAGGGAATGCGGCTGGCCACGGCGGAATCCTGCACCGGCGGCATGGTGGCGGCGGCGCTCACCGATATCGCCGGCTCCTCCGATGTCGTCGAGCGCGGCTTCGTCACCTATTCGAACGAGGCGAAAAGCGAGCTTCTCGGCGTACCGGCGGCGCTTATTGCCGCGCATGGCGCGGTCAGCGCCGAGGTGGCGGCGGCTATGGCGGCGGGCGCGCTCGCGCAAGCTCCGGTGGAGCTCTCGGTCGCGATCACCGGCGTCGCCGGACCGGGCGGCGGCACGCCGGCCAAGCCGGTGGGCCTCGTCTGGTTCGGCAGCGGCCGGCGCGGCGGCGCGATCGTGACGGAGCGGCAGATCTTCGCCGGCGATCGTGCGGCGGTGCGGCTCGCGGCGACCCAGCGCGCGCTCGAGTTGCTTCTCGCCGCCGCGGGCTGAAGCGCTGGACGCGCTGCGGCAGCGATGCGGACCGAGACGCGGCCGGTAGGATCGGCCTTTCCTTCCCTGCGATGAACGCCATGATCCGCATCGCGGAGAGCCGGCGCCTTCTCGAGCGGCTCAAGGGCGCCAAGCGGATCTGACGCGGTGGTCCGACCGCCTTCGACAGAAGCCGGGCGTTCGCGGTACACTTCGCGAAAATCCGTTGGGGAGGATCGCATGGCCGGACTGACGCAGAGCTATGCTCACGGCGCCTCGGATGTGCCGCTGATCGGCGAGACGATCGGCATCCATTTCGACAAGGTGGCGGCGCGCTGGCCGGAGCGCGATGCGCTCATCGTGC
>DATNDG010000028.1:0-30871 GCA_035553515.1 Allostellaceae bacterium | reverse complement strand
TTTCCAGGCGGAGGCCTACATCCTGACCAAGGAGGAGGGGGGCCGGCACACGCCGTTCTTCACCAACTACCGGCCGCAGTTCTATTTCCGGACGACGGACGTGACCGGGACGGTGAAGCTGAAGGAAGGCACCGAGATGGTGATGCCGGGCGACAACGTGCAGATGGAGGTGGAGCTGATCGCGCCCATCGCCATGGACGAGGGGCTGCGCTTCGCCATCCGCGAGGGCGGCCGCACCGTCGGCGCCGGCGTCGTCGCCAAGATTCTGAAGTAAGGAGCGTGACCGCGGCGGCGAGGTTCCGTCCGATCTCGTCGACAGCAGCGGCTCGTTGCCGCGGGAAGCAGAGGTAGAAGATGGCGATAGACAACCAGAACATCCGCATCCGGCTGCGGGCCTACGACCACCGGGTCCTGGACCAGTCGACGAGCGAGATCGTCAACACCGCCAAGCGGACCGGCGCGCGGGTGCGCGGCCCGATCCCGCTGCCGACGCGGATCGAGAAGTTCACGGTGCTGCGCTCGCCGCACATCGACAAGAAGTCGCGCGAGCAATTCGAGATCCGCACCCACAAGCGGGTGATCGACATTGTCGACCCGACGCCGCAGACGGTGGACGCGCTGATGAAGCTCGACCTCGCCGCCGGCGTGGACGTCGAGATCAAGCTCTGAGGGGCATGTCATGCGGACTGGTCTCATCGCCCAGAAGCTGGGTATGACCCGCATCTTCACCGAGGATGGCAGCCACGTGCCGGTGACGGTGCTGAAGGTCGACAACTGCCAAGTCGTCGCCGTGCGCACCGCGGAGAAGGACGGCTACACCGCCGTCCAGCTCGGCACCGGCAAGGCCAAGGTGAAGAACGTCACGCAGCCGATGCGCGGCCATTACGCCAAGTCGAAAATCGAGCCGAAGCGCAAGCTGGTCGAGTTCCGCGTCCCGCAGGACGGGCTCATCGAGGTGGGCGCCGAGCTTTCGGCCGAGCATTTCGTCGCTGGCCAGTTCGTCGACGTCACCGGCACCAGCAAGGGCCGCGGCTTCTCGGGCGTCATGCGCCGGCACAATTTCGGCGGCTTGCGCGCCACCCATGGCGTCTCGGTCTCGCATCGCAGCCATGGCTCGACCGGGCAGCGCCAGGATCCCGGCAAGGTCTTCAAGAACAAGAAGATGGCCGGCCATTACGGCGATGCGCGTGTGACCACGCAGAATCTCCGCGTCGTTGCCACCGACGGCGAGCGCGGGCTCATCATGATCGAGGGAGCGGTGCCAGGCGCCGAGGGCGGCTGGGTGCTGGTCAAGGACGCCGCCAAGCGCAAGGCGCCCAAGGGCCTGCCCTTCCCGGCGGCGCTGCGCCAGGCCGCGCCCGCGGCTCAGGCCCCGGCCGAGGGAGGCCAGTCGTGAAGCTCACCGTCAAGAACCTCGACAACAAGAGCGTCGGCGACATCGAGCTCGCCGACGAGATCTTCGGCGTGCCGGTCCGCAAGGACATCCTGTCGCGCATGGTGAACTGGCAGCTTGCCAAGCGCCGCGCCGGCACCCACAAGACCAAGGGCATCAGCGACATCCAGGGCACCACCAAGAAGCCGTGGCGGCAGAAGGGCACCGGCCGCGCCCGCCAGGGCAGCCTGCGCTCGCCGCAGTTCCGCGGCGGCGCCGTCATCTTCGGCCCGGTGGTGCGCAGCCACGAATTCGGCCTGCAGAAGAAGGTCCGCCGCCTCGCGCTCAAGACCGCGCTCTCGGCCAAGCAGGCCGAGGGCAAGCTGATCGTGCTCGATAGCGCGACCTTGGCCGAGCCCAAGACCGGCAAGCTCGCCGAGAGCTTCGAGAAGCTCGGCTGGAACTCGGTGCTGATCATCGGCGGTGCGGTGCTGGACGAGAATTTCGCCCGCGCCGCGCGCAACCTCCCCGAGGTCGACGTGCTGCCGCAGCAGGGCGCCAACGTCTACGACATCCTGCGCCGCGACACGCTGGTGCTGACGCGGGATGCGGTGCAACACCTGGAGGCTCGCCTGAAATGAGCAGGTTCCGCTTCATTCCGCGCGAGGAGGTGAAGCTCACGCGCGACCGGATGTACGATCTGGTGCGCTCGCCGGTGATCACCGAGAAGTCCACCATGGGCTCCGAGCACAACCAGGTGACCTTCCGCGTGCCGCTCACCGCCAACAAGCGCGAGGTCAAGGCGGCGGTGGAAGGGCTGTTCAAGGTCAAGGTCACTGCGGTCAACACCATCCGCGTCAAGGGCAAGACCAAGCGCTTCCGCGGCTCTCTCGGCCGGCGCTCCGATTACAAGAAAGCGATCGTCACCCTCGCCGAGGGCCAGAAGATCGACGTGACCACGGGAGTCTGAGGCGATGGCGCTCAAAACTTACAAGCCGACGACGCCGGGGCAGCGTCAGCTCATTACAGTCGATCGCAGCGAGCTGTGGAAGGGCCGGCCCGTCAAGGCGCTCACCGAAGGCAAGCGCGAGCATGGCGGCCGCAACAATCATGGTCGCATCACCCAGCGCTGGCGCGGCGGCGGCCATAAGCAGCGTTACCGCGTCATCGACTTCAAGCGGACGAAGCACGACGTCACGGCCGAGGTGCAGCGGCTCGAATACGATCCGAACCGCAGCGGCTTCATCGCCCTCATCCGCTATGCCGATGGCGAGCTCGCCTACATCCTGGCGCCGCAGCGGCTGCGCGAGGGCGACACCATCGTCTCAGGCGAGCGCGTCGACGTGAAGCCGGGCAACGCCATGCCGATGCGCAACATCCCGGTCGGCACCATCATCCACAATGTCGAGATGAAGCCGGGCAAGGGCGGACAGCTCGCCCGCGCCGCCGGGACCTATGCGCAGCTCGTCGGTCGCGACGCCGGCTACGCGCTGCTGCGGCTGTCCTCGGGCGAGGTGCGCATGGTGCGCGCCGAGTGCATGGCGACGATCGGCGCGGTCTCGAACCCCGACAAGCAGAACATTAGCATCGGCAAGGCGGGGCGCACCCGCTGGCTCGGGCGTCGGCCCTCGGTGCGCGGCGTGGCGATGAATCCGATCGACCATCCGCATGGCGGCGGCGAGGGGCGCACCTCGGGCGGCCGTCATCCCGTCACCCCCTGGGGCAAGGGCACCAAGGGCACGAAGACGCGCAAGAACAAGGCGACCGACCGCTATATCGTGCGGCGTCGGCGGCAGAAGTAACGGAGGGCCCAGGTGGCACGCTCAGTCTGGAAGGGACCGTTCATCGACGGCTATCTGCTGAAGAAGGCGGAGAAGGCGCGCACGTCGGGCCGCAACGAGATCATCAAGACGTGGTCTCGCCGCTCGACCATCTTCCCGCAGTTCGTCGGGCTGACTTTCGGTGTCTACAACGGTCACAAGTTCATCCCGGTGCTGGTGACCGAGCACATGATCGGCCACAAGTTCGGCGAGTTCGCGCCGACCCGCACCTTCCACGGCCATTCCGCCGACAAGAAGGCGGTGAGGACGAAGGCGCCATGAGCAAGAAAGCCGCCCCCCGTCGTCTCGCCGAGACCGAGGCCTCGGCCTATGCCCGCGCTCTCAAGGTGAGCGCGCGCAAGCTCAATCTTGTGGCGCAGAGCATCCGCGGCAAGAACGCGGCGGTCGCCCTCCACGAATTGGGATTCTCGCCGCGCCGCATCGCGCGCGACGTGAAGAAGGTGCTGCAGGCGGCGATTGCCAACGCCGAGAACAACCACCAGCTCGACGTCGACAAGCTCTACGTGAAGGAGGCGACCGTCGGCCGCGCCTTCGCGATGCGACGCTTCCATGCGCGCGGCCGCGGCCGCGCCGCGGGCGTCGACAAGTATTTCAGCAATCTGACCGTCGTCGTGCGCGAGCGCGAGGAGCGGCGGCAGGAGGAGCAGGCGTAATGGGCCAGAAGGTCAATCCGATCGGGCTCAGGCTCGGCATCAACCGCACCTGGGATTCGCGCTGGTTCGCGCGCAAGGAGTACGGCGGTCTGCTGCACGAGGACCTGAAGCTGCGCCGCTTCCTCACCGAGCGGCTCCAGCAGGCAGGCGTCTCGCGCATCGTCATCGAGCGAGCCGCCAAGAAGACGCGCATCACCATCCATTCGGCGCGCCCGGGCGTGGTCATCGGCAAGAAGGGCGCCGACATCGAGAAGCTGCGCCTCGACATCGCCAAGATGACCAACAGCGAGGTCAGCCTCAATATCGTCGAGATCCGCAAGCCCGAGATCGACGCCAAGCTTATCGCCGACGGCATCGCTCAGCAGCTCGAGCGCCGCGTCGCCTTCCGCCGCGCGATGAAGCGCGCCGTTCAGTCGGCGATGCGCCTGGGCGCGCTCGGCATCCGCATCAACTGCTCCGGCCGCCTCGGCGGCGCCGAGATCGCCCGCATGGAGTGGTACCGCGAGGGCCGCGTGCCGCTGCACACGCTGCGTGCCGATGTCGATTTCGGCTACGGCACGGCCAAGACCACCTACGGCACCTGCGGCGTCAAGGTCTGGGTGTTCAAGGGCGAGGTGCTGGCGCACGACCCGATGGCGCAGGACAAGCGCGCCGCCGAGCAGAACCAGGCGCGGGTCTGAGAGTAGAGGGATCGCAGGATCATGCTGTCACCCAAGCGCACCAAGTACCGCAAGGCGCATAAGGGCCGCATCCATGGCGAGGCCAAGGGCGGCACCGAGCTCAATTTCGGCAATTACGGGCTGAAGTCGACCGAGCCCGGCCGCGTCACCGCGCGCCAGATCGAGGCGGCGCGGCGCGCCATCACCCGCCACATCAAGCGCGTCGGCCGCGTCTGGATACGCATCTTCCCCGACGTTCCCGTGTCGGTGAAGCCGGCCGAGGTGCGCATGGGCAGCGGCAAGGGCACGCCCGAGTTCTGGGTGTGCCGGGTGAAGCCCGGCCGCATCATGTTCGAGCTCGACGGCGTCCCGGGCCCGATCGCGCGCGAGGCCTTCGACCTCGCCTCGGCCAAGCTGCCGGTCGCCACCCGCGTCGTGACCCGCCTGGGCGAGGAGGCGATATGAAAGCCGCAGACGTCCGAGCCAAGACGGACGACGAGCTCAAGGGCGACCTCGAGCAGCTCGCGAAGGAGCGCTTCAACTTGCGCTTCCAGAAGGCGAGCGGACAGCTCGAGAACACGGCGCGCGTGCGCCAGGTGCGACGCGACATGGCGCGCATCAGGACCATCCTGGCCGAACGCGCGCGCGCATAGGGAAAGAGAAGAGCGATGCCGAAGCGTATCCTTCAAGGCGTGGCGATGCGGGACGCACGGGACAAGACCGTGATCGTCCGTGTCGAGCGCCGCGTCATGCACCCGGTCTACAAGAAATTCATCATGCGCTCGAAGAAGTATGCGGCGCACGACGAGCACAACCTGATCAAGGGCGGCCAGGTGGTCCGCATCGAGGAGAGCCGGCCGATCTCCCGGCGCAAGCGCTGGGTGGTGCTCGCCGAGGGTGCGGCGCCGGCCGCGCGCGAGGTGGCGCCCGCCGCTGCCGCGGAGGCTCCGGCGAAGAAGCCGGCGAAGCCGCGTGCACCGCGCGCGCCGCGCAAGAAGGCCGCCGCCACTGCCGGCGCCGAGGGGTGACGCGTCATGATCCAGATGCAGACCAATCTCGATGTGGCCGACAATTCTGGCGCGCGGCGCGTCCAGTGCATCAAGGTGCTGGGCGGCTCGAAGCGCAAGACGGCCACCGTGGGCGACGTCATCGTCGTCTCGGTCAAGGAGGCGATCCCGCGCGGCCGCGTCAAGAAGGGCGACGTGCATCAGGCGGTGATCGTGCGCACGGCCAAGGAGATCCGCCGGCCGGACGGCAGCTCGATCCGCTTCGACCGCAACGCCGCGGTGCTGATCTCCAAGCAGGGCGAGCCGATCGGCACGCGCATCTTCGGGCCTGTCACGCGCGAGCTGCGCGCGCGCAAGTTCATGAAGATCGTGTCGCTCGCTCCCGAGGTGCTCTGAGATGAAGCTCAAGATCAAGAAGGGCGACAAGGTCGTGGTCATCACCGGCCGCGACAAGGGCAAGAGCGGTGAGGTGCTGCGCGTGCTGCGCGAGGAGAACCGCGTCGTCGTGCAGGGCGTGAATATGGTGAAGCGCCACACCAAGCCCGGAGCCGGCCAGACCGGCGGGATCGTGGAGAAGGAGGCGGCGATCCACGCTTCCAACGTCGCCCACATCGATCCCAAGTCCAGCAAGCCGACCCGCGTCGGCTACAAGATCCTCGGGGACGGCCGCAAGGTGCGCTTCGCCAAGCGCTCCGGCGAAGTCCTCGACGCGTGAGGTCAGTCATGCAGACCCGTCTCCAGGACCACTACCAGAGCGTCGTGAAGCCGTCCCTGATGAAGGAGTTCGGCTACACCAACGGCCTGCAGGTGCCGAAGCTCGACAAGATCGTCATCAACATGGGCGTCGGCGAGGGTACGCAGGACGGCAAGAAGGTCGAGGCTGCGGTGAATGACCTCGCGGTCATCTCCGGCCAGAAGCCGGTTGTGACGCGCGCCAAGAAGTCGATCGCCACGTTCAAGCTGCGCGAGAACTTGCCGATCGGCTGCAAGGTGACGCTGCGGCGCGAGCGCATGTACGAGTTCCTCGACCGGCTGATCAACATCGCCCTGCCGCGCGTGCGCGATTTCCGCGGCGTGTCGGGCAAGAGCTTCGACGGCCGGGGCAATTACGCGCTCGGGCTCAAGGAGCAGCTGGTGTTCCCCGAGATCAACTACGACCAGGTCGATGCCGTGCGCGGCATGGACATCATCATCGTGACCACGGCGAAGACCGACGCGGAGGCGAAGGCCCTGCTGCGCGGCTTCCAGATGCCGTTCATCAACTGACCGGCCGGCGAGGGCAAGTTCCCATGGCGAAGACGAGTTCGGTGAACAAGAACAAGCGGCGGGCGCAGCTGGTGAAGCGCATGGCGGCCAAGCGGGCGCGCCTCAAGGCGCTCGCCGACGACCGTTCGCTCCCGGCGGAAGAGCGTTTCGCGGCGCGGCTCAAGCTCGCCGAGATGCCGCGCAATTCCTCGGCTACGCGGATCCGCAACCGGTGCGAGCTCACCGGCCGGCCGCGCGGCACCTATCGCAAGTTCAAGCTCTCGCGCCTGGCGCTGCGCGAGCTCGCCTCGGCCGGCCAGATACCTGGCATGGTCAAGTCGAGCTGGTAAGGGAGACAAACGGCATGTCGATGTCCGATCCGCTCGGCGATCTCCTCACCCGCATCCGCAACGGGCAGCGGGCGCACAAGCCCGTGGTGCAATCGCCGGCGTCCAAGGTCCGCGCCAACGTGCTCGAGGTGCTGCAGCGCGAAGGCTACATTCGCGGCTATACGCGCGAGGAAGTGCGGCCGGGCGTGGCCGAGCTCAAGATCGAGCTCAAATACGTTGACGGCGAACCGGTGATCCGCGAGATCACCCGCATCTCCAAGCCGGGTCGCCGCATCTATTCCCGCATCTCCGACCTGCCGCGCGTCTATAACGGGCTTGGCATCGCCATCCTGTCGACGCCGCGCGGCGTCATGTCGGACAACGAGGCGCGCGCTGCCAATGTCGGCGGCGAAGTCCTCTGTCGCGTGTTCTGAGAGGCGTTTCATGTCGCGCATCGGCAAGAATCCGGTTCCGATCCCGCAAGGCGTCACCGTCGAAGTGGCCGGTCAGACGTTGACCGCCAAGGGCAAGCTCGGCACGCTGAAGCTGCCGCTGAGTGCCGAGGTCACCGCCACGGTCGAGGCCGGCAAGGTGGTGGTGAAGCCCAAGAGCGACACCAAGCGCTCGCGTACCCATTGGGGCACGATGCGCGCCACCATCAACAACATGGTGACCGGCGTCTCCAAGGGCTTCACCAAGAGCCTCGAGATCGAGGGTGTCGGCTATCGCGCCGCGGTGCAGGGCAAGAACCTGGTGCTGCAGCTCGGCTACAGCCACGACGTGACCTTTCCGATCCCGAGCGAGATCAAGATCACCTGCGAGAAGCCGACCTCGATCAGCATCACCGGTGCCGACCGGCAGCAGGTGGGGCAGATCGCCGCGGTGCTGCGCTCCTACCGCAAGCCCGAGCCCTACAAGGGCAAGGGCATCCGCTATGCGGACGAGCATATCCGCCGCAAGGAAGGCAAGAAGAAGTAGCGAGGGCCGTGCCATGACGAGCAAGTCCAAATCCCTCTTCGCCCGTCGCCAGATGCGGGTGCGACATCGGTTGTCGCGCGTCGCCGGCGGCCGCCCGCGGCTCTCGGTGTTCCGCTCCTCGCGGCACATCTATGCGCAGGTGATCGACGACGCTTCCGGCCGCACGCTCTGCGCGGCGTCGAGCCTCGAAAAGGATCTGCGCACCAGCAGCAAGACCGGCGCCGACAAGGCGGCCGCGGTGGCGGTGGGCAAGCTCCTCGCCGAGCGGGCGAAGGCTGCCGGCGTCACCGCCGTCGTCTTCGATCGCGGCGGCTATCTCTTTCACGGCCGGGTCAAGGCCCTGGCCGATGCCGCCCGCGAGGGCGGCCTCAACTTCTAGGAAGGGCGCTTCATGGCACGTGCACCAGGCAGCAGCGCAAGGCCGGCGGGCGGCGGCGGAAGGCCGCCGGGCGGCGGCGAACGGGGACCGCGCGGGCGCGGTCGCCGCGGCGGCGGCGAGGGTGAGCGCGGGCCGCGCGAGCGCGACCGCGAGGACAGTGAGTTCGTCGAGAAGCTCGTCGGCATCAACCGCGTCGCCAAGGTGGTGAAGGGCGGCCGGCGCTTCGGCTTCGCCGCCATCGTCGTGGTCGGCGACGGCAAGGGCCGCGTCGGCTACGGCGCCGGCAAGGCGCGCGAGGTGCCGGAGGCGATCCGCAAGGCGACCGACCAGGCGCGCCGCGCCATGGTGCGCGTGCCGCTGCGCGAGGGCCGCACGCTGCATCATGACATCATCGGCCGCTACGGCGCCGGCGAGGTCATCGTACGCGCGGCGAAGCCCGGCACCGGCATCATCGCCGGCGGTCCGATGCGCGCCATCTTCGAGGCGCTGGGCGTGCAGGACGTGGTGGCGAAGTCCGTCGGCACCTCCAACCCGCACAACATGATCAAGGCGACCTTCCAGGCGCTCAACCGGTCGGTGAGCCCGCGCACGGTAGCGGCCCGCCGCGGCCGCAAGGTGAGCGAGATCCTGGGTCGGCGCGATTCCAGCGCCGAGGCGCGGGAGTAGTCCATGGCGGAAGAAAAGGCAGAGAAGAAGAAACCGGCGAAGAAGGCGGCATCGGCCGAGGGCAAGCCCGCGGCCGAGGCGAAGCCCGCCAAGAAGGCGGAGAAGACCGCCCCGGCGCCGGGCAAGGCCGAGGTTGTGGCCAAGGCAGCCGAGGACAAGGCGGCGAAGAAGGCGGCCAAAAAGGCGGCCAAGAAGGCCGAGGCCGCGGCGGTCAGGGCCGCGAAGCCGAAGCCGGCGCCGGCCGCCAAGACGGCGCCTCAGCCGAAGCCCAAAGCGGCGCCGAAGCCCAAGCGGGTGCCGGAGAAGGTGCTGAAGGTGACGCAGATCGGCAGCCCGATCGGTCGCGAGGACTATCAGCGCGCCACGCTCAAGGGGCTCGGCCTCAACAAGTTGCACCGTTCGCGCGTCCTTGAGGATACGCCAGCGGTGCGCGGAATGATCGAACGGGTAAGGCATCTGGTGCGGGTCGACGCGGCGTGAGCGCGGCGCATTCGCCCGGCGAAGGTGGTGGACGATGAAGCTCAACGAGATCAAGGACAACAAGGGCGCGCATTACCGCGCCAAGCGGGTCGGCCGCGGCATCGGCTCCGGCAAGGGCAAGACCAGCGCGCGGGGCGGCAAGGGCCAGACCGCGCGCACCGGCGTCGCGCTCAACGGCTTCGAGGGCGGTCAGACGCCGCTGCATCGCCGTCTGCCGAAGCGGGGCTTCAATCACAAGGATTTCCGGCCCGACTTCACCATCGTCAATCTCGGACGGCTGCAGGTTGCTCTTGAAGCCGGTCGCCTCAAACCCGATGTGACGGTGAACGGCGCCGCGCTGGTCGCCGCGGGCATTCTGCGCCGCGTCGGCGACGGGGTGCGGCTCCTCGCCAAGGGCGAGCTGAAGATGCCGCTCACCATCGAGGTGGTGGGTGCTTCGAAGGCGGCGGTCGAGGCGGTGGAGAAGCTCGGCGGCAAGGTCGTCGTCACCGGCGCCAAACCGGCGGCAGCGTGAATGCGAGGCGGGCCCCCTGACGGGGCTCCAGGGATGGCATAGATGGCATCAGCCGCCGAACAGCTTGCGGGGAGTATCAATCTCTCCGCCTTTGCCAAGGCGACAGAACTTAAGAAGCGCATCTGGTTCACGCTGGGCGCGCTGGTGATCTTCCGGCTCGGCACCTACATCCCGCTGCCGGGCATCGATCCGCAGATCCTGCAGCAAATCTTCCAGCGCAATGCCGGGGGGATCCTTGGCATGGTCGACATGTTTTCGGGCGGCGCGCTCGGGCGCATGACGATCTTCGCGCTCGGTATCATGCCCTACATCTCCGCCTCGATCATCGTCCAGCTGCTGCAGGCGGTCTCGCCGCAGCTCGAGGCGTTGAAGAAGGAAGGTGAGGTCGGGCGCAAGAAGATCAACCAGTACACCCGATACGGCACGGTGGCGCTCGCGCTCATTCAAGCCTACGGCATCGCCGTCGGCCTCGAGGGCGCAGGGGGCGGCGGCCGTTCGCCGGTCATCGATCCCGGCTTCTTCTTCCGCTTCACCGCCATGGTGACGCTCACCGGCGGTACCATCTTTCTGATGTGGCTCGGTGAGCAGATCACCGCCCGCGGCGTCGGCAACGGCATCTCGCTCATCATCTTCGCCGGCATCGTCGCGCGCATGCCGGCGGCGCTGGGCTCGTTGCTCGAGCTCGGCCGAACCGGCGCGCTCTCGACCGTCTTTATCATCATCTTCCTGGTGCTGGCGATCGCCGTCATCGCCTTCATCGTCTTCATGGAGCAGGCGCAGCGGCGACTACTGGTCCAGTACCCCAAGCGTCAGGTCGGCAACAAGATGTTCGGTGGCGAGGCTTCGCACCTGCCGCTGAAGCTCAACACCTCCGGCGTCATCCCGCCGATCTTCGCCTCCTCGCTGCTGCTGCTGCCGGCGACCTTCGCCAGCTTCGGCAATGCCAACCAGTCGGGCATCATCGGCTGGATGAGCATCTATCTGCGCCACGGCAGCGTCATCTATATCGGGCTCTATGTCGGGTTGATCGTCTTCTTTACCTTCTTCTACACGGCGATCGTCTTCAACCCGACCGAGACCGCGGACAATCTGCGCAAGTACGGCGGCTTCATCCCCGGCTACCGCCCGGGCAAGACGACCGCCGACTATCTCGATTACGTGCTGAGCCGGCTCACCGTGGTCGGTTCGCTCTACCTCGCCGCCGTCTGCGTGCTGCCGGAGATTCTGGTCTCGCAGTACAGCGTTCCCTTCTATTTCGGCGGCACCAGCCTGATGATCGTGGTCAGCGTCACCATGGACACCGTGGCGCAGATCCATTCACATCTGCTGGCGCATCAGTACGAGGGACTGATCAAGAAGGCGAAGCTGCGCGGGAGACGCGGGTGAACATCATCCTGCTCGGACCTCCGGGCGCCGGCAAGGGCACCCAGGCCAAGCGGCTCGAAGAGAAATACGGGCTGACGCAGCTGTCGACGGGCGACATGCTGCGCGCGGAACGCAAATCGGGCAGCGATCTCGGCCGCAAGGTTCAGGAGGTCATGGATGCCGGTCAGCTCGTCTCCGACGACCTGATCATCGAGCTGATCGCGCACCGCATCGATCAGCTCGAGGGCGGGAAGGGCTTCATCCTCGACGGCTTCCCCCGCACGGTACCGCAGGCCGAGGCGCTCGACCGGATGCTCAAGGAGAAGGGGCTCAGGCTCGATTCGGTCATCGAGATGACCGTCGACGAGGCGGCGCTCGTCGACCGCATCGCCGGACGCTTCAGCTGCGCCAAATGCGGCGCGAGCTATCACGACCGCTACCACCGGCCCAAGAGCGAGGGGGTGTGCGACGTCTGCGGCTCCCGGGATTTCGTGCGCCGTGCCGACGACAATCCCGAGGCGGTCAAGACCCGGCTCGAGGCCTATCGCCGCCAGACCGCGCCGATCCTGCCCTATTACCGGGCCAAGGGGGTGCTGCACCCGGTCGACGGCATGGCCGAGATCGGCGAGGTCGCCCGGCAGATTGAAACCATCCTGGGTAACCCCAAATAAGGCCCTCACCCCGTGGAACCGTTGACTCTGGACGCCGGATTCCTATAATGCGCGCCCTCGGCCTTTCCGCGGATTCGGCCCTCGCTGGACATCACACCTAAGGAGAAGCGCAGGTGGCGCGTATAGCTGGCGTCAACATCCCGAGCCAGAAGCGGGTCCCGATCGGGCTCACCTACATCCATGGCATCGGCCGCACCACGGCAGAGAAGATCTGCGGCCAGCTTGGCATCCCGACCCAGCGCCGCGTGCACGAGCTCACCGATGACGAGGTGCTGCGCATCCGCGAGCTGATCGATCGCGACTTCACGGTGGAGGGCGACCTCCGCCGCCAGGTGGCCATGAACATCAAGCGCCTGATGGACCTCGGCTGCTACCGCGGCCTGCGCCATCGCAAGGGCCTGCCGGTGCGCGGCCAGCGCACGCATACCAACGCGCGCACCCGCAAGGGTCCGGCGCGGCCGATTGCCGGCAAGAAGACGGTGACCAAGTAAGCCCGAGGGGACGAGAAGAAATATGGCGAAGCCTGCAGCAGCGCCGCGTCTGCGTCGTCGCGAACGCAAGAATATCACGTCTGGCGTCGCGCATGTGAACGCCACCTTTAACAACACCATGATCACCATCACCGACGCGCAGGGCAACACCATCGCCTGGTCGTCGTCCGGGACCATGGGCTTCAAGGGCTCGCGCAAATCGACCCCCTATGCGGCGCAGGTCGCCGCCGAGGATGCCGGGCGCAAGGCGATGGAACACGGCATGCGCACGCTCGAGATCGAGGTGAAGGGCCCCGGCTCGGGACGCGAATCGGCGTTGCGCGCGCTGCAGGCGGTGGGCTTTGCCGTGACGTCGATCCGCGACGTCACGTCGATCCCGCACAACGGTTGCCGGCCGCCCAAGCGGCGCCGGGTCTGAGTTCGGCCGGCGCTCTCGCGCCGCTTTGTTGGACGTGCCTCGTCGCCGGCCCGGCGACCGTCGCGTTCGGAATTGACGGCAGCGATCCCGGGATCGCGCCAAATGACATGAGGTTCCGCTCGTGATTCAGAAAAACTGGCAAGCCCTCATTAAGCCCAAGCAGCTTTCGGTCGAGCCGGGCGACGATCCGGCGCGCGCCGCCACGGTTGTCGCCGAGCCGCTGGAGCGTGGTTTCGGCCTCACGCTTGGCAACGCGCTGCGGCGCGTGCTGCTCTCCTCGCTGCAGGGCGCGGCGATCACCTCGATGCAGATCGAGGGCGTGCTGCACGAGTTCTCCTCGCTGCCGGGCGTGCTCGAGGACATCACCGACATCGTGCTCAACGTCAAGGGCATCGCGCTCCGGATGCATGGCGAGGGCCCGAAGCGCATGCGCCTCAAGGCGCAGGGGCCGGGCGAGGTGCGCGCCAGCATGATCGAGACCGGCCACGACATCGAGGTGATGAACCCCGACGCGCTGATCTGCACGCTCGACAGCGCCGCCAAGATCGCGATGGAATTCACGGTCGAGACCGGCAAGGGCTATGTGCCGGCTACGCAGAACCGGCCCGAGGATGCGCCGATCGGCCTCATCCCGGTCGATGCGCTCTTCAGCCCGGTGCGCAAGGTGAGCTATCGCGTCGACAACACGCGCGTCGGCCAGGTCACCGATTACGACAAACTCTCGATGCGCATCGAGACCAACGGCGCGGTGACGCCCGAGGATTCGGTGGCGCTGGCGGCCCGCATCCTGCAGGACCAGCTGCAGCTCTTCATCAACTTCGAGGAGCCGCGCGCACCCAGCGAAGAGGCGCCGGCGCACGAGCTGCCCTTCAACAAAAACCTGCTGCGCAAGGTGGACGAACTCGAGCTATCCGTCCGCTCCGCCAACTGCCTCAAGAACGACAATATCGTCTATATTGGCGATCTCGTGCAGAAGACCGAGGCGGAGATGCTGCGGACGCCGAATTTCGGCCGCAAGTCGCTCAACGAGATCAAGGAAGTGCTGGCGCAGATGGGTCTCCATCTCGGTATGGAGATTCCGAACTGGCCGCCCGAGAACATCGAGGAGCTCGCCAAGCGCCTCGAAGAGCCGTATTGAGCGCCGGGAGAATTCATCATGCGCCATCGTCTGCGCGGCCGCAGCTTCAGCCGCACCTCGGCCCATCGCAAGGCCATGTTCGACAATCTCTGCCATGCGCTGCTGAAGCATGAGCAGATCACCACTACCTTGCCCAAGGCGAAGGATCTGCGGCCGATCGTCGAGCGGCTGATCACGCTCGGCAAGCGCGGCGGGCTCCATGCTCGGCGCCAGCTCATCTCGGCCCTCCAGGACGCGAAGCTCGCCGACAAGGTAATGACCACGCTCGCCGAGCGCTACAAGGAGCGTCCGGGCGGCTATACGCGGATACTCAAGGCGGGCTTCCGCTACGGCGACGCCTCGGCGATGGCGGTGATCGAGCTCGTCGATCGCGACGTCGACGCCAAGGGCCAGGACAGCGGCCCGGTGCAGACCGCGGAGGGCGAAGAGGAAGAAGCCGCCTGACGGAAGGCGGCATCGCGCGACGGCAAAGGGCAGCCAGCGGCTGCCCTTTTTGCTTTTTGATGCTCACCCACCGGCCTTCTTCGTGAGCCCCGGGGCAGGCGGGCGCGGAGGGCGCGCAACCGGCCCCGGCCTAGGACGAGACGGGAATGAGTTTCAGCGCAGGGGACGATCGACCCTGCCGAGGTATAGTCTTTGCTCATGCCCTACGCCGCGCTCCAGGAACTCCTGAGGCTTGTCGCGCTACCCGAGGCTGCCGCCGAGGCGGTGCGGTTCGAGGGTCGGGATCCCGTTTTGGCGACGCGCTTTCGCATCGGCATCGCCGGTGCGGCGGCGATTGCCGCCGCCGCGTTGGCCGCGGCCGAGATCTTCGCCTTGCGCTCCGGCGGCAGGCGTCAGCGGGTTGCCGTCGATCTCCGCCATGCTGTCGCCGCACTGCGCAGCAGCCGTTTGCTGCGCATCGATGGCGCGCCGCCGCAGGACATCTTCGATCCCGTCAGCGGCTTTCATCCGACGCGCGACGGGCGGAGCGTCATGCTTCACTGCAATTTCCCCAACCATCGTGCGGCTGCGCTTGGCGTGCTCGGGCTGTCGGCCGGTGCCCCCCGCGAAGCGGTCGCCGCGGTGGTCTCCCGCTGGGAGGGGCTCGCCCTCGAGGACGCCATCCATGCCGCTGCAGGTGTCGCGGCGCTGGCGCGGAGCCACGAGGAATGGCTGCGCCACCCTCAGGCGGCGGCGGTTGGCGGCCTGCCGCTCATCGAGATCGAGCGCATCGGCGACGCGCCGGCAGAGGCGCTGGCCGCCGGCGCGCGACCGCTCTCGGGCATTCGCGTGCTCGATTTGACGCGCGTGCTGGCCGGCCCGACCGGCGCACGGGCGCTCGCCGAGCACGGCGCGGAGGTCCTGAAGATCTCGGCGCCGCATCTGCCCTTCTCGCGCGACATGGATATCGATACTGGGCTCGGCAAGCGCTCGGCCTTTCTCGATCTGCGCGAGGCGAAGGATCGCGCGAGGCTCGCCGCGCTGGTGCGGGACGGGCGCGCCGATATCTTCGTGCAGGGCTACCGTCCCGGCTCGCTCGCGCGCCGCGGCTTCGGCGCTGAGGAACTTGCGGCGCTCCGGCCCGGGATCGTGCTGGTCGAGCTTTCCGCGTGGGGCCGTGCCGGACCTTGGGTGGCGCGGCGGGGCTTCGACACGCTGGTTCAGACGGCAAGCGGCATGGCAATGATTGAGGGCGCCGGCAAGCCGCGGCTCATGCCGGTCTCGGCGATCGACTATGTCAGCGGCTATCTCATGGCGCTGGGCGGGATGGCGGCGCTGCTGCGCCGGGCGCGCGAGGGCGGCAGCTGGCGTGTTCGCGTTTCGCTCGCGCGCACCGGGCAGTGGATCGTCGAGTGCGGCCTCTTGGACGAGACGGCGATCACCGGTCTGCCGCGCGATCTGCCGGAGGCGGAGATCGCGCGTTTGAGCCAGGAGACGCCCTCTCCCTTCGGCCTCATCCGCCATCTCGTCCCAGCGGCACGGATGTCCGAGACGCCAGCTGGCTGGGAGCGCCCGCCGGTGCCGCTCGGCCATGATCCGGCGGAGTGGGCGGAGGGTCCGCTCGATGTGCGGTGAACGCTCTAGCTTCGCGCGCCTCCCGCTGCGGTATCAGCCGGCTTCCGACTTCGCTCCTCGGCGAGCTTGCGCACGGCGGGATAGTCCGCCTTGCCGGTGGCGAGCAGCGGGACTTTGCCGACGCCGATGATGCTGCGCGGCACGGTCACCTCCGCCAGCCGGCGATCGCGCGCGGCGCCCAGCAGCGCCTCAACGCTGGCTTCGGGATGATCGGTGACCAGGACGACCTGCTCGCCCTTGCGTGGGTCGGGCAGCGCCACGACGGCGTGATGCGCTCCCGGCCAAAGCGAGGCGGCCAGCTCCTCGGCGGCACCCAGCGATACCATCTCGCCGGCGATCTTGGCGAAGCGTTTGACGCGGCCGAGGATGTGCAGATAGCCCTCGGCGTCGAGGTTGACGATGTCACCCGTGTCGTACCAGCCATCGGGCGGGGGCTTGAGCGCGCCGGGACGGTCGGGGTCGAGATATCCCAGCATCACATTGGGACCCGAGACCAGGAGCCGGCCGCCCTCGGCGACGCCCTCGACCGGCTCCAGCCGCCACTCGATACCCGGCAGCAAGCGGCCGACGGTGCCGGCGCGGAAATGCATCGGCGTATTGGTGGCGAGCACGGGTGCGGTTTCGGTCGCGCCATAGCCCTCGAGCAGGCGCAGCCCGAATTTTTCCATCCATTGCCGCCGCGTCTCCTCGCGCACTTTCTCGGCGCCGGCGAAGACGTAGCGCACGCTGTAGAAATCGTAGGGATTGGCGACCCGCGCATAGCCCGAGAGAAAAGTGTCGGTGCCGAAGAGGATCGAGGCGTTGGTGTCGTAGGCCACTTCGGGCACGACGCGATAATGCAGCGGTGAGGGGTAGAGGAAGATGCGCACGCCGTTGATGAGCGGCAGCACCAAGCCGCCGGTGAGGCCGAAGGAATGGAAGATCGGGAGCGCGTTCAGCACGATGTCGCTCGGCGAGAAATCGACCCGCGCGGCAATCTGCCGGCAATTGGCGAGGATATTGGCGTGGCTCAGCGCGACGCCTTTGGGAACGCCCTCCGAGCCCGAGGTGAAGAGCACGACGGCGGGATCGTCAGGGCGGATGCCGCGCCGACGGTAGAGCAGGCGCGCGAAGCGGGATCGGACGAAACCGGAGAGGCGCTCCCCCACACCGATCTCGCTGCGAATATCCTCGAGATAGACAATGCGCCGGCCGGGCGCGAGCGCCGCCAGGTCGCTTTCCAGCCGGGCGCGCTCGATGAAGCGGCGCGAGGTGACGATGAGGCGCAGCTGCGCCAGCCGGCAGGCCGCCTCCATATTGCCGGCGCCGGCGGAATAGTTGAGCATCGCAGGCACGGCACCCGCGCTGTGGAGCGCGAAGAAGCTCGCGGCGGTCGCGGCGGCATTGGGCAGCAGCAGCCCGACATGCTCGCCAGGCGAACAGGACGCGGCGAACCGCCGGCCGAGCACGAGGCTGCCGGCGATCAGCTTCGTATAGCTCAGCGGCTTGCGCTCGATATCCTCGATGGCGATGTGGCCGCCGCCATGCACGGTGCGCGCGTCGAGCAGCGCGGCAAAGAGCGTTTGGCGCGTCTCGGCCGTCGCGAAGATCATCGACGACATGATGTCGTAGAGCCATGCGCCGATCTCGTGCCGGCGGCGGCGTCCCTTGATCTCCGGCGGCAGCCGGATCGCCTGCGGTTCCTGCACTGCGATCGTCACCTTCGGGAACCAGCGGCGGCGCACCTTGCCCTTGAGCCGCGAGAAGCGGGTGAATTGCGGCCCGTCGAGGCGCACC
This sequence comes from Allostellaceae bacterium, assembly GCA_035553515.1. Classification (GTDB taxonomy): domain Bacteria; phylum Pseudomonadota; class Alphaproteobacteria; order ATCC43930; family CGMCC-115725; genus DAHUYF01. Next base: position 12,831 of record DATNDG010000028.1, on the reverse strand, counting down.
GGCAGGATCGTCGCCTTGGCCTTGTCGGCGATCATCGCAGGTCCCTCATAGACCTTCATCAGCGCGCCGGTGACGGTGATGCGTCCCTCGGGGAAGATGACGCAGTGCCGGCCTTCCTCGACCGCGCGGATCAGGGTCTTCGTCGCAAAGGGCCTGGTCCGGTCGATCGGCACCGCATGGAAGAGGCCGAGAAAGGGCCGTAGCCACCAGGCGGCGGCGCGCTGCGTGTCGATGGCGAAGGCGGGACGCCCGGGCAGGAAGGCGGCCAGCAGCACGCCGTCGATGAAGGAAAGGTGATTGGCGACGATGACCACGCGCTCGCCGGACTTGCGGTAGTTCTCGAGCCCGCTCACCTCGACGCGATAGACCAGCCGCAGCAGCGCCGCGAGCAGCGTCTTCAGGAGGACGCCGGGAACGAGACGGAGCACGACGACAGCCGCGACGGCATTGAGCAGCCCCACCACCAGGAAGATGCCGGGAACGGATAGGCCGAGCTTCAGCATCACCGCGCTCGCTGCGCCGGAAAGGACGATGAAGAGCGCGTTCATCACGTTGTTGGCGGCGATGACGCGCGAGCGATGGGTTTCCTCGGCGCGCGCCTGGAGCAAGGCGTAGAGCGGTACGGTGAAGAGCCCGCCGCAGAGCGCGATCATGAAGAGATCGCCGAGCAGCCGCCAATTGGTGCCCTGCGCCAGGAACCCCGCGACGCCGATCAGCGCCGCGCCGGCCGGTGCCGTGCGCTCGCTGACGGCGTAGAGGTCGAGGCTGAAGAGGGCCATGCCGACGGCGCCGAGCGGTGCCAGCCTGGCGCTCACCTCGCCCTGCAGCAGCCTGCCGCAGAGCACCGAGCCCGCGCCGATGCCGATCGAGAACATGGCGAGGAACAACGTTTCGACGCCGGCGTCGGCGCCGAGCGTGTCCTTGGCGTAGGTCGGAAATTGCGACAGGAAGATCGCGCCCACCAGCCAGAACCAGGAGATCGCAAGGATGGAGAGCCAGAGATCGCGCCGCTCGGCGGTGAAGCGAAGGATCGCCATGGTCTCCGCCCAGATGTTCGGGCTGATGCGGAGCTGTGGGGCGGCGCGCGTGGTGCGCGGGATGAGCAGGCTCACGCCCCATCCTGCCGCGGCGAAAGCGAGGAGCGCCGCCGAGACGATCGTCTCGCCGAAGGGGGCGAGGATCAGCAAGCCACCGGCGATGGTGCCGAGCAGGATGGCGAGGAAGGTGCCGGCCTCGATGAGCGCATTGCCGCCCATGAGATCTTCGGTCGCCAGCAGGTCGGGCAGGATGCCGTATTTGACCGGGCCGAAGAACGTTGCCTGGACGCCCAGCAGGAAGAGCACGGCGAGCTCGAAATAGATGAAGGTCTCGTCGCCGAGCGCGAAGCCCGCCACCGCGAGCACCATGACGCCCACTTCCCAGAGCTTGATGTAGCGGACAAGCCGCGTCTTCTCGAATTTGTCGGCAAGCTGACCGGCGGTTGCCGAAGCGATGAAGTAGGGCGCGATGAAGACCGCGGTGGCGATGGCAACGACGATCTTGGTGGTCGTGGGATCGGTGAAGGCCCGGTAGGTCACCAGGGTCACCAGCGCGGTCTTGAGCAGGTTGTCGTTCACCGCGCCGAGGAATTGCGTGACGAAGAGCGGCAGGAAGCGCCGGCTCTTCAGGAGATGAAACTGAGTCTCGGCCATGGAGGGAGCCTCGCGGCAGGTGAGGGGTCAGGCCTGGAGCACGTGCCAGCAGGCCGCGGTGAGCCGTCCGGCCAGCGGCCGCATCGGGCCGGGGAGCCGGCCGTAAGTCTTGAACGTGGCCGGCTGGATGATGACGCCCATGACGAGCGCGGTGGTGAGCTCGGGGTCGCCCTTCAGGATCTCGCCGCGCTCCATGCCGTCGACGATGACGCTGCGCACCACCTCGACCGGGCTCGCCTTGCCTTCCACCCGCTGCAGCGAATGGTGCTGCACCAGCAGCAGGAAGCGGAACAGCACGGGATCCTCGTCGAAGACGCGGCAGCATTCCTCGATCATCGCGGCGAGCTTGTCGCGGGTATGGGAGTGGCGCGCCTGGAGCGCGTCGAGCCGCCCGGCGAAAGCCGCGTAATGGCGCTGGAAGAGCGCGTGGATCAGCTCGTCCTTGCCGCGGTAATGGCGGTAAAGCGCCCCCTCGGCGATGCCGGCGCCGCTCGCGATGTCGCGGATCGTCGTCTCGCTGACGCCCTGGCTGACGAACAGCCCCATCGCCGTTCTCTCGATCTTCTGCCGCGTCGCGGTGCCGTCGCGCATGGCATGTCCGTTAGTGAGTGAACATACACTCACTTTAACCAAACGGATTTGCCCGGTCAAGCGGGTTTGGCGGCGCCGCCGGAAGGGGCGCGACTCGGCGAGACCGGTCGTGTAGACTTCGGTGTAGGCGAGGCGCGGCTCTCTCTTCAGACGAGCGGCCGGTTCGCAGGCGCTGCCCGAGGAAGAGTTGCCGCTCCCCTGAACCGTTCAGGAGGAACGCATGGCGACGACCATCCGCAATCCTATCGAATGGGGCTTGGATCAGATCAGGTTGGCCGGGGTCGCGGTCGGGTCCGCCGGGCATGCCATTGCCGAGACGCAGGAGGGCCGCGTGGCGCCGAGCCTGGGGCTGCGGCGGATCGGCCCGGCCGATCTGCTGGACGCGCTGGCGCGCGGCCTCGACGATTTCCGCGCCTATCGCAGCGATGTCGTCTTCCTTTGCGTGATCTATCCGGTCGTTGGCCTGGTGCTGGGCCGGCTGGCCTTCGGCTACGGCCTGGTGCCGCTGCTCTTCCCGCTCGCCTCCGGCTTCGCGCTGCTCGGGCCCTTTGCGGCGCTCGGGCTCTATGAAATGAGCCGGCGCCGCGAGCTGGGCGCCCCCTCCGCCTGGCCCGATGCCATGGGCGTCGTGGGATCGCCGGCCTTCGGCAAGATCGTCGTCTTGGGGGCGCTGCTGGTGGCGATCTTCCTGCTCTGGCTTGCCGTGGCGCAGGCGATCTATTTCGCAACCTTCGGCCTGGCGCCGGCCGCCTCGCTGAGCAGCTTCCTCGGCGCGGTCTTCACCACCGGTGCCGGCTGGGCGCTGATCGGCATCGGCATCGGCGTGGGCTTCCTCTTCGCCGTGCTGGTGCTGGCGATCGGCACGGTGTCGTTCCCGCTGCTGCTCGACCGCGACGTGACCCTCGGCCGGGCGGTCTGGACCTCGGTCCGCGCCTTCGCCGAGAACCCGCTGCCCATCGCGCTCTGGGGCCTCATCGTCGCCTGCGGCCTGGTGCTCGGCTCGATCCCGCTCTTCCTCGGGCTCATCGTCGTGATGCCGGTGCTCGGCCACGCCACTTGGCACCTCTATCGCAAGCTGGTCGCCGGCTGAACGGCTGAAGCGCCCGCACGCCGGGCGCGGATCGCGCGCGATGGCGCGGCCGCCTGCCGCGCAATCGGCGCGTGCGCGCGGAATCAACGCGCCCGGGCCGGCGTTCGCCGAGCGGATCAGCCTCTCGGAGAGCACCCATGACCACCACCGTCGGCACCGAGGACAAGCTCGAGCGTCTCCTGACCGATCTCGTACAGCTCGATCACGACGCCGTGCTCGCCTACGACGCCGCCATCGAGCGGCTCGGCAATTCCGCACACCGCTCGAGTCTCGCCGGCTTCAGGCAGGATCATCTGCGGCATATCGACGAGCTTGGCGAGGCCTTGAGTGCGCTCGGCATCACCCCGCCCCAGGAAAGCGATATGAAGAGCTGGCTCACCCAGGGCAGGGTGGTGCTCGGCGGGCTGATGGGCGACAAGGCGATCCTGCAAGCCATGAAGACCAACGAGGACGACACCAACACCGCCTATGAGCGAGCGGTTCAGCATCGCAATGCCTCGCCCAGCTTGCGCTCGGTCCTGACGCACGGGCTCGAGGACGAGCGGCGGCACCGCGAGTGGTTGGTCGAGACGATTCGTCTGCTGTGAGCCGGCTAGCCTGGGGCTAGACCGTCGGTCGTTCGCTGAAGCCGGCCGAGCCGTCATCCTCGGCCGGATGGCGGTCGACTGCGCTTACCTGTGCCAGCGCCGGGCCGCGCCGGCAGGTTTCAGCCAGCGCCTCGAGTGCCTCGCTGTCGCCGACCGCCAGCGCCTCGACGCTGCCGTCGCTCAGATTGCGCACCCAGCCGCGCAGGCCTCGCCGGCGCGCCTCGCGGCAGGTCCAGGCGCGGAAGCCCACGCCCTGGACTCTGCCGGTGATGACGAGGCGAAGCGCCGATTGGGCCATCGTGGCCTCACGCGAATTCGAGGATGACCTGATCGACGGCGAGGTTGTCGCCGGCCTTGGCGCGCACCTTCGCCACCTTGCCGTCGCGGTCGGCGCGCAGAACGTTCTCCATCTTCATCGCTTCGACCACCGCCAGCTCCTCGCCGGCCTTGACCTCCTGCCCCTCGTCGACCGCGACCGAGACCAGCAGCCCCGGCATCGGCGACAACAGGAAGCGCGAGAGATCCGGCGGCTGCTTCGCCGGCATCTGCGCCAGCAGCTCGGCGGCGCGCGGCGACAGCACCTTGACGGGGAGGCTGGCGCCGGCGCGGGTCAAGCGGAAGCCGACGCCGTCGCGATCGATCTGGAAGGTGACCGGCAACGTGTCGATCGTGCCGCGGAACAGCGCCTGGCCGGGCTGCCAGCGCGTTACGACGCGTTGCTGGCGGCCGTCGGCGCGCATCACTGCTACCGCCTCGCCATCCCGCGTCGTGCGCAGCTCCTGGCGCGCCCGGCCGAGGCAGACGATCCAGTGCTCCGGCACCGCGCGGCGCCCCGGCGCGAGCTGCCCGCCGATGCGCGCTTCGCTCTCGGCGGTGATGCGCCGCACGGCAGCGGCGGCGGCGATCGCGAGGTCGAGCGCCTCCGGCGTTAGATCGACCCCGGCGAAGCCGTGCGGGAATTCCTCGGCGATGAAGTTGGTGGAGAGCCTGCCCTCGGCGAAGCGCGGCTTCTGCAGGAGCGCCGCGAGGAAGGGAATGTTGTGCGAGAGGCCGCGGATGTGGAAGGCGTCGAGCGCTTCGCCGAGCCGCCTGATCGCCTCGGGCCGGCTCGCGCCGTAGCCGACCAGCTTGGCGATCATCGGATCGTAATAGACGCTGATCTCGGCTCCTTCGAAGACGCCGGTATCGACGCGGACGCCCTCGCCCTCGGGCGCGGCGTAGCGCACCAGCCTGCCGATCGAGGGCAGGAAGTTGCGCAACGGGTCCTCGGCATAGACGCGCGCCTCGATCGCCGAGCCCTCGAGCTTCACCTCCGATTGCTTCAGCGTGAGCCTCTCGCCGGCGGCGATGCGGATCATCCATTCGACGAGATCGAGACCCGTCACCATCTCGGTGACGGGATGCTCGACCTGGAGCCGCGTGTTCATCTCGAGGAAGTAGAAATTGCGGTCCTTGTCGACAATGAACTCGACGGTGCCGGCGGAGCGGTATCCCACCGCCTTGGCCAGCGCCACCGCCTGCGCGCCCATCGAGGCCCGCGTTTTGGCGTCGAGGAAAGGGCTCGGCGCCTCCTCGATCACCTTCTGGTGCCGCCGCTGGATCGAGCATTCGCGCTCGCCCAGATGGATGATGTGGCCATGGGCGTCGCCCAGCACCTGGATCTCGATGTGGCGCGGCTCCTCGACGTATTTTTCGATGAAGACGCGGTCGTCGGCGAAGCTCGAGCGCGCCTCGTTGCTCGCCGAGCGGAAGCCCTCGCGCGTCTCGGCGTCGTTGCGCGCGATCCGCATGCCCTTGCCGCCGCCGCCGGCCGAGGCCTTGATCATCACCGGATAGCCGACCTCGCGGGCGATCTTCACCGCGGCGTCGGCGTTCGGGATGACGTCGAGATATCCCGGCACCGTCGAGACGCCGGCCTCCCTGGCGAGCTTCTTCGACTCGATCTTGTCGCCCATCGCTGCGATGGCGCGCGTGTCGGGCCCGATGAAGGCGATGCCGGCTTGAGCGAGCGCCTCGGCGAAGGCCGACTTCTCCGACAGGAAGCCATAGCCCGGATGGACGGCGTCGGCGCCGGTCGCACGGCAGGCCTCGACGATGCGGTCGATCTTGAGATAGCTCTCCGCCGCCGGCGGCGGGCCGATATGGACCGACTCGTCGGCCTCGCGCCGGTGCAGCGCATCGGCGTCGGCATCGGAATAGACCGCGACCGTCTTGATGCCCATCCGGCGCGCGGTGCGGATCACGCGGCAGGCGATCTCGCCGCGATTGGCGATGAGGATCTTCTTGAACATCCGGGGCTCAGCGCATCATAGCGGAATGTTGTCGTGCTTCTTCCAGGGGTTGACGAGCTGCTTCTCGCGCAGCATGGCGAGTGAGCGGCAGAGCCGCCGGCGCGTGCCGTGCGGCATGATCACATCGTCGATGAAGCCGCGGCTGCCGGCGACGAAGGGGTTGGCGAATTTCTCGCGGTATTCCTCGGTGCGCGCCTCGATCTTGGCGGCATCGCCGAGATCGCTGCGGAAGATGATCTCGACCGCACCCTTGGGCCCCATCACGGCGATCTCGGCCGAGGGCCAGGCGTAGTTGACGTCGCCGCGCAGATGCTTCGAGCTCATGACGTCATAGGCGCCGCCATAGGCCTTGCGGGTGATCACCGTCACCTTGGGCACCGTCGCTTCGGCAAAAGCGAAGAGCAGCTTCGCGCCGTGCTTGATGATGCCGCCATATTCCTGCGCGGTGCCCGGCAGGAAGCCCGGCACGTCGACGAAGGTGACGATCGGGATCGAGAAGCAGTCGCAGAAGCGCACGAAGCGCGCCGCCTTGCGCGAGCTGTCGATGTCGAGGCAGCCGGCGAGCACCATCGGCTGGTTGGCGACGATGCCGACCGGCGCGCCTTCGAGCCGCGCGAAGCCGATGAGGATGTTGCGCGCGAAGCTCGCCTGCAACTCGAAGAACTCGCCCTCGTCGACCACCTTTTCGATAAGCTCGCGCATGTCGTAGGGCTTGTTGGGATTGGCCGGCACCAGCGTGTCGAGCGACATCTCTTGCCGGTCGGGCGGATCCCAGCTCGCCCGCAGCGGCGGCTTCTCGCGGTTGGAGGCGGGCAGGAATCCGAGGAAGCGCCGCAGCTGCAGCAGCGCTTCGACGTCGTTCTCGAAGGCGAGATCGGCCACGCCCGAGCGCGCGGTATGGGTGAGCGCGCCGCCCAGCTCCTCTTGCGTTACCGCCTCATGCGTCACCGTCTTCACCACGTCGGGGCCGGTGACGAACATGTAGGAGCTGTCCTTCACCATGAAGATGAAGTCGGTCATCGCCGGCGAATAGACCGCGCCGCCGGCGCAGGGGCCCATGATCAGCGACACCTGCGGGACCACGCCCGAGGCAAGCACGTTGCGCTGGAAGACTTCGGCATATCCTGCGAGCGAGGCGACGCCCTCCTGGATGCGCGCGCCGCCGCTGTCGTTGATGCCGACCACCGGCGCGCCCACCTGCATCGCCTGGTCCATCACCTTGCAGATCTTCTCGGCATGCGCTTCGGAGAGCGCGCCGCCGAAGACGGTGAAGTCCTGGCTGAAGGCGAAGACCAGACGGCCATGGACGGTGCCGTAGCCGGTGACCACGCCGTCGCCGGGGATCTTCTGCGCGGCCATGCCGAAATCGCTGGAGCGGTGCTCGACGAACATGTCCCACTCCTCGAAGGAGCCGGGATCGAACAGCAGCTCGAGCCGCTCGCGCGCCGTGAGTTTGCCCTTGGCGTGCTGCGCCTGAACGCGCCGCTCACCGCCGCCTTCGCGCGCCGCCTTGCGCTTCTCCTCGAGCCGGCGAAGGATCTCTTGCATTCACTCCCCCCGTCGCGGGACTAGGGGAGATAACACCAACAGGCGATGAGTGCCAGCCCTGGTGCGCGCGGTCGTCAGGCCCTCAGCAGCGCGAGAAAGCGGTGCGCCAGCGCCATGTCATCCTTGAGCGCGGCGCGGCGCCGGGTCTGCTCGGCATCCTCGCCCCATTGCTCGATCTCGAAACTCTCGTCGAGCTGCGAGGCGGCAAAGGCGTCCTCGACGTCGAGCCGGCCTTCGACGAGCGCCAGCGCCACCACCAGCGAGCCGCAGGCTTGCGTCGCGAGATGGAGCGCCGCCAGCTCGAGCGCGCCATAGCCCTCGATCGCGGCGGTGAAGGCGCGCAGCGAGGCCGGCGACTGCGTCACCGGCAGCACGCCCGCGGTCACCTCGAGCGGCGCGTCGTAGCGCAAGGTCGCCCAGTCGATGAGCGGCTGCCAGGCTTCGTGCTGGCGGCGCGCCAGCTCCGGCGGATGGCCGGCGCGGTAGCAGACGAGATCGGTGCTGGCATAACGCGCGATCTCCGCCACCACTTCCGCGCGCCGCATCGCCACCAGGTCGATGGCGGTGCTGGTGAGGCGGGTGAGCGGCAGCTCGTCGAGCTTCACCTCGGCGCCCTGGGCGCGCCATTCCTGGGCGATCGCCTCGGCGAGCGTGGCGCTTGGCACCGAGAGCGGTGCCTTGGCCGGCGTGCGCAGCTGCTTGCCGTCGAGGCTGACGCCGAAGGCGCCGCCGGCGGGCTCGACGCGCGCCTCCTTGTAGAAGCGCTTCATCGCTGCGGCGCGAGCTCGGCGAAAGGATTGGATTCCTCGCTCTCGTCGAAGCCGAAGAATTCCCAGGTCGCCTTCATGTGCGGCGGCAGCGGCGCCGTCACCTGGAGCCGGCCGCCGCGGGGATGCGGCAGCGACAGCGCGCGCGCATGGAGATGGAGCTTTCGCGCATTGGGGACCCCGGCCGGATGCGCCGCGCCGCCGCCATACTTGCCGTCGCCGAGGATCGGCGTTTCCAGCGCCACGCAATGCGCGCGAAGCTGGTGCGTCCGGCCGGTGATCGGCTGCAGCGAGAGCCAGGCGAGCTGGTCGCCGGCATGCGAGACGGTGCGGTAATAGGTGACGGCGCGCTTGCCTTCCTCCTCGTCGGGCGTCACGCGCTCGCCGGCCGGCCCCGGCAGCTTCGCCAGCGGCTGGTCGATGCGGCCGCGCCGCGGCTTCGGCTGTCCCACCACCGCCGCCCAATAGATCTTAACGGTCGCCTTGTCGCGAAAGGAGCGCGCCAGCGCCGCGGCGGCGGCGGCGCTCCGCGCCAGCACCAGCACGCCGCTGGTGTCGCGGTCGAGGCGGTGGACGAGCCGCGGCCGCTCGGCCGCGCCGAAACGCAGCGCGTCCAGCATGGCGTCGAGATGGCGCTCGGTGTTGGTGCCGCCCTGGACGGCGAGCCCCGGCGGCTTGTCGAGGACGATGACCTCGTCGTCGATATGCAGCACGGCGCGCTCGAGCATGGCGATGTCGCGCGGGCGTGGTGCTTGCGCCGCATCGCGCGGCGGCGGCGCAAGATCGCCCAGCGGCGGCACGCGGATGAGCTGGCCCGGTGCGATCCGGTCGCCGGCCTTGGCGCGTTTTCCATCGACCCGCACCTGGCCGGTGCGCAGCAGCTTCTCGAGCCGGCCGTGGCCGAGCGTCGGGTAGTGCCGGCGGAACCAGCGATCGAGCCGGATTTCGCCGTCATCGGCGGCGACGGGAATGGTTTGAACGGCGCTCATCGGGACCGCCCGATCCTAGCGGCCGCCTTGCGCGAGGGCTACTCCGCCCTCACTGCCAATGCGGGCCGACCCAGACCCAGCCGCGCCCCTGCCAGACCCACTGGCCGGGGACCCAATGCACCCGGCGCGGATGCGGATGGACGTAGCGGCCGTACACCCACACGTAACGGCGTCCGTTCCAGCGCCAGTGGCCCGGCTGCCACACCCAGCGGCCGCGGTGCGGCGGCGGTGGCACCAGCTCGCCCTGGGGCGCCGGAATGACGGGCGCCGGCGGCGCGCCCGGGGGCGGCGGTGCCGAGCCGGGTGGCGGCACCGAACCGGGCGGGGGTGCGGAACCCGGCGGCGGCGTCTGGGCGAAGGCACCGGCGCCGCCGCTCAACAGGGCGAGGAGCAGGGCACCGGTATGCGCCAGCGCGGCGCGGCGGGTGAGCATCGAAAGATCTCCATGCGCAGTTCGGGCGGTTATAGGCGAACTCAGGCATCGGGATCCCCGGCTCAGCGATCGGTTTCCTCGGCTTTTTCGACGATTGCGCGACCAGCATCCGATAGCGAGCGCGCCGCTTCGCTCAGCCGTCCTTATCCCTCGGCTGCGCGTCCCAGGGGCTGGTGCGCCTGGCATCGGCCTCCTCGCGCTCTTGCCGATCGGATCGGGAGGCTGCCATCGCCGCGTGGACGGCGAATTCTGTTTCGGCGAGAGCAGTCATGTTCTGCCTGAACCTTCGAAGCTGTACCGCCAGCTGTTCCTGCCGCTCGACCGCGTGTTCGAGCAATGCCCTTGTCTCGGCGAGCAGAGCGTCCAAGCGGAACGGCTTGGCGAGGAAATGACACCCCGACTCTTCGAGCGCCGCCCAGGCTCCAGGGTTGCCGGTCATGAGCAGAACCGGGATCCCGCGGCTCAGCACTCGTTCGGCGATCTCGGTCCCTTCCGCCGACGGCAGAACAGCGTCGATCAGGGCGGCATCGGGGCGTTCGCGCTCCAGGACACTCATCGCATCCAGGGCCGAGGAGGCGCATGTCACCTGGTAATGCGCCGCCAGCGCCTCCTTCAAGACGGCGACCACATCCGGCTGGTCCTCGATGACGAGAAGGTGGGCCACTTTGGCGATCCATCCCAACCGTCGAAGCGAGTGCGAATTCTGGAACACGCGCAGACCGCTTGTCGAGTCGATCGATCTACCTCTAACGGGCAAGTTGCGGACCGCGCCTACAGCCGTATGTGGATTGCGGGCAGGGAGCGCCGCTCGCGGGGGCAATATGCGCGATTGCAAACCTGTGGCTAACCTTTACGATCGTTGGTTCGCGCACTTTTGGGAGGGTTTCCATGAGTCAAGCCGCACCTGCTCTTTCCCGCCACGACCTCGAAGCCAAGATCGTCAAGCGTTGCTGGGAGGATGACGGCTTCCGCAAAGAGTTTGTCGCCGACCCCGCCGCCTGCTTCGTCAAATATTTGAAAACACCCAAGGCGCAGCTGCCGAAGATCGTCGTCCATCAGGAGCAGCCCGGCAGCTGGCACATCGTACTGCCGTCGGTGCCGGCCAAGAGCGGCGAACTGTCAGACGAAGAGCTGGAGAAGGTCGCCGGTGGCACCGATGTCATCGCTACCGTCCTTATCAGTGTCGGCGCAGCAGGTGTGTCGGCGACGACCGCCTACCTAAGTGCTCACGACGGCGGATGGTGAACCGTCCCTATGCATCCCGCCCTGAGACGCGGGTCACCGCCGTGAAGCGCGCTCGCTACTCCGCCTTCTTCCGCCGGAGCTTCTCCCAGTAGTCGAGGCGCTTGCGGATCTCGCGCTCGAAGCCGCGGTCGATCGGCCGGTAGAACTGCCGGCGCGGCAGATCGTCGGGGAAGTAGTTGAGGCCCGAGAAGCCTTCCTCGGTGTCGGGGTCGTAGACATAGCCCTCGCCATATCCCAGCTCGCGCATCAGCTTCGTCGGCGCGTTGACGCTGTGCATCGGCGGCATCAGCGAGCCGCTCTCCTTGGCGGCGCGCCGCGCCTCGCCGAACGCCATATAGGCGGCGACCGATTTGGGCGATGTCGCGAGGTAGATCACCGCCTGGGCGATGGCGAGCTCGCCCTCGGGCGAGCCGAGCCGCTCATAGGCCTGCCAGGCGGCGAGCGCCTGCACCAGCCCTTGCGGATCGGCAAGCCCGATATCCTCGACCGCCATGCGCACCACGCGGCGCGCGATATATTCCGGATGCTCGCCGCCCGCCAGCATGCGCGCGAGCCAGTAGAGCGCCGCATCGACATCTGAGCCGCGCACCGCTTTGTGCAGGGCGCTGATCAGGTTGTAGTGACCTTCCTGCGCCTTGTCGTAGAGCGGTGCTCGCTTTTGGACCGTCGCAGCCAGCGCGGCGCTGTCGAGCACCGTGCCCTCGGGGAGCTGCGCCAGCTCCTCGGCGAGGTTCAGGAGGAAGCGGCCATCGCCATCGGCCATCGCCTTCAGCGCCTGGCGCGCCGCATCGTCGAGCGGCAGCTTCCGCTTCAGCGTCGTCTCGGCGCAGGCCAGCAAGGTCTCGAGCGCCGCGTCGTCGAGCCGGTGCAGCACGAAGACCTGGGCGCGCGACAGCAGCGCGCCGTTGAGCTCGAAGGACGGGTTCTCGGTCGTGGCGCCCACCAGCACCACCGTGCCGTCCTCGACATAGGGCAGGAAGCCGTCCTGCTGCGCCCGGTTGAAGCGATGGATCTCGTCGACGAAGAGACAGCGCCAATCGTCGCCCCCGGCCGTGCAGCCAGGACCCAGCCCCTGGCGGACCGGCTGCGTCCCCGGACGCTGGATGACGTGATCGGCCAGGACCATCTGTTAGGGCCGGACAAGCCGATCGGCCGCATGGTGGCGCAGCGCCGGCTATCCTCGATCATCCTGTGGGGACCGCCCGGCTGCGGCAAGACCACGATTGCCCGGCTGCTGGCTCAGGCGACCGACCTTGCGTTCGAGCCGCTGTCGGCGATCTTCTCCGGCGTTGCCGATCTCCGGCGCGTTTTCGACACCGCCAAGAAGCGGCGCCAGACCGGCGGCGGCACCTTGCTGTTCGTTGACGAAATCCACCGTTTCAACCGCGCGCAGCAGGACGGCTTCCTGCCCTATGTCGAGGACGGCACGATCGTGCTGATCGGCGCTACGACCGAAAATCCGTCTTTCGAGCTCAATGCCGCCTTGCTGTCCCGCGCCCAGGTGCTGGTGCTGAATCGCCTGTCGGCCGAGGCCCTGGAGCAGCTGCTGGAGCATGCCGAGAAGGTTGAGGGCCGGCCGCTGCCGCTCGACCCGGCGGC
>DATNDG010000027.1:0-41360 GCA_035553515.1 Allostellaceae bacterium | reverse complement strand
GGTTGGTTGCAGTTACGCTATATCCTGATTCAATGAATAGGTGGTGAATCTTCTCGTATTTTTCAAGCGCTCGGGGAGGCAAGTAGCCGTCCCTGGTTGCCATAACGAAGTATTGCGGCTTAACCTGGTCAATCAATAGTTGCGTAGCCGCAAGAACCGCTGCCATGACCTTTGCGCGGTCATCTTGGCTAATCATCGCGGCGACTTCTTGGCTATCGAAAATCGCCCTTTCGGTATCCGTTTCCGCGTCGGCTTCTATCAGCGCGAACACATACTCGAGCTCGCCGGGGGGCTGCGGAGATAGCCCCGCCATGATTGAATAGATTTTGTCTCCTGATTCGTCGTACCCCACGCGAACGAGCACAAGATGCTCCTCCCCCGCGCGAAAATATTCGGCGTGGCAGGTATCATCAGAGTGCAGACGAACGGCATGGGCGGCGGCCTAGCATATTTCGGCCGCCTTTCCTATCGCTCAGCCTCGATAAGCGGTTGTCCTAAGTTCCGGGCGTAGGTGTCCTAACTAGGACAGCACCGGCGGAAGCCTTGACATGCCGGGGGCCCGGCCCACATAGTCGCCGCCCGTCGCGGGGCAGTAGCTCAGTTGGGAGAGCGCGACGTTCGCAATGTCGAGGTCAGGGGTTCGATCCCCCTCTGCTCCACCAATTCAAACCCGCAGGAAACCCCGGTTTTCTGCGGGTTTTTCGTGAACTGCGGCGCGCCAGGGGAAACCGGTTCTCGTTTCGGCAGAACGGCGAGAAGCCTTGAAGTGTTCCATCACCGCAGGAAAGAGATGGCCCCCCAAATTACCTCTCCAGGTAGATCATGGGCGATATCGCAGCCACGTGTGTTGGCACGGCAAGGGGAAGATTTGGAGGTAGGAATGCGTAGAACGATTGCATTGATGTCGTTGATGGCGTTCGTCGCCGTCCCTCTGTCGGGTTGTGCGTGGCACCATGACGATGAGCGTAGTGCCTATGCTCCGCCGCCTGCATACCAAGGCCCCTACGAGCAAGGATACCAAGGCCCTTACGAGCAGGGCTACCAACGCCCCTACGACCGGGACATGACGGCACCGCCTCAGCAGCGCTCTCCTGAAGGCGTGCAGCACGATGAGGATGACTACTATCACCGCTGAACGTGAGGGAGCGCGCCCGCCGCTTTAGTCCCCAGCGCCCAGATCCGCGCCTGGTCGGTCGAGGCGTTGCAGCTCTCGATCAATGTCTTCGGGTGGATCGATGATCGCGGACGCCTGAGCTAACCGGCGCTCAGTGCTGGCGGAAAAAATTGTCCGCCTTGCCGCTCGCACAGGAAGCCCGTCTGCGGCGCCGAGAGCCGCAGACGGGCGACTGTGGAACCAATGGCGAAATTCTAAGCCGTCAGATATCGGAGCAGGCACTACTCCGCCGGCGGCGGTGCGATCGCCTCTTCAATCGGCTTGTACCAGGAGAGGCGCGACGGGTTCGCCAGCGGCTTTGCGAACCAGACCTTGAACTTGTCCGGCCGGCGCGGCGTGACCGCCTGGATGACGATCACTTCGCCTTTCTCGGCGCTGGATTTGCGCCACTGTTCGAATTCCTGCAGTTCCTCTGCCGAAAAGGTCACAAAGAGGCCCATTGCGAAGCTCCGCCCGCGGATTGCGCTGCGGCGGATCATCGCGCCGAATGGTTAAATGATTCTCGGCGATCGATAAAATTTTAGGTATCGGCATCGGGGCGGCGGAATGCCGCGTGTCCGGCGGAGCGGCGCCGGGGATGACTCGCTGATGACTCGGCGCGCGGAAGCGCGGCTTGCTAGGAATTAAGCATGCGCGAACCGACCTCCCCGACCATGAGCGACGTCCAGAATCCGCCCGACAGCCCGACCAAGGCGCCGCGCGATGCGCGATCCCTGGCGCGCCTGCTGATCGAACGGTTCAGCGAGCGGGCGGAGTCCTATGCCGTGCATCAGGCGCTGAAGGCGCTTGCCCGCAATGACCGGCGGGAAGCGGCGCGCTGGCGCTGGATCGCCGAGGTCACCCGCGAGACACTGCGCATCGACCCTCTTTAGTCCTTCGTCACCGTGTCCGCCGCCCAGGCGCCGCGGCTCCCCAGCGGCTTCGGCGCACCGACAGTGGTGTCGCGCGCTGTCTGGTGCTCGAGCTCGGAATTGAGCTCGGCACCGAGCAGCACGGCGAAGGCGCTGACATAGAGCCACATCATCAGCACCACCACCGCGCCGAGCGAGCCGTAGGTCTTGTTGTAAGAGGCGAACTGCGAGACGTAGATCGAGAACAGCGCCGAGCCGATGATCCACAGCAGCGTGGCGGCGGCGGCGCCCCAGCTCACCCAGCGCCATTTCGCTTCGCGGCGCGACGGCGCATAGCGGTAAAGGGCGGCGAGGCCGATCACCATCAGCACCAGCAGCAGCGGCCAGCGCAGCACCGAGGCGGCGGCCTTGCCGAAGCTGCCGAACGGCAGGAATCCCAACACCGCCGGCAGAACGCCGATGAGCGCTATCGACACGACCGCGAAGAGGACGGCAGCCCCGGTGAGCGCGAAGGCCGAGGCCTGAAAGCGCACGAAGCCGCGCCGCTCCTCTTCCGCATAAGCGACGTTCAACGCCGTCATCAGCGTCGACATGCCGGAACGCGCGCCCCAGACCGCGACCAGGAGGGCGACGACGAAGCTGATGCCGAGCGTCGAATTCGGCCGCGCGGTGATCGTCTGAAGCTGCCGCGAGACAACCTGCGTCGCCTCTTGTGGCATTACGCCCTGGAGCGCGGCGACCTGGTGCTGCACGTCGCCGGGATCGAAAGCGAGGCCATAGAGCGCCACCAACGCGGTCAGCGCTGAAGGAATCGCGAGGAAGGCGTAGAAGGCGACGCCGGCGGAAATGATCGAGATGTTGTCGCGACCGATGCGCTGCCAGCTCCGCCCGGCCACCTGACGCCAGCCGCGGGGCGGAATCTGCTCCGGCCGGTCGGCTTCATGACCGTGTCTGCGGTGATCCTCGCTCTCGGGATTACGGCGCATCGCCGGGGTGATCTCGCGCGCATGCGCGAAGCCGTCCTCGCCCTCCTGCTTACGCTCCGCCATCGCCCCCTCCCTCGGCCCGTCTCCGGCGCTAGCGGCCGGTGCCGCTATTCCCGGCGCCGCCGGTCGTGCCTGCCGGTGCGGCGTTGGAGCCGCTCTCAGCCGGCGGGGTGCTGGAGCCGCTCTCAGCCGGCGCGGCGCTCGAGCCGCTACCCATGCCGCGCCGCGCCATTTCCTGATCGAGCGCCTGCGTCGCCGCTTGCAGCCGGCTCTGCGCCTGGCTCAGCCGCTGCCGGTCCTGTTCGAGCTGCTGGTTGCTTTCGTTGCGGTATTGCTGCAGCGTCTGGTCGTGAGTCTGCTGCGTGCTGCTGCTTTCGTTGCCTTGCCCGTTGAGCGAGCGGCCGATGTTCTCGAGGACGTTGCCGAGCGTGCTGCTGCCCTGATTGCCCTGATTGCTCTGCGCCATGGCCGGTACCGCCAGCAGCGCGCTCATGGTGAGAGCGATCGCCAGAGTCTTCACCGCAAATTCTCCATCTGGTACTGCCGTGCTTGATCAAGGCCGGCGTCGGCGCGCTGTGCCATCTTTTCGCCGGAGGTTGCAACCGGGCTGCGGGATTAGCCCACTGGCGACCGCTCCTGCTGTGCGCTCAGCGGTTCCGGCGACGTCATGTCGGCAGACCCGCGCTCGAGCTCCGCGGCCAGCGCCTCGTATTCGTGCGCCATGCGCTCCAGCGCTTCTTGCGCCTCGGGATGACCGACGTCGCGGGCAAGCCGGCGCGCACGCGCGGCTTCGGCACGGTAGTGGGACGGCTGCTGCATATGCGGGAAAACGGTGAAAAGGCGCATTCTGCGGCTTCAAACGTTTCGCTTGCATGCCGCAGGACCGGATGTGAGCGGCGAGCGAGCGGCGGCGCCCTGCCGCTTATCCGGGCAGCTCGATGGTCCAGCGCGTGCCGGCATCCGAACTCATCGCGATAGAGCCGCCGATACTGTCGATCAGCCGATCGACGAGCGACAGGCCGATGCTCTCGGGCCGCGGCCGCCCCATACCCGCACCATTGTCGGCGATGGAGAGCGCCAGCCCGCGCGCGTTGCGCGCCAGGGCGATCTCGATCGTGCCGCCGAGCGCGCCGAAGGCATATTCGACGGCATTCGCCACCAGCTCGTTCGCCACGGTTCCGAGCGCGGTGCAGACGCCGATGTCGAGGACGATGCCGCTCTCGACGTGGCAGACGAGCGCGATGCCGCGCTCGCTGGTCCCGTAAAAATCGCGCATCCGGTCGCAGAGATCCTCGAGATAGCGGCTCAGATCGAGGCGCTCCTCCTCGGGAGGAGTGACGACCAGATGGTCGTAGAGCGAGGCCAGCGCGAAGACCCGTCGCTCCACATCTTCGAGACGCTGTCGCGACCTGCCGGTTCCGGCATCCTGCGCGTGGCGGTGCAGCCGGGCGAGCAGCGCCTGGTAGCTGTTGCGCACGCGATGGTGATGCTCGCGCAGCAGGACGGCCCGCGCGTCATGCGCCGCCTGGAGATCCGCCTCGCGGCGGATCCGCTCGCGCGCATCGGCGACGATGCCCGCGACGCTGGCGAGAAAGCTGGTATCGAGCAGGTCGAAGGGACGATGATCCTGCCGGTCGACCTCAAGCACGCCGTAGACATCGCTGGCGCCGATGATCGGAACATTGGACGTGGAGATGATGCCATGATCGGAGTAGATCGCCGGCAGATGATAATCCCTGCGCTGGCGCACATCGCTCACGCTCACGGGCCGGCCCGTCGTGAAGGCCTCGCCGGCCGGGTTGCTCGGATCCCCCGCGGCGCGCGCGCCGCCGACGACCCCCGGATGCCAGCCGACGCCGGCGACCACCAGGAAATCACCCTGCTCCGGCCGGTGCTCCAGCACCTTGGCGAAGGGCGCGTCGCAGGCTTCCGCCGCGACCCGGCAGGCCTGGGCCAGCAGGGGCTCGAGCGAGGTTTCGAGCTGCGCCACCGCGAAAAGCTCGGCGAAAATGGCGCGCTGATGCACGACGCGTCGCAAGGAGACCGTCGCTTGCGCGTCGACAGGCAAATGGTGCAACAGCGCCGTGGCCGAAGCCTCGCCGGACTTGGGCATCGACTCTCCGAATCAACGGTTTGGCCGAGCCACGCCCCGCGGGAAAATGCCCGGCCGGATCGCCTGCCGGCCAAGCGCATTTCGCGCATTGGGACGGGCCTGCGCCCCTGGTGAAAAACACCGCGACAGGCGGAATGTCGCGGGGCGCGACCTACGCTGCGGTTGGAAATGGCGCCTGCCCTGAAATCGTCACGCAGGCTTCGCGGCTGAGCCGGTCAGGAGACCGCCGGCGGGGCGTAGGGCGCGTTGCAGGGGGAGTACCAAAGCTGCATGACGTCACGGCTGCCCACCGCCGTGTCCTGCAGCATCACCGCGAAAGTGCTTTGCAGTACCTGGTTCGAGCGGGCCGTCGGATTGGGTGTGCGGAAGGAGCCGATCTCGGCATAGATCTGCTGCCCGGGCTGGACGGAAACCGTCCTGTCCTGGTTCGGCCACAGGCCCTGGCTCGCGGTGGCGATGGTGTAGGTGCCGGGCGGCATGTCGCAGACCAGCACATGCCCCGGGCCGACGCTGCCGATCGACGCGCGGTTGAGAAAGATCGGGACCCATTCGAGACTCTGCGACAGAGTAGGGGCGCGATAAACGAAGAGGCGCGCCTGCCCGCTTGGTGGCGGCAGGCGCGTGGCGACCTCGGCGAAGCGTGGCCGCGAAGCGCAGCCGGCGAGCAGCACGAGCGCCAAAAGCATGGTCCACCGCAACGCCGCCATGAGTCGCCTCCGCGGGCCGCAAGAGAAATATGGCGCGGCGGGGCGGCTCAGCGAGCGCAGGTCACGCGCTTGTGACCGCGCGGCGCGGCCGTCTCAGCTGGCGCCGGCGATGAAGCTCCTGAGCGACGTGGTTTCGTCCTGCATCTCGTCGAGACGCGCTTTCACCACGTCGCCGATGCTGACGATACCGGCCAGCGACCCGTCGCGCAGCACCGGAATGTGGCGGATGCGGCGCTGCGTCATCTCGGCGGCGAGATCGGCGACGCTGTCCTGCGGCGTGCAGGTGAAGACGCGCCGCGTCATCAGCTCGTCTACCTTGCTGTCGAGCAGTCGGGCGCCAAGAGCGGCGAGCCCCTGGACAATATCGCGCTCGGAGATGATGCCGTCGACCACGGCGCCGTCGCGGCTTACCACCAGCGCGCCGATCCCTTGGCGGCGCATATCGGCGGCGGCCGCGGCGATGCTCACGCCCGGCGCGATCGTCGCCACTTGATCCCCTTTCCTGCGCAGAATGGCTTCGACGTTCATTGGTGTCTCCTCCTGACAATCGAGGCGACCCAAGGCCGCGCGGCCGAGGCCGCCCCCCTTTTTTGAACCCGAAGCCGGCGCCGGCCGAGCATGACCGGCTCCGGCGCACCCAAAGAAGTCTATGCCGAATCGCGCGCGCGGAAAATGGCGGCAGAAAGGGTCTGCGGGCTCAAGGCATTGGCGGTTCCTTCCGGGCGTGGCGCGCGCCACGTCGGGTATTCCGCCGCACTCGGCGGCGCCCGCCATCCCGCGGCCGAGGCGCTTGCACAATGCAGCACGATGCGCGGGCGACAGGAAACCTACCAAAGGACACGGACCGTACCAAAGGAGGGGTACATCCTGGCCGGTCGGCCTGATAGCGTCGGCCGGTGCCGTGCCGGCACTAAGGGGCCCCTCTAGTTATCTCGCTCGCGCAGAATGGAGATTGACGACTTTCGACGCCTCTTTTACTCGGTGCCGAGTCCTTATCTCGTCCTCGCACCCGACCTGACCATCGTCGAGGCGAACGACAGCTATCTCCGCGCCACCATGACGGTGCGCGAGAGCATCATCGGCCGGCACCTGTTCGAGGTGTTTCCCGGCAAGCCGGGCGAACCGGGAGCGACCGGCGTCCGCAACCTCAACGCGTCGCTGCAGCGCGTCCTGGCCGAGCGCCGGCCCGATGCGATGGCGGTGCAGCGGTACGATATCCGCCGACCCGATGGCAGCTTCGAGGAGCGCCATTGGAGCCCGCTGAACGTCCCTACCTTCGACGAGACGGGAAGGCTCGCCTTCATCATTCACCACGTCGAGGACGTGACCGAATACGTCAGGCTGCAGCGCGCCGGCGTCGCACAGACGCGGGAGGTCGCAGCACTGCGCCATCGCGCCGAATTTCTCCAGGCGGAGATCTTCGCGCGGGCGCAGGAGCTGCAGCGCGCCAACGAGGAATTGCGCGAGGCGAATGCCAAGCTCGCCGCATCGCAGGCGCGATTGATGCGCACGCAGCGGCTGGAAGCGGTGGGCCAGCTCACCGGCGGGGTGGCCCATGATTTCAACAACCTGCTTACGGCTATCCTGGGCAGCCTCGGCATGCTCGAGACGGCCGGCGTGCTGGCGCAGCCGGGCGCTCAGCGCCTGCTCGACGTCGCCAAGCGAGCCGCCACCCGCGGCGCCCGTCTGATCAGCCATCTCCTGGCTTTCAGCGGCAAGCAGATGGTCCGCCCGGAGACGGTGGACATCAATACGCTGATCCGCGACTTCCATGAATTGCTCAAGCGGGCGGTGACGGAAAAGATCGAGGTGGTGCTCGATCTCGATCCGTCGCTCCGGTCCGCTCTGATCGATCCGGCACAGTTCCAATCGGCGCTCCTCAATCTCGCGGTCAATGCGCGCGACGCCATGCCGGCGGGCGGCCGTCTCACCATCACGACGCGGCCAACGGACCGCACGCAGACACCGTCGAACGGCGATGACTGGGCCCCGGGCCAATATTCTGCAATCGTCGTCTCCGACACGGGAACGGGCATGCTGCCCGAGATCCGCGACCGCGCCTTCGAGCCCTTCTTCACCACGAAGGATGTCGGCGAGGGATCGGGCCTTGGGCTCAGCCAGGTCTATGGCTTTGCCAAGCAGGCCGGCGGCCATGCCGAGATCGACACCGCGCCCGGCGCCGGCACTTCCGTCACGATATACCTGCCGAAGGCGGCGGCGAGCGTACAAGCGGCGGGCGAGGTCGAGAGAACCGCAGCGCTGCCCGAGACGGCGCAACAGGGGCAGACCGTCTTGATCGTCGAGGACGATCACGACGTGCGGCAAACCACCATCGAGACCTTCGCCATGCTCGGCTACAGCGTCCTCGCCGCGGCCGATGGCAGAGAAGCGGTCGCCACTCTCGCCGGCAACCAGCGCATCGACCTGCTCTTCGCCGACATCGTCATGCCGCATGGCGTCAGCGGCGTCGAAGTCGCGAAGGAGGCGGCGCGCCTGCGCAAGGACATCAAGATCCTGCTGACTTCGGGCTACCCGCAGGAAGCCCTGACCGCGAAGGGCGCCGACGGCGTCAGGTATCCGGTGCTGTCGAAGCCCTACCGCTACCAGGACCTGGTGCGGGAAGTGGAGCGCATCAGCGCGAGCGCGTAGCGTTCCACTGTCTGCCCGCGCGGGCCGTTTCCTGCGCGTTCAGCGTGGCGGATTTCGCCCCAGCTCCGGTGCGTAGCTCATCAGCCCGGCGCCGGCGCGGGGCGGACGCGCGCGCACCGCCGCCTCGTTGGGCTCGGTGCCCCAGCCCGGCGCGTCGGAGAGAACGAACTCGCCCTTCTCGATCACCGGCAGGTTGGTGAAGAGCTCGTGGTCCCAGGGCAGCCGGTCGATATCGATCTCCATGATGCGCAGATTGGGCACGGCGGCGGCGAAATGCGCGTTCATGAAGCTGCAGAGATGGCCGTAGAAATTATGCGGCGCGACGTTGACCTCGTGCGCCTCGGCGAGCGCGGCGATCTTCATCGCCTGCCAGACGCCGTTCCAGATCGTGTCGATGATGGCGACGTCCATCGCCTGCTCGCGGAAATAGGGCAGGAACTCGCGGATGCCGAACAGCGTCTCGCCGGAGCTGATCGGATGCGGGCTGCGGCGGCGGATGAGGCCCAGCGCCTCGGGGCTGTAGCTGTCGATCTCCACCCAGAAGAGGTCGTGATCGGCGATCGCGCGCAGGATCTCGAGATAGCCCTCGGTCTTGGCGTTGAAGTTCAGGTCGAGCAGGATGTCGATGTCGGACCCCGCGCCGTCGCGGAAGGCCTCGAGATGGGCTTGAAGCCCCTTGAGCACGGCGCGGTCGGGGTTGAGCTCGGGATAGAAGGGATTGGCGAAACCCGGGCGCCAGCCGACGAGCTTGTCGCCGCGCGGCACGAAGATATTGGTCTTGAGCGCGCGGAAGCCCTTCTCGCGCACCTCCTCGCCCATGTGCTTGACGCCGTCGAGATCGGTGATCGCCGGCGTGTAGAAGTCGGGCTGGTTGATGCGCCAGGTCGCGCAATGCGACCAATAGAGCGGAATGCGCTCGCGCAGCTTGCCGCCCAGCAGCGCATAACACGGCACCTCGAGCGCCTTCGCCTTGGCGTCGAGCATCGCGTTCTCGATGGCGCCCATCGCCTCGGCGACGACGCCGCCCGCCGCGGGGCGGGTCAGCGCGTAGAGCTCGGCATAGGCGCGCTCATGCTCCATCACCGGTTTGCCGACGACGCGCCCGGCGAGGCGCTCGATCGCCGCGGTGACGCCGGGCGAACCAAAGCCTTCGTCGAACTCGCTCCAGCCGACGATGCCATCCTCGGCGGTCAGCTTGACGAAATGGTAGTTCCGCCAGCCGGCATCGCAATGCAGCGTCTCGATCGAGCGGACCTTCATGCGTCCCTCCGCCTGGCCGTGCCTGCAGATTCAGAGCGGGCTGGAACTGCAGCCGACGCCTATTTCTTGCCGAGCGCCCTCGCCAGCCTCAGTCTCAGCGCGTTCAGCTTGATGAAGCCCGCGGCGTCGCGCTGGTCGTAGACCTGGTCCTCCTCGAAGGTGACATGGGCGAGGCTGTAGAGGCTCTTCGGCGATTTGCGGCCGACTGTGCGCACATGGCCCTTGTAGAGCTTGAGCCGCACCGTACCTTCGACATTGGCCTGGCTCTTGTCGATGAGCGCCTGCAGCATCTCGCGCTCCGGCGAGAACCAGAAGCCGTTGTAGATGATCTCGGCATAGCGCGGCATCAGCTCGTCTTTCTGATGCGCGGCGCCGCGGTCGAGGGTGATGCTCTCGATGCCGCGATGGGCGGTGTGGAGGATCGTGCCGCCCGGCGTCTCGTAGACGCCGCGCGACTTCATGCCGACGAAGCGGTTCTCGACGAGGTCGAGGCGGCCGATGCCATGCTTGCCGCCGAGCGCGTTGAGCCGCGCCAGCAGGTTCGCCGGCGAGAGCCGCTCGCCATCGACCGCGACGGGATCGCCGCGCAGGAACTCGATCTCGACATATTGCGGCTGGTCGGGCGCCGCCTCGGGGGCGACGGTGCGGCTATAGACGAACTCCTCGGGCTCGACCCAGGGATCCTCGAGCACCTTGCCCTCGGCCGAGATGTGCAGCAGGTTCGCATCGGTCGAGAACGGCGCCTCGCCGCGCTTGTCGCGCGGAATCGGGATCTGATGCCGCTCGGCATATTCGATGAGCTTGGTGCGCGAGGTGAGGTCCCATTCGCGCCAGGGTGCGATGACCTTGATGTCGGGCTTGAGCGCGTAATATCCCAACTCGAAGCGGACCTGGTCATTGCCCTTGCCGGTCGCGCCATGTGCCACGGCATCGGCGCCGACCTGCTCGGCGATCTCGATCTGCCGCTTGGCGATCAGCGGCCGCGCGATCGACGTGCCGAGCAGGTACTGACCTTCATAGAGCGCGTTGGCGCGAAACATGGGGAAGACGAAGTCGCGGACGAACTCCTCGCGCAGATCGTCGATGAAGATCTCCTTGACCCCCATCATTTCCGCCTTCTTGCGCGCCGGCTCCAGCTCCTCCCCCTGGCCGATATCGGCGGTGAAGGTCACCACCTCGCAGCGATAGGTCTCCTGCAACCAGCGCAGGATCACCGAGGTGTCGAGCCCACCCGAATAGGCGAGCACGACCTTCTTCACCTTCCCACTCATGACCCGAAAATGCCTTTCACTTCAGCCGATCCCCGCTGCGCGCGAGTATAGGTGGCGCGGGGGGCGCGGCAAGGGCGGCAAGCGGCCTCAGCGGCGGCTCGCCGAGCCTGCGCCGCGCCCTAGCCCGGATTAGAAATCCGGGCTGACAGCCGGTCGAGGATGCTGCCGTAGCGCACCGGCAGCAGCCATTGCAGCAGCGCCATCAGCCGCGCATCGGCGCCGATCAGGATGCGCCCCTCGTCGCGGCGGATGCCGCGCAGGATGCGCTCGGCGGCGGCGTCGGGCATGGTCCGCGCCAGGCGGTCGAAGCGCTTCACCATCTGCTCGCGACGCTCGGGATCGACGCGCGGCGGCATGCGGGCGTTGCGCGCGATATTGGTGCGGACGCCGCCGGGGTGGACGATGCTGAGGCGGATGCGGCTCCCGGCGAGCTCCCGGCGAAGCGCTTCGCTCCAGCCGCGCACCGCGAACTTGCTCGCGGCGTAGGCCGTCTGCCCGGGCACGCCGACGATGCCGAAGATGCTCGACATGTTGACGATATGCGCCTGGCGTTCGGCGCGCAGCAGCGGCAGGAAGAGCCTGGTGCCGTAGACCACACCCCAGAAATTGACCTCCATGAGCCAGCGCATGTCGTCGAGCGGGAGTTCCTCGAAATCGCCGGCGAGCGCCACGCCGGCATTGTTGACGAGGAGCTGCGCGCGGCCATGCGCCTGCTCCACCTCGTCGCGAAACCGCGTCATCGCGGCGAGGTCGGCAACATCGACCGCGTGGCTCGACACCGTGCCGGCACCGGCGCGCTTGGCGTCGGCGGCGACCTTTGCAACGTCATGCGCGTCCTTGTCGGCGAGCGCCAGCGCGCAGCCCTGCCGCGCCAAGGCCAGCGCCAGCGCCCGGCCGATGCCGCTGCCGGCGCCGGTGATGATGGCCACCGTCCCCTTGGCGATCTTCATGCCGTCCTCTTTCCGCGGCACCGAACGATGGCGGCGGGGGCCCTTCGGGTCAAGCTAGGCAAGCCCCAGGCCATCGGCTAATCTGCGCTGAAACCCTACTGGTCAAACGCTAAATAGCGGAGGCGGCCCTGGCGGCGAGCACGCGGGACAGAATATTGAGGGCGGCGCTCCATCTCTTCAACGAGCGGGGCGAAGCGCATGTCTCGCTCGCTCAGATCGCCAACCGGCTCGGTATCAGCGAAGGCAATCTCTGGTATCATTTCCGCACCAAGCGCGACCTCGTGGCCGCGCTCTTCGCCGAGCTCGAGGAGCGCATCGACCGCAATCTGTCGCGCGACCCGGCGCTGGCCGGCGGCCACCTCGCCGATTTCGGCGACTATGCGCGGCAGAGCTTCCGCGACATCTGGGAATACCGCTTCCTCTACCGGCGCCGCTGCGATCCCGAGGAGGAGAACGAGCTGGCGCAGCGCACGGTGGCGCTCACCGACCGGGCGCATCGCTACACCGAGCGCATCCTGGCCGAGATGGTGCGGCAGAACCTCATGGCGGCGAACCCGCAAGAGATCACCGAGCTTGCCGCCAATGCCTGGATCATCTCGCGCTACTGGCTCGACTATCTGCAGGAGCGGCACGGCGTTGCCCGCATCACCGAGGCCGATCTGCATGCCGGCGTGAAGCAGCTTTTCGCGCTCTATCGCCCCTACCTCACCGACATTGCCCGCGCGCAGGAAGCGGCGCATGAGGCGCCGCCGAAGCGGCGCGCGGTAAGGGGCTAGCGTTCGCGGCGCCTTGGGCGCGGCGCGCGCCGCGGAGGGGAATCCCCATGGCCGATATACGTCCGCTCGCCGAGCGTGATCTGCCGGAGGCGCAGCGCATCATCCGCCTCGCCTTCGGGACCTTTGTCGGCGCGCCGGATCCGGAACGCTTCCTGGCGGATCTCGATTACGCCTATGGCCGGTTCGGCGCCGAGCACACGGCCAGCTTCGCCGCCGAGCAAGGAGGCACGCTGGTCGGCTCGAATTTCGCCACGCGCTGGGGCAGCGTCGGCTTCTTCGGGCCGCTCATCATCCGGCCAGATCTCTGGGACCGCGGTCTCGGTCAGCGCCTTGTCGCCGCCGCCTGCGAGGCCTTCGACGCGTGGGGAGTGACGCAGGCCGGGCTCTTCACCTTCCCGCACAGCGCCAAGCATGTCCGGACCTACGGGAAATTCGGCTTCTACCCGCGCTTTCTCACCGCGGTGATGGCGGCGCCCGCACGGGCGGGATCGGAGCAGCGCTGGTCGCGCTATGGCGGGTTTTCCGAGGCGCAACGCCGCGAGACGGAGGTCGCGATCCGCGCCGTGACGGACGAGATCTACGAAGGTCTCGACGTCGCCGCCGAGATGCGCACCATCGCCGCGCGCCGGCTCGGCGACACGCTGCTGCTCCGGGAGAGCGGGAGCCGGCTCGCCGGTGTCGCGCTCTGCCATTGGGGGCCCGAAAGCGAGGCCGGCGCGGGCTCTCTCTTCGTCAAGTTCGGCGCGGTGCGGCCCGGGACAGGTGCCGAGCAGCGCTTCGCATCGCTCCTCGACGCCTGCGGCGATCTCGCCGTCGCGGTCGGCATGCCGAGGCTGCTGGCCGGCGTCAATCTGGCGCGCGAGGAAGCCTATCGCCACATGCTCCAGCGCGGCTTCCGCACTGAGATCCAGGGTGTCGCGATGCATCGGTCGAACCAGCCCGGCTATAGCCGGCCCGGGCTCTTCGTGCTCGACGATTGGCGATAAGCCGGCCCCCTCAGGGGAGCCAGGCGCGCCAGGCCGCCCAGCCCTCGACGAGCTCGGCGATGAGCGCGTAGCCGGCGGCGCCGGGATGAGCGCCGTCGCCGAGGGTCACTTCGCGCTGCCAGAGACCGATCGCCATAAGCGGCGTGAACAGATCGAAATAGGGAATGGCAAGCCCAGCGGCGAGCGCCGCCAGATCGCGCGACAGCGCGGCAATGCCCGCATCGGCGCCGGCGAGCAGCGGCAGCGGCACCGGTCCCAGCATCAGCGTCGGATGGCGCATGCCGGCCGTGCCGAGGATCGCGCCGGCATTCTCGAGCGAGCGCTCGGGCGTGATGCGCGGCGCGCCGTTTTCGAGGACGCAGTCATTGGCGCCGAAGGAGAAGACGAGCCTGCCGTCGAATTCGGGCGGCAGCCGCGGTACGGTCTCCGCCTGCCAGCGTGCGGCGATGTCGGCGCTGGTGTCGCGCCGGATGCCGAGATTGTAGACGGTGAGGTCGTGCCCGCGCCGGCGCGCCGCAGCGGTGACGCGCCCGACCCAACCGAGGCCAGTCGGGTCGCCGGTGCCGTTGACGAAGCTGTCGCCGATGAAGCAGAGCCGCATGAAGCTCCTGAGGTTAGCCTGGATTTCTTACAGGGTCATGCGCCGTCGCTCCGGGCTGCAGTACAGTCTATTAATAATTGCAAAGACCAGCAGTCTGCGATTTGAAAGAGACGCGGCGGCCGGCTAGCCTTGCGCAATCGTCGGAGGTCGGCCCGATGGTGGTCATCTATCACAATCCGCGCTGCGCGAAATCGCGGGCGACGCTGGCGCTGCTCGAGGCACGCGGCGTGCGGCCGCGGATCACCGAATACCTGAAAACCCCGCCGGACCAGGCGGAGCTGAAACGGCTGCTGAAGCTGCTCGGCAAGCCGCCGCGCGCGCTGCTGCGCGCCAAGGAAGCGACAGCAGCGGGGCTCGATAAGCCCCGGCTTTCCGATGCTGAGCTGATTGCCGGCATGGCCGCGCATCCGGTGGTCATCGAGCGGCCGATCGTCGTCAATGGCGACAAGGCCGCTCTCGGCCGCCCGCCCGAGGCGGTTCTCGACATCCTCTAGGCGCGGCGAGCGCCGCAATGTCGTTGACGCCGCTAGTGGTCCGTAGGACCATCGCTCCTGTCGGTAGCAGGATCAGAAATTCCGTATGGCCTGCTGCGCGGGCGCAGACGGCTCCGAACGGGCGGCTCATGCGCTCGGATGAATTTTTTGTCATGCGGCGTCCGACCCGGGCTTTGCCATGCTCGGTGTCGAGGGCGCAGAACAAGAAAATGCCCATGGCGGGCAATATCCGCCGTCAACAAGAGATCCATTGGCCGGCAACGTCCGGCCGAGGACAAGAACAGGGAGGTTCACATGAAGACCAGCTTACTCGCTTTCGGAGCTGCCGCAGCCTGCGGTGCGCTCCTGGTGTCGCCGGCCATGGCCCAGAAAAAATACGGGCCCGGGGCCAGCGATACTGAAATCGTCCTCGGCCAGACCATGGCCTATAGCGGCCCCGCTTCCGCCTACGGCACGATCGGCAAGGCCGAGGCTGCCTATTTCGACATGATCAACGCGCAGGGCGGCGTCAACGGACGCAAGATCAAGTTCCTCACCCTCGATGACGGCTACAGCCCGCCCAAGACGGTGGAACAAACGCGCCGTCTCATCGAACAGGACAACATCCTCGCCGATTTCAGCTCGCTCGGCACGCCGACCGACACGGCGATCCACAAATATCTGAACCAGAAGAAGGTGCCGCACATCTTCATCGCCAGCGGCGCCACCAAATGGGGCGACCCGCAGAACTTCCCGTGGTCGATGGGCTGGCAGCCGACCTACCAGACCGAAGGCCACATCTACGCCAAATACATTCTCCAGCACATGCCCAATGCCAAGATCGGCATCCTCTACCAGGATGACGATTACGGCAAAGACTACGTCAAGGGCATGGTGGATGGTCTTGGCGGCAAGGCCAAGACGATGATCGTCAAGCAAGTCAGCTACGAGACCACCGATCCCAGCGTCGAATCGCAGATCATCAGCCTGCAGGCTTCCGGCGCCAATGTCTTCTTCAACGTCACGACGCCGAAATTCGCGGCGCAGGCGATCCGCAAGGCGCATGACATCGGCTGGCACCCGACGCATTTCCTGAATTCGGTCTCGAACTCGGTGGGCGCGGTGCTGAAGCCGGCGGGCCTCGACGCCTCGAAGGGTCTTCTCACGGTCGAATACCTGAAGGATCCGACCGATCCCGCCTTCAAGAACGATAAGGGCAACAAGCAATGGCTCGCCTGGATGGACAAGTACTATCCCTCCGGCGACAAGAAGGACATCTTCAACGTCTTCGGCTACAGCGAAGCCGAGACCATGGTGCAGGTGCTGAAGCAGTGCGGTGACAATCTCACGCGCGAGAACGTCATGAAGCAGGCCGCCAATCTGCACCTGTCGCTGCCGATGCTGCTGCCGGGCATCACGATCAATACCAGCGCGACCGACTGGTATCCGATCAAGGAGGAGCAGCTCGCCAAGTTCGACGGCACGACCTGGGTGCGCTTCGGCGGCGTCATCAAGGTGGCGTCGAAGTAACGAAAGGGGCGGCCCGGCACCGAGCCGGGCCGCCCGCCTTCAGTTTCCTGCGATTGTTGCCGGCGGAATGATCTCGACCGGCATGCCGTCGCGCTCCCGCGCGGCGCGCTCGACGGCCGCCCAGTCGATGCGGCCGATATGACCGCCGGCAGCGGCCACGATGTGCTGGACGAGATCGGCCGGCGGCTCTATCGGCATCGTCTCACCGACGTCGATCGCGTCCGTCTGCTGCTTGCTGGGGTGGACCTCGAGGAAGAGCGCCCCGTCCACCCATTGCACCAGCGTCGCCTCGCTCATCACCCGAACCGGCGTTCCGACAGCGACCTCGCGATAGAGCCGCGCGATGTCCTCGGGATAGAGGTGAAGGCAGCCATGGCTGACATTGCGGCCGACCCCGTCGGGCTGGTGGGTGCCATGGATGAGATAACCGGGCCAGCCGAGACGAAGCGCGTAATGGCCGAGCGGATTGTCGGGGCCGGGCATCACCGCGCGCGGCAGTCCGGGCTCTCGCGCCAGGATGGAGCGTGGCGGATACCAGACCGGGTCGGTTTCCTTGGCGGTGACCCGCGTCGTGCGCAGCGGCGAATCGAGTCCGTCGACCGCGACGCCGACCGGATAGGTTTCGACCGTGCCGCCGCGCGGTGGGAAATAGAAGAGGCGCCGTTCGGCGAGGTTGACCACGATGCCGCGACGGGGGCCCGGCGGCAGCAGGAAACGCAGCGGCAGGACGACCTTCCGTCCGGCGCCAGGCAGCCACGGATCGACGCCGGGATTGGCGGCGATCATTTCCGCATAGCCGATATCGAAGCGCTGCGCGAGGTCGAGCAGCGTCTCGTCGCCCTGCACCGTCGCGGTTTCGATCGCGCCGATCGCCGTCCCTCCCGGCGGCAGCGGAAATTCCGCCGCTTGCGCGGTGCACGCGCCGGCGAGAAGAAGCGCCGCCGCCAGGCGCAGCCGCCATCGCGTTGGTGCGACG
The DNA here is from genome assembly GCA_035553515.1 of Allostellaceae bacterium. Classification (GTDB taxonomy): domain Bacteria; phylum Pseudomonadota; class Alphaproteobacteria; order ATCC43930; family CGMCC-115725; genus DAHUYF01. The sequence continues at coordinate 24,057 of DATNDG010000027.1, read as the reverse complement.
ATGGCGGCTCCGCTCATCGCGTCACGGCGACTTCTTGAGGCTGCGATTATACATCATGCCCGCCCGCTGATCGGCGGCTTGTGCCTGTTGCTGCGCCTGCTGAGCGGTCTGCAGCGCCTGCTGCGCCACCTGCAGAGCTTTGTCGGATTGAGCCTTGCTTTCATTGGCGGTAGTCATCGCCGACGAGGCCTCGGAGGTTTCGGGCTTGCTGGCGCAGGCTGCGAGCAGCAGCGGCGCGGCGAGCAGCAGGCACGAGGCGCTATGCAGCATCTTCGAACGCATGTCGGACCTCCCATCACTGTCCGCCCGGCGGCGCGCCGCGCGGTCGCAGTAATCCTGGGCGATCTCGCCAAGGTGGCAATGACGCCGCGATTAAATTTTTTCGTTGAGCGCGCCGCTGCAGGATGAGAGTGCGTCCGTCGACAGGCTCATCGAGCGTGGCCTTAACCCGGGCCGCGAAGAAACTTCCTCATCCTGAGCCTGTTGAACGACGCTTGCTGGAGCTGCAGCCACACTCCGCCGACGCGATGCGGCGCTCGCCAGCTACGAGAGCTCGACGGCGGCCGCTCGCTCGCTGCGGCGCTTGCGGACACTGTCGGATTTGAGCTGGCCGCAGGCGGCCATGATATCCTCGCCGCGCGGCGTCCGAACCGGCGAAGAATATCCCGCGGCATTGACGATATCCGCGAATTCCTTGATCGCCGCGGCGCTGGAGCGCTCATAGGGTGCGCCGGGCCACGGATTGAACGGGATCAGATTGACCTTGGCGGGGATGCCGGCAAGCAGCCGCACCAGCGCGCGCGCTTCGGCCGGGCTGTCATTGACGCCCTTCAGCATGACGTATTCGAAGGTGATGCGGCGCGCGTTGCTTGCGCCGGGATAGGTCCGGCACGCCTCGATCAGCTCCGCCAGCGGATATTTCCGGTTGATCGGCACCAGCACGTCGCGCAGCTCATCGGTGACCGCATGCAGCGAGATCGCGAGATTGACGCCGAGCTCCTCGCCGCAGCGGGCGATCATCGGCACGACACCGGAAGTCGAGAGGGTGATCTTCCGCCGCGACAGCGACAGACCCTCATGGTCCATGACGATCTTCAGCGCTTCGGCGACGTTGTCGTAGTTGTAGAGCGGCTCCCCCATGCCCATGAGCACGATATTGGTGAGCTGGCGGTCGTCCTGCGGCGTCGGCCATTCGCCGAGCGCGTCGCGCGCCAGCATCACCTGGCCGACGATCTCGGCCGCCGTGAGATTGCGCACCAGTCGCTGCGTGCCGGTGTGGCAGAACTTGCAGGTGAGGGTGCAGCCGACCTGCGACGAGACGCAGAGCGTGCCGCGATCCTCCTCGGGAATGTGGACGCATTCGGCTTCCTGGCCATCGGCGAAGCGCAGCAGCCATTTGCGCGTGCCGTCGGTCGAGGTGAGCGCGCGGGCGACGCCCGGCCGGCCCACCACGCAGCGCTGCGCGAGTTCGGCCCGGAACGCCTTCGACAGCGTCGTCATCTGCGCGATGTCGGTGACGCCGCGATTATAGATCCAGTGCCAGAGCTGGCGCGCACGGAAGGGCTCGGCGCCGATCGCCGCCATCTCGGCGGCGAGCGCTCCGCGCGACAACCCGACGAGGTCCTTGCGGCTTTCAGCCGGTTCCGGGGGACGGTCCATGACGGCGCAAGATATAGGAGTGGGGGGCGGCGGGCGCAAAGGAAAAGCTCGGCGGCGCTTTCCGGTTGCGTCGCGCCGGTCCTCCCTGCAAGCTCGCGGACGGCCCCACCCTTCGGCATGGCAGCCATGGCCCTCGACCCCGCGACCGTCGCTCTCGACCGCCAAGCCAGGGCGCTGCTCGACATGATCGCGCAGGCGGGGCGCATTCCCTATAGCGAGATCACGCCGCTCCAGGCGCGGGCGCAGTATCAGGAGCTCTGCCGACGCAGGCGCAAGCCAGGCGAGTGGCCGGTGACGGCGACCGATCTCGCCCTCCCGGCGCCGGGCGGGGCGGTCAGCGCCCGGCTCTATCGTCCGAGGGAGGCGGGCAAGGCTCTACCGGTGCTGGCCTATTTCCATGGCGGCGGCTGGTGCATCGGCGATCTCGATACGCATGACGGCGCCTGCCGCCAGCTCGCCAGCGAAGCGGGCTCGGCCGTGCTGGCGGTCGATTACCGGCTGGCGCCGGAAAACCCGTTTCCGGCCGCCGTCGAGGATTGCTTCGCGGCGCTCAGCCATATCGCCGAAGAGGGAGGACGGTTCGGTCTCGATTCCCGCCGCATTGCCGTCGGCGGCGACAGCGCCGGCGGCAATCTCGCGGCGGTGACGACGCTGATGGCGCGCGACGCCGGCATCGACCTCAAGGCGCAGCTGCTGATCTATCCGGCGACCGATTTCAGCCGCGTGCGGCAGTCGCACGAGGATTATGCCGAAGGCTTCCTGCTGACGCGGGAATCGATGGCCTGGTTCGGCGGCAATTACCTGCCCGAGCGCGCGCACGGCGACTGGCGCGCCTCGCCGATCCTGGCGGCGGACCATCGCCGGCTGCCGCCCGCTCTCGTCATCGTCGGCGAGTGCGATCCGCTGCGCGACGAGAGCCGCGATTACGCGCTGGCGCTCAGGGAGGCCGGCAACGAGGCGGAGTTTCACCTCTATCCCGGGATGATCCACGGCTTCTTCACCATGGGCGGCGCGATCACCGCCGCCGACCGCGCCATCGCTCAATGCGCGGCGCTGCTGCGGCGGGTGTTCGAAGGCTCCTAGCGCTTGACGCCGCAGGCCTTGTCGACGTCCTCGAGCGCCTTGGAGAAGCCCGCGAGCGAATAGGTGTCGGTGGTGGCGGTGCCGCGCGCCGAAGTTCCCTTGATGGTCGCCTGCTTGCCCTTGGCGAGCGCCTCGACCACCGCCTTGTCGGTCGCCGCGTCGCGGGTCCAGGCGCCGTCCTTGTTGGTGAAGAGCGAGAACTTCTTGCCGTCGATCGACAGCTCCGCATCGGAGCCGTCCTTGAACAGATATCCCGAGGTGAAGCTCACTTCGTTGAAGCGCTTTTCCGCCGGGCGGTGCGTGACGCTGGCGAAGACCGGGCCGCGCTTGATCTTTGCCGGCTCGCTCTTGCCCGGCTTGCCGATGAGATAGCAGATCTTCGCGCCATGCGCGGCGTCGACATAGGCTTCCCAGCCCTGCGCGCCGCCGAGCTTGTTGATGCTCTGCGCCTGCGCCGTATGTTTGGCCGGGTTGTGCACGGCCGGCGGCGGGGTTGCGGCAGCGGCGACGATGGGGAGGGCGAGAAGCGCGGCGAGCGAAGGCACGAAACGTTGCATGCCGCAACCATAACCAAAGAGACGGCGCGCGCCAAGCACGCTTCGCATGTCGCCGCGCGCAGATGACGCAAAGCTGAAAACTGGCTAAAGCTCAGCCGACGAGAAGGAGGGCAGCATGCGGGCGGCGCTGTGCAGAGAGCTTGGCGGACCGGAGAAGCTGGTCGTCGAGGAGGTGCCCGCGCCGCCGCTCGGCGACGGCGCGGTGCGCATCGAAATCCACGCCGCCGGCGTCAATTTCGCCGACATCCTGCTCATCGCCGGCCAATATCAGGACCGGCCGCCGCTGCCCTTCATTCCCGGCATGGAGGTCGGCGGCATCGTGCGCGAGGTGGCGCCCGGCGTCACGCATCTGAAGCCCGGCGACCGCGTGCTCGCCTCGGTGGGTCGCGGCGGCTTCGCCGAAGAGGTGGTGGCCGAGGCCGACATCGTCCACCGCATCCCGGACAGCATGGACTTCGCCACGGCCGCCGGATTCCCCGTGGCCTACAGCACCTCGCACGGCGCCTTCGCCTGGCGCGCGCGGCTCAAGCCGGGCGAGACGGTGCTCGTCCTCGGCGCGTCGGGCGGCGTCGGGCTCACCGCGGTCGAGATCGCCAAGGCGATGGGCGCGCGCGTCATCGCCGCGGCCGGAGGAGCGGAGAAGCTCGCCGTGGCGGCGCGTGCCGGCGCCGATCACCTCATCGACTACACCAAGGACGATCTGCGCGAGCGGGTGAAGGCGATCACCGGCGGGAGCGGCGTCGATGTGGTCTACGATCCCGTCGGCGGCGATGCCTTCGATCAGAGCCTGCGCTCGATCGCCTGGGAGGGCCGCATCATCGTCATCGGCTTCGCCGCCGGCCGCATCCAGCAGATCCCGGCCAATCTTGTCCTGGTCAAGAACATCGACGTCATCGGTTTCTTCTGGGGCTCCTACCGCCGCTACAAGCCGCAGCTCGTTACCGATTCCTACGGACAGCTCTTCCGCTGGTTCGAGGAAGGCAAGCTCAAGCCGCATGTCTCGCACCGCGTGCCGCTGGCGCGCATCGGCGAGGCGCTGGAGCTGCTGAAGACGCGGCGCTCGACCGGCAAAGTGGTGGTGACCACCCGCTGAACGCGTGCTCTCGCGCAGTAGTAGCGCTTCGGGGAGGTGATGCGACCGGCGGTCGCACCACATTACAGATGATTCATCTCCGGGGATGGAAGGACCCGGACAGCCTTATTACGGGAGTGACCATTCTCGAACCGCTGGAGGTGAGGAGATGGGTCGAGTTCTCCGTTGGGCTGTCCTCGCGTCTGCGCTTGCCGCTTTGGGCGGCTGCGTCTATGCCGCGCCGCCCCCGCCGCCCGCGCCGGTCTATGGCTATTATGCGCCGGGCTATGCCGCACCCTATTACTATGGTCCGCCGGTTTCCGTCGGCCTGGGCTTCGGCTTCGGTGGCGGCTGGCACCATCACGACTGGAGGTAAGCATGTTGCGTCGAGGGCTTGGCGTCGTGCTTGCGGCAGCGCTAGCGCTTGCGGTGGCGGCGCCGGCTATGGCCGATCCGCATGACCATGACTGGCATGGCGGTGGTGACTGGCATGGCGGTGGTGGCGGATGGCACGACCACGATATCCAGCATTTCCACGACCATGACTTCGCCCGCTGGCGCGGCGGCCACTGGTATCACGGCTGGCACGGGGGGCGGCTCGGCTGGTGGTGGATGGTGGGACCGGAGTGGTACTACTATCCGAGCGCGGTCTATCCCTATCCCGATCCCTATACCCCACCTTACGCCGCGCCCGGTGCGCCGGCTTGGTATTACTGTCCGCCGTCGCGCGCCTATTACCCCTACGTCGCGACCTGTCCGGTACCGTGGCAGGTTGTGCCGGCGCGGTGACCGGCGAGATCGCTTGCCCGATACCGCCGTCCTGCGGCACCGCCGCGGTCGAAACTTCGAGCCCGGCATATTATGATGGCTGCCGTGGCGGAAGACGGGATGAGCAGGGTCAGGCAGGCGCGGCTCGGTGACGCGCGCGCAGTCGCGCGGATCGAGGTGGAGACCTGGCGCTCGACCTATGCCGGGATGCTGCCCGACCGCGTCTTGCTCGGCATGTCCGAGCAGCGCCAGACCGCGTCCTGGGCGGGTTTCCTGCGCCATCGGCCGGGTGATGTCTACGTCGCCGAGGCCGGCGCGGCCGGCTCGTCATCCATCCTGGGCTTCGGCAATTGCGGACCGCAGCGCGAGCCCGGCTTCGGCTTCGCCGGCGAGGTCTATACGCTCTATGTCGCTTCCGAGTCGCAGGGGAGAGGGCTCGGCCGGCAGTTGCTGCTCGCGCTCTTCGCGCGGCTCGTCCATTGCGGCCATCGCTCGGCGCTGATTTGGGTGGTGCGCGCCAATCCGGCACGCTTCTTCTATGAGCGGCTCGGCGGCAAGCTCGCGCTCCAGCGGTCGATCCCGCTCGGTGGCGCGCCGGTCGAGGCGGTGGGCTACGGTTGGCGCGATCTCTGCGCGCTGCTCGACCGGGAAGCAAAGAGCCGCACCGGAGATTCTTCCTCCGGCTAGAAACGCCGGCCCCCGATTCGGTTTTCAAGGCGCGATGGCGGATCCGTTAAACTACGTCGGGGTCGAGGCGGACACGGCGACGGGCTACACCATCGCGGCGCGGAACCTCGTTCGAGCGGTACGCGAGCTTGGGCAAGACGTGGTCTGGACGCCCAATCATTGGAAACACGAACGAAACGTCCAGACGGCTGCGGCATCGCCGCGACCATGCTGTGCCTGCGTGGTTCATACGGTACCCGAATATTATCCTCTCTGGCGCGCGCGCCATCGCGCCGCTTTCGGCCGGCATCCGCCCATCTGGGGCCATACGGTCTGGGAGACCGACCGGTTGCCGGCGCAGTGGCCGGCTTTGCTGAACGACATGGACGGCGTGATCGTACCCACCGAATGGAACAAGTCGGTCTTTCGCGCCAGCGGAGTGACGACACGGATCGAAGTGCTCCCGCACGTCTCGCAATTCGAAGGCAAGGTGCCGAACGAGAACCCCGTCCGGCTTCCCGAATTGGCTGACCTTGAAGAAAAATTCGTCTTCTATGCCATTGGCAGCTGGACGGAGCGCAAGGCCCCTTGGCTGGCGCTCAACGCTTTTCTGAGCGCGTTCACCCGGGACGATCCGGTGGTTTTCGTCCTGAAAACGGAGCCGGACGATCGCACGCGTCCCCCCACGCGGCATTGGCGGAACGGATTTCGCGGACGCCATCAGCGCTCTCGCGACGCGCTCAAATCCATCTTGTCCGGCACCGATCGCGCTGCCGTGATCGTCATCGACAGATATCTGGGCGATGCGGAAATCGCCGCGCTGCACGGACGCGGCGATTGCTATGTGTCATTATCCCGCGGCGAGGGCTGGGGTTTCGGCATCTATGAAGCCGCCTGGTGGGGCAAGCCGGTCATCGTCGAAGCCACTGGAGCGCCCCTCGAATACCTGCCGCCGGAGGATCCCTATTTCGTCGACTGCCGCATGACGCCGGTGCGGGCGGCGAAGATTGAAACGTCCTATACCACCGATCAAAGATGGGCCGAGCCCGATATCGCGCACGCCGCACGTCTCATGCGCGCGATCCTGAGCGATCCGCCTGCGGCACGGGCGCGCGGCAAGCGCATCGGTGATCACATTCGGGAGCATTTCTCCTCCGCGACGATCGCCCGCCACTTTCTGGACATCGTCAAATCGTGACGCGCATTTCCGACGGGTTCCATTTCATCTTTGTGCTCCGGCCTCGGCCCGAGCCGTGACCTGGGCGAAAACACCGGGCGCGCGCCTCGCGGCCTGTCTCGGCCTCGTGGGCTTGCTGGCGGTGTCGCTGCGCGTGGCCAGCGCAGTCGCGCTTCCCAACATCCATCATCCAGACGAGATCTTTCAGAGCGTCGAGCAAGCCCATCGACTGATCTACGGCATTGGCTTCGTACCCTGGGAGTTCGTCCAAGGGGTTCGGTCCTGGATCCTGCCTGGGCTTATCGCCGGCCCGATGTGGCTGGGCGGCGCGCTTTTCGGCGCGCCGCAGGGCTACGTGTGGTCCATCGCCGTAGCGCTCAGCCTCTTATCGGCAGCGCCCGTGATCTGCGCGTTCCTGCTGTCTTACGAACGGCACGGCAAAATATGGATGGGCACGCTTGCCGGACTTGGCTGCGCCACTTGGGCGGACTTGATCTACTTCGGGCCAAAGCCACTTGCCGAGGTCGTCTCCGGGAATCTTCTCGTGCTCGCGGTGTTCCTGTCTCGCCCGGAAGTCCGAGCCAGCAGCGCGCGCCTGGTCTTCAGCGGGGTTATCTTTGGCTTGGCAGGGGCAGTGCGGCCTCACTTGGTGCCCGCCATCCTGCTGGCAGCGATCTGGCATTGCCGCTTCGCCTGGAAAGCACGCTGGATCCCTGTCGCAACAGGCGTCCTCGCGGCGGCCATCGCCGCGGGCCTGCTCGACTGGGCCACATGGGGAGCGCCTTTCGAATCGTATATCGCGTATTTCCGGACCAACGTCGTGGAAGGCCGGGCGTCTCTTTATGGCGTCCTCCCATGGTATTCCTATGTTGCGTGGCTGATCGATTACTGGTCATGGGGTCTACCGTTTGTTGCCCTCATGATCCTGGTTGGCGCTTGGAAGCGACCTGTTTTCCTGGCGATGGCCGCTGCCATCGTGCTGTCCCACAGCCTCGTGCCGCACAAAGAGTATCGCTTCATTTTTCCGGCGGTTCTTTGCGCCATTGTCGACGGCTCAATAGGATTGGCCGAAGTCGCGCTCTGGCTTAGCGCGTCGCGATCCGCCCGGTCGCCTTGGGCGGCAGCCACCCTTCTGGCGATCTTGTGGCTCGGGGCATCGACGGCAGCAGCCACCTCGAACTCGTTTCGCCCGAATTGGACTCGGCGCAGCGGATTTATCGAAGCATTTCTCGAGCTTTCGCACAGCGACAGCGCGTGTGGCGTCGGCCTGTGGAAGATCGGTTGGGGTTGGGCCGACACCGGTGGTTACACGTACCTTCACAGGCCAATACCCGTCCTCGACGTGCAGAATGATGCCGATTTCTGGCGATCCCAGCCGCGCTTCAATTACGTCCTGGCCTACCCGCAATCACCGCCGCCCGGATCAGCCTATCAGCGGCGAGCCTGCTGGGATGCAGGCCTTCCGGGGCGGACCAAGCTCTGCCTTTACCGGCGACCCCAGGGTTGCGGTCCCTGACTCGGGGCTGTCGTCTCGTCTGGACGAGCAGGGGGTGGCAGCAAACCGGGACCGCGCGTATAACGATCTCAATTAGGCGGCGGCACCTAACGGCCGCGCCAGGGGAGGTCGGCGATGGCGCATGTCTGGGAGCGATCCTACCCCGCGGGGATCCACTGGGGCGAGAGCCTGCCGGGCCCGGTTCCGGTCGAAAGCCTGCTCGAGACCGCGGCGTCACAGTGGGGCGAGCGCGTCGCCATCGATTTTTATGATCGCCGCCTGAGCTTTGCCGAGCTGCACCGTCTGGCGGCACGCGCGGCCAAGGGCCTGCAGGCGCTCGGCGTCGGTCCGAGCGTTCATGTGGGGCTCCATCTCCCCAACACGCCGCATTACGTGGTCTCATTCTTTGCCGTGCTGATGGCGGGCGGGCGGGTGGTCGATTTCAGCCCGCTCGCCGCGCCGCGCGAGCTCGCCTATCAGCTCGCCGACAGCGAGGCTCGCATCATGGTGACGCTCGGCCTGCCGATGCTTTATCCGCAGATCGCGGCGCTCAAAGGGACGGCGCGGCTCGAGACCGTCGTGGTCTGCGCGCTCGAGGATTTCCTGCCGGCGCCGGCGGTGCGCGCGGTGTTCGGTCCTGCGGCGGAGCGCATCGCCGGGCCGGGCCGCGAGATCGATTTCGCGGCGCTCATCGACAATGACGGCGCCTATGTCCGTCACCCGCACGGTGCGCTCGAGGAGGAGGTGGCGGTGCTGCAATACACCGGCGGCACCACCGGCGACCCCAAGGGAGCGATGCTCACCCACGCGAATTTCTGCGCGGTGGTCAATGCGCGCAACCGCTGGGTCGGTTCGGCGATGCAGAGCGGCGCCGACAAGACGCTGGTGGTGCTGCCGCTCTTCCACATCTTCGGCCTCTCCTTCATCCTGCTGCTGTCGATCGCCACCGGCACCGAGATGGTCATGCATATCCGCTTCGACGCCGAGCGCGTGCTGCAGGATATCGCGCGCAAGAAGATCACGATCTTCGCCGGCGTGCCGACGATGTATGCGGCGCTGGTCGGCCATCCCAAGATCAAGGAGTTCGACCTCTCCTCGCTCACCATCTGCGCCTCGGGCGGGGCGCCGCTGCCCGGCGAGGTGCTGCAGCGCTTCAAGCAGCTGACCGGGCTCACGCCGGCCGAAGGCTACGGCCTCACCGAGACGGCGCCGCTCGGCACCATGCAGGTGTTCGGCGCCGATCCGCGCGCCGGCACTGTGGGGCTGCCGGCGCCGCAGACCATCATCGAGGTGGTCGATATCGAGACCGGCATGACGCTCTTGCCGCCGGGCGAGAAGGGCGAGATCTGCTTCCGTGGTCCTTCGGTGATGAAGGGCTATTGGAAGAAGCCCGAAGCCACGGCCGAGGCGTTTCGCGGCGGCCGCTTCCATACCGGGGATATCGGCTTCATGGACCGCGACGGCTATGTGACGCTGGTCGACCGCAAGAAGGACATGATCCTTTCCGGCGGCTTCAACGTCTTTCCGCGCAACATCGAGGAAGCGATCTACGAGCATCCTTCCGTCGCCGAGGTGACGGTGATCGGCGTGCCGGATGCCTATCGCGGCCAGGCGGCAAAAGCATTCATCGCGCTTCGGCCCGGCGCCGGCGAATTCACCCTCGACGAGCTCAAGGCCTTCCTCGCCGACAAGCTTGCCAAATACGAAATGCCCGCCGCCGTCGAGTTCCGTCCGAGCCTGCCCAAGACGCCGGTCGGCAAGCTGTCGAAGAAGGAGCTCATCGCCGAGGAGATGGCGAAGCGCGGATCCGCCGGCGGCTGAGCGCCGCCTCGCGCGAATGCGGCGCGACGCGCCCCGGTCAGCTCTGCGTGCATCGCTTCGTCGGCGATGCACCGTCCATCCCGCGAGGTTACACCGCTCGCACGCGGCTACGCCGCATACGCCGCATGAGAGCGCCAGCCTGGGCCGTCGCACGGCGCAGGATCTCGCGGTCGACGGCCGGGTCGTGCTGAGGCGGCGGCAGGATCGTGTCGAGAATCGACAGCGCACGCCAGGTCGCCGTGAATTCGATGATGTCCTCGCGGTACTCGGGATGCCGCTTCAGGTAGCGCTTGAGGTCGTCGTTCGATTTCGGATTTGCATGCGCGCTGTAGTCGAAGAGGACGGTGTCGAGATCGATCATTGCGCCGAGTTCCCTTCCGTCGGGGTGAGGCCCGCAAACGCGGGGTCGCTCGCGCGCGTCCTTCGCGAGGTCCAAGGCGAGCGATAGCCCCAGCCGCGAACCTCATCGAAACAGAGCCCGACGAAGACCACCAAATCGGCAGCGCAGACGGCGGCGAGCAAGGCCAGCTGCCAGACTGCTAAATTCCAGGCCATCTTCTCCTCCGCCGGTTAGATGCCGCTGACATAGGCCGCGACCACCGTACCCACCGCAATCGCCGCCATCATCAAGCCCACGAAGTCTTCCATGACACGCTCTCCTGGAATCAATTTAGCAATCAGGCGCCGGGCGGGTTGTGACGCGCGTCACCCCGCACTCTCATCCCGAATGCCTCGAGCGCGAGCGGGGTGATGGACCTGGGTCGAGAAGCCGCCGGGTGACGCGCGGCCGGCACCCTTCCGCGCCGTGCGGGGACGATCGCATGCACGAGCCCTGCCTTGGTCCCCAGGGACAGGCAAGAACGGCAGAACAGGCAGGTCATCAGAGAATTTCGAAATAGCTCCCGGCAAGATCGATCTGCGCGTTGTGACCGATGCTGGTCGGGAAGGGCCGCGCGAACTCGAACGTCAGCGCGCCGAGGATCTGATTGACCTCGACGCCGTCCTCCGACAGCGGCGCCAGCACGCGGTTGGCGGTGAGATCGACGTTCTTGGTCGTGATGTACTTACTGCGCACGAAAGCGGGGCGGCGGGCGGCGCACACGGCGCGATAGCAGGCATGGACGAAGCTGTCGCGCTCGCCGGAGACCAGCTCGTCGACATACTTCCCGGTGAACTCGGCGCCGAACGCCTCGACGATCGCGGTGCCGACCAGGCGATAGCGGAAGCGGGCGCCGCCATCGATGACTTCGGTGATCTGCACATGCGGCAGCACTTGGCGCAGCTCCGCCGGGTCGATGTTGCGCCGACGCGGCATCGCACGCGCGCCGCGCCGCTGCTCCCAGTAGTCGAGCGTGGTGCGAAGCACGGGATCGGCGCGGAAATCGTAGCGGGCGGCGCCTGGGGCGGCGCCGGGCAGTCGCATGATTTTTCACACTTTTTCGTTGCCGGGCGGACGCTACCCCGAATCGCGGCGACAAGCAACCGTGGGTTGATGACGGCTTTTGCCGAGTCCGGATGAGGCAGTCGCCACCCCACCCGGCCGGCGCTATTTTCCCTTGAGCGCGGCGATCGCCGCCGCCACCGCGTCATGCTGCTCGCCTGCGGGCGGCAGCAGCGGCAGCAGACGCTGCCAGTATTCGCTGGCCTCGGCGAAATTGCGCTTCTGTGCCGCGGCAAGGCCGAGATACCAGAGAGCGGCCGGCTGCTTCGCGTCGAGCGCTTCGACCCGCCGCAGCAGCGTCACCGCGCGATCGGGCACCGGCGTCTCGGGCTTGTGGTCGGGCATCAGCGCCTCGGCCTCGGCGAGCAGGATCGCGGGGTCGTTCGGCCGCAGGCGGGCGGCGCGGTCGTAGGCGTCGGCCGCCTTGTCATGCTCGCCGAGCACGGCATAGGCGCGGCCGAGCCGCTGCCATCCCTCGACATCGTTAGGCTGCGCCTCAAGTGTAGCGGCGAGCTTCGCGACCATGCCGCGGATCATCTGCTGGCGCGCCTCGGGCGTCATCTTCGCCGCCGCGGCCATTTGCGCAGTGTTCGGCCCGGCCGCGGGGGCGGCCAGCTCCGGCGCGGGCAAGCCGCCTTCTTTCGCGGCCTCGTCAATGCGCTCTTTCAGCTCGCGGCGCAGCGGCGATTGCGCCGGCTGCTCCGCCGCGAGCTTCTGCCAGCCGGCGATTGCGGCCTGGGCATCGCCTGCCTGCGCCGCGCCAAGCGCCAGGTAATAGCGCGCCAGGACGTTGCCGGGGTCGCGCTCTACGGCAGCGGCGAAAAGATCGTGGGCGCGCGGCGTGACGATGCCCTGTGCCGCCGCCACCAGCATCTCGCCATAGGAGGCCGCGATGTCGGGCCGGTCATGCGTCAGCCGCATCGCCGCGCCATAGGCGTCGGCGCTCTTCTGCCAATGGCCGAGCGCCGCCTCGGTGCGCGCCAGCAGCAGCCAGTCCTCGTCGTTGTCGGGCGTGGATTTGACGCGCTCGGCCAGCGCCGCCGCGGTCTTCTCCAGATCGGTATGGCCGTTGGCGGCGGCGAGCGCCCGCTCCGGCCCGCGCGCGTCGTAAGGCTGGTCCGGGATGCCGGGCGAGCCGAGCGCGAGATAGGCCAGCGCGGCCGCGACCGGAAGCAGGCAGGCGAGCGTCACGGCGAGCACCGGGCTGCCCGGCGCGGCGGCGGCGGGCTCCACCTGCGGTTCGGCCGCGAGCAGGCGCCGCTCGATCTCGAGCCGGGCCGTTGCCGCCTCGCGCGGGCCGATGAGGCCGCGCGCCGCGTCGCGCTCCAGCTCGCGCAGCTGGTCGCGATAGACGGCGCGGTCGAACTGGCTGCGCTCGGGCGCCGGTCTCGCTCCCTTCGCCAGCGGCAGGATGACCGTCACCGCGACGAGGATCGTCATCGCGGCGAGCACGATCGCGAGCAGCATCAGCCGTCTTCCGCGAGCAGCTTGGCGAGGCGCTGGCGCTCGGCCGGATCGAGCGGCGCGGGCCCGGCTTCGCCGCGGTTGCGTCGCCGGCGCAGATTGACGGCGATCGCCAGCGCCGCCAGCGCCAGCAGCACCGGCGGCCCGAACCACAGCACATAGGTCGCCGGCTCGAACCGCGGCTTCAGCAGCACGAACTGGCCGTAGCGCGCGACAATATAATTGATCGCCTGCTGGTCGGTGTCGCCGGCGAGCAGGCGCTGGCGCAGCAGCACGCGCAGATCATGCGCGATATCCGCGCCGCTCTCGTCGATGGTCTCGTTCTGGCAGACGACGCAGCGCAGCTCCTGGCTGATGGCGCGCGCACGCGCCTCGAGCGCGGGATCCCTAAGGCGCTCGCTCGGCTCGACGGCGCGCGCCGCGCTCATGAGCGCCAGAAGGCAGAGCGCGATGAGCGCCAGCCGGCTCATGACCCCTCCAGCTTTCGGATGCGCGGCAGCAGCTCGCGTTCTACCGCCTCGGCGGTAAGCGGACCGACGAAGCGGAAGCGGATATGGCCCTGCTTGTCGATGAGATAGGTCTCCGGCACGCCGTAAACGCCGAAATTGATCGCCGTCGTGCCGCTCTGGTCGAGCCCGACCCCGCGATAGGGATCGCCGAGCTGGTCCAGATACCGCCGCGCGTTCTCCGGCTTGTCCTTGTAGGCGATGCCATAGAGCGGCACATGCTCCTCTTCGGCAAGCCGCATCAGCAGCGGCTCCTCGCTGCGGCAGGGCACGCACCAGGAGGCGAAGAAATTGATCACCGCCACCTTGCCCTGAAGCGCGCTGCGGCTCAGCCCTTCCTTGCCATCGAATCCGGCGAGCGTGAAATCGGGCGCCGGCTTGTCGATCAGCGCCGACGGCAGCAGCGACGGGTCGCGTCCGGAGGTCAGCGCGATGGCGAAATAGCCGGCGAGCACGACAAAGAGCGCCGCCGGCAGGAGATAGAGGAGTCGCCGGGCCATGGCGCTACTCCGCCGGCTGCGCGCCGCGCGGCGCGCGGGCGCGCGCGGCGATGCCGACGCGCCAGCGCCGGTCGCTGAGGCTGATAATGCCGCCTGCCGCCATGAAGACCGCGCCGATCCAGATCCATGGCACCAGCGGCTTCCAATAGAGGCGCAGCGTCCAGCCGCCTTTCCCGTCGCTGTCGCCGAGCGCGGCATAGAGATCGGCCAGCAGGTTGGTGTGGATCGCAGTCACGCTGGTCGTCGCGCCCTGCTGCGCGAAGCTGCGCTTCTCGGGATGCATGACGGCGATGATGTCATTTCCCTTGCGCACGGTGATGTCGGCGCGCTCGGCAGTGAAGTCGGGACTGGGGATCGTCTTGACGTCGTCGAGATGGAAGACATAGCCGGCGACGGTGAGATCGCCGCCGGGGTGCACGACGTCGATGCGCTCCTGCTGCCAGGCCGAGGCGGTGATTCCGGCAACGGTGATGGCAAGCCCCAGATGCGCCAGCGTCATGCCGTGCGCCGCGCGCGGCATGGTGCGGGCGCGCCGCCAGGTCTCGGCCAGCGGGGTGCGGCCGAGGCGGATGCGATCGGTCCATTCGATGACGACGCCGAGGAAGACCCAGGCGGCGAGGCCGAGCCCGAGCACCGCTAGCACCGGTCCGCCATGCGTCACATAGAAGGCGACCAGGAGAGCGAGCAACGTTCCGGCCGCCGCGAGCCAGAGGCGCTGCAGCGCGCCCCGGAGGTCGCCGCGCTTCCAGGCGAGCATCGGCCCGACGGCGACGGCCATCAGCATCGGCACCATCAGCGGCACGAAGGTGCGGTTGAAGAAGGGGAAGCCCACCGAGAGCTTGGGCCCGCCGAGGTCCTCGGAGAAGAGCGGGTAGAGCGTGCCGAGGAAGACCGTGGCGCAGCCGGTGCAGAGCAGCAGGTTGTTGAGCACCAGCGCGCCCTCGCGCGAGATCGGCGCGAAGATGCCGCCACCCTTGAGCTGCGGCGCGCGCCACGCATAGAGCCCGAGCGAGCCGCCGATGGCGACGAGCAGCAGCGCCAGGATGAAATCGCCGCGCCCCGGGCTGAGGGCGAAGGCGTGCACCGAGGTGAGCACGCCGGAGCGCACCAGGAATGTCCCCACCAGCGACAGCGAGAAGGTGATGATGGCGAGGAGGATGGTCCAGCTTTTGAGCGCGTCGCGCTTCTCGACGACGATTGCCGAATGCAGCAGTGCCGTGCCGACCAGCCAGGGCATGAAGGAGGCGTTCTCGACCGGATCCCAGAACCACCAGCCACCCCAGCCGAGCGTGTAGTAGGACCACCAGCTGCCCATGGCGATGCCGACGGTGAGGGTGCACCAGGCGGCGAGCGTCCAGGGCCTGACCCAGCGCGCCCAGGCGGCATCGACGCGGCCCTCGATCAGCGCCGCGACGGCAAACGAGAAGGCGATGGAGAAGCCGACATAGCCCAGATAGAGAAAGGGCGGATGGAAGGCGAGGCCGGGATCCTGCAGCACCGGATTGAGCCCCTCGCCCTGAAGCGGCGCCGGCACCAGGCGGCGAAACGGGTCAGAGGTGAGCAGGATGAAGAGCAGGAAGCCGGTGCCGATCATGCCCTGCACCGCCAGCACGCGCGCGCGCAGGGCGGGCGGCAGGTTGACGCCGAAGAGTGCCACCGCAGCGCCGAACAGCGACAGGATGAACACCCAGAGGATCATCGAGCCCTCGTGGTTGCCCCAGACGCCGGTCACCTTGTAGAGCAGCGGCTTCAGCGTGCTGCTGTTCTCGTAGACGTTCGCCACCGAGAAATCGGACGTGACATAGGCGTTGATGAGAGCGCCGAATGCCACGGCGATCAGCACGAACTGCGTCACCGCCGTGCTCTGCGCCAGCGTCATCCAGGCCATGTTGCGCCGCGCCGCGCCAAAGAGCGGCACGGTCGATTGCAGCACCGCCAAGCATAGCGCTAGGATGAGCGCGTAATGGCCGATCTCGACGATCATCGCTGCGCCGCCTCGCCTTCCTGCCAATGTCCGGATTTCTTGAGCGCCTCGACGACGTTGCGCGGCATGTAGCGCTCGTCATGCTTGGCGAGCACCTCCGAGGCGCGGAGCATTCCCGAGCCCTCGAGCTTGCCTTCGACGACGACCCCCTGTCCCTCGCGGAAGAGATCGGGCAGCGCGCCGCGATAGGTCACCGGCACGTCGGTCTTGCCGTCGGTCACGCGGAATTCGACCGTCCTGCCGTCGGCCTCGCGCTTGAGGCTTGCATTCTCGACCAGGCCGCCGATGCGCAAGGTGCGGCCTTGCGGCACCGACTGGGTCTTGAGCTCGGTCGGGCTGTAAAAGAAAACGAGATTGTCGCTGAAGGCGCTCAGCACCAGCCCGGTGGCGAGACCGAGCATGCCGAGACCGGCGAGGACCGCGATGAGACGCCGGCGTTTGCGCGTCATGGCTTCGGCTCTCGCTGCAGCCGCTCGAGTTCGCGCTGCCGCCGGCGATAGCCGCCCAGGCTCCAGGCCAGCAAGCCGCCGAGCACCAGGACCGTGACGCCGTAAGCCGGCCAGACATAGGCGGCATAGCCGCCCATGGCGAGAAACTGCGTCACCGCCGGACTCATGGCAGCGCCGGTTGCCCCGGCGTCAGCACGCCGGCGGCGTGGCGCTCGACCTCGGCCATGCGCAGCGCCCGCACCTTGGCGGCGACGAGCGCCGTGCGCATGCGAAGCATCAGCAGCGCGGCGAAGAACAGCATGAAGCCCAGCGCCATGATCAGCAGCGGCCACAGCATCGAGGCGGCGATGGTCGGGCCGCCGAGGCGGAACACGCTTGCCGGCTGATGGAGCGTGTTCCACCAATCGACCGAGAATTTGATGATCGGCAGATTGACGACGCCGACCAGCGCCAGGATCGCGCCGGCGCGGGCGCCGCGGCCCGGCTCGTCGAAGGCGTTCACCAGCGCGATGTAGCCGAGATAGAGGAAGAACAGCACCAGCACCGAGGTGAGGCGCGCATCCCACACCCACCAGGTGCCCCACATGCGCTCGCCCCAGAGCGACCCTGTTACCAGGCAGACGAGCGTGAAGCCGGCGCCCACGGGCGCGGCGCTCTGCGCGGCGATGTCGGCCAGCGGATGCCGCCAGATGATCGCGATGCCGCTCGCCAGCGCCATCAGCGCATAGACGAAGCTCGCCATCCACGCGGCGGGGACATGCACATACATGATGCGCACATCGTCACCCTGCTGGTAATCGGGCGGGACGACGAAGAGGGCGAGGTAGATGCCAAGCCCGATCAGGAGCGCCGCGCCCAAGGCACACCAAGGCATAAGCGTGGCGCTGAGGCGCATGAAACGGGCGGGATTGGCGAAGCGGTGCATGCTCTCGAGATCAGATATCAACTATAGCGGGCGTCCGGGCGCCTCACCTTGATCTAGCGCAACCCGCCCGGCAAGCCCCGTGAATTCGCTGCAAGGCGTCGCCTATTCCAACGCCTGGCGAAGCGCAGCCGCCGCTGCGAGCGGGGCGAGCGGCAATGCGCCGGCGAGAAATGCACCCAGCAGCAGCAGATGCGGCCGCGCCGTGAAACCGCCGGTGCTCGCCTCGACCGCGGCGACGCCGAAGATCAGTATGGGGATATAGAGCGGCAGCACGAGCAGTGACAACAGCACGCCGCCGCGCCGCGCGCCGAGGCTGAGCGCGGCGCCGATCGCGCCGATGAGGCTCAGGCTCGGCGTCCCGAGCAGCAAGCCCAGCAGCAGCACCGGATATCCCGCTGCGTCGAGATGCAGCAATAGCCCGAGGAGCGGCGCCACCAGCGTCAGCGGCAAGCCGGTGACGAGCCAGTGCGCCAGGCATTTCGCCAGCACCTGCGCTTCGAGCGGCAGCGGCATGAGCGCCAGCGCCTCGAGGCTGCCATCCTCCCAATCCGCCTGAAAGAGCCGCTCCAGCGACAGCAGCGCGGCGAGCAGCGCCGTCACCCAGAGGATGCCGGCGGCGATGCGCGCCAGCAGCTCCGGCTCGGGCCCGACGCCGAACGGAAAGAGGATGATGGTGAGGACGAAGAATCCTACCACCATCGCCGCGTCCCCGCCTTGGCGCAGCGCAAGGCGCAATTCGCGCGCGACCAGCAGGCGAAAGGCGCTCATGCGCCGCGCCGCGCAAACGCCGCCAGCGACAGCTCCTGCGCGCCCGCCAGCGGCAACGGCGCGTGCGTCGACAGCACGACCCGGCCGCCTTCGGCGCGATGCTCGCCGATCGCCGCAACGAGATCGGCGAAACCATCGGCGTCGAGCCCGGTCAGCGGCTCGTCGAGCAGCCAGAGCGGTGCCGGACTCGCGATGAGACGGGCGAGCGCCAGGCGCCGGCGCTGTCCGGCCGAGAGCAAGCGGCATGGCCAATCGGCCAGCGGCGTGAGGCGGAAGCGCGCGAGCCCCGCCGCCACGCTGTTCCCGCCGCGCATGCCCGCCCAGAAGGCCAGGCTTTCCGCGACGGTCAGCACCGGCTTCATTGCATCCTGGTGGCCGACGAAATGGAGCCGGGCGCGATGGGCTGCGCTGTCCTCCCGGACGGGTGTCCCGTCCCAGGCGAGAGTGCCCGCCTCGGGCCGGCCGAGCCCGGCCATCAGCCGCAGCAGGCTCGACTTGCCGCTGCCATTGGGCCCGGTCAGCACCAGCGCACCACCCGCCGGCAGGGTGAAATCGAGCCCGGCGAAGACCAGACGCTCGCCCCGGCGGCAGGCGAGCGAACGGCCGGAAAAAGCGGCGGGCGGCGCCGGATCGGAGGAGGGGACGGTCATGCGGGGGCCGGATGATGCCATTTCCGGCGGCGCGCTTCCCGTAAAAACGACGGCCCCGGCGGGGGGAGGAAGCCGGGGCCGTCACGATAAGCGGTCGGGGGAGTGACCGCTGCTAAGAACGGAGACGAGCCGATATCGTCTCGCGCCCCAATAGAAGACATTCGGAATGCGACGCCAATTCGATGGAATCGTGGCGAAACGATGATTTCTGACGCGAGCGGCTCGCTCAACCGGCGGGGGCGCGATCCTCGATCTCGGCCGCGACCTCTTCGCAGATCTCGGCCAGCTCGACGAGCTCAGATTTGAGCGCGGCATCGTCGCTGGTTTCGGCCCTGTGCCGGAACTTGGCGCCCTGCTCGCGCCAGAATGCCGCGTCCTCCATGACGTCTCTCCCGAAGAGAGTCTCACGCAAAATAACCCTAACATGCGAAGGGTCGTGCGCCCAAGCGTTCCGATGCAGGCTTCGGCCGGCAACGAAGCATCGACGGGCCGGGCGGCGCTAGAAAAGGCGACGCAAACGCCAAGGAGACCTCCGATGCTGACCCTGTCGATCCGCTATACGCTCGATGCCGGCAAGCTCGCCGACTTCGCCGCCTATGCGCGCGAAGTGCCGGCGCACGCGGTCCGCTGCGGCGCGCTCGCCGCCGCCTACTACCTGCCGACGAAATTCGCCGGTCCCACCAACCACGCGCTGGCGCTCATCGATTTCGCCAGCCTCGCCGCCTACGAGCAGTATCGCGAGATGCTCGCGCGCGACGCTGCGGCGGCGTCGGTGCTGTGCCGGGTGGAGGCCACCGGATGCATCCTGGTCGAGGACCGTTCGATCCTGAGTCGCGCAGCTTCCGCCTGATCGTCGCGGCCTGCCGTTTCGCTTGAACCACCTTGCCCCGGCCGGAGTTGGCTTAGGCGCCAGTCTCTGTCCTCGGTGCTTCGCGGGAGGCGGCTCATGCGTCCGGTCGCGATCGTCGGATCGGCTCTGCTCTTCGCCTTTCCCGCTGCGGCCCAGACGCCGCAGCCCGGGACGCCGCCCGAGCCCTCGAGCCCGCCCGCCTCGGCCGCGGCGCCTGGCGTCCCGGTGCGCGAGCAGCAGCCGCGGCGCGGCGAGGTCGACCGGCGCGAGGAGGCGCAATTCGGTCCTGCCGTGCAGCAGCAGCGCCAACGCCAGCGCGCCGAGGAGGACCAGCTCTATAACGAGATCATGCGTCGCAGCGCGCCCGGTAATTCCGGGCAATAAACGCCGCTGAGCCGTGTGAGAAATCCGGGGGCTGGGCATGCCTGGGCGTCTCTTGATCTCAGTCGCGAGAAGCTGTAGCAGCAGCCCAAACCCGCCTGCCTCTCCTGCCAGGAGCCCCCGTCCATGTCCGTCACCGGCCATGATTCGCTGAAAGCCCGCCGCACGCTCAAGGTCGAGGGCAAGGACTACGATTATTTCAGCCTCGCAGCGGCGGCGCAGGCGGCGGGGCTGGGCGACGTCTCGCGGCTCCCTTTCTCGATGAAGGTGCTGCTCGAGAATCTGGTGCGGCTCGAGAACGGCCGCACGGTGACGCTCGACGATATCAAGGCGGTGGCGGAATGGCTGAAGACGCGCCGCTCCGAGCGCGAGATCGCCTTCCGTCCGGCGCGCGTGCTGATGCAGGATTTCACCGGCGTTCCGGCGGTGGTGGATCTCGCGGCGATGCGCCAGGCGATGGCGAAGCTCGGCGGCGATCCCGCGCGCATCAACCCGCTCTCGCCGGTCGATCTGGTGATCGACCACTCCGTCATGGTCGATGTCTTCGGCACGGCCAAGGCCTTCGGCGAGAATGTCAAGCACGAGTTCGAGCGCAATGGCGAGCGCTATGCCTTCCTCAAATGGGGCCAGGAGGCGTTCGACAATTTCCGCGTGGTGCCGCCGGGGACCGGCATCTGCCACCAGGTCAATCTCGAATATCTGGCGCAGGTGGTGTGGAGCACAGACGAGTCCGGCAAGACCGTGGCCTATCCCGACACGCTGGTCGGCACCGACAGCCACACCACCATGGTGAACGGGCTCGCCGTGCTCGGCTGGGGCGTCGGCGGCATCGAGGCCGAGGCGGCGATGCTGGGACAGCCGATCTCGATGGTGCTGCCCGAGGTGGTGGGCTTCAAGCTCTCCGGCCGACTCAAGGAAGGCGCCACTGCGACCGATCTGGTGCTCACCGTGACGCAGATGCTGCGCAAGAAAGGTGTCGTCGGCCGCTTCGTCGAGTTCTACGGGCCGGGCCTCGCGCATCTGGCCCTCGCCGATCGCGCCACCATCGGCAACATGGCGCCGGAATACGGCGCCACCTGCGGCTTCTTCCCGATCGACCAGGTGACGCTCGATTATCTGAGCCTCACCGGCCGGGACGCGAAGCGCGTCAAGCTGGTCGAGGCTTATGCCAAGGCGCAGGGCCTGTGGCGCGACGACAGCACGCCCGATCCCGTCTTCACCGACACGCTGGAGCTCGATCTCGCCACGGTCGAGCCGTCGCTCGCGGGTCCCCGCCGGCCGCAGGACCGCGTGCCGCTTTCCGGCGTCGCCAAGTCGTTTGCCGCCGAGCTGCCGAAGCTCGCCGGCGCGGCGGGCGTGAAGCCGGGTCGCGCGGTGCCGGTCGCCGGCACCAACTACGCGCTCAAGGATGGTGCGGTGGTGATCGCCGCGATCACCAGCTGCACCAACACCTCCAATCCGAGCGTCATGCTCGCCGCCGGGCTCGTCGCGCGCAACGCGCTTCGGCGCGGGCTCAAGGTGAAGCCTTGGGTCAAGACCTCGCTGGCGCCGGGCAGCCAGGTGGTCTCCGATTACTACGCCGCTGCCGGTCTGCAGCAGGATCTCGACGGGCTGGGCTTCAACCTCGTCGGCTATGGCTGCACCACCTGCATCGGCAATTCCGGGCCGCTGCCCGACCCGATCGCCGAAGCGGTGGACAAGGGCGATCTCGTCGTCGCTGCCGTGCTCTCCGGTAACCGCAATTTCGAGGGCCGCATCAATCCCTATGTGCGCGCCAACTATCTCGCCTCGCCGCCGCTGGTCGTGGCCTACGCGATCGCCGGCAGCATGAACGTCGATCTGGCCACCGAGCCGCTCGGCGAAGGTCAGGACGGCAAGCCGGTCTATCTGCGCGACATCTGGCCCACGAGCCGGGAGGTGCAGGAGACCGTGCGCAAATCGGTCAACACCGACATGTTCCGCAAGCGCTACGGCAACGTCTTCCAAGGCCCGGCCGAATGGCAGAAGGTGCAGGTGGCGAAGAGCACGACTTTCACCTGGGACATGGGCTCCACCTATATCGCCCACCCGCCTTATTTCGACGACATGCCGAAGGAGCCGGCGCCGCTTGCCGATGTGAGCCTGGCGCGCCCGCTCGCCATTCTCGGCGACAGCATCACCACCGACCACATCTCGCCCGCCGGCTCGATCAAGAAGGATGGTCCGGCCGGCGAGTATCTGATGGAGTCCCAGGTGCGCCCGGCGGATTTCAATTCATACGGCGCGCGGCGCGGTCATCACCAGGTGATGATGCGCGGCACCTTCGCCAATATCCGCATTCGCAACGAGATGGTGCCGGGGGTCGAAGGCGGCATGACCAAGCACCTTCCCGATGGGGAGGTGATGTCGATCTACGACGCCGCCATGCGCTACCAGAAGGAGGGCGTGCCGCTGGTCATCGTCGCCGGCAAGGAATACGGCACCGGCTCCTCGCGCGACTGGGCGGCGAAGGGCACGCGGCTCCTCGGCGTGCGCGCGGTCATCACCGAGAGCTTCGAGCGCATCCACCGCTCGAACCTCATCGGCATGGGCGTGCTGCCGGTGCAATTCAAGGACGGCACCGACCGCAAGACGCTGAAGCTCGACGGCAGCGAGCGCTTCGATATCCTCGGCATCGCCAGCGGTCTGAAGCCGCGCAGCGATCTCACCTGTCACATCCATCGTGCTTCCGGCAAGATCGACACTGTGCAGCTGCTGTGCCGCATCGACACGCTGGACGAGCTCGAATATTTCCGCAACGGCGGCATCCTGCAATACGTGCTGCGGCAGATGGTGTCCGCGCGGGCGCGCTGAGCATCCGTCGCGCGCGGGAGCGACAGCGGTTACGAAGGCCCGCGCGGACTTGCCGCGGGGTCGCTCACCCCATTGTGATGCCGGGTGACTGGCGCCCGCCTGCACGGCGCTCCAAGATGATCGCATGCTCAATAATGCCACGATAGGGCGAGCATTCGCTCTCTCATTGCTCGCGCTCTCGCTCGGACCGGCGACGCGCGCCGCCGAGCCGGTCTCGCCGGTGGTCGTCGAGCTCTTCACCTCGCAGGGGTGCAGCTCCTGCCCGCCGGCGGATCTCTATCTCGGCGAGCTGGCGCAGCGACCCGACGTCATCGCGCTCTCGCTCCATGTCGATTATTGGAACTACATCGGCTGGGCCGATCCCTATGCGACGCGCTTTGCCACGGCACGTCAGCATGCCTATGCCCGGACGCTCAATCTGCGCTACGTCTACACGCCCGAGATGGTGGTGAACGGCACGACCGAAGGCGTGGGGTCCGAGCGCAGCACCATCGCCGGGCTGATCGCCTCTGCCGAGCAGGCGTCGCAGCCGCGCCAGGCGGTGGCGCTTGCACGCAATTCCGACGGCACGCTCACCGTCCACATCGACGCCGGCGCGCCGGGCGAGCCGCCGGCGACCGTCTGGCTCGTCGGCTTCGACCGCGAGCGCACGACGAGCGTGCTGCACGGCGAAAACGAGGGCCGGACGCTTCGGAACTATCAGGTGGTGCGCAGCTGGGCGTCGCTTGGCCTCTGGCGGGGCGCGGCGCTCGATCTCACCGTTCCCGCCGGCAAGGCCGCCGGCGATGGCGGCGTTGCCGTGCTGCTGCAGGAAGGCAACGGCACCGGCCGCATCCTCGGCGCCGCCATGCTGAGATCGCCGGAGAGCTGAAGGCCCTGCGCCGCCAAGGGGCGCTGTGGTAAATTGCGAGATAGCTGCGCCGGACGGACACGCGCGGGCCCTCAGTCAATGAGGGAGCGCGAAAAAATTCTCAATGATGTACATCACTGACGCACTGCGGCGGCGTGA
>DATNDG010000026.1:0-8597 GCA_035553515.1 Allostellaceae bacterium | reverse complement strand
GATCGGCTCGGCGCTCTTCCAGGGTCGGCGGACCGGCCGCGAGAAAGGCGCTGCGCTGGCGCTCCAGCGTCGCGCTCATATCGGCAGCAGCGCTCGACGATTGCGGCCGCAGCACCGCCATGCTGGCGACGGTCATGGTGGCGCCCTCCCCGGAATGTCGCCCGCCTAAAGAATAGCGCAACGGCCTAGGCTTTGCACCCTAGCGCGGATCTCGGTAGCGTCTCGGTTTGAATTGTAACAGGCTATCTGGCAGGAGGGTCGGATGGGCCCCATCGATTGGCATCGCGACCCAATCACCCGCGCCACTCCAGTCACGTCGACCTATCGAAACACGCAAAATGTGCGGCGGTTTCTCCGCACCCAGTGCGGGAACGATTTCAAATTTGATCGTCCCTTCATGGCGTGGATCAAGGATGGGAAGGCCAAGACGATGGGTGACGTAGCCGACGAATGGGTGAGACGGCGAAACGCTTAGTCGGGCAGCCACTCATCCACGGCGCACGGCCGAGCGCGAAATCCGGGCTAGCGCAACTCGGCGCGGACGCCCTCGTTCCGCGAGTAGCGCAGCCGGTAATTCTCGCCGCTGCAGGGAAAGGAGATCTCGCTGCCGAGATCGAAATCGGTGGCATCGCCGAGCGCGCCGCCATCCGCCAGGAAGCGCTCATAAGAGAGATCGAAGAGGCCGCGCAGCGACGCCTCCATGCCGTGCGCCAGCGTCTTGAACAGCCTGCCGTCGAGCGACGCCTGATCGACGATGCGGAGATCATAGGCGACGCGCCCGGCATAGGCTTCGCGCAGGGCGAGCTTGCGCTCGGTCGGCGCCACACTGTCGCCTTCGGCGTGATAAGCGTAGAGCCGCGCCGTGTTCGGCTGGATATGCCGGGGTTCTGCGAGTGCGCGAATCTCGCGGCGCGCCGGGGAGAAGTAGTTGGACGCCGCCGGGCTCTGCGACCAGCCGCGCGGATTGACGATGATCACCGAGAGTTCATCGATCCAGCAGCGCTGAATGCCCATGACGCTGGGGAAATCGTCCTCGGCCGAGGAGAAGCCGGAATTGTCCACCACCAGCCGGAAGGTGTTGGGCGCCAGCTTCGCCATGAGCGCGGCGATGAAGCCGCCATAGGAGCTGCCGATGGCGAAGAGCCGGCGGCGGTTGAGGCCGTGCGCGCCGATCAGCCGATGCGCGACCTGGAGACAGTCGAGCGCCGGCAGGAAGCCCATATTGTTGTACTCGTCGGCGATCACAGCCACGCGGCAATCGCTGTGCAGCGTGCTCACCCCATGCTGGCGCAGCACGCCCGCGAGCTGACGCAGCAGCAGCTCCATGTCACAACCGTCGGGAGCGCTGATGGTGAGGCCGTAATGCTCGGCGAGCTTGGTGAAGAAATCCGGCATCGGCACATGACGCGCATGCTCCTGGAAGCCGGCGCCGAAATAGCGCACCGACGCGGCCACGCAATTGTGCCGGTTGGCGAGGTAGGCGAGCAGCTTGCGCGGATAGGCGCCCAGCGGATCCATGCCGTAGCCGCTCATGAAGAGGGCAAGCCCGGTGTCGCCATCGATGCCGGCATCGGGCGCGCAAGCGATGTAGGCGAGCGGCTTGCGATCGACGCCGAGCTCGATGTCGGGATGGGGCGTCGCCAGCGCCGCGGCCTCGATCATGTCGCCTCGCGCTGCGCCGCGTCCGAGCGTGTGAGGAAAACGCTGGGAGAGAGAACGGTGCGTCCTTCGACTGCTCGCTGTCGCTCGCGCTCAGGATCAGGGAAATTTCTTTGCGCCATAAAGAAAGACTAGCGGCGGCCGCGTCAACAAGCGGTTAACCAAGCCGGGAGGATCCCTCCCGCGGACTCAGAAAACGCTGCACCAGCACGCGGAAGGCGGCCAGCGGCGCGGCCGGGGCGGTGCCGGGCGACAGCGCGAGCCGCGTGTTGAGCCCCTCGGCCGCCGCCACCAGCACCGCCGAGGCCGCCGCGGCATCGAGGCCGGGATCGACCTGGCCCAGCGCCTGCGCACGGCGGATCGCCTCGGCGCAGAGGGCGACGATGGCGGCGTTGTGGCGCTGGACGATCTCGGCAATGCGCTCGTTGCGCGCCGCTTCGGCGAGGACCTCGCAGCCGAACTTGCTTTTCTCGGGGTCGCTGGCGCTCATCGCCTCGCCGGCGATGTCGAGCATGGAGTCGAGGAGATTGCCGCTCTGTCCCAGGCGCTCGAGCCGCTGGGTAAGCTGGCGGCGGTCCTCCTCACAGATGGCGGCGATGATCGCCTCCTTGCTGTCGTAATAGCGGTAGACATTGCCGGGGCTCATCGCCGCCTCGGCGCAGATATCGGCCATGCTCGCCTGATGGAAGCCTTTGCGCTTGAAGCAGGCGAGCGCCGCCTCGCGGACATGCCGCCGGCGCGCTTCGAACCGTTCCGGATTGACCGTACGCATCGCTCGCCTCGTAGCAGATAGCGCGGCGAGCCGCCGCACACAATTGCTTGAGCGTCAGTCTCTTCCTGCGGCGGCAAGCGCCTGCCAGACGCGGCCGGGGCTTGCCGGCATGTCGAACTCAGGAACGCCGGCGGCAGCGAGCGCGTCCATGACCGCGTTCATCACTGCGGGCAGCGCGCCCACCGTGCCGGCCTCGCCCGCGCCCTTGACGCCGAGCGGGTTGAGCCTGGTCGGCACCGGATTACTCTCGACCTCGAAGAAGCAGAGATCGCCGGCGCGCGGCATGGCGTAGTCCATGAAGGAAGCGGAGAGGAGCTGTCCTGAATCCCGGTCATAGACCACCTGCTCCATCAGCACCTGTCCCAGGCCCTGCACCACGCCGCCGTGGATCTGGCCCTTGAGCGTCTTGGGATTGACCACTGTGCCGACATCGTCGACGACGGCGTAGCGCGCGAGCGAGACGGCGCCGGTTTCGGGATCGATCTCGACCTCGCAGACATGGCAGCCATTGGGAAAGGTGTCCTGCGGCGGCGAGAAGCTCGCGCTCTCGAAGAGGCCGGGCTCGATCCCGCGCGGCAGCTTCGCCGGAACGAAGGCGGCGCGCGCCACCTCCTTGAGCGGCAAGGCGCGGTCGGTGCCGGTAACGGTGAAGCTGCCGTCGCCGAAGACGAGATCCGCCTCGCTCACCTCGAGCATATGCGCGGCGATGCGCTTCGCCTTGGCGACGATCTTGTCGGCGGCGAGCGCCAGCGCCGTGCCGCCGATCACCGTCGAGCGCGAACCCATCGTGCCCATGCCATAGGCCACGACATCGGTGTCGCCGTCGACGTAGCGCAGATCCTCGGGCGCAAGGCCGAGCTTCTCGCTGGCGATCTGGCGGAAGGTGGTCTCGTGCCCCTGCCCCTGATTCTTCGTGCCCATCAGGATCGTGGCGCGGCCGCTGCTGTCGAAGCGGAGCTCGGCGAATTCCATGCCGGGCGAGGCGGCGCGCTCCACCGCATTGGCAAGGCCGAGGCCGCGCAGCTTGCCGCGCCTGGCGGATTCGGCGCGCCGCGCGGCGAACCCCGCCACATCCGCGAGCGCCTCGGCCCGCGCCATGTTGGCCGGGAAGTCGCCGCAATCGTAGTTGAAGCCCAGCACGGTGCGATAGGGCATGGCGGAGGCGGGGATCATGTTGCGCCGCCGGAGCTCGAACCGGTCGCGGCCGAGCTCGCGCGCCGCGTCGTCGATCAGCCGCTCGATGACGTAGATCGCCTCGGGCCGCCCGGCGCCGCGGTAGGGCGCGGTCGGGTTGGTGTTGGTGATCGCCGCCAGCAGGCGCACATGCGCCGCCGGGACGGCATAGACGCCGACCATCGCCGGCAGGCTGGTGAAGGTCGCCAGCATGTTGCGGTCGGCGGAGAGATAGGCCCCGATGTTGGAGATCGTCCCGACCTGAAGGCCGAGAAACCTGCCCTCGCCGTCGAGCGCCAGCGCGGCGTCGGCGATGACGTCGCGGCCATGCTCGTCGGCCAGCACCACCTCGCTGCGCTCGCAGCGCCATTTGACCGGACGGCCGAGCCGGCGCGCAGCGAACAGCACCAGCCGGTGCTCGACATATTGCCAGCCCTTGATGCCGAAGGCGCCGCCGATATCGCCGGCGACCACCCTGATGCGATCCAGCGGCAGCTTGAAGATGCGGTTCGCCAGCATCTCGCGCACGCGATGCGGATACTGGACATCGGCGTAGAGGGTGAAGCGCTCCTCGCGCGGATCCCAGACGCCGAGCGCGCCGCGCGGCTCCATGAACTGCGCATGGACGCGGGTGATGACATAGCGCCGCCGCACGACATGCGCGGCGCGGGCGAAGGCCGCCTCGGTCGCCGCGCGGTCTCCCACCTCGAAGACATGCGAGATGTTATCCGGACATTCCGGCCAGGCGGCAGCAGCGCCGGGCCGCGTCGCCTCGCCGGTCGAGGTCACCGAGGGCAGCACCTCGTAATCGATCTCGATCCGCTCGGC
This sequence comes from Allostellaceae bacterium, assembly GCA_035553515.1. GTDB lineage: Bacteria > Pseudomonadota > Alphaproteobacteria > ATCC43930 > CGMCC-115725 > DAHUYF01. Next base: position 4,165 of record DATNDG010000026.1, on the reverse strand, counting down.
CGCGTCCTTCGCCTGCTCCAGGCTTTCGGCGACGATCATCGCCACGGGATCGCCGACATGCCGGACGACGCCGCGGGCCAATCCGGGATGCGCGCGCCAGAACATCGGCGAGCCGTCCGGCCGCTTGCGCGGAATGTTGGGCGCGTTCATGCCGAGCCCGTCGGAAGCGAGATCGGGTTCGGTGAAAACGGCCAGCACGCCCGGCGCCGCCTTCGCCGCGGCGAGATCGAGGCTTTTGATCTGCGCATTGGCGTGCGGCGAGCGCAGCAGCCAGGCCCAGGCCTGGCCCGGCAGGCTGACATCGTCGATGTAGCGGCCGGCGCCGCGCAGCAGGCGCCGATCCTCGAACCGGCTCAGCGGCTGCCCGATACCGAATTCACCCATGGGTCGGCGCTCCGCTGCATGAGGATCCTGCGTCCTTCGACAAGCTCAGGATGAGGAAATTCCCTGGCGGCCCCTCGCAGGGGCCATTCTCGATGCACCTCATCCTGAGCCTGTCGAAGGACGCAACCATCGACCTGCAGCCCCTCACCGCGGCCGGACTTGCGGCGGCAGGCGCTCGTCATTGCCGAGGGCGGTCTTGCGCACATTCTCCGTGTCGGTCGGCTGGTGCCCGACTTCGGCGCGCGGCACCGGCGCTTCGACGACCCGGTTGCTGAGCCGGCCGATGCCGGTGATCTCGACGTCGATGACGTCGCCCGGCTGCATCGGCCGCGAATTGGCCGGCGTGCCGGTGAGGATGATGTCGCCGGGCTCGAGCGTGGTGAAGCGCGCCAGATCGGCGACGAGATAATCGATGCCGAAGAACATCTCCTCGGCGAGCTTGCCTTCCTGCACCAGCCGGCCGTTACGGTAGGTGCGCAAGGTCGATTGCCGGGGATCGACGCCGCTGACGATGCCGGGGCCGATCGGGCAGAAGCCGTCCGGTCCCTTGACTCGCAGCATCGAGCCGGCATCGGTCTCGCGCATGTCGTGGAGGCCGACATCATTGGCGACGGCAAAGCCGGCGAGATGGTCCCACACCTCTTCGAGCCTGACGTTGCGCGTGACCCGGCCGATGATCGCCGCCAGCTCGCCTTCGTAATTGAGGTATTTGTAGCCTTTGGGCCGCACCAGCTCGCCGCCATGGCCGTTGAGCGCGCTCACCGGCTTCTGAAAATATGTGGGCGTCGGCGGCGGCGTGGTGCGCCCCTGCTCGTGCCAGCGCGAACGGTAGTTGATGTGGGTGCAGAGGATTTTGGACGGCGTGCAGGGCGGCAGGTGCCGCACCTCGCTCTCGGCGACGCTGCGCCCGTCGGCGAGGTCGAGCCTCCCGTCATGCGCCGTCACCCAGTAGATGCTCCCCTCGAAGAGGATGCGCCTCAGCTCACGGCGCGGTCCGCTCAGCACGCTCATGAGAGAGCCTCCGCCTTCATCACGTCGAACCAGAGATGGATGTTGCCGGTGCCGGCCGCATTCTCGTAGTGCGAGCAGGGCGTGGCGCGGGCGCGGCAGCTCCGACCACCCATCGCCGCCGCCATCTGCACGTAATGCGCGCCGCGCCCTTCATATTCGGCCTTGGCGAGCTCGGGATAGCGGTCGAGCACGCGGTCGTGGCGACCCTCGCGCAGCAGCGCGATCACCTCGCGATCGAGCCGCGCGTTGGCTTCGCTGAAGACATTGTCCGGGTGGTAGTAATTGGGCCGGCGCGGGACGAAGCCCAGATCGTTGAAGCTGTGGCTCATCGCACCCGAGGCAAGCAGCAGGAAGCGGCCGGGCGTGCGGCGGATGGCCTCGCCGATCGCCTCGCCCATCTCGAGATAATGGCGGAAGGCGGCGGTCTGGCAGCTCCCCACCGACATCACCTTCTCCTCGCGGCGCAGCTTGGCGACGACGTTGAGCGTCGCGTATTGCGGCACCAGGCTCTCCTCCTCGACGTTGCGCGCGGCGATGCCGCGCTCGACGGCGACGCGCTCCACCTCGGCCGCGAGCTCCGGCGCGCCCGGATAGTCGTAAGGGACGCGCGACAGCGCGAAGGGCAGCTCCGACGAGGTGTAGAGTCCCTGGTAGCGCCGCGCCCCGGCGACGAGATGCAGGTTGGTGGTGAACCAGTGCGTGTCGAAAATGACGAAGGTGTCGGGCGCCACTTCGTCGATGTGCCGGCGCAGCGTGTCGAAGCCGGCGATCAGGCTGGTATCCTCGCCATCGCCACGCGCCCGGCGCATGGCCTCCGGCAGCATCAAGCCCGGATAATGCGCGACGAGCGCCGCGCCGACGACGTCACCCATGGGCTCCTCCTGCGGCCGCGCCCGATGGGCGCCTGCTCGCCGGGCCATCTTACCCGTCCCGCTTGCCCTGTCACGCCCTGCGGAGCGCCGCAGCGCGGGGGATCGCCGGAACCGTGCGGCTCTCGCGGTTGCTCACGCAACCGCTGACGCCGCCGCGGACGAAGGCGCTACGCGCCTTCGCCTAGACGACAGGCGACATGCCGCCATCGACGTTGATGGCGGTGTCGGTGACGAAGCCGCCGGCGTCGGAGACGAGGAGGCAGGCGAGGCTCGCGAACTCCTCGGCGCGGCCCATGCGGCCGAGCGGCACCGCCGCGCCGGCCTTGGCGATGAAGTCCTCGAGCGAGAGATTGGCGCCGTCGGCGCGATGGCGGCGCACGATCTGGTCGGTGACGATGAGGCCGACCAGCAGCGCGTTCACCAGCACATTGTAGGGCGCGCCCTCGCCCGCCAGCACCTTGGTGAGCGCCATGCCGGCGGCGCGGCTCACCGAGGTCGGAGCACTCCTGGCGCGCGGCGCCTTGGCGCCGATGTTGAGCGCGTTGATGATGCGGCCCCAGCGGCGCTCCTTCATCTGCGGCAGCACCAGCCGGCAGAAGCGGATCGCGGCGAAGAGCTTCAGATCGAGATCGGCCTGCCAATCGGCATCGCTGAGGCTCTCGAAGGCGCCGGTGGCCGATTTGCCGGCATTGTTGACCAGGATGTCGACCTTGCCGAACTCGCCCATCACCGCCTCATAGGCGCCGGCGATGCCGGCGGCATCGGCGACATCGCAGGAAATGGCGGCGACGCGGCCCTTGGCGGAAGCAGCAAGCGCGCGCCGCGCCTCTTCGAGCGGCTCCTTGCGCCGCGCCAGGATCGCCACATCGGCACCCGCCTCGGCAAAGGCCTTCGCCATGGCGAAGCCCAGGCCCTGACTGGCGCCGGTGACGACGGCGCTGCGCCCCTTCAAGCTGATCTCCATCCGTCCCTCCCCTGTGCCCGCATTCCGCTCACGTCCTCGATGCCTTGATCCGCTCCAGCGCGGCGGCGAGGCGATCCTCCTCGACCTTGATCGAGACGCCGGCGCGCTCCTGCTGCAGCAGCATGGGGACGCGGGAATCGCGCCCGGCCCAGCCGCGATTCATCGCCTCGGTCATCTCCTCGAGGGTGAGGTTGGAAAGCCGCATCGGCACGCCGAGCTCGCGGCCGAGCGATGTCGCGAGTCCCACATCCTTGTGCGCGAGGCGAAGCGCGAAGGCCGGCGGCTCATAGCGGTCGCGCAGGAACTGATCGACGAGGCCGTCGAAGGTGCGCCGCCGCCCGACCGCGCCCTCGCGCACCGCCTCGAAGAGCGCCAGCGGCTCGACGCCGCCCTTCACTCCCAAGGTGAAGACCTCGGCGAGCGCGGTCTGCACGGCATAGCCGGCGCAATTATGGACGAGCTTCGCCACCGTGCCGGCGCCGATGGGGCCGACATAGCGCACGGCATCGCCGATCGCGTCGAGCACCTTCTTGCAGCGGTCGAAGACGGCGCGCTCGCCGCCGATCCAGAGCGCGAGTTCGCCCGTGCGCGCGCCGCGCGGCCCGCCGCTCACCGGCGCATCGAGCATATGGACGCCTTTCAGCGCAAACTCGCGATGAATGCGCCGCACCAGGGTCGGCGAATTGGTCGAGAGATCGAAATAGACGGCATCGCGGCGCATGGCGGACAGGAGCCCCTCGGGCCCGAGCGCCACGGCCTCGACCTCGGGCGGGCCGGGCAGCGAGGTGAAGACGATCTCGGCGGATGACGCCAGCTCACGCAGGCTCGCCGCCCAACGGGCGCCTGCCGCCAGATGCGGCTTCGCCGCGTCGCGATTGATGTCGTGAACGACGAGCGAATGACCGGCCTTCTGCAAATTCGACGCCATGCTGGC
>DATNDG010000025.1:0-14337 GCA_035553515.1 Allostellaceae bacterium | reverse complement strand
CTAGCGCAACCTTTTTCGTTCGAGAAAGCGTCGGACCGCGGGGTCGTGCTCGAGGCCGATGGCCTGCGTCAGCGCCTCCTCCGCCGCGTCACCTGCACCAAGCGCCGCGAGCAGGCTCGCGCGCGCGGCCCAGTAAGGCTGGTACTCGGCGAGGCGGCTATCGCCGGCGAGCGCATCGAGCGCGGCGATACCCGCCGACGGCCCCTCCGTCTCGGCGATGGCAACGGCACGGTTGATCGCCACCACGGCCGATCGGGTGACCGTCCACAGCGCGTCGTAGAGCAGCCGGATCGCCGGCCAGTCGCTGCGCCCGGTGCGGCGGCGGACGGCATGGGCCGACTGCACCGCCGCCTCGAGCTGAAAGCGGCCGATCACGCCCATGTCGCCGGCGCGCAGCAGCAGCGCCTCCGCCTCGTCGATGAGGCGATCGTCCCAGAGGGCGGTATCCTGCGCCGCCAGCGGCACGTATTCGCCGGAGGGATCGCGGCGCGATTTGCGCCGCGCTTCGGCATGAAGCATCAGCGCCAGCAGCCCCAGCGCCTCCGGCTCATCGGGCATGAGCGAGGTGACGAGGCGGCCGAGCCAGATCGCCTCCTCGGCCAGCTCGCGGCGCCGGATCTCGTTGCCTGTGGGATCGGACCAGCCCTCGGCGAAGGCGGCGTAGATCGCCTCGAGCACGGAATCGAGACGCTCGCCGAGCTCGGCGCGCTCGGGCACGCGGAAGGGAATGCCGGCCTGGCGGATCTTGCTCTTGGCGCGTGCGAGGCGCTGCCCCATCGCCGCCGGCGAGATCAGAAAGGCGGCGGCAATGCGGGAAGCATCGAGGCCGAGGATCGTCTGCAAGATCAGCGGCGCGCGTATGCCGGCGTCGAGCGCAGGATGCGCGCAGGCGAACATCAGCGCGAGGCGGTGATCGGGAATCTCCGTTTCGCTGTCCGCGGCGAGCTCTTCGGCGATGAGTCGCAGATGATCGGCGGCGACGGTGGCGCTGTGCCGCCGTCGCGCCTGGTCGATGAACCGGCGGCGCGCCACCGCGCTGAGCCACGCCTCGGGCGAGCGCGGCATGCCCTCTTTGGGCCAGTGAGCCAGCGCAGTGGCGACTGCCTCGGCGACCGCGTCCTCGGCAGCCGCCACATCGCCGGTGCGCGCGGCGAGAAAGGCGACGAGCTTGCCATAGCTCGACCGCAGCACCGCCTCGACCGCCGCGCGCGCCGGCGCCTCTGCCTCAATCGGCACCGGCGGCTCACATCGTCCAGACCGGACGCACCTCGACCGCGCCGTAGGTCGCGCCCGGGCAGCGCGAGGCCCAGGTGATCGCCGCGTCGAGATCCGGCACGTCGATGATGAAGTAGCCGCCGAGCTGCTCCTTGGTCTCGGCATAGGGTCCGTTGAGCACCTTGGCCTTGCCGCCTTCGTTGCGCACGATCGTGGCCGCGCTCGACGGCCGCAGCCGGTCCATGCCGGAGGCGATGCCCGCCTTGTTCAGCGCCTCTACATAGGCGCCATAGGCGGCCATCATCTCGTTGCGATTGGCCTCGCTCGCGGCCTGCAGCGCGCCCTCGTTGGAATAGACCAGGAGCATGTATTTCATGGTGTTCTCTCCCTCGCTCATCGGCGGCCTCTTCGCCGCCGCCCCAATGACGCGCGGGACCGCCCGATTTCGACAGCGCGCAGCGGAAAAATCGCCGGGCGCGCGCGGCGTCTCAGGCTTCGGCGGCGGCCAGCTCGCCCAGCGGCCAATGCGGCTGGAGCCGGCCGCCAAGGCGCAGCGGCGCGATCCGGCGGGCAAGGCCCGTCGCATCGTCGGTCTCGACGAAGGCGGCGCACAGCGTTCCGGGACCTTCGGCGACCTGAAGCCGCTCGCCCGGCATCTTGCGCACGAAGCGGGCGACGGCACTTTCCTTCTGCATGCCGATGACGCTGTCGTAATCGCCGCACATGCCCGCATCAGTCATGTAGGCGGTGCCGCGCGGCAGGATCTGGTGATCGGCGGTGGGGACATGGCTATGCGTACCCACCACCGCCGAGACGCGGCCATCGCAGAAATGGCCCATCGACATCTTCTCGGATGTCGCCTCGCCATGAAAATCGACCAGGATGGCATCGACCTCGCCCAGGGCGTGCTCGGCGAGCAGACCGTCGAGCGCGGCGAAGGGATCGTCGATCGCGTCCATGAAGAGCCGCGCCATCGCGTTCACCACCAGCAAGCGGCGCCCATCGGCGAGCGCCAGCAGCGCATAGCCGTTGCCCGGCGTGGCCGGCGGAAAATTGATCGGGCGCAGCAGCCTCGGGTCGCCGGCGATATAGGGGATGATCTCGCGCCGGTCCCAGACGTGATTGCCGGTGGTGATGACATCGACGCCGGCGGCGTAGAGCTCGCCGCAGATCGTCTCGGTGATGCCGAAGCCATGCGCGGCGTTTTCGCCATTGGCGATCACGAAATCGAGCGCGAGCTCGCGCCGGAGCCGCGGCATATGCGCGATCACCACCTCGCGGCCGGAACGACCGACGATGTCGCCGCAGAGCAGAAATCTCATGTCTATCCGGTCCTTCCCGCCGGCGGCGCGCACCGCCGGACCGCACGCAACATAACACCGCCGGAGCCGTTCGGTGCGGGCGAGCGGGCGATCGCGTCGGAAGAGATCGCGTCGGAAGAGTGGAGTGAGGATGGAGCCGCTACGGCCGTCGGCATTGCTTAACCCTCGTGGCCCGCTTACGCAGGTGGGAACCATATACCGAGACCAGGGCCCCGGCAGGGACAGTCCCCTAGAGGTACATATCGGCCCCGGGGTTCGTGCGACCTAACGCACCGCGCAGCCCCATCCTCACCCTAAATGTGGGCCGCTTCGAGCTTCGCCGCAATCGCCTCGATGCGCTCGGCGAGATTTTCCACGCCGGCGGCGAGCTGGCCCTCCTCCGCGACGCCACCATTGGCGGATTTTTCACCATTCTTCTCCGCCTGGGCATCCGCCAGCTCGTCGGCGAGCACCAGTGCCGCCAGCACGAGCAGCCGTGCCTCGCCGATCTGGCCAAGCTCGCGCGCGAATCCCCGCACCTTCGCATCAACATAGCGAGCGAGCTCGGTGATGCGGGCCTGCTCGCCTTCATCGCAAGCGACGGGATAGCCGCGCCCGTTAATGGTAACGGTCACCTGCGCCATCAGCCCTCCAGCACGCGATCGAGCCGCAAGATCGCCGCATCGAGCCGCGCCGCCACGGTTTCGGTCGTCTCGAGCAGCGCCGCGTAGTCGGACTGAGCAGTGGCGAGCGGGCCGTTCCGCGCCGCGTCGGCATCACCCTGCTGAAGCGATGCCTGTTCGAGCCGCATCACGGCCCGCTCCAGGCGCTTCACCGCGTCCTCCAGCCTCGCCATCCCCAGCGCGTCCTTGCGCAAAGCGCACACCTTACGCGCGACGGGAATGGCGCGTCAATCGCCCCCTCCCCGTGACGTTTTTCTCGATGCGCGACTCTCCATGACCGCTCTCAACCGACGGGCAACTTGCTATACTTCGGGCATGCTGCGAGGCCCGAGACCCGTCGAATGAACGCCGAACCGGCGCGCTGGCAGCCGCGGCTCCTGTCGCTCGAGGCGCGGCGCATGGCGGAAGCGGCGGCGCGCGAAGCGGGTCTGCCGCTACGGCAGTGGCTGGGCGGGGTGGTCCGCGCAGCGAGCGCGATCGAGCGCGCGGCCGCCGACCCCGTCGCCAGCGGCGCGGCCCAGCGCGCATTGGCGGCGCTTGCCGACACGCTCGGCACCGGCGGCCTGCCGCCGCTCGACGAGGCACGCGCCTATCTTCGCCTCGTGCAGGAATTCGGCCTCCGCGCCGACGAGATCGCGCGCGGCGTCGGCCGTCAGGCCGCGCAGGTGACGCGCGCGCTCCGCCTGCTGGCCCTGCCGCAAAGCGTGCGGCAGCTCATCGAGCGCCGAGCGCTTTCGGCCGAGCACGCCTATGCACTGATCGATGCCGAGGATCCCGCCAATCTGGCGCAGGCGGTGATGGCGCTCGGCCTCGCCGACGACGACGCGCGGCGGCGCGCACGCGCCGAGCGCGGCAAGCCATGAGCACGGCCATGCCGCCGGAACAGGGCTGGAGCGAAGCGACGCTCGACGCGCCGAGCCTCAGGCTTGCCGAGCAGGCGGCGCGCGCCGCCGGCGTGCCGATCGAGCAATGGATCGAGCGCACCATCCGCCACGCCTGCACCGGCCCCGGCGAGACCACCGTGCTGCCGCCGGGGAGTCTGCTGCCGGGCGGCACCGCCGAGACGAGCGCTCCGGCGGGATCGCGCCTTTGGTTCGCGCTGGCCCTGCTGGCGCCGGTGGCGGTGCTGCTCGGCGGCTTCATCCTGCTCGCGCTGCCGCCGCCAGGCTCGGGCGTGCAAATGGCGCTGCCGCCGGCAAAAACCGTGGCACTGCTGCCGCCAGCCGCGCCGAGCGCGACGGAGCCGACCGATCCGGCCCAACTTGCCGCCTGGCTCGCGCCGCGCGCGGCGAAGGGCGACGCACTTGCGGAATACCGCCTCGGCACGCTTTACGCGCTCGGCAAGGGCGTCACCAAGGATTATGCGCGCGCCGCGCCGCTGCTGCGCGCCGCCGCCGAGAGCGGCCTTGCCGAAGCGCAGTACGATTACGCCGTACTGTGCGAGAAGGGGCTTGGCGTCGACAAGGATGCGGTGCAGGCGATCGCCTGGTATCGCAAGGCCGCGGCGCAAGGCAACGCAAATGCCGCGCTCAGCCTCGGCTATGCCTTCGCCAAGGGGATCGGCGTCGAGCGCGACATGGCCGCGGCGGCGCAATGGTTCCGACGCGCCGCGGAGCAGGGCCTTGCCGATGCGCAGTACAATCTCGCCTTCCTCTACGAGCATGGCGACGGCGTGGCAAAGTCGCCGATCGACGCCTATGGCTGGTACAGCATCGCGGCGGCGCGCGGCGACCAGGGCTCGAAGGCTGCCGCAGCGCGGCTCGCACAGACGCTCTCGCCGGGCGAGCTCAAGCAGGCCGAGGCGCGAACGATGGAGCTGCAGCAATCGGTGAAGGCGCAGCCCTGACGCGCGATACGCCGCTCACACTTCCCGATCTGCTGCGCGACGGGCTTGCCGTCGTCTTCGTCGGCATCAATCCATCGATCTATTCCGCCACGCGGGGGCACTATTTCGCGCGACCGGGCAATCGCTTCTGGCCGGCGCTGTCGCGCTCGACGCTGAGCCGCGCTGCGCGCACAGCGCTCGGCGTGGCGGAGCTCAGATCGGAGCACGATCGGGCGCTGCTCGAGCACGGCTTCTTCGGCTTCACCGATCTGGTGAAGCGGCCGACGGTGCGCGCGAGCGAAGTGAGCGACGAAGAGTTTGCCGCAGGCGTCGCGCGGCTCGAGGCGAGCCTGAAGCAGCACGCACCGAAGATCGCCTGCTTCCTCGGCATTACCGGCTACCGCCGCTTCCACCGGGCGATTGCCGGCGAACGGTCCGAGCCGCAGTTCGGACCCCAGCCGACGCGCCTCGGCCCGACGCGCCTCTTCCTTGCGCCGAGCCCGAGCGGCGCCAACGCCCATTCGAGCCGCAGCGAGCAGACGCTCTGCTACGATCGCCTTGCGGCATTCATCGGCGAGTGACGAGGTCGCCCTCGTCAGCAGAGCGCCGCCGCTGCAGTCCACCAGCCCGGCTCCTCGGCGGCGAGCCGGTGCGCCGCGGCTTCCGCCCCCGCGCGCGTTGCAAAGAGCGCGAAGCAGGTGGCGCCGCTGCCGCTCATGCGCGCCAGCAGCACGCCCTCGAGCCGCTCCAGGCGATCGAGCACGCGGCCGATCTCCGGAAGGAGGCCGATCGCCGCCTCGGTGAGATCGTTGCGCCGTTCGGCAAGCAGCGCAGCGAGCCCGGCCGCGTCGCCGGGCATCGCGTCGAAGCGCGCCGGCGCCGAGAACGGCCCCTGCCGCGCATTGAACACCGCCGGCGTCGCCAGGGCGGTCCCCGGATTGACCAGCAGCGCCGCGACGGCCGGCAGCGATGCCGCCGGCTGGATCTTTTCGCCGATGCCGGCAAGCCAGGCGGCACGCGCCACGAGGCAGACCGGAACATCGGCGCCGAGGCGCGCGCCGATCGCCGAGAGCGATCGCTCGTCGAAGCGGAGGTGCCAAAGCTCGTCGAGCGCGCGCAATGCCGCCGCCGCATCGCTCGAGCCGCCGCCAATGCCGGAGGCGATCGGCAGGCGCTTGAGCAGTCGGAGCGCTGCAGCAGGTGGCCGGCCGGCTTCGGCGGCGAGTAGCTCCGCCGCGCGCCAGACGAGATTGTCCGAGTTCGGGCCCGCGAGCTTCGGCGCTTGCGGTCCGCTTACCGACAGCGACAACGCCGGCGCAGACTCGGCCGCGACGTCATCGCCGATATCGGCGAAGGCGACAAGGCTGTCGAGCAGGTGATAGCCGTCCGCGCGCCGGCCGACGACATGGAGATAGAGGTTGAGCTTCGCCGGAGCGAAGCGAACGGCCGCCATCAGCCGCCGCGCGTCACTTTGCTCGCCGGCAGTTTGGCCATGCCGTGATCGAGCTTGCTTTCGATCGTCTTGACTTCGTCGGCCTCGGGCTTGAACTGCAGCGCGCGCCGCCACTGATTGCGGGCCTCGAGCAAGCGGCCATCCTGCCAATAGGCATCGCCCAGATGGTCGTTGATCGTGGGATCCTCGGGCAGCAGCTCGATCGCGCGCTCAAGAAACTCCGTCGCGTCGCGGAAATCGCCGAGGCGGTAATAAGCCCAACCCAGGCTGTCCACCATGTAGCCGTCATCGGGGCGCAGCTCGACCGCCCGCTTCACCATCTTGAGCCCCTGGTCGAGATGCTCGCCGCGGTCGATCCAGGAATATCCGAGATAGTTCAGCACCAGCGGCTGATCCGGCTGCAGCTGCAGCGCCTGCTGCAGGTCGGCTTCGGCGCGTTGCCACTGGCCCGCGCGCTCGAGCGCCGCGCCGCGGCTGTAGAAGAGGCGCCAATCGCGCGGCTCTACCTTCGCAACACGGCCGATCGCCGCGTCATAGGCTTCGACCGCCTCACCGAAGCGGCTGCGGCCGCGCAGGATGTCGCCGAGCTCGACCAGCGGATCGGGATTGTGCGGACGCTCCGCCGCCATGCGCCGCAGATCCGCTACCGCCTCGTCGGTACGACCGAGCGCGTCGAGATCGGTGGCGGCGCGCAGCCGCGCCGTCCAGCCGAGCGGCGATTTCGCGTCGATCGCTCGATACTGCGCGAGCGCATCGGCGGTGCGCTGCTGATCCTCGTCGATCTCGGCGACGAGGAGCTGGGCCAGCGGAAAGTCGGGCCGGAGATAGAGGGCAAGCCGGGCATAGACCAGCGAGGCATCGAGGGTCTCGGCCTGATCGAGCACGCTGGCGAGATCGAAGAGCGCTTCGGCGGCACCGTCGCGGGGATTGGCAATGATGCGCGGCGGCACCTTGCCCTCGGCGATGCGCGTCAGCGCCGAGGCGGCCAGCTCGGCGCCTTGCTCGCCGCCATCGATCCGCTCATAGAGGCGGCGCGCTTCCTCGCTGCGTTGATGCCGTTCGTAGAAATTCCCCGCCAGCTCGACGGTGCGCCAGGTCGGATGCTGCTGGTCGGCAAGCGCTTGCCGGTAGGCGCCATCGGCCTCGTCGATGCGGTCGGCGGCGTCGTTGATCAGCGCCACATGCAGGTCCTTGAGCAGCTTCACGCCCTTCAGCCGATCGAGCGCGTCGAGCGCCTGCAGCGCCGGCGCCGGCCGCGACCGGCCCAGCTCGCACCAAGCGAGCAGCAGCGGCGCCGAGAGCTGTTGCGCACCCTCGGCCGGCAGCGCTTGCGCGCGCGCCGCCGCGCCTTCGAAGTCACCCTGCTTCATCTGCTTCAGGAGCAGAACGATCTGCGCCAGACCGGAGGCGGGGTCGATCTCGGCGACGTGTTGCGCCAGAGGCACGGCCGCATCGACCTCGCCCTCGCCGAGACGCAGCGTGAAAGTGCGCCGCACCAGATCGAAATTGGCGGGATCGTCGGCCAGCGCATGATTCATATACGCGGCCGCCTGGCCGTAATCGTGGATCTGTTGCGCGTGGCGCGCCGCGAGGTAGCTGCCGAGCGCGCTCATCGAGCCAGCTGCCGGCGGGCTGCCGCCGGCTTGTTGAGGATCGCTGGGCGCCGCACAGCCCGCTAAGCAAGAGAGAAGCAACGCCGCAGCCGCGGCGCCGCACCTCGCCGATCCCAACTTCACCCGCTGCTCGCTGTCCATCGCCCTCAATGCCCGCGGCGCTACCGAGTCCCGCCCCGCGGCTCCGGCGCATCGCGGCCCGGCGTGCGGTCACGTCCTCAGTCGCGCACTATAGAGAATGCTCATCAAAGAGCCAGAGCCCAAGTGGCGACACGCTGGCGCACGCGGCCTCGGTTGCGACGACAATTCAAAGGGCGCGGCGGTTGCGCTAGCCCGGATTTCTCCCACGGACAAATCCGGGCTAGGCTCGCCTGATGGACGGAGCGCTGGAGCTGCTGCGCTGGTACGTGGCGATGGGCGCCGACGAGGCGATCGCCGAGCAGGCGCTCGATCGGCTGGCGCCGCAGCGCGCGAGCGCGCCGCCGCCCGCGCCTTCGCCCGCCGCGGAACGCGCACCGGCGCCAGTCGCCGCGACGCCCGCCGCAGCGACGGACTCGGGAGCGCGGCGCCTTGCAGCGGCCGCGACAAGCCTCTCGGAGCTCGAAAGCGCGGTGCGCAGCTTCGACGGCTGCGGCTTGAAGCGCACCGCCACCAACACGGTTTTCGCCGAGGGCGTTGCCGACGCCGAGCTCATGGTGATCGGCGAAGCGCCGGGCGCCGACGAGGACCGGTTGGGCAAGCCTTTCGTCGGCCGCAGCGGCCAGCTGCTCGACCGCATGCTCGCCACGATCGGCTATCGCCGCGACCGCAACGCTTACATCACCAATGTCCTGTTCTGGCGGCCGCCCGGCAACCGCAAGCCGACCAACGAGGAGATCGCCGCCTGCCTGCCCTTCGTCTGGCGCCACATCGCATTGCTGCGCCCGAAAGCAGTGATGCTCTGCGGCGGCACGGCCACCGGAGCATTGCTCGGGCGCGCCGACGGCATCATGCGTCTGCGCGGCCGCTGGTTCACGCTGCAGGGCGAAGGACTGGACGGACCCGTTCCAGCGATCGCCACCTATCACCCCTCCTTTCTGTTGCGCAGCCCCGCTCGAAAAGGTGAGGCGTGGAAGGACCTGCTCGCGCTCCAGACCAAATTGAAGGACGGGCAATAAGTCACGGGAATCCGTCAACATCACCTCAGGGTTGCCATAAATTGCCTCAAATTTAACCAGCATTTTCGCTTGCCAGGCCCTGAGCCAGTAGTCTATTGGCGTTCCCATGCAGGGCAGGAGATATCAACTCCGGCCGGGCAACTCTTGGGCGCGCTGTGGAATTCTTGTGGCGCTCGCGATCTTGTCCGGCACTGTGGCGACGCTTCCCAGCAGCAGCGCAAGGGCGGAGTCTGTCCGCACCGCGGCCCTCACACCCGGCACCGAGCAGCTTCGCGAAACCGATCTCCCCACCGTGCTCACCGCGGAGGATGCGCAGCGATATCGCCGCATCTTCGCGCTGCAGAGCGCCGACCGCTGGGCCGAGGCAAATCGCGAGATCCGCAAGCTCGGCGATCCACTGCTGCTCGGCAGCGTCGAGGCGCAGCGCTATCTCTCGAAGCACTATCGCGCAAGCTATGGCGAGCTCTGCCGCTGGCTTCAACATCACGCCGACGAGCCCGAGGCGCGCGCCATTCATGCGCTGGCACTGGCGCATCGGCCGGATGGCGCGCCGCCGCCGAGAGACCCCGCCGCGGTCAGCTTGCCGCCGCGCAGCGTCGATGCCGACAGCGACGATGCGGCGGACGCGCACCGGCTCTCCGCCGCCGAGCGCCGCCAGGCGCGACAGCTGCGCGCCGAGATCCGCAGGCTTGCCGCGCATGAGCCGCGCAAGGCCGAGCTCACGCTGGCGGGCTATGACGCGAAGCACCTGCTGAGCGGCGCCCAGCGGGACGAGCTGCGCACCGTCATCGCCGCAGGCTATCTCGCCACCGGAAGAGCGCATGAGGCGCTCATGGTGAGCGCCGCGACGCACAGCCCCGTCTATGCCGGCGCCGCCAACTGGCATGCCGGTCTCGCCGCCTGGCGGCTCGGCCGCTACGCCGAGGCCGGCCAGCATTTCGAGGCGGTGGTGCGCACGCCCGGCCAATCCAAATGGCTGGTCTCCGCGGCGGCCTATTGGGCGGCGCGCGTCGAGCTGAGAAGCCGCCATCCTGAACTCTTCAACTACTGGCTCGGCATCGCCGCAGAGCACCCGCGTACCTTCTATGGACTGATCGCGCGGCGGACGCTCGGCGTCGATACCTACTTCGATTTCGAAAACGCGCCCTTCACCGAGACCGATGCCGACATGCTCGAGGCGGCACCCGCCGGAAGGCGCGCGCTCGCCCTGCTGCAAGTCGGCGAGACCGGCCGCGCCGAGACGGAGCTGCGCGGCCTTGCGCCGCATGCGCGCGCGGCGCTGCTGGAGGCGCTGGTCGCGGTCACGGAGCGCGCCAACATGCCGGGCTTGAGCTTGCAGCTCGCGGCGCGCGCCGGCGAGGGCGACAGCCGGCATCGCGATCACGCGCTCTATCCGGTGCCGCACTGGACCCCGATCGGCGGCTTCACGGTGGACCGTGCGCTGCTGTTTGCGGTGATGCGTCAGGAATCGCAATTCCTGCCGCATGTCGAGAGCAATGCCGGCGCGGTCGGGCTGATGCAGCTCATGCCGGCGACCGCGCATGCGATGGCGAAGCGCGCTGGTGTGGCGCTGGGACAGGCGGCACAGCGCGCCACGCTGGCGCAGCCCGAGCTCAACCTGGCACTGGCGCAGGAATATATCGTCAGCCTGATCGAGCGGGATCATATCGGCGACAATCTCGTGCTCATCGCCGCCGCCTACAATTGCGGGCCCGGCGCGGTGCAGCACTGGCGCGCGACGCCTGAGATGCGGCGCGACCCGCTGCTCTTCATCGAGAGCATTCCGTCGCGCGAGACGCGCGTCTTCACCAAGCGCGTGCTGGCCAATTACTGGATATACCGCCAGCGCCTCGGGCAGCCTTCGCCCGATCTCGATGCGCTTGCTGCCGGCCAATGGCCGACCTATACCGCGCTCGACAGCACGACCGAGCCGGATAGTCGCCATGCCGACAATCGATGAGAAGCGTCCGTTTCTCCCCGTCACCATCGCCGTCCTGACCGTTTCCGATACGCGCAGCGAAGCCGACGACAAATCGGGCCGCACGCTGATCGAGCTCATCACCGCGGCAGGCCACAAGGTCGGCGAGAAGCGCCTCGTGCGCGACGACAAGGACGCGATCATCGCCCAACTCAAGGCCTGGATCGCCGATCCCGCGATCGACGTGGTGATCGCCACGGGCGGTACCGGCGTTACCGGCCGGGATGTCACGCCCGAAGCGTTCCACGCCGTCTATGAGAAGGAGATCGCCGGGTTCGGCGAACTCTTCCGCTGGCTCAGCTACCAGAAGATCGGCACCTCGACCATCCAGAGCCGCACCACCGCGGGCGTTGCCGGCGGCACATATCTCTTCGCGCTGCCGGGCTCACCGGGCGCCTGCCGCGACGGCTGGGAAGACATCATCAAGCATCAGCTCGACAACCGGGTGAGGCCCTGCAACCTTGCTGAGCTGATGCCGCGCCTCAAGGAGCATCTGCCGCGCGGCGGCTGAGGCGGCGCGCCAGGAAGCGCCGATAGGACGCCGCGTCGTCGACATCCTCCAGCGTCTCCAGCATCGCCGCGCGAAAGCCCGGCGGCAGGCTCGCCAAGGTGTCGGCGAGCGCGTGGCGCGTCGACCAGCGCACGCCGGCAAAGAGGCGATGCGGCACGCCGCGCCGGCGGCTGAGGCCGATGAGCCAGTAGCCGCCATCGACCGCCGGACCGAACACGCCCTCGCTATGGCCGAGCGCGCGAAAGCCGGCCGCCACATGCGCGGCCGTGATCTCGGGAATGTCGGAGCCGATGATCAGCGCCGGGCCGGGCGGCAGCTCCCGGAACACGCGTGCCATGCGCCGGCCGAGATCGCCGCTTCCCTGGCCGCGCGGCTCGGTGCCCTGCCCCCAGCGGCGATGCGCCTCGCGGTCGGGCGTCACCGCGAGGTGGCAGCGCCAGCGCCGGTCGCGGCCGAGCAGGCGCAGCAGCCGTGCAAGCGTCGCGCGCTGGAAGCGCAGCGCCGCGAGCGGCCCGATGCCGGCGGCGAGCCGCGACTTCCCTCGCCCGAGCCGCGGTGTGCGCAGGAAAACGACGAGGTGGCGTTGGCGGCGCATCAGCCGTAGAGCCGGAGCAGCAGGCGCGGCGGCACGCCCACGAAATAGAGCCCGAGGCAGAAGAGGTTGCGCAGCGGCCGCGCGACATAGCCGTCGCGGCGGTAACGCGCAGCGGAGGTGACGACCTCGGCGTCGAGAAGGGAAAGTCGGCCGCGGCCCAGTCGGCGCACGAGATCGACATCCTCCATCAGCGGCAGCGGCCGAAACCCACCCAGCGCGCGCAGCAGCTCGGCCGAGAGCAGCAGACCCTGATCGCCATAGGGAAGGGCCAGGAGGCGGCAGCGCCAGCGCACCGCTGCTTCGAGGATCCGAGCCGCCGGCGGTCGGTCGTCGAAGCGCAGGCGGAAATATCCGGCGCGGCCGCGATTGGCCGGTACGGCGATGAAATCGGCGAGCGCCGAAGACCAGCCGCGCGCCGGAACCGTGTCGGCGTGGAGAAAAAGCAGCCACTCGCCGCCGGCCAGTGCGGCGCCGGTCGCAAGCTGAACCCCGCGGCCGCGCGGCGATGCGGCGACATGCGCGCCCGTCGCCTGCGCCAGCGGAACCGTCGCATCGCGCGAGCCGCCATCGACGACGATCACTTCGCGCAGCACGCCGGCCGCGCGTCCTTCTTCGAGTGCGGCGAGCAAGACGGGTAGGCCGTTCGCCGCATCGAGCGTCGGGATGATGACCGAGACCGGCGGGGTGCTGTCGGGCGGCATGATGGCAGGCCAGGATAACCGGCGGGCGATATCAGGGCGGAGAGAAAAAGCGAAGCCTGCCGCGTGCCCGCCCCCTTGAAAGGACGTATGGACGAGGCGGAAATTCCTCTACTGATTGCACGACTTCCGATGAGGGAGCGGCCGAAGATACCCAGGGCTCGCGCGCGACTGAGCGAGCGGCTTTTGCTGTGGATATCAAAGGGTCGGCGGATCGATGGGCTCTGGGTGGGAACTGCTGCGGACGAGAGTTCGCCGGTTTTGCGCCCCGTCGAAGAAGCGCACGGCCTGATCAAGCGATACGACCGAATTCGGTATGATCGGCTCGTTCACGATTTCGATCGCGTATGGGTGAGGGTACTGCCAGCCGCCCGGGGATCCTTCAACTATTTGCTCAATGCCTGCCAAATCGATGAGCGGCACGTCTTGGCCGACGCGACCAGACCGGAGCTGATTGCATTGACCATCGTGCATGAGGCCACGCATGCGAGGCTGATGCGGTGCGGCATCGGCTATGAAGAGAA
This sequence comes from Allostellaceae bacterium, assembly GCA_035553515.1. GTDB lineage: Bacteria > Pseudomonadota > Alphaproteobacteria > ATCC43930 > CGMCC-115725 > DAHUYF01. The sequence continues at coordinate 784 of DATNDG010000025.1, read as the reverse complement.
GCTCCGGGCCCGGGTCGAAGCGGTTTGTGCCCGGCGAGAGCTCGCTTTTGCCGCGAAGCTGCCGGACGGACAACAAGCGCATGCGGAAGCGGCACTCGATTTGACGTACTCGCCGGATATATGGTCGGACGCATCAAGGCAGGCCCAGATCGACGAGGACGCACCCGCGGCGCTGCGTCATCTAGGCGTCCCGGAATGGTTGATCCGCTTCATCATGGTCAAGGCTCCTTATAGTCGGAAGGCCGTGCGGATGGCGCGACGCCTAAGAGGCATGGCGGGGAAGGTGCGTCGGCGCCGTTCTTGATATGTTCTGACGCAAGCCGTAATATTCCCGAACATGGACGATCCCCTGCCCGACCGGCCGCGCAAGGGCCGCGGCGCCATCGCCAACCCCTCGCCGCGCTTCGATCGCGAGAGCCGGGCGGCGGTCGATGACGGTTGGCGCCAGCCGGCAGACGAAGCCGAGGATCCGCCGCCCCTGCGCACCACGGTGGCGATCGACAGCTCGCGCAGCATCATCGCGCGCAACAATTCGCCCGACATCCCCTTCGAGCAATCGATCAATCCCTATCGCGGCTGCGAGCATGGCTGCGTCTACTGTTTCGCGCGGCCGACGCATGCCTATCTGGGCCTCTCGCCCGGGCTCGATTTCGAGACGCGGCTCTTTGCCAAGACGGCGGCGGCGGATCTGCTGCGCCAGGAGCTGCTGAAGCCGGCATATGAGTGCAAGGTGATCGCACTCGGCGCCAATACCGATCCCTACCAGCCGATCGAGCGCGAATAC
>DATNDG010000024.1:0-5545 GCA_035553515.1 Allostellaceae bacterium | reverse complement strand
GTCGGCCGGTCGATGGATACCGTCGGCAACCTGTCGGGGTTGCAGGGCCGACGCGATGCGGAAAGGTGCAGGACGCGCGGCACCGCGATTGAGGTACATCAATTCGAGTGCAGCCGGCGCGCCCTATTCTTCCGCTTTCTTGCAGGAAGGTCGACCATGAGACGCATGTCGGAGATTATCCGGGATCAGGAGCCGCTGACGTTTTCCGCTCGGACGACGGTGAAACAGGCATGCCAAGCCATGCGCGAGCGCCGGGTCGGTGCGGTGCTGGTCACCGACAGGGAGAGGCGGCTTCTCGGCATCTTCACCGGGCGCGATGCGGTGTGCCGCGTTCTGGCCGAAGGCATGGATCCCATTGAAACGACGCTTGCCGAGGTCATGACCGCGAAGCCCTGCACCATGACGCCGATGCAAAGCGCGATTAGCGCTTTGCGGCTGATGCGGGATGGCGGCTTCCGCCACGTGCCAATCGTGGCGAACGGGAAGTTGATCGGCATCGTCTCGCACGGCGACTTTCGCGGACTTGAAACCGCCCGCCTCGACGAGGAAACGGGTCTCTGGGAACGTCTCTGAAAGCCGACCGGGTCGCAGCTCCCCAGCGCGCGGTGGCCGGGGCACCGGTGCCGTCGCACGAGGTGCTGCGGATGGCGGCGGAGAACGTTCGAGGTCCGGGTGCCGATTTCCGGGATTGCGCTCAAACACTTGATGGTGACGGGGGCGCGTTGATTGGGGAAGATGGGCTCGGCGCGTCGGCATGAGCAGGACGGCAGGGGTGCCGCGGCTCACTGGCCTCTTGCCCAAGGGAGGAGTGCGACATGGCCCTCAAGGACATCCTGGTGCATCTCGACAATTCGGCGCGCAGCGCCGTTCGTCTCGACCTCGCCGCCGACCTCGCCTCGCGACACGGTGCGCATCTGACGGCGCTCTACGTCGTCGAATTGCCGACGCCGGCGCTGCTCTATGGTGATCCTTCGGGCCTGGTCGATGCGCGCCTCATCGACGAGCTGACGAGCAAGATGCGGGATAGCGCCACCGCCGAGGCGCGCCGTCTGCAGCAAGCCTTCGATGACCGCGTGCGGCGCGACGGTACCGAGGGCGAATGGCGGCTGGTCGAGGGGGCATCCGCTGAGACGGTGGCCTTGCACGCGCGCTACGCGGATCTGGCCATCGTCGGCCAGCGCGATCCCAGCGACACGACGATCTCCGGTGCGGCAGAGATCGCGGCGGGGGCCCTGCTATCTTCGGGCCGGCCGCTGCTGGTCGTGCCCTATGTCGGCAAAATCGAGCGGCTTGCGGAGACGGTTCTCGTCGGCTGGAAGAGCAGCCGCGAGGCGGCGCGCGCGATCAACGATGCCTTGCCGCTGCTCGAGCGCGCACGCTCGGTCACCGTGCTCGCCATCAATCCGGAGAAAGGAATCGGCGGCGAGGGCGACGTGCCGGCCGCGGATATCGCGCTCCATCTTGCACGCCACGGCGTCAAGGCCGCCGCCGCGCACACCGTGGCGACCGAGATCTCCGACGGCGATGCGCTCCTCAACTATGCGGACGATATCGGCGCCGATCTCATCGTGGCCGGCGGCTACGGCCATTCGCGCACGCGGGAGTTCGTCTTCGGCGGCGCCACGCGCACGCTCCTCACGACGATGACGGTGCCGGTTTTCCTGTCCCACTGACCGCCCGGGCGGCGGCGATGGTTGCGGGAAGGTCGCCGGCCGCGTCGACGCGCTGCCACTCCACCGGGCCGGCATCGAGCCCGAGCTGCCAGTCGAGAACCGCGAGGTCGGCATCGGAGGCGTCGCCCCGTCGCCCCGCAAGACGTCTGGCCAGCACGTCGCGCGCAGCCTCGAGCCAGAGTCCGGTGAAGGGGACGCCGGCTTGCGCTGCCACTCGGGCGATCGCTGCACGCTCTTCCGCGCGCAGGAAAGTCGCATCGACGAGAACGCTGTAGCCGGCATGCAGCACGGCGGCGGCCTCCGCACCCAGCGCCGCATAGACGCGCTGCGCGGCGGCGAGGCTATAGCTCTCGCGCGGCAGTCGCGTCTCCGGCGCGACGCCGGCGAGGCGCTTTCGAAGGACGTCACTGCGCAGCAGGCGCCCTCCGGGGGCCGGCAGCAGGCTCGCGGCCAGCGCCTGCGCAATCGTGGATTTGCCGCTGCCGCTGAGGCCGCCGATGGCGATCAGACGCGGCGGATGAGGCTCCAGAAGGCGCAGCCCCAATCCAAGATATCCGGCGGCCGAGCTCGCCGCCCGCGCTGCGTTTTTCTGCTTTTCCGAGCGGATGAGGGCGGCCTCGACATGGGCGCGGACCGCAGCGCGCGCCGAGAGAAATAGCGGCAGCGCCGGCAGGCCGTCGTTATCTCCGGTCAGGTCGAGATAGCGGTTGAAGAGCAGAGCCGCATGCTCGTCGAGGCCGCGCTGAATCAGGTCCATGAGCAGGAAGGCGACATCGTAGAGCACGTCGATGCAGGCGAATTCGTCGTTGAACTCGATGCAGTCGAAGAGTGTCGGAGCGCCGTCATGGAGACAAACGTTCCGCAGGTGAAGGTCGCCATGGCAGCGCCGCACCTTGCCGGCGCTGCGCCGCTTATCGAGCAGCCCGGCAACCCTGCCGAGATGAAGCTGCGACGCCTCGAGCAGCCGGTCGATGGTCGGGCGATCGAGGGGCGGTGAAGCGAGGACGAGGTTTTCGTGATTGATCGCGATCGTTCGGGCAAGGGAGCTGGCGCCGCCGTGATCGGGCGTGATCTCGGCCTCGCGATGGAAGGCGGAGACCGCATCGGCGAGCTCGCGCGTCAGCGGCAGGGTGAGACGATGCTCTGCCGCCAGGCGATCGAAGAGATCTTCGTCGCGGAAGCGTCGCATCTCGATCAGCCACTCGACCGCGGTCCCGTCGCCGTCCCAGGCCAAGCCGCCATCGGCGCGCCGCGTGATCCCGTGTAAGCCCAGATAGAGGCCAGGAGCCGTCCTGCGGTTGAGTTCGAGCTCGGCGCGGCAGAAACGCTCGCGCTTTTCGAGCGTCGAATAGTCGAGATAGGAAAAGCGGACCGCTCGCTTCAGCTTGTAGGCGCGTTCGCCGACGAGAAAGATGTGCGAAATATGGGTGACGACGTGCTCGACCGCGGCGCCGGGAAGCGCATAGCTCGCGCCTGCAGAGAGGAAGGCGATAACCTCGCGCTGGTCGTCGGCGGTCATCTCGCTCGGCGTTCCGACTCCGATGGGCATGGGAGCTCTCTCTCCTTCGGGCCTTTATCGCCGGCCGGGTCATCCGGGCATTGATATCGGTCGATTCGACCCCGATCCAAGCGTCGTCTTCTTGCCGCCGTGAAGGAGGGCCGCCTCTCAAGGAGGATGGGTCTTGGGGTCCGGTACCGGGCAAGGCTGCTTCTGGCTGTCGAGGAATTCATTCACCGAGGTTTGCGCCGAGGTGAACTCCCCCCACCAGAAGCCGGCATGCTTTGCCCGCCAATATTCCACATAGGCGCGGGGCAGCTCATTTCCGACATGCTTGGAACAGATGCCGTTGTCCTGGTTCAGGTTCCAATTGTTGAATACACGATCGATGTAATCGGCGCAGCGGCGGTATCTCTGCGCGGCGGCAAATCCGGCCGGGCTTCCGGCGGCACAGTCGCGGTAGAGGCTGCCTGCGCTCCGATAGCCATCGGCACGCGCGGAATTCCACGAGAGGAGCAGAAGCGCCGCGGCAAGAACAGGCCGGCCAAAGGCGGTCATGGACGCTTCTTCTTCATGCCGCACCCAGGGTTGGCTTTCGGCACATTGGTGCCGTGCCGACTGGCCGAACGCCGGCGACGTGAATGGAAACCGACCATAGGCAGCGGGCTTCGCGAGATCAAACGAGCCTTGCCGCGGCGTCCTCCGGGGTCGGAGCGTCGCGGAAAGCTTGGGGCTCGGACTATCGGGGTGACGTGCCTTGCCCGTCAGGGGGCGACGCGGGTGGTTCGATCCAGCGGAGCCGGATCAGCGGGGCGCGCCCTGCCGGGGGTGCCACGGCGAGGGCCATGGCATGGGTCGGGCTCGCCTGCCAGCGGAAGAAGTGCCAGCGCTCCTCCCGGTCTGGACAGCGCTCGCTGAAATGGATGCGCGGCGCCGGAGCGTCGAGCTCGAACCAGAAGCCGTCAAGCGGCAGCGCTATGCCCATGCCGCGGGCTTTGATGTAGGCCTCCTTGAGCGTCCAATAGGCGAAGAACCGGTGCTGCCTTTGAGCCTCCGGCGTTGCGGCGAGCGCCTCGATCTCGGGCTCGGCGAACACGGTCGGCGCCAGGGCAAGAGGTTCGACCGCCCGCGCGGTGTTCTCGACGTCGACGCCGACTTCGCCTCGCCTGGAGACGGCACAGGCGACGAGGCCCTCGGTGTGAGACAGGTTGAAGCGAAGATCCCGATGCGCGACGGGCGACGAGACATAGGGGCAGCCGAAGGCGTTGGTCTCGAACGCCCAATCCGCTGCCGCCACTTGCGCGTAGCGTGCAAGGCTCGTGCGCAGGAGCGCGCGGCCGACAAGGTACTGATCGGCCGCGCCGCGCACCCGGAAACGCTGCCAGCGCTCGCGTTCACCGGGGTCGAGCAGCGCACGGTATCGGTCGAGGAGGTCGTCGCCCAGCCGATCGAGCGATGTCAGCCAGACATCGACCGCACCTTCGTCGAGAGAAAGCGACCCCGTATGCTCCGGCATCGCGCGCCTCTTACGATCGAATGCGCTAGAACGGCTCCGTGAGCGGCGGCTGATGGCACTACTCCGCGGCGCTGCGCTTGATGCCGCCTTCTGCGGCCGAAGGCGTCTTGAAGCGATCGCGCAGCGCGTCCCATTCCTCCGCGCCGACACGCCGGAACTTCTCCCGGAGGCTGACCTTCATGTCGGGATGGCGCCGAGCGGCCTTCGTGTCGGCCAGCACGGCGTCGAAGGCGGCGAGCGCGGTTTGGAACAGGATCCCGGGCAGGATCGCCAGCTTGAATCCGAGCCGCTCGGCTTCGGCGAGGTCCAGCACCGGCGTCTTGCCGCCGGAAACCACATTGAGCAGACAGGGGCCTTTGATGAGGCGCGGCACCGCCGCCACCTCCGCTGGCGTCTGCGGCGCCTCGAGAAATGCCATGTCGGCGCCGGCGGCGAGCGCCGCATTCATCCGCTCACGGCGTCCTCGAAGCCGATCACAGCGCGCGCGTCCGTGCGTGCGATCAGCAGAAAATCCGGGTTGGTCCTTGCCGCGGCGGCGGCGCGGACCTTGGCCAGGAATTCGTCGAGTGGGATCACCGCCTTGTTGTCGAGGTGGCCGCATTTCTTGGGAAAACCCTGATCCTCGATGTGGAGGCCGGCGATGCCGCGCCGCTCGTACTCGCGCACCGTGCGGGTCACATTGAGTTCGTTGCCGTAGCCGGTGTCGGCGTCGGCGATCACCGGCACGCGCACGGCGGTAGCAAGCCGGCCGGCGTTCTCCGCCATCTCGCTCATCGTGATAAGCCCGTAGTCGGGATAGCCGAGCGTCGCGGCCGTACCGGCGCCGGTCATGTACACCGCCGGAAAGCCCGCTTGCTC
>DATNDG010000023.1:0-41893 GCA_035553515.1 Allostellaceae bacterium | reverse complement strand
CAACGGTCGGCACGGCCACCAAAAAAGGTAATAAATATTGACCTATCTAGCTGGCGATGCTTAGATGAGTGCGACGAAACACCGGTGACGGGGCGCGGTGCCCCGGTTGGGGGATCGCGTGCAACGGCTGCTGCAATTCGTCTCGCTCGACAAGGCTATGCCGGAAAAGCGCGGCACGGCCGAGCGCCGGCACGATTTCCAAGAGATCTATGGCGAGTTCGCCGCCGAGCGGGCGCGCCAGCAGGCGAGCCGCTGCTCGCAATGCGGCATCCCCTATTGCCAGGTGCATTGCCCGCTCGGGAACAACATCCCGGACTGGCTGATGCTCACCGCCGAGGGCCGGCTCGAGGAAGCCTACGAGCTCGCCGCCGCCACCAACAACATGCCCGAGGTGTGCGGCCGCATCTGTCCGCAGGACCGGCTCTGCGAGGGCAATTGCGTCATCGAGCCGGGCTTTGGCTCGGTCAGCATCGGTGCGGTGGAAAAATTCATCACCGAAACGGCTTTCGCCGAGGGCTGGGTCACGCCGCCCAAGCCGAAGGGCGAGCGGGCGCAATCGGTCGGCATCATCGGCGCCGGTCCCGCCGGGCTCGCGGCGGCCGAGCAGCTGCGCCGCCGCGGCTATCAAATCCATGTCTACGACCGCTACGACCGCGCGGGCGGGCTGCTGATTTACGGCATTCCCAATTTCAAGCTCGACAAGCAGGTGGTGGCGCGTCGCCAGGCGCTGCTCGATGCGGGGGGCGTGCGCTTCCATTTCGGTGTAGCGGTCGGCGAGACGCCGACGCTCGCCGAGCTCCGGGCGCGCCATGACGCGTTGCTCATCGCCACCGGCGTCTATAAGGCGCGAGAGCTCGCCTGTCCGGGAGCCGGGCCGGGCAGCGTCGTGCCGGCGCTGGACTATCTCATCGCCTCGAACCGTAAAGGGCTCGGCGACGCCGTTGCCGATTTCGACAGCGGCGCGCTCGATGCTCGCGGCAAGCGGGTCGTCGTGATCGGCGGCGGCGACACGGCGATGGATTGCGTGCGCACCGCGGTCCGCCAGGGGGCGATGTCAGTGCGCTGCCTTTATCGACGCGATCGGCAGAATATGCCGGGCTCGCAGCGCGAGGTGCAGCATGCCGAGGAGGAGGGCGTCGAGTTCCTCTGGCTGGCGGCACCCGAGGCGATCGACGGCGATGCCCCGGCGCGTCGCCTGCTTGCGCATCGCATGCATCTCGGCGTCGCCGATGCCAGCGGACGTCAGGCGCCGCAGCCTCTGCCCGGCAGCCGCTTCGAGATCGCCGCCGATCTCGTCATCGCCGCTCTCGGGTTCGATCCCGAGGATCTGCCGGTTCTCTTCGGCGTGCCCGAGTTGGCGGTGACGCGGCGCGGCACGCTCAAGATCGACCAGCGCAGCATGATGACCGTGATCGACGGCGTCTTCGCCGCGGGCGACATCGTGCGCGGTGCTTCGCTGGTTGTCTGGGCCATCCGCGATGGGCGCGACGTGGCCGAGCAGATGCATCTTTATCTGGCGGCAAAGGCGGCGCAGCCCGCCGCCATCGCGGCCGAGTGAGGGCGATGCTGAGGCTCCACGACTACCGGTTCTCGGGCAATGGCTACAAGGTGCGGCTGTTGCTGAGCTTGCTCGGCCTCACCTTCGAGCGGATCGAGTACGACATCGACCGCGGCGAGACGCGTACGCCCGACTTCCTGCGCCTCAATCCCAATGGGCGGATCCCGGTGCTCGAGCTGGAGGATGGCCGCGCCCTCGCCGAATCGAACGCGATTCTCGCCTATCTCGCCGAGGGCACGCGCTTTCTGCCGGCGGACCGCTTCGAGCGCGCTCTGGTGCTGCACTGGTTATTCTTCGAGCAGCACAGCCACGAGCCCAACATCGCCACCCTGCGCTATTGGATCACCCACCGCCTCATCGATGACGAGCGGAGGCCGCTGGTCGACGGCAAGCGGCGTTGGGGCTACGCCGCGCTCGACGTGGTGGAGCACCATCTGGCGGCGCGCCGCTACTTCGTCGGCGAGCGCTATTCCATCGCCGATATCGCGCTCTACGCCTACACGCACGTCGCCGAAGAGGGCGAGTTCGATCTCGCCCGCTACGCCGCCATTCGACGCTGGCTTGCGCGCGTTGCCGCCGAGCCGGGGCACATCCCGATTACCAAGGGCTGAGCACCATGGGCTTCACCGAGGAGTTCCGCCGGAATGCCGCCAGCCTCCATGCGGCCGGACTCTATGACCCGGTCGAGGAGCACGATGCCTGCGGCGTGGGCTTCGTCGCGTCGCTCGACGGCAGCCCGCGCCGCGCCGTCGTCGAGGCGGCGATCAATGCGCTGAAAGCGGTCTGGCACCGCGGCGCCGTCGATGCCGACGGCAAGACCGGCGACGGCGCCGGCATCCATGTCGAGATCCCGCAGGATTTCTTCCGCGAGCATGTGCGCCATGCCGGCCATGAGCCCGGCCCCGGCCGCCTTGCGGTCGGCACGGTCTTTCTGCCGCGCACCGATCTCGACGGGCAGGAGCGCTGCCGCTCGATCGTCGAGGCGGAGATCCTCAATGCGGGCTATGCGATCTATGGCTGGCGCCAGGTACCGGTGAACACCGACGTCATCGGCGAAAAAGCGAACGCGACCCGCCCCGAGATCGAGCAGATCATGATCGCCAACGCGCGCAGCGTCGAGCTCGAGCGCTTCGAGCTCGATCTCTACGTCATTCGCCGGCGCATCGAAAAGCGCGTCATCGCCGACCAGATCAAGGACTTCTACATCTGCTCGCTTTCCTGCCGCTCGATCATCTACAAGGGCATGTTTCTCGCCGAGCAGCTCACCGCCTTCTATCCGGACCTGCTCGACGAGCGCTTTGTCTCGCGCTTCGCGATCTATCATCAGCGCTACTCGACCAACACCTTCCCAACCTGGCCGCTGGCGCAACCCTTCCGCATTCTCGCGCATAACGGCGAGATCAACACGTTGCGCGGCAACGTCAACTGGATGAAAAGCCACGAGACGCGGCTCGCCAGCGACGTGTTCGGCGACGCGATCGAGGACGTGAAGCCGGTGATCCAGGTCGGCGGCTCGGATTCCGCGGCGCTCGACGCGGTCTTCGAGCTGCTGGTGCGCGGCGGCCGAATGCTGCCGATGGTGAAGACGCTGATGGTGCCGGAGGCAGCCTCCGATGGGCGCGTCATGCCGCAAGCGCATCGCGACATGTACAGCTACTGCAATTCGGTGATGGAGCCGTGGGACGGTCCGGCGGCGCTTGCGCTCACCGACGGCCGCTGGGTGATGGGGGCGATGGACCGCAACGGGTTGCGGCCGATGCGCTATGCCATCACCGCCGGCGGCCTCATCGTCGCCGGCTCAGAGTCCGGCATGGTGCGTCTCGACGAGACGGAGATCGTCGAGAAGGGCCGCCTCGGGCCGGGCCAGATGATCGGCATCGATCTCGCCGAGGGGAGGCTCTACCGCGATCGCGAGATCAAGGACATGCTGGCGGCGCGCCGCCCCTATTCCGACTGGGTGCGCAACATCACCGTGCTGGACAGCCTGATCAGGCCGGCCGAGGGCGAGCGCGCCGAGCTCGCGCCCGACGAGCTCCGGCGCCGCCAGGTCGCCGCCGGCTGGAGCCTCGAGGATATTGAGCTCATCCTGCAGCCCATGGCCGAGACGGCCAAAGAGGCGGTGGGTTCTATGGGTGACGATACGCCGCTCGCCGTGCTCTCCGAGCGCTATCGCGGCCTCCATCATTTCTTCCGGCAGAACTTCAGCCAGGTCACCAACCCGCCGATCGACAGCCTGCGCGAGCGGCAGGTCATGACCCTGAAGACGCGGCTCGGCAATCTCGGCAACATCCTCGACGAGGATCAGAGCCAATGCCGGCTGCTGCAGCTCGAAAGCCCCGTGCTGTCGAATGCGGAGTTCGCCGCGATGCGCGCCTATATGGGCGCGACCGCGGTCGAGATCGATTGCACGCTTGCGGCCGAAGGTGGCGAGGGGGCGCTGCGGGACGCGCTGAAGCGCATCCGCCAGGAGGCGGAGGATGCGGTGCGCGGCGGCTGCACGCATGTCATCCTGACCGACGAGCGGATCTTCGCCGAGGGCGCGGCGATCCCGATGATCCTCGCCACCGGCGCGGTGCATTCCCATCTCGTGCGCCAGCAGCTTCGCACCTTCACCTCGCTCAATGTCCGTTCCGGCGAGTGCCTCGACGTTCACTACTGCGCGGTGCTGATCGGCGTCGGCGCGACGACGGTCAATGCCTATCTGGCGCAGGAGACGATCGCCGAGCGTCATCGCCGCGGTCTCTTCGGCGCCGGCGTCTCCTTCGAGGAGGTGGTTGCCCGCTACAAGCGGGCGATGAATGACGGGTTGCTCAAGATCATGTCGAAGATGGGCATCGCCGTCATCTCCTCCTATCGCGGCGCCTATAATTTCGAGGCGGTGGGCTTGTCGCGCACGCTCGTCGCCGAGTTCTTCCCCGGCATGACCTCGCGCATCTCGGGCATCGGGCTTGCCGGCATCCAGCTCCAGGCGCTGCAGCAGCATCGTCTCGCCTATATCGAAGACGCCGTGCCGCTGCCGGTCGGCGGCTTTTATCGTTATCGGCGCGGCGGCGAGCTGCACGCCTTCGAGGGAACTCTTATCCATACGCTGCAGACCGCGGTCGCGACCGACAGCTATGGCATCTATCGCCGCTATGCCGAGGGGCTGCGCAAGCTGCCGCCGATCCATTTGCGCGATCTGCTCGATTTCCGGCCGCGGCGCGCCCCGATCTCGGTTGATGAGGTCGAGTCCATTACCGGCATCAGGAAGCGCCTGGTCGCGCCCGGCATCTCGCTGGGCGCGCTCGGCCCCGAGGCGCATGAGACGCTGTCGATCGCCATGAACCGCATCGGCGCCAAATCGGACAGCGGCGAGGGCGGCGAGGATGCGGCACGCTATCGCCCGCGCCCCAATGGCGACAACGCCTCCTCGGCGATCAAGCAGATCGCTTCCGGGCGCTTCGGCGTCACCGCGGAGTACCTCAACAATTGCCGGGAGATCGAGATCAAGATTGCGCAAGGCGCCAAGCCGGGCGAGGGCGGTCAGCTTCCGGGATTCAAGGTGACCGAGATGCTGGCGCGGCTGCGGCATTCGACGCCCGGCGTGAGCCTGGTCTCGCCGCCGCCGCACCATGACATCTACTCGATCGAGGATCTGGCGCAGCTCATCTATGACCTGAAGCAGATCAACCCCGATGCCAAGGTCTGCGTCAAGCTGGTGGCACGCTCAGGCATCGGCACCATCGCCGCCGGCGTCGCCAAGGCCAGGGCCGACGTCATCCTGATCTCCGGCCATAGCGGCGGCACCGGGGCGAGCCCGCAATCCTCGATCAAGCATGCCGGCGTGCCTTGGGAGATGGGACTTTCCGAAGTGCACCAGGTGCTGGTGCTCAACCGGCTGCGCCATCGCGTGCGGCTGCGCGTCGACGGCGGCATCAAGACCGGCCGCGACGTCGTCATCGCCGCGCTGCTCGGCGCCGAGGAGTACGGGCTCGGTACAGCCTCGCTCGTCGCCATGGGCTGTATCCTGGTGCGGCAGTGCCATTCCAATACCTGTCCCGTGGGGATCTGCACCCAGGACCCGAAGCTCCGCGAAAAGTTCGCCGGCACGCCGGAGAAGGTGGTCAATCTCTTCAGCTTCGTCGCCGAAGATGTGCGCGAGATCCTGGCCTCGCTTGGCGCCAAGAGCCTGAACGAGGTGATCGGCCATACCGAGCTGCTGGCGCAGGTGAGCCGCGGCAGGCCACATCTCGACGACCTCGATCTGAACCCGATCCTGGCCCAGGCAGATCCTGGCGAGTATCCGCACTATTGCACGCTCGAGGGGCGAAACGAGGTTCCGGAGTCGCTCGACGCGCAGATGATCGCCGATGCGAAGCCACTCTTCGAAGTCGGCGAGAAGATGCAGCTTACCTATAGCGTGCGCAATACGCACCGCGCCGTCGGCACGCGGCTTTCATCGCTGATCACCCGCCGGTTCGGCATGGCCGGGCTTCAGCCCGGGCATGTCACGGTGCGGCTGCGCGGCTCGGCCGGACAGTCGCTCGGCGCCTTCGCCGTACAGGGTATCAAGCTCGAAGTGTTCGGCGACGCCAACGACTATGTCGGCAAGGGGCTCTCCGGAGGCGCGATCGCGGTGCGCCCGATGGTCTCGAGCCCGCTGATCGCCCATCAGAACACGGTGATCGGCAACACCGTCCTCTACGGCGCGACCGCCGGCACGCTGTTCGCCGCGGGCCAGGCGGGCGAGCGCTTCGCCGTGCGCAATTCCGGCGCGCGTACCGTGGTCGAGGGCTGCGGCTCCAACGGCTGCGAGTACATGACCGGCGGCACCGTCGTCATCCTGGGCAAGGTCGGCGACAATTTCGCTGCCGGGATGAGTGGCGGCATGGCTTTCGTCTATGACCCCGAGGCGGAATTCCCGGCGCGCGCCAATGGCGAGAGCGTCATCTGGCAGCGCGTCGCGACGCGCCATTGGGAGGAAATGCTGCGCTCGCTCGTCGAGGAGCACGCGCGCGAGACGCAGTCGCGCTTCGCCCATCAGCTCCTGCTCGACTGGCCGCGCGCGCTGGAGCAGTTCTGGCAGGTGGTGCCAAAGGAAATGTTGAGCCGGCTTCCGGCGCCGCTCACCGACGCGATGCCGCAAGCGGCGGCGGGCGACTAGGAGCCTGCCTGGGAGATAGCATGGGTCTGCGTTGCACGAGGACGGGGCGATGTTAGGAGCGAGGCCGCAGGCGATGCGGGCCATCGGCAAGGCCGAGCGACGCGGCAGCGCCCCGTCCTCGTGCAGCCCGAAGGGACATCGTTCTTTGGCCCCGGGACTTCGTCGCTCGTCGCTTACGATGCTATGGCATCGCTGCGCTTCTCGCTCCTAGGTACCTGAACCTAGCGACGGAGCCGCATCTGCCGAATACGTGCGGGCACGTATGGACGAAGCCGGGGCGCCGAAGTCCTATTGCGCGTACATGGTGCGGGTTCTAGCGCCTACCAGCCCGCTCCATGGCCTGGGAGGGGCGTTCGGGCGTTGCGGGTCGGCTGCGCGTCCGAACGCCTCGCCGCGTCGAGGCGGATCGGATCACGGCTTCGGCGTGGCCCGCATGTTCTTGCGGACGGTGGCGATGATGATGAGCACAAAGGCGGCGAGCCGCAGCAGATAGATCCAGCCATATTCGCGCGCCGCGTCGGTCGAAGGGAAGGCGGCTTCGTTTGCGGCGAGCAGCCAGAAGGCGAAGGCGAACATCGCGAAGAACGTATCTTTTGTCCGGCGCCAGAATTTCAGGAAGAACAGCCCGAGGGCCACATAGCCCAGGGTCACGAAGCCGGATACGAATGACAAGGCGAGCGATTGACCCATGAGCGCCCTCAATCCACTTCCCAAATGAAGCCGTAGAGCAGAACGCACACGGCGACGAGGTTGCTGATCTCCCGGAGCCAGAGAAGATTGACTGTGGGAAGCAGCACGAGATCGGCGAAGAGCGCGAGATTGTTCGCGGCGAGCGCGATGAAAGCGATTGCGCTCCACAGCAGCAGGGTCGAGCCCGTGAGCAGATAATTGCGCAGCAGCAGCAGCATCGCCGCAAAGCTGGTGAGACAGCACAGTAGATAGACGATCGACTGGAACATCCCCCTCAATCCTTTTTCAGCCGGAACGCGTCGGCGAAGTCCTGGATCTTCGACCGTGGACCCTCCCAGATGAGCTTCGTCACCGCGACCGGAAAACTGCCATAGGCGCTTCTCGCCGCCTGAACGCCGGCCTCGATGTCGTCACTGGCGGGGCAGTAGCGAAAGCCCTCCGTCTCGCTGCCGGCGATGCAACCGGCACGCAACAGCGCCATCAAGGAATCCGTCACCAGCGGCGCGCTGGCGCGCAGTTCGCGCACCAGCTCGGGGGCGCTCCATGAGCGCGCGGGGTCGCGCAGCAGCAGGAGCAGCAGCTCCAGATCCCAGACCGAGCGGATATGGCCGCGGATGAAGCGCTCGGCCGGCTGCGCCAGCTCGCTCATCTCACTCGGCGCTCGCGTTGCATGCTCACCGGCCCAGGCCGAGGAGGCGCGGCGGAGAGGCGATCATTCCGCCGTCGAGCGCCGCCAGGAAGGAATCGCGCCAATGATCGAGCGTATTGCGGCGGTTGGCCGCCATCATTGCCTGCCAGCGCTCGCTCCGCTCGCCGCGCGGCATCTCGAGCGCGCGGTGCAGCGCCGCCGCCATCTCGGTTGCGTCGATCGGATTGACCAGCAGCGCCGCATCGAGCTCCTTAGCCGCTCCGGCGAAGCGGGAGAGCACAAGCACGCCGGGATCGAGCGGATCCTGGGCCGCGACGAATTCCTTCGCGACCAAGTTCATGCCGTCGCGCAGCGGCGTCACCAGCCCGACGCGCGCAGCGCGATAGAATCCCGCCAGCGTCTGTTGACTGAAGCTCCGGTTCACATAGCGGATCGGCGACCAGTCAAACTCGGCGAATTTGCCGTTGACCCGGCCGGCCAGCCCTTCCAGCTCACGGCGGAACGCCCGGTATTGCGTGAGATCGGCGCGCGAATAGGGCGTGATCTGCAAGTAGTTGAAGCGCCGACGCTGCTCGGGATAGGCGGTCAGCAACCCCTCGATCGCCTCGAAGCGCTGTGGAATGCCCTTGCTGTAGTCGAGCCGATCGACGCCGATGATCAGGTTGCGGCCGGAGAGGCTCTCCTTCAGCCGCCGCGCTTCGGCCGAGTGAGCGGCTTGGCCAGCGAGCCGGGCAAAGTCCTCCGCATCCATGCCGATCGGAAAGGTCGAGACCCGAGAGCGTCTCCCATCGAGCGCGAAGGCCGCCCGGCCAAGCATCTCGCCTCCCGGGCAGGCGCGGACGCAGCCGAGAAACGCATCGGTCGCCGCCTCGGTTTGAAAGCCGACGAGATCGTAGGCCGCCATCGCCTCGATCATCCGCTCGTGATGGGGAAGCGCCGAGAGCACGTCGATCGACGGAAATGGCGTGTGCAGGAAGAAGCCGATGCGATTGGCCACGCCGAGCGCGCGCAGCGCGGCACCCAGGGGGATCAAGTGGTAGTCGTGAACCCACACCAGGTCGTCAGGCTGCAGGAAAGGCTGCAGCTGCCGCGCCATCCGCATATTGACCCGCAGATAGCCTTGGTAATCCTCGTGCCGATACGCCATGAGCCCGAGGCGATAGTGGAGCAGCGGCCAGAGCGTGCCGTTGGCATAGCCGAGATAGTATTGCTCGTAATCCTGACGCGCGAGATCGACGGTGGCGTAGGTAACCTTGCCCGCGGCCACAAGCCGCGCCTCCAAGGCGCCCTCGGTGATGGCGCCGCTCCAGCCGAACCATAGCCCGCCGGTGCGTTTCACCGCCTCGCGCATGGCCATGGCAAGGCCGCCGGCCCGCGCGCCGCGCTCGCCCGGCAGATGAACCCGGTTCGAGACGATTACCGTTCGGGCCACATGCGCTCCTTCACCGGCTCCGATCGATCGCCTCGATGCGCACCGTGCCGCGCTCCGCTGAGATACCCGTAGCGCAGCAAGCCGGTGCGCGAGGCAAAGCCGGCGCGCCAGCGCTCGAGCCGGACCACCTTTCGCTCTGCTTCGATCGTCCGTCCCCGCAGCACGCCTTCCAGCAGATTGCGACGGATCAGCAACTCCGTGAGCGCGGCGCACTGCACGGCATCGAGGCTCGACGAGCGGTCGAGGCAGCCGATCTCGCGCGTGATCTCTTCGAGGGCTCGCCTTGCCTCGTCGGAACGGAGAGCGATGGGCGGCCCGGCGATCTGATCGGTCATTCCGTGAACAGCGTTTTGAGCGATCGGGCGAGCGAGGCCGTACCGAGCAGGCGTACCCCCGTATCGGCGATGATCGGCACCATCGGCGAGCGGCGGCAAAGCACGCCCAGCAGCTGCGGGAGGCGTGTTCCCAGGCGAATGGCCGGCACGTCGATATCGAGTCCCTGCGTGACCGGACGCTGCAGCGCGCTGCGCAGCCGCGCCGCCGTCGGCGCCCACGCACCCGGCTCTGCTATGGTCTCGCCCGCGGCGCGGCTTTCTTCCGTCACCGGCAAAGCCGCCGCCAGGATGCTGCGCAAGGTGCAGGTGCCGACATAGCCGCCCTGCCCGTCGACCACGGGCACGCCCCATTGCCCGCTTGAGAGGAGCAGACGCGCCGCGTCGCGCAGGGTCGCGTCTTCCCGCAGAGACGCCGCGGCGAAATCGATGATGCCGTCCGCGCCAGTGGCGGAAAGCGCATCGCAGTTTTGGTCCTGTGTCGAGGTGGCGCTCATGCAGGTTCCGTCGCAATGACGTGCCGGGAGCGCATCGGAGTCCGAAGCAGTTCCGGGGCTCGCTCCAGACGTCGATGGGCGCTAATCTCGAGTGCCCTAGCTATCCTGCCGCGAAGACCGGGAGAATACGTGCGAGCACGTATGTTCGCGACTTCCGTAGAGCAATTACTTACGCCGGTGCTGCGCGACCGCCTCGCACGCTCGCATCCGCGCGCCCGCCGCCTGCTTTCGGCGCTGGCGCTTTCGGGCGGATATGTGGTGCTTTATCTCGTCCTCGACCGCATCAGCTTCCTCCGGGCGCTGCACGGCATCGACGTCACGCCCTGGAATCCGCCGCCCGGGCTCACGCTGCTGCTGCTGCTGGTGAAGGGCCTCAGCTATACGCCGGCCACCGTGCTCGCCGCGCTGCTGTCGAGCCAGATCCTGCCCTTGGTGAATGTGCCGCCGCTCACCGGGCTTGCCGCCGCCCTGGTCATCGGGCTCGGTTATGCGGCAGCCGCCGGCGTGCTGCGCTCAGTCCTTCGGATCGATATCCGGCTCAGGCGCGCGCGTGATCTCGTGCTGCTGATGGTCGTCGTCACCGCGGCTGCGGGCTTTGTCTCCGTTGGCTTCGTCGCGATTTATGCGCTCTCCGGCATCATCGGCTGGAGCGACGCGCCGGAGGCAGGCTTCCAGTTGTGGATCGGCGATGCCGTCGGCGCGGTGGTGCTGGCCCCGCTGCTGCTTGTCGCGCGCGACCATCTTCAGAGCCGCCGGCTGACGGCCTGGCGCTGGAGCTGGCGCGGCACGCTCGAGACGGCGGCGCAGCTCGCCAGCATCGGCGCCTCGCTGGTGATCGTCTTCGGCATCGCGCAGGACCGCTATTCGTTCCAGCTCTTCTACCTGCTGTTTCTCCCGGTGGTCTGGATCGCGGCGCGACGCGGGCTCGGCGGCGCCAGCTGGGCGGTGCTGGCGGTGCAGATCGGCCTGATTGCCGCGCTGGATTTCCAAGACAAGTCGGCCGATACGATTCGCAGCTTCCAGCTGCTGATGTTCGCCGTCGCGGCCACCGGTTTGCTGCTGGGCGCCGCGGTAAGCGAGCGCCATCGCGTCGCGCGCGCCCTGCTCGAGAGCCAGGGCCGGCTGGCCGCGATCTTGGACACGGCGCGGGATGGAGTGCTCACCATCGATCAGCGGGGGCGGGTCGAATCCGTCAACCCCGCGGTGGAGGCGTTGTTCGCGCTGCCCGCGGACGTCCTCACCGGTTGCCATGTCGGCGATCTCCTGCCGGGCGCCTATGCGCTGGAGCGGCTGACGTCGACGTCGGGCGTCGCGTCGCGCCACGAGCTCGACATCCGCCGTGCCGACGGTACGCTTCTTCCCGTCGAGCTGACCGTCGGGACCTTCGGCGAGCCCGGCGGGGAGCATTACACCCTGGTGCTGCGCGATATCGCGCTGCGCCGCCGCGCCGAGGCCACGGCCCGAGCGCATCAATCGGAGCTTGCTCACGTTTCGCGGCTCTCGCTCGCCGGCGAGATGGCCTCGGCGCTGGCGCATGAGCTCAATCAGCCGCTGACCGCAATCGCCGCCTATGGGCGAGGATGCCTCCGACTCCTGCGCCAGCCTGCTCCGGAACCTCTCCTGTTGCGCGAAGGATTGGAGCAGCTCGTGGGCCAAGCCGAGCGCGCCGGCGACATCATCAGCCGGCTGCGCGAGTTTGTGAGCTCCGGGACGACGCAGCGGCGCCTGGTCGCCGTCGGGACGCTGATCGAGAGTGCCGTCGCGCTTGCTAGGATCGAGGCGGCGCAGAACGGCATCGACGTCCGCGTCCGGATCGAGCCAAATCTTCCACCGGTGCCCGCCGATCGCATACAGATCGAACAGGTGCTGCTGAACCTGCTGCGCAACGGCATGGAGGCCATTCTTGGCGCCGATGTGGCGGATCGCGTCTTGACCGTCGAGGCGGCCCGCACCTCGGGCGGCGCCGTCGAAATTGCGGTGGCCGACAGCGGACCGGGCGTGGGCGCGGAATTGGCGGCGCAGCTCTTCGAGCCCTTCGTCACGACCAAGCCGCTCGGCATGGGGCTGGGGCTGGCGATCAGCCGCTCGATCGTCGAGGCGCATCAGGGCAGGCTTCGCTTCGTCCGGCGGGACGGAACCGGCGCGGTCTTCGCCTTCGAACTGCCGGCGCATGAAGAGGTCGATGACTGGGCATAGGACAGTATTCGTCGTCGATGACGACGAGGCGGTGCGCCGTGCGCTGATCTTTCTGCTGCATACGACCGGGCATGCGGTCGAGGCCTTCCCGTCGGCCGCGGCCTTTCTCGCCGGCTATAACCCCGAACGGCGCGGCTGCGTGCTGCTCGATGTGCGCATGCCGCATATGACGGGCCTTGAGCTGCAGCAGGAGCTCAACGCGCGCGGGTGGAGCATTCCTGCCATCTTCATCACCGGCCACGGTACGGTGCCGATCGCCATCGCGGCGATGAAGGCCGGCGCCTTCGACTTCATCGAGAAGCCGCTCAGGGACGAGGCGTTGCTCGAGAGCGTCGAGCGAGCGCTCGGCTGGGACGAGAGCGCGCGGGAGGAGCGCCTGGAGCTCGCGGTGCTGCGCACCCGCGCGGCACTGCTGACGCCGCGTGAGCGCGAAGTGATGGACCTGGCCGCCACTGGCGAGCCCAACAAGGCAATCGCCCGCCGGCTCGGCATCAGCTTCCGCACCGTCGAGCTGCACCGCTCCCACATCATCGAGAAGATGCAGGCGCGCACGGTCTCCGAGCTGATCCGGATGTCCATCCTGCTGCAGCAGGATAAGGGCTAGGAGCCTGTCTGCGACATAGCAGGGGCCTCCCAGTCAGGCTCTTGGGACCCCGCCGCGGCCGTGCGGGGCTGCAACCGGGACCACCGCCTGTGGTAGGATGGGGCATGCGCCTGCTCTATCACCTTTGGCTGTCGCCGACCTGCCGCAAGATCCGCATCGTGCTGCAGGAAAAGGGCCTGGACTTCACCATGAAGGTGGAGCGGACCTGGGAGCGCCGGTCCGAGTTCCTTGCGCTCAACCCCGCCGCCGAGGTACCGGTGCTGATCGAGCCCGACGGGACCGTGCTGGCCGAGGCGGGCGCCATCGCCGAGTTCCTCGACGAGGTCTATCGCGACAAGCTCCTGCTCGGCATCAACCCCCTCGACCGCGCCGAGGTGCGGCGACTCGTCGCGTGGTTCGACATAAAGATGAACCACGAGGTCACCGAGAACGTCGTCGGCGAGAAGATGATGAAGCGCTTCCTGGGCTTCGGCCAGCCCAACTCGACCGCGATCCGCGCCGGGCAGGCCAATCTGGAATATCACCTCGATTATATCGGCTACCTCGTCGAGCGGCGGCGCTGGCTTGCCGGCGACCACTTTTCGCTGGCCGACATCACCGCCGCGGCGCATCTCTCCTCACTCGATTATCTCGGCGACGTCCCCTGGGAAGCGCATGAGCCGGCCAAGGAATGGTATGCGCGGGTGAAGTCGCGGCCGAGCTTCCGGCCGATCCTCGCCGATCACATCCCCGGCGCCCCGCCGCCCAAGCATTACGCCGATCTGGATTTCTGAGGCCGGCGATCAGGGCGATTTGGGCTTTTGCGCCGCCTTCTCCGAGGCGCCGTTCTTGGCCAGCTTCGCGAGATTGGCCCGCGCCGCGTAGCCCTCGGGCGTGTGCGGCGCGAGCTTGTCGACCCGCTGCCAATCGCTGCGCGCGCCGGCGATATCGCCCTTGAGGCGGCGCAGATTGCCGCGCTCGAGGAGGCCGGTCGGCGAATCCGGCGCGAGCTTCAGCCCGTGCTCGATGTCCTGCTGCGCAAGGTCGAGGACGTTAAGCGCTCGATAGGCGGCGCCGCGATAGATATAGGCGTCGGCGCGCTCGGGGGAGAGATCGAGCGCTTTGTTGAGGTCGTCGAGCGCATCCCAATACTGCTGCAGGCCGGCAAAGGCCTGCGCGCGGTCGATCAACAGGTCGGCATCGGGTCCGCTCAACTGGAGCGCCGCGTCGAACGCCGCCTTGGCCCGGTCGGGGCGTTTTGCCGCAAGCCAGGCCTGGCCGGCCTGGTCGAGCAGCTGCGCCCGCTGGCGCGGCGGCAATCCCAGCATTTTCGTCGCCAAAGTCTCGAAGCGCTGGGCCGAGCCCGCGAAATCATGGAGCTCGAACATTGCCATGGCGATGCAATGCTCGGCATAGAAGCCGCCGCCCTGGTCCCGCCACTTCTCGGCGCGCTCGAGCCCTTCCTTGGGATGGCCCTGCACGAAGGCAACGCAGCGGTCGTGGACGGTGGCCATGTCCTCCGAAGGCGCGTTCTGAGCGAGCGTCCGGCCGGGAAAGGCTGCAATCGCCGGCAGCGCGGCAAGCAGCAGAAGGAAGGGCCTACTCGCCCGCCAGGGGTAGGTGAGGCTCACCCAGCGACGCCGCCGCGCCGGCCGGGGCATGGCCACGGAAGAGCTGCCGCAGATTCTCGAGATAGACATAGATCACCGGCGTAATGAACAGTGTCAGCAGCTGCGAGACGAGCAATCCACCGACCACCGCCAGGCCGAGAGGCCGACGCAGCTCGGACCCCGCGCCAATACCGATGGCGATGGGCAGCGCGCCCATGATCGCCGCCATCGTCGTCATCATGATAGGACGGAAGCGCAGCAGGCAAGCCTCGAAGATCGCCGCCTCGGCGCCGGTATCCGAGGCGGCGCGGCGCTGGATGGCGAAGTCGATCATCATGATCGCGTTCTTCTTGACGATGCCGATCAGCATGACGATGCCGATGATGGCGATGACGCTCAGATCCTGATGGAAGAGGAGAAGGGTGAGCAGCGCGCCGAGCCCGGCGGCCGGCAGGCCCGAGAGGATGGTGATCGGGTGGATGAAGCTCTCATAGAGGATGCCGAGCACCATGTAGATGACCAGCACCGCGGCGACGAGCAGCAGCCCCTGGCCCTTCAGCGAATCCTGGAACACCTGCGCGGTGCCCTGGAATCCGGTGCTGACGGTGGCCGGCAGGTTCACCTGGCGCTCGACGGCGCGGATGGCGTTCACCGCGTCGCCGAGCGCGACGCCGGGCGCCAGGTTGAACGAGATCGTGACCGAGGGGAGCTGCCCCTGGTGGTTGACGGTGACCGGCCCCAGCGCCGAGGTCACCGTGGCGATAGCGTCGAGCGGCACCGCCTGTCCCGAGGCGCTGCGCAGATAGATCCGCGACAGGTCGCTCGGATCCTGCTGATAGCGGGGATCGACCTCGAGGATCACCTGGTAGTCGTTGGACGGCTCGTAGATGGTCGAGATCTGGCGCGCGCCGAAGGCGCTGTAGAAGGCGCTGCGCACCTGGTCGACGGTGATGCCGAGCTGGGACGCCTTGTCGCGATCGATATGGACCACCGCCTCGCGGTTGAGGAGCTGCAGGTCCGAGTTGACGTCGAGCACGCCGGGAATCTGCGCGATCTTCTCCTGCATCACCGGCGCGAAGTGATAGAGCTCGTCGAGATCGGCGTCCTGCACCGTGTACTGATAGGCGCTCTTCGCGAGCCTGCCGCCGAGATTGATGTTCTGCAGCGGCTGCAGGAAGACGCGCATTCCTGGCACGGTGGCGAGCTTCGGCCGCAGCTCCTGGATGATCTGGAGCGCCGAGAGCTTGCGCCGATCGAGCGGCTTCAGCTGGACGAAGAAGCGGCCGTTGTTGAGCGCTGGGCTGAAGCCGGTGGCGCCGATGGTGGAGATGACGTCCCGCACGTTGGGATCGGCGCGCACGATGTCAACGACCTGCGCCTGGTGGGCCATCATCGACTGGAAGGACGTATCCTGCGCCGCTTCGGTGAAGGCGAAGATCTGGCCGGTGTCCTCGATGGGGAAGAAGCCCTTCGGCATGACCACGAAGAGCCAGCCGGTCGCCGCCAGGGAGAGCAGGGTGATCATCAGCGTCGCGAAGCGATGCGCCATGACGAAGCGCAAGCCCGTCTCGTAGCTGCGCAGCATGCCGTTGAAGACCGCTTCCGAAGCGCGATAGAACGCGTTGTGCTTGACGTGAAGGTCGACCGATTTCAGCACGCGCGAGCACAGCATCGGCGTCAAGGTCAGCGACACCAGTCCCGAGATCAGGATGGTCATGCTGATGGTGACCGCGAATTCGCGGAACACGCGCCCGACCACGCCGCTCATGAACAGCACCGGGATGAACACCGCGACCAGCGATAGCGTGATCGACAGGATCGTGAAGGCGATCTCGCGCGAGCCGCGGAAGGCGGCGTCAATGACCCGTTCGCCGTTCTCGATGTGCCGGACGATGTTCTCCAGCATGACGATGGCATCGTCGACAACGAATCCGACCGAGAGCGTCAGCGCCATCAGCGACAAGTTGTCGATCGAATAACCCATCACATACATGCCGGCGAAAGTGCCGATCACCGAGACCGGCAGCGCCAGGGCCGGGATGATCGTCGCCGTGACGCTGCGCAGGAAGATGAAGATCACCATCACCACCAGGGCAACGGTGATCATCAGCGTGTACTGCACGTCGTCGACCGACTGCCGGATCGACACGGACCGGTCGTTCAGCACGTCGAGATTAACCGAGGGTGGGATCTGCTGGCGGAAGATCGGGATGAGCGCCTTGACGCTATCGACCACCTCGACCGTGTTGGCCTCGGGCTGCCGCAGCACCGAGAGGACCACACCGCGCCGGCCGTTATAGGAGCTGGCGATCTTGGTGTTCTCGACGCTGTCGACCACGGTGGCGACGTCGCCGAGCCGTACCGGCGCGCCGTTGCGGTAGGCAACGATGATCGGCCGGAAATCGGCGGCGTGCGGCAGCGTTCCCGTCGCCTCGACGGTAAAGCTCTGGTGCGGCCCGTCGAGCGTGCCGACCGGAGTGTTGGAGTTGGCGGCGGCAACCGCGTTGGTGATGTCGTCGAAGGTGAGGCCCTTGGCGGCCATCGCCTCCGGATTGGCCTGGATGCGCACCGCGAATTTCTGCGCGCCGAACACCTGCACCTGCGCCACGCCGGGGAGCATGCCGATGCGCTCGGCCATCATCGTTTCGGCGTATTCGTCGACCTGGTAGAGCGGCAGCGTCTCCGAATTGAGCGAGAGATAGATCACCGGGAAGTCCGCCGGATTGACCTTCTGGAAGCTCGGCGGCGTCGGCATTTGCGAGGGCGGCGGGAGCAGCTTCGCGGCAGTGGTCATCGCTGCCTGCACGTCGAGCGCCGCGCCATCGATGTTGCGGTCGAGGTCGAACTGCATGGTGATGGCGGTGACCCCCTGACCGCTCGTCGAGGTCATGGAGTCGAGGCCGGAGATGGTCGAGAACTGCCGCTCGAGCGGCGTCGCCACCGAGGAGGCCATGGTGTCGGGGCTGGCGCCGGGCACGGTGGCGGTGACGACGATGGTCGGGAAGTCGACGCGCGGGATCGCCGCCACCGGCAACAGGCGATAGCTGAACATGCCGAAGACGACGAAGGCCAGCATCAGCAGCGTCGTCATCACCGGACGACGGATGCAGAGCTCCGGCAGGCTCATGAGTTTTTACCGGGCGAGGCGGAGCGGATCTCGACGCGGCTGCCATTGACCAGCCGGAGCTGGCCGTCGACGACGACGCGCTCGCCCGCCTGGAGGCCGCTGGCGATGACGCTCTTGCCGTCAACCGTGCGGCTCACCGTCACCTTGCGCGCCTCGGCGGTGTTGTCGGGCCGGACGACGAAGACGAAGGAACTGCCCTGGCCGATCTGCACCGCCGCCTGCGGCACGGTAAGGGCATTCGCGTCATCGCCCAAAATCAGCGACACATTGGCGAACTGGCCCGGCCACAGCCGCTCGTCCTGATTGTCGAAGACGGCGCGCAGCGCGATCGTGCCGGTGGTGGCGTCGACGGTGTTGTCGAAGAAAGCGAGCTTGCCTACCGCTGGTGCGCCCTTGTCGCCGGCCGGTCGCGCCTCGACCTTGACCGGCCCCGCGGCCATCGCCGCGCGGATCGCCGGCAACGCGCGCTCGGCTACCGAGAAGTTGACGTAGATCGGCTTCACCTGGTTCAAGGTGAGGAAGGGGACGTCATTGGCCTTGACGTCGTTGCCCACCTTGGCCATCACCATGCCGAGGCGCCCGTCGATCGGCGCGGTGATGGTGTAGTAGCTCAGCTGCACCTTGGCGTTCTGCAGCGCCGCCTCGTCCGCCTGGACGCCGGCCTCGAGCGCCTGCGCGGTGGTGACGGCGGTGTCGTATTGCTGGTGCGAGACGAAATCCTTCTTCACCAACGGCGCGTAACGGCCGACATCGCGATTGGCGTTGACGAGCTGCGCCTTGTCGCGCGCGAGTTGTGCCTGGGCCTGCAGCACCTGGGCCTCCGCGGCGCGGCTGTCGAGCAGGAAGAGGACGTCGCCCGCCTTCACATACTGCCCGTCCTTGACCTTGACCTCGGCGATCTGCGCATCGATGCGCGACTTGACGGCGAGCGAGGCGATGGGCTGCGCCGTGCCGATGGCGCCGAGCGTCACCGCCACCGTCTGCCGTTCGGCCGGCACCACCACCACCGGCACGGCCGGTGCGGCATGCGGCGCCGGCAGCGTCTGCGAATTGGCCTGCTCGATGCGCAACGCGCGATAGGCCGCGCCGCCGCCAGCGAGCAGCGCCACGATGGCGACCGCCATCACTCCACGCTTCATCGACTCCCGCCTTCCCCCACCGACCCCTTGCCGGCGCACTCGACCATAGGCAACCGCGCGCCCTACAGCATAAGCACACTCGCCGCCGATCATCCCCGCCAGCACAATGGACAGCGCGTCGCAGCACGCGGCGGTAGCTTCGGCCCGCTCAATAAGCTAGCCGAGGCGAAATTGTAAACCGGCCCGGCTTGCCGGTCTGGTAACATTCTCGCGCAGGGCAGACGGAATCGAATGGCGGCGATTGAAGCCGAAGACGCGCCGAAGGCGGGCTTCCAGAATGTGGTGCGGGTTCTGCGCATCCGCAACTATCGGATGTACACCGCCGGCAACGCGATCTCGCTCATCGGCAGCTGGATGCAGCGCGCTTCGGTTTTGTGGCTGGCCTGGGCGCTCGCGCACTCGACGGTCTGGCTCGGCATCATCAGCGTCGCTGATCTCGCACCCACCCTGGTGCTGAGCCCGCTCGCGGGACTGCTCGCCGACCGGGTCGATCGGGTGCGGCTCATCCGTGCGACGCAGATCGTGGCAATGGCGCAGGCGGTAGTGCTGGCGGCGCTCACCTATGCCGGGCTCATCACCGTGGAGCTGCTGTTTCTGCTGACCTTGCTGCTGGGCGCGGTCGCCGCGGTCAATCAGCCGGCGCGGCTTGCGCTGGTTTCCGCGCTCGTCGACCGCGCCAACCTGGGCTCGGCCATCGCCGTCAACTCGCTGGTCTTCAACGGCGCGCGTTTTCTCGGTCCGGCCGCCGCCGGCATCGTCATAGAGCGCAGCAGCATCGCGCTCGCCTTCGCGATCAATGCGGCGACATACCTTCCCTTCATCGCCGCGCTGGCCCGGCTCGATCTGGCGGAGGGCGGCGCGCGCGCTCCGGCACCCTGGCGCTTCTTCGGCGACACGGCGGCGGGCTATGCCTATGCGCTGCGCCATCCCGGCATCGGCCGCATGTTCCTGCTCTTCGCGGTCACCTGCTTCGCGCTGCGCGGCTTCGTCGAGATGTTTCCGGCCTTTGCCGACGAGGTGTTCGGCCGCGGCGTCGAAGGCTACACCTGGCTCACCGCGACGCTCGGCCTCGGTGCGCTGCTGGGCGGGCTCTTCATGGTGCGCCGGCCCGGCGTGCATGGGCTTACCGCGCTCATCATCGGCCATACCTGCGTCGTCGCCGTCTCGGCCTTGGGCTTCACCGCGACCTCGAGCTACTGGGTGGCGGTGGTCTGCGTCTTTGTCTGCGGCTTCTCGCTGGTCACCACCGGGATCAGCGCACAGACGCTGATCCAGACCGCGGTCGATCCGGCGATGCGCGGCCGCGTGCTGGCGGTCTATGGCATGCTGTTCCGCGGCGGCCCAGCGGTGAGCGCGCTGGCGCTGGGCTGGCTCGCGAGTTTCATCGGGCTCAGGCTCGCCGTCGTCGCCGGGGCTTCGCTCTGCCTGCTCTATTGGGCTTGGGCGCGGCTGCGCCAAGAGGCGATGGAGCGCGCGCTCGAGATCGAAGCGCGCGGCGCAGCACGATGAATCCCGGCGCGCTCTTCTGCTTCGGCCTCGGCTACAGCGCCGGGTTCCTCGCTCGCTCGCTCGCCGCCGAGGGCTGGCGCGTCGCCGGCACCAGCCGCGAGGGCGGTGCTGCGCCAGACGGGACGAGGCTCGAGCGCTTCACCCGCGGCGCGCCGCTCGCCGATGCCGGGGCAATGCTCGGGCGCACGACGCATCTCCTCATCTCGGTGCCGCCCGATGATGGGGGCGATCCGGTGCTGGTTGAGCATGCGCGCGAGATCGCCGCGCTGCCGGATCTCGTTTGGCTCGGCTACCTCTCGACCACCGGCGTCTATGGCGATCGCAGCGGCGGCTGGGTGGACGAGAGCGCGCCGCTGCTGCCGACGGGCGAGCGCGGCCGGCGCCGCGTCGCCGCCGAGCAGGGCTGGCTCGAGCTCCGGCGCGAGCACGGCGTGCCGGTGCACGTTTTCCGCCTCGCCGGCATCTATGGTCCCGGGCGGAGCGCCCTCGACACGGTGCGCTCCGGCCGCGCCCAGCGCATCGACAAGCCGGGCCAGGTGTTCTCGCGCATCCATGTCGCCGATATCGCCCAGGTGCTTCGCGCCTCGATGGCGCGGCCGGCGCCGGGCCGCGTCTATAACCTCTGCGACGACGATGCGGCGCCGCCCGAGGTGGTGATCGCCGAGGC
The DNA here is from genome assembly GCA_035553515.1 of Allostellaceae bacterium. Lineage (GTDB taxonomy): Bacteria > Pseudomonadota > Alphaproteobacteria > ATCC43930 > CGMCC-115725 > DAHUYF01. The sequence goes on along the minus strand of DATNDG010000023.1, from coordinate 20,761 downwards.
TTGCCGCCTGATCGGTGTGGCGCCGCCGCCGCTCATCCCGTTCGCCGAAGCCCGCCTCTCGCCGATGGCGCGGAGCTTCTACGACGACAACAAGCGCGTTTCGAACCGCCGCCTCAAAGAGGAGCTCGGGATCCGGCTGCTCTATCCGAGCTACAGGGACGGGCTCAAGGCATTGCTTCACGACGAGCGCGCGTCGTCGTCGCTACGCCAATGATGTACATCACTGAGAATTATTTTTCGCTACGCCAATGACTGAGTCGCGCTGCGCCCGACGCAACCGACAAAATTCTAACACGGCATCCCTCAGCCCAGCAGCGTCTCGATCGTGCGCGTGAGCAGCGCCAGATCGGCGTCGCGCGACAGGCGGTGGTCGCCGTCCTTCACCAGCGTGATCTCTACGTCGGGCGTCGCCAGCCGCTCGGCCAGGCGGAGGCTCGATGGCCACGGCACGTCGGGATCCCCCATGCCGTGCAGCAGCCGCACCGGGCAGGTGAGCGGAATGGTGCCGCCGAGCAGCAGATGCCGCTTGCCTTCCTCGATAAGATTGCGGGTGAAGAGATAGCCCTGCTCGTCATAGGCCGAGGGGAGGCGCAGCGCCCCTTCGCGCAGCAGCCGCCCGCGCTCCTCGGGCGAGAAATGCGCCCACATCGCTTCCGTCGCATCCGCCGCCGCGGCGATGCCGACCAGCGCCGCGACGCGCTCCGGCCGCGCCAGCGCCGCCAGCAGCATGATCCAGCCGCCGATGCTGGAGCCGACGAGGATCTGCGGCCCCTGCGCCAATTCGTCCAGCACGGCGATCGCATCCTCGCGCCAGCGTCCGACCGTGGCGTCGGCGAAATCGCCCGACGAGGCGCCATGCGCGAAATAATCGAAGCGCAGATAGGCCTGGCCGCGCGCGCGGCAGAAGGCGTCAAGGTGGCGCGCCTTGGTCCCGGTCATGTCGGACATGAAGCCGCCCAGGAAGACGATGCCGGGGCTGTTGCCGTCCTGGCGATGGTAGGCGATTGTGGCGCCGTCCGCGCGTGTTAGGATGCGCGGTGGCGGCTCGCCGGGACCTGGCGTCGAGGGGACGCTCATCCGATCACCACCTCCATGACCATCGCGGCCGAGACTAGCATTGAAGCGCCCTGGGCCGTAACCCGGCCGCGGGGGTCGCCGGGCGGTGGCTGAGCTCATGGCGCTGGCCGAGGTCGCGGAAGACACACGCGCCGCGGCCGATGCCCAAGCCGCCGCCGTGCCGCCGCGACTGCTCTTCATCGACAACATCCGCTGGACGATGATCGTTCTCGTGCTCAGCATGCATGCGAGCGACACCTATAGCCCATTCGGCAACTGGTATTACCGGGATCGCGGCGCGGTAAGCTTCGGCAGCGCGCTGGCTTTCGCCGCCTATCAGACGTTTCTGCAGGCGTTCTTCATGGCGCTGCTCTTCTTCATCGCGGGCTATTTCGCGGCGCCAGCCCTCGATCGCAAGGGGCGTCGCGCCTTCCTGCGCGACCGCTCGATCCGGCTCGGCTTGCCGACGCTGCTCTACATGTTCGCGATCGGGCCGGTGACGCAATACTTCCTGTCGCATAGCTGGGGGAGGGGCGGGTTTGCCCATCAATGGCTCACGCATCTCCGCGACGGCGAATGGCTCTCCGAGACCGGTCCGATGTGGTTCTGCGCGGCGCTGCTCGCCTTCTCGATCCTCTATGCCCTGCTGAAGCCGGCCGCGCCTGAAATCCGGCGCGGCGCGGCGGAAGGGCCCGGCGGCCTGGCCGTGATCGCCTTCATCGGCGTCATGGCGCTTGCGACGTTTCTCGTGCGCATCCCGCTTCCCGAGGATCGTGCCCTCTTCAATATGCATCCCGGCGATTTTCCCCAATATGCCCTGATGTTCGCCGCCGGCATCTTCGCTTATCGCGGCGCCTGGCTGGAGCGGGTGAGGGACGGGCGGGCGGTGAGCTGGTCGCTGGGGCCGCTCCTTCTGGCCCTGCCGCTGTTTGCGCTGCTGATCGTGACGGGGGGTGCCTTGCGCGGCGAGACGGCCGCATATCTCGGTGGCTTCAATCTCATCAGCGCCGGCAAATGCCTGTGGGAGGCATTGGTGTGCGTGGGGATGAGCTTCGGCCTGCTCGCGCTTTACCGCCGCTGCTTTGATCGGCAAAACCGCCTGGCCAGGCTCTTCTCCGACAATTCTTTTGCGGTCTATGCGTTCCACCCGCCGGTGCTGATCGCCCTGGCGCTGCTGCTTCACCCGCTCGCCGCGCCGCCGCTGGTCAAGGCGGCGGTTTTGACCGCGCTTGCGACCATCGCCACCTTCTCGCTTTCGGCCGCGGTCATCCGCCGGATTCCGCTGCTGCGGCGAATCCTCTAGGCGCAATAAGAAATGCATGCGGCCCGAGTCGTGCGCAAGATTCCGCCGAGGCACCGCGGCAAACGACCCGTCCGCGATGGTAGGCGATTGTGGCGCCGTCCGCGCGTGGTAAGATGCGCCGCCGCGGCTCGCTGAGGCCCGGCGTCGAAGACACACTCAATCGCATCACCATTTTCATGACGATCGAAGCTGAGACCAGCACCCCCGCGGCGGCGGCCGGAACCCGTCCGCCGGCGGTGCTGCAGGTGCTGCCGCGACTCGTCACCGGCGGTGTCGAGCGTGGCACCGTCGAGGTGGCGGCGGCGCTGGTCGCCGCCGGCTGGAGGGCGGTGGTCGCCTCCGAGGGCGGGCCGATGGTGCGCGAGATCGAGCGCGCCGGCGCGCTCCATGTCGAGCTGCCGCTCGCCTCCAAGAATCCCATCACCATGCGGCGCAATGTCGAGCGCCTGGCGCAGCTCATCCGCCGCGAGCCAATCGACATCATCCATGCGCGCAGTCGCGCGCCGGCCTGGAGCGCGCTCGGCGCCGCGCGCCGCACCGGCAGCCATCTGGTCACCACTTTCCACAACGCCTATGGCGATGAGACCTGGTTGAAGCGCCGCTACAACGCGGTCATGGCCGAGGGCGAGCGCGTCATCGCCATCTCGCGCTTCGTCGGCGAGCACGCGATGCGCGTCTATGGCGTGCCGGCGGAGAAGCTGCGGATCATCGAGCGCGGCGTCGAATTTGGCCGGTTCGATCCCGAGCGGGTGAGCGCCGAGCGCGTCATCCGCCTGGCGCGGGAATGGCAGCTCCCGGACGGTGTGCAGGTGGTGATGCTGCCGGGACGGCTCACCCGCTGGAAGGGCCAGCTCGTGCTGGTGGATGCGGTGGCGCGGCTCAACCGGCGCGATCTGCGCTGTCTGCTCGTCGGCACCGGCGACGGCCGCTACCGCCAGCAGCTGCTCGACACCATCGCGCGGCGCGGGCTCGGCGGGCTCTTCCAGGTGATCGAGGATTGCCGCGACATCGCCGCCGCCTACAAGCTGGCCGATGTCGTGGTGTCGGCCTCGACCCGTCCCGAGGGCTTCGGCCGCGTCATCGCCGAGGGGCAGGCGATGGGCCGTCCGGTCATCGCCACCAATCACGGCGGGGCGCGCGAGATCGTGCTCGATGGCGAGACCGGCTGGCTGGTGCCGCCGGACGACGCCGAAGCGCTCGCCGGCGCGCTCAGCGCGGCGCTGGCGCTGAGCCCCGCCGGGCGCCTGGCGCTGGCGCAGCGCGGCATCGCCCATATGCGCGCACATTTCACGACGCAGCGGATGACCAGCCGCACGCTTGCCGTCTACGAGGAGATCCTCTTCCCGGAAGCGGCGCAGGGCGACGCCGCGGCGTGACGCCGGCCTACGCTGCAAACTTGCCCACCGGTACTGCAGCTTCCATGCGCATCCTCGTCATCAAGCTCGGCGCGCTCGGTGATTTCGTGCAGGCGATGGGGCCGGCGTCGGCGATCCGGCGGCACCATCGGGGCGACGAGATCACGCTGCTCACCACGGCGCCCTTCGCCGAGCTCGCGCGCGCGGCGCCCTATTTCGACCGCGTTCTCATCGACGAGCGTCCCCGCCTCTTCGATCTCGGCGGATGGTGGCGGCTCGCGCGCCTGCTGCGCCAGGGGGGCTTCGAGCGCGTCTACGACCTGCAGACCTCGGATCGCTCGAGCTTCTACCATCTGCTGATGGGCCGGCCGGACTGGTCGGGAATCGCGCGCGGCGCCTCGCTGCGCCACGTCAATTCCGAGCGCGACCGCATGCACACCATCGACCGCCAGGCCGATCAGCTCCGCATGGCCGGGATATCCGAGGTGCCGCCGCCCGATCTTTCCTGGGCGGCGCGCGATGTCGCGGCCCTCGATCTTCCCGAGCGGCTGCTGCTGCTCGTGCCGGGCGGCTCGGCGCATCGCCCGCAGAAGCGCTGGCCGGTCGAGCGTTTCGCCGCGCTCGCCGGGGTTGCCGTGCGGCGAGGCGTGACGCCGGTGGTGCTGGGCGGCGCGCAGGAGAAGCATCTCGGCCGCTTCATCGCCGAACGCTGCGCCGCCGCCCGCGATCTCACCGGCCGCACCGGCCTGGGCGAACTGGTGGGCCTCGGGCAGCGCGCGCTCCATGCGGTCGGCAACGATACCGGGCCGATGCATGTGCTGGTGGCGGCGGGCGCGCCCGCGACCGTGCTCTATTCGGCCGCATCCGATCCGACGCTCACCGCACCGCGCGGCGCGCGCGTCCGCATCCTGCGCCGCGCCGCGCTTGGCGAGCTTGGCGTCGAGGAGGTTGCCGCCACGCTTGCCTTCGGCTAAATCGGCGCGCATGAGCTCCGTCAACATCACGCTGCCCGACGGCAAGGTGAAAGGCTTTGCCGGCCCGGTGACCGGCGCCGAAATTGCCCAGTCGATCGGGCCTGGCCTCGCCAAGGCCGCGCTCGCGATCAAGGTGGATGGCGAGGCGAAGGATCTCGCGGCGCGCGTCGGGCGCGACGCCAAGGTCGCGGTGCTGACGCGGGAATCGCCGGAGAGCCTGGAGATCCTGCGCCACGACGCGGCGCATGTGCTCGCCGAGGCGGTGAAGGAACTCTATCCCGAGACGCAGGTGACCTTCGGCCCGGCCACCGAGACCGGCTTCTATTACGATTTCGCCCGCGACGCGCCCTTCACGCCCGAGGATCTCGAGCGCATCGAGAAGCGCATGCACGAGATCGTCGAGCGCAACGAGGCGATCACGCGCGAGGAATGGGAGCGCGACCGCGCCGCCGAGTTCTTCAAGTCGATCGGCGAGAAATACAAGGCGGAATGGATCTACGAGATCCCGAAGGAGGAGGCGATCAGCCTCTACCGCCAGGGAGAGTTCGTCGATCTCTGCACCGGTCCGCACCTCCCGTCGACCGGGCGGCTCGGCCATGCCTTCAAGCTGATGAAGGTGGCCGGCGCCTATTGGCGCGGCGACGCCAGGAACCAGCAGCTCCAGCGCGTCTACGGCACCGCCTGGCCCGACGAGAAGGCGCTGAAGCAGTATCTCTTCCAGCTCGAAGAGGCGGAGAAGCGCGACCATCGCCGCCTCGGCCGCGAGCTCGATCTTTTCCATCAGCAGGAAGAGGCGGCGGGCAGCGTGTTCTGGCACCCCAAGGGCTGGACGCTCTACCGCACCATCGAGAACTATCTGCGCCACCGGCTCGACGCGGCGGGATATCTCGAGGTGAAGACGCCGCAGCTCATCGACCGCTCGCTCTGGGTGGCCTCGGGCCATTGGGAGAAGTTCCGCCAGAACATGTTCACCGTCCGCGACGAGGACGAGGGTAAGGAGCGCGTGCTGGCGGTGAAGCCGATGAACTGCCCGGGCCATGTGCAGATCTTCCGCCAGCACCTGCACAGCTATCGCGAGCTGCCGCTGCGGCTTGCCGAGTTCGGCTCCTGCCACCGCAACGAGCCCTCGGGCGCACTGCACGGCATCATGCGGGTGCGTGCCTTCACCCAGGACGACGCGCACATCTTCTGCACCGAGGCGCAGATCACCAGCGAGACGGTGGCGTTCTGCGATCTCCTGCGCAGCGTCTATCGCGATTTCGGCTTCCCCGAGGTGGCGGTGAAGTTCTCCGACCGCCCGCCGGTGCGCGCCGGCACCGACGACATCTGGGACCGGATGGAGGGCGCGCTCAAATCGGCGACCGAAGCGGCGGGGCTTGCCTATCAGCTCAATCCCGGCGAGGGCGCCTTCTATGGGCCGAAGCTCGAATTCGTGCTGCGCGACGCGATCGGACGCGACTGGCAATGCGGCACGTTGCAGGTCGATTTCGTGCTGCCGGAGCGGCTCGACGCCAGCTATATCGGCGAGGATGGACAGCGCCATCGCCCGGTCATGCTGCACCGGGCCATCTTCGGCTCGATGGAGCGCTTTATCGCCATCCTGATCGAGCAATATGCCGGGCGACTGCCGCTCTGGCTGGCGCCGGTCCAGGCGGTGGTGGCGACCATCACCTCGGATGCCGATGGCTATGCCGAGACCGTGCGGCAGGCGCTTGGCCAGGCCGGGCTCCGCGTCGAGGCGGACCTGCGGAACGAGAAGATCACCTACAAGGTCCGCGAGCACAGCCTGGCCAAGGTGCCGGCGCTGCTGGTGGTGGGCAAGCGCGAGGCCGAGACCAGGACGGTCGCGATCCGCCGCCTCGGCGGCAAGGATCAGGAAGTCCTTGCGCTGGACGAAGCCGTCGCTAGATTGAAGTCGGAAGCGGCTGTTCCCTCGATGTGAGGGCGGCCTAATGGGGACCTTCAGCGGCGCCGGCCGGACGGGCATCGGCGCCAAGGAGGTCATCTGCGTTCGAAAGGAGGAACTGCATCCCTAGACTACCCACGACGGCGACGCCGACCCGCGACGGGCCGCGCGTCAATCAGGAGATCATGGTGCCGCGCGTCCGCCTGGTCGACGAGCGCGGCGAGATGATCGGGGTCGTCACCCGCAACGAGGCGCTGCAGCGCGCCACCGAGGCCGGCCTCGATCTCGTGGAAGTCGCCGCCAATGCCGACCCGCCGGTGGTCAAGATCCTCGACTTTGGCAAGTTCAAGTACGAGGAGCAGAAGCGGCGCAACGAGGCGCGCAAGAAGCAGAAGGTCATCGAGGTCAAGGAGATCAAGCTCCGCCCCGGCATCGACGACCACGACTACGACGTCAAGATGCGCAGCATGCTCAAATTCATCGAGGAAGGCGACAAGGTGAAGGTCACCATGCGCTTCCGCGGCCGCGAGCTGGCGCATCAGGAGATCGGCATGAACGTGCTGATGCGCGTGCGCGGCGACCTCGACAAGATCGCCAAGATCGAGCAGCACCCGCGCATGGAAGGCCGCCAGATGACCATGGTGATGTCGCCGAAATAGGCGGCGTTCGCTGCCCGAGGTGCTTGTGGTGAGATGAGCCCGATTTCGGCGCGCGGCCGGCCTGCGTGGCGCGGCCAAGCGATCGGCTCACGGAGAGTATCCGCGCCACGCTGATGCAGCTCCATTTCTGCGCGTTCTCAGAGCCGCGCCTTAGACGGGGCGGCGAGCAAGAAAGCAGAAGACCAGCCGCTGCAGAGCGCCGGTGCGTCCTTCGACAGGCTCAGGATGAGGGGCAGCGAGAAGGGCACCTCCTAGGAGCGAACTGGCTCGGCAGTGACGACAAGTCCTTCTCCGCCCTCGGGGGCGGAGAAGGACTGAGGATGAGGTGGGGGCGACCGCACCGCGCGTTCCCCACCCCACCCTGCCTTCTCCGCCCCAATGGGGCGGAGAGGGAAGGTGGCGCCGCGGGCCTGTCTCATTCTTGCCACACGCGTGGGTGTGAAGCGCGTCACAGCCGCGGCCGGCCGGGCGCGGTAGCGTCCTTCCGTCAACAAGACGGTCCGGAGCTGCCGCCGTGAAGAAGATCGCCATGTTCGCTCGTCAGACCGATGCCTTTTGCGCGCGCCTCAATGACGGCCTCACCGCCGTGGCGCTGGTGCTCGCCATCCTGACCAGCGCCGCTGCGATGCCGCGCCTCGCCCATTGGCTCCAGGGCATCGACCCCGGGACCGGCTTCCAGGATTTCTGAGGCGGGCGACGCCGTCCCCGACCGCGCTTGCCTTCCCGCCGCTCTCCGGCTATAAACCGCGCCTTCCCGACGGCTGGCGGCGCTTCCGAGCGCCCAGGGGCATGCCTCGCCGTCGCACTCATACTCCTGCGAAAGGACGAAAATGCCCAAGTTGAAGACCAAGAGCGGGGCGAAGAAGCGCTTCAAGCGCACCGCCTCGGGGAAGATCAAGGCGGCGGTCGCGCATAAGCGGCACCGGCTGATCAGCAAGCCCAAAAAGATGAAGCGCAAGGCGCGCGGCACCTTCACCCTCGAGAAGGGCGATGCCAACCTCGTGCTGACCTATATGCCGTATATGAGGGGCTGAGCCATGGCACGCGTCAAACGCGGCGTGACGGCGCATGCGCGTCACAAGAAGGTGCTGGGCCTTGCCAAGGGCTATCGCGGCCGCGCCAAGAGCGCCTACCGCGTCGCCATCGAGAAGGTCGAGAAGGGGCTGCGTTACGCTTATCGCGACCGCCGCGCCAAGAAGCGGACTTTCCGCTCGCTGTGGATTCAGCGGATCAATGCCGGCGTGCGCGCCGAGGGGCTGACCTACTCGGAGTTCATCAACGGCATCAAGCGGGCCGGTCTCGAGATCGACCGCAAGGTGCTGGCCGACCTCGCCGTGCGTGAGCCGGAAGCCTTCAAGGCGATCGTCGCCCAGGCTCAGGCGGCACTGAGAGCCTGAGCCGTGACGGGCGCGCCGCGCAGCGAACGATTTACCGGCGGGACCTGTCGCTAGGCCCCCGCCGAAGGCGCGTCTCGACCGCGAGCGAAGGGGCCGATCCGGCCCCTTTTTCGTGCTAGGACTTTGGAGCCATGGAAAGCCTCGACCATATCCGCGACGAGATCCTGCGGCTCATCCGCCAAGCGGCGAGCCTCGATGCGCTCGAGCAGGCGCGCATCGCCATTCTCGGCCGCAAGGGACGCCTCACCGAGTTGATGAAGGGGCTGGGCGCGCTCCACCCGGAGGCGCGGCGCGAGCGCGGCGCGGCGCTCAACCTGCTGAAGGGCGAGGCCGAGGAAGCGATCGCCCATGCGGCGCGCCAGCTCGAGGATCAGGCGCTGCGTGCGCGGCTTGCCGAGGAGCGGGTCGATGTGACGCTCCCGGTGCGCGGCGAAGGCGAAGGCCGCGTCCACCCGCTGAGCCAGACCATCGACGAGATCGTCGCCATCTTCGGCGAGATGGGCTTCAGCGTCGCCGAAGGCCCCGATATCGAGGACGACTTCCACAATTTCACCGCGCTCAACATTCCGCCCGAGCATCCGGCGCGGCAGGAGCAGGACACCTTCTACCTCCCCGGACATCACGCCGAGCGCAAGGTGCTGCGCACCCATACCTCGCCGGTGCAGATCCGCACCATGCAGAGCGTCAAGCCGCCGATCCGCATCATCGTGCCCGGCCGCACCTTCCGCAGCGACCACGACGCGACGCATTCGCCGATGTTCCATCAGGTCGAGGGGCTGGTGATCGACCGCAGCACGCATATGGGGCATCTGAAAGGCTGCCTCATCGAGTTCTGCCGCGCCTTCTTCGATATCGACGATCTGCCGGTGCGCTTCCGGCCGAGCTATTTCCCCTTCACCGAGCCCTCGGCCGAGGTCGATATCGGCTGCTCGCGCGAAGGCGGCGGGCTCAAGATCGGCGCCGGCGGCGATTGGCTCGAGATCCTCGGCTCGGGCATGGTGCATCCCAAGGTGCTGGCGAATTGCGGCATCGATCCCGCCGAGTATCAGGGCTTCGCCTTCGGCATGGGCATCGAGCGCATCGCCATGCTCAAATACGGCATCCCCGATCTGCGCGCGATCTATGACAACGATCTGCGCTGGCTCAGGCATTACGGCTTCCTGCCGCTCGAGGTGCCGTCGATGGTCGGGGGGCTCGGGCGATGAAGACGACGCTCGCCTGGCTCAAGACGCATCTCGAGACGGAAGCCTCGCTCGACGAGATCGTGCGCACGCTGGTCATGCTCGGGCTCGAGGTCGACGCGGTCGAGAACCGCGCCAAGGATCTGGCGCCCTTCATCGTCGCGCGCGTCGTCGCGGCGGAGCCCCATCCCAATGCCGACAAGCTCCGCCTCTGCACCGTCGATACCGGCAAGGAGCGGGTGCAGGTGGTGTGCGGCGCGCCCAACGCGCGCGCCGGCATGACCGGCGTCTTCGCGCCGCCGGGCTCGGTCATTCCCAAGACCGGCATGGTGCTGAAGCGCAGCACCATCCGCGGGGTCGAGTCGAACGGCATGCTGTGCTCGGCCGCCGAGCTCGGCCTCTCCGAGGATCACACGGGCATCATCGAGCTCGAGGGGGAGCTGCCTTCCGGCAGTTCCTTTGCCGCGGTGCTCGGCCTCGACGATCCCGTGCTCGACATCAAGGTGACCCCCAATCGCGGCGACTGCCTCGGCGTGCGCGGCATCGCGCGCGATCTCGCCGCGGCGGGATTGGGCAGGCTCAAGCCGCTCGACACGAAGCCGGTGCCGGGGCACTTCTCCTCGCCGATCGCCGTCCACCTCGCCGGGCCCGACGATAAGGCCTGCCCGCTCTTTTTGAGCCGCCTCGTGCGCAACGTGCGGAACGGGCCCAGCCCGCCCTGGCTGCAGCAGCGGCTGAAGGCGATCGGGCTGCGGCCGATCTCGGCGCTGGTCGACATCACCAACTTCATCACCTTCGATTTGAACCGCCCGCTCCACGTCTTCGACGCCGACAAGATCTCGGGCGATCTGGTGGTGCGCGCGGCGCGGCCCAAGGAGAGCCTGGCGGCGCTCAACGGCCGGAGCTACGAGCTCGATCGCGAGGTGACGGTGATCGCCGATGACCGCGAGGCGCTGAGCCTCGGCGGGGTCATCGGCGGCGAGAGCACCGGCTGCACCGAGGCGACGCGCAACGTCCTCATCGAGGCGGCGCTGTTCGATCCGGTGCGCACCGCCGGCACCGGCCGCCGGCTGCAGATCCAGAGCGATGCGCGTTATCGCTTCGAGCGCGGTCTCGATCCCGACTTCGTGCGTCCGGGCATCGAGATCGCAACCCGCCTTGTGCTCGAGCTCTGCGGCGGCGAGCCGAGCAGCGTGGCGGACTCGGGCGCCGTGCCGAAGTGGCAGCGGCGCTACCGGCTGCGCGGCGCGCGGAGCGCGAGCCTTGGCGGCCTCGCCGTGCCGCCGGCCGAGCAGCAGCGCATCCTCGAAGCGCTTGGTTGTACCGTCGCGGCCGAAGGCGCCGATCTCGTGGTCGAGCCGCCGGCCTGGCGCGGCGACATCGAGGGCGAGGCCGATCTCGTCGAGGAAGTGCTGCGCATCGCGGGCTATGACCGGATCCCGGCGGTGCCGCTCGAGCGCGAGAGCGCGTTGCCGAAGCCGGCGCTCACGCCCCAGCAGCGGCGACGCGGCCTGGTGCGGCGCAGCCTCGCCAGCCGCGGCCTCATCGAGGCGGTGACCTTCTCCTTCATGCCGAAGAAGCTCGCGGAGCTCTTCGGCAAGTCGCCGGCGAGCCTCGCCATCGTCAACCCGATCAGCGCCGATCTCGACCAGATGCGTCCCTCGATTTTGCCGAATCTGCTGCTGGCAGCGCAACGCAACGCCGATCGCGGTTTTTCCGACGGTGCCCTCTTCGAACTCGGGCCGCAATACCGCGACGACACGCCGGAAGGTCAGGATCTGGTGGCGGCAGGCGTGCGGCTCGGCCGCACCGGCGCCAAGCGCTGGGACGATGCCGGGCGTGCGGTCGATGCCTTCCTTGCGAAATCCGATGCGATGGCGGCGCTCGCGGCTGCCGGCGCCGCGGCGGAGGCGGTGCAGGTGAGCGCCGAGGCGCCGGAATGGTATCATCCGGGCCGCTCCGGCACGCTGCGTCTCGGGCCGAAGCTGCTCGGATATTTCGGCGAGCTCCATCCCGGCGTGCTGAAGGAGATGGATGTCGACGGGCCGGCGGTGGGCTTCGAGGTCTTCGTCGACACTGTGCCGCTGCCGCGCTCCCGGCGCGGCCGCGCGGCACTCAAGCTCTCGCCGTTCCAGCCGGTCGAGCGCGATTTCGCCTTCACCGTCGATGCAGCGCTTCCGGCCGAGACGCTGCTGCGCGCCGCGCGCGGCGTCGACCGCAAGTTGGTCGCCGAGGTCCGGCTCTTCGATGTCTATGAAGGCGCGGGATTGGGCGACGGCAAGAAATCGCTCGCCATCACTGTGGTGCTTCAGCCCGAAGAGGCGACGCTCACCGAGGAGGCGCTCGAGGCCTTCTCGCAGAAGCTCGTCGCCGCGGTCGAGAAGGCGACCGGCGGGACGCTGCGGCGGTGAACGGTGCCGGCGTTGCAGTTCGAGCCTGCGTGCTTCGACAAGCTCAGCACGAGGGGAACCGGGAACGGGATCGCCGGACGACCTCCGACTCACGATCTCCTCACCCTGAGCCTGTCGAAGGGCGCACCTCAGAGATGCAGCCATGACCTCCTTCGCCAAGATCCGCGCGGCGGCGGAGAAGCGCTTCGGCAAGGAGGCGCTCGACGCGCGGCTGCCCCAGGTGAAGTCGCCGGCGCAGCTCCGGAAGGTCGGTGATGACCGCTATCTCTCGCTGATGTCGCTGCGCGTCTTCCGCGCCGGGCTCCGGCACGACATGGTCGACGCCAAATGGCCGGCCTTCGAGAAGGCCTTCTTCGGCTTCGAGCCCCGGCGCGTGCGCGCGATGAGCGAGGAGGCGATCGAGAAGCTGATGGGCGATCAGCGCCTCATCCGCCATCTGGGCAAGCTGCGCTCGGTGCAGGCGAACGCCGCGACGATGCTCGATGTGGCGGCCGAAAAGGGCAGCTTCGCCGCCTGGCTCGCGGATTGGCCGGCGAGCGACATCACCGGCCTCTGGGAGGCGCTCGCCAAGCGCTTCTCGCAGCTCGGCGGCAATTCCGGAGCCTATTTCCTGCGCATGGCGGGCAAGGACACGTTCATCGCCACGCCCTCGGTGGTGAAGGCGCTCAACCACTGGGGAGTGCTCGAGGGCGAACCCAAGGGCAAGGCCGGCCGCGCCCGGCTGCAGGCGATCTTCAACGCCTGGGTGGCGGAGACCAAGGCGCCGCTCGCCCATCTCTCGGTGACGCTCGCGGCGTCGGTCGAGTAACCGCGCCGACGTTGCGCTCGCCCTCCCGCACCCCTATCTTTCCCGCCATTCAAGCCAGCGGCGCATGACCGACCTCGCTCACATCCGAAATTTCGCCATCATCGCGCATATCGACCACGGCAAGTCGACGCTCGCCGATCGGCTGATCCAGCTCTGCGGCGGGCTCGAGGAGCGCGAGATGCGCGAGCAGGTGCTCGACAGCATGGAGATCGAGCGCGAGCGCGGCATCACCATCAAGGCGCAGACCGTGCGCCTCACCTACAAGGCGAAGAACGGCGAGACCTACGAGCTCAATCTCATGGACACGCCCGGCCATGTCGATTTTGCCTACGAGGTCAGCCGGTCGCTCGCCGCCTGCGAGGGCTCGCTGCTCGTCGTCGATGCGAGCCAGGGGGTCGAGGCGCAGACGCTCGCCAATGTCTATCAGGCGATAGAGGCCGATCATGAGATCGTGCCGGTGCTCAACAAGATCGATCTGCCGGCGGCCGAGCCGGAGCGCGTCAAGCAGCAGATCGAGGACGTGATCGGGCTCGATGCGAGCAACGCGGTCGAGATCTCGGCCAAGACCGGGCTCAATGTCGAGGCGGTGCTCGAGGCGCTGGTCGAGCGCCTGCCGCCGCCCAAGGGCGATGCCGAGGCGCCGCTCAAGGCGCTGCTGGTCGATAGCTGGTACGACAGCTATCTCGGTGTTGTCATTCTGGTGCGCGTCAAGGACGGCGTGCTGAAGTCGGGCTTGAAGCTGCGCTTCATGGCGACGGGTGCGGCGCATGTCATCGAGCGCGTCGGCGTCTTCACGCCCAAGGGCGTGCCGGTGCCGGAGCTGGGGCCGGGCGAGGTCGGCTTCATCACCGCCGGCATCAAGACGGTGGCGGATTGCAAGATCGGCGACACCATCACCGAGGATCGCCGCCCCGCCGCCGAGGCGCTGCCGGGATTCAAGCCGCTGCAGCCGGTCGTGTTCTGCGGCCTCTTCCCGACCGACGCCGCCGATTACGACCACCTGCGCGACAGCCTCGCCAAGCTGCGCCTCAACGATGCCAGCTTCGAATACGAGCCCGAGACCTCGGCGGCGCTGGGCTTCGGCTTCCGCTGCGGCTTCCTGGGGCTCCTCCATCTCGAGATCATCCAGGAGCGGCTCGAGCGCGAGTTCAACCTGAACCTCATCACCACCGCGCCCTCGGTGGTCTATCACATCCATCTCACCAACGGCGACACGATGGCGCTCCACAACCCCGTGGACATGCCCGATCCCGTGCGCATCGACCATATCGAGGAGCCCTGGATCAAGGCGACGATCCTGGTGCCGGACGAGTATCTGGGCAGCGTGCTGGCGCTCTGCGAGGAGCGGCGCGGCGTGCAGAAGGATCTGACCTACGCCGGCACGCGCGCCATGGTGGTCTACCGATTGCCGCTCAACGAGGTGGTCTTCGATTTCTACGACCGGCTCAAATCGGTGAGCCGCGGCTATGCCAGCTTCGACTACCAGATGGACGGCTACAGCGAGGGCGACCTCGTGCTGATGAACATCCTGGTGAACAGCGAGCCGGTGGATGCGCTCGCTATCATCGTCCATCGCAGCCAGGCCGAGCGGCGCGGCCGCGCGCTCTGCGAGCGCCTCAAGGAGCTCATCCCGCGCCAGCTCTTCCTCATCGCCATCCAGGCGGCGATCGGCGGCCGCATCATCGCGCGCGAGACGGTGAAGGCGCTCCGCAAGGACGTGCTCGCCAAATGCTATGGCGGCGACATCACCCGCAAGCGCAAGCTGCTCGAGAAGCAGAAGGAAGGCCGCAAGCGCATGCGCCAGTTCGGCAAGGTGGAGATCCCGCAATCCGCCTTCCTGGCCGCGCTCAAGATGAGCGACGGCTAGGCCAAGGCGCGCAGCGCCTTGGTCCGCGGCGGCGTCAGCGATAGCGCAGCTATCGCGAGAGCCGCACCGGGCCGACTAGTGCAATACCGTCGGTGCGTCCTTCGACAGGCTCAGGATGAGGAAGTTCCTTTATGGCCCCCAGCAGGGGCCGTCCTCGATCGTCCTCATCCTGAGCTTGTCGAAGGACGCCGGCTGCTCGTGCAGCCCTAGTACCGCCGCCGCCGGCGGTCGCGCGGCCGGAAGAGCCAGTGCAGGGCGAGGCCGGGCACGCCGAGGACCAGCACGGCGGGCCAGAGCAGGATGGTCTGGATGACGGGGTCCCAGAGCCAGGGCGCGATATGGCGCTGGATCGCCGGCTGGGCGAGCAGGAGGCTCCCGGGGTTGATCTGGTACCAGAGCTCGCCGGCCGAGACGAAGTGCAGCTGGTGCAGATCGAGCCAGCCGATCAGGTCGCGGCCCAGCACGACGAGCGCCGCCAGCACCAGAAGCCAGCCGATGATCCGCCCGATGATCATGCCGTCCGTCGCTCCAGCGGACGCCGCCTTGTAGCGCCCGAATCCCTTATAGAGACGCGGGGACTCCCGGGCAATGAAATTGCGTGAGGCCTCTCGGGTTGCGCCAGGAGGGGGGCTCGGTTAGGTTCGCGGCCGTCAGCCGGGGCCCTCGCGCCTCTGACGGCGCCGCGGAGGGGTGGCCGAGTGGTTGAAGGCGCACGCTTGGAAAGCGTGTTTACGGGCAACCGTAACGTGGGTTCGAATCCCACTCCCTCCGCCAGTTTGCTGTGGGCCAGGTGGGCGCACGAGACCGTGCTGAACCCATGCGCGGCTGTCGCGACCCGCGTGCTCCCCGTGGAGAGCGGGCAACCACACCGTGATCGCCGATCCATCGCCCAGCATTCACCGTTAGCAAAGACCTACTTCTTCGATCCGAAAACCGATGGCGGGAAGGGGAGCCAGCGTGCGATGGCTGGTCAGGCGCCAACGGGACTCGTCGAGACGCGGGCGTTGCTCGCCGATACCGAGCGCCTCCTGGCGGAGAGCGCTGATCACCTGAGAACGGCCTTGGCGGCCTATGACCGGACCGAGCTGCTGATCGCCCGGGCCCAAGGGCAGATACGCGCGTGTGAAGCGCTGCTCGCCCGGACGCACCGCCAATTGCAGACCTGGAAAGGCAGCGACGAGTAAGGCGCGGCATAGCCGACGCCCTCCGCTCTGTGGCTCCGATCAGCATGAGGCGCCAAGCACCCGCTCGACGGTAGCCACCAGATCTGCGCTCCGCACAGGCTTCATCAGGTATTCATGCCGACGAAGCTCTTTCTGCGGTAACTGGAAAGCATATCCGGTGATCAGGATCGTCTTCACTCCCTCCCCTTTGGCTCTGTCCGCGACCTCGATGCCATCGCCATCGGGCAGGTTCACATCCGTCAGAAGCAGGTCGTGCGAGCGATGGTCGAGTAAGAGACGTGCGGCTGAGACGGTCCCCACCTTGGTGACGTGATAGCCTGCCGAAAGGAGCATCTTCTCCAGGATCGGGGCGACATCAGGATCATCCTCGACCAATAAGATGCGATGCATGCCAATCCCCTCCCTCTACGCCACCGCCAGCGCCCCTATTTCTTCACCGTCCTTCGCACTGACTGACGTAGAACCCGTCTGGCCCCTCGCTGCTTCGGTTCAGGACGCTCCGCACCGTGACGGCGTGGCCAAGTGCGCTCTCCAGCAGCGTGACGACGTCGTACCAGGTGCAGGCTGACCCGATCGCCACGTCAGCCAGGAATACCGGCTTGCACTTCAGCTCGCCGGTTGCGGTCTCAGGCCGTTTCGCCGCGCGGTCATCGCACGCTGCGGTCTTGGTCACGTCTCGGCCCCTCTCGATACGACTCGCCAGCAGATGGGCAGCGGCCAGGGAGCTCGAAGGTGACAAATCGAGCGCGTGCTCATCAAGCTGTCAAAAGGGTCATGCAGGGTCGTTTCGCCTTGCTTTCATCTAAAAATGCGCCAATCGTGATGCATCACCGTCGGTCGCTTTGATTGAAGGACCAACGCCGCGATTTTTGGCGCTTATCGAGACTCTTCCAGATAACCACCCTTCGAAGGCGGGCGTCGGAAACCAGCCCTGCGCCGCTGCGTTCCGCCGTCACGGCAGCGGGGCGTGGTTCCGAACTCCCGTCGCGCGCCCAATGGCAAAGAGGGCTGAAGCCATGACAAGCAGGAGTATCGGCGGCGCCGAAGCGCTGTTGCGGGCGCTGAAGGCCATGGGGATCGAGCGCATCTACGCCTCGCCGGGCTCCGATTGGGCGCCGCTCTGGGAAGCGCTTGCCGGTCCCGCGGCCGAGACGGAATTCCCGCGCTATCTCTCCTCGCGGCATGAAGAGACCGCCGTCGCCATGGCGATGGGCTACGCCAAGGCGACCGGCAAGCTCGCCGCGATCGTGCTCCACACCACGGTGGGCGCACTTCATGCGACGATGCTGCTGCGCGCCGCCTTGCATGAGCGCCTGCCGCTCGTCGTGCTCGCCGGCGAATCGATTGCCTTCGGTGAAGGCGATCTTCCCGTGGGACGCCAGTGGCTGCGGCTCCTGACCGATACCGGTGGGCCGGCGCGGCTGATGGAGCAATGCGCCAAATGGAGCTTCGGGCTCAACACCGACTTGCTCCTGGCGCCGACGATCCAGCGCGCCTGCCAGATCGCCGCAGCGCCGCCGCGCGGTCCTGTCTTCGTCTCGGTGCCGCTCGAGCATCTCATGGCGCCGATGGGGAGCGCGCCGCCGCCAGCCGCGCTGCCGCTTCCGCCGAGCGCCAGCGCCGAGGCGACCCAACGTCTCGCCGAGGCGCTGAACGCGGCGGAGAACCCAGTGATCATCACCGAAGAGGCGGGGCGCGACCCTGCCGCCGTCGCGGCGCTGGTCGGGATATCCGAAACGCTGGGCGCGCCGGTGCTCGAGGCCTGGGAGCCGGCTTACGTGAATTTCCCGCGCGCGCATCGGCTCTCGGGCGGCGTCGCGCATGAAGACATGCCGGAGCTGCTGGCCTCGGCCGACACGGTGTTCCTGGTCGATTGCGTCCAGCCCTGGCATCCCGCCTCGCGCATCACCGACAAGAAAGTTCTGGTTCTGAGCGAGGAGCCGCTCCACCAGCGTCTTCCCTATTGGGGCTTTCGCACCGATCTCCTCGCCATCGGCGATGTCGCGCGCTCGCTCGAGGCGCTGCAGCGGAAATTGAAGCAGCGTGCACCGCGCCAGGATTGGCCGGCGCGTCTTGCCCAGCGCCGCGCCAAGCTCGTCGAGGCCGGGCGAAGCGCCGGCGAGAAGCCGGTCATCGAAAGCGCCTGGGTCGGCCACGTGCTCAACCGGCTGCTGCCGGCGAACGCCGTCCTGGTGAACGAGACGATCACCCATCGCCTCGCCCTCCATCAGCAGCTTCTTCGGCTTCCACCCGGCGGCTTCTTTGAGGCGAGCTATGGCGGGCTGGGCGGCGGCATCGGCATGGCGCTTGGCGTCAAATCGGCCGCGCCCGAGCGCCCGGTGATCGTCGCCATCGGCGACGGCGCCTTCCACTACAACCCGGTGATCGCGAGCTTCGGCGCGGCGCAGGAGCACGCGCTGCCGATCCTGGTGCTGCTCTTCAACAATGCCGGCTACCTGTCGCAGAAGAGCGACGTCATGAACAGCTTCCCGCAGGGCGAGGCGGCGAAAGCCGGCCGCGTGATCGGCACCTCGATCACGCCTGCACCCGACTACCCGGCGCTGGCGCGCGCCTATGGCGGCGTCGGCGAGCGCGTCGAGCAGCCCGCGGCGCTGGCCGGCGCGATCGAGCGCGGCCTCGCTGCGGTGGCGGAGGGCCGGCTCGCGCTCATCGAGCTGGTGCTGAAGCCGGTCTAGCGCTGAAGGCGCGCAGCGCCGCTCCGTCGCTACTTTTCGCGTTCGGACGGCGGCGCGTGCAGGAAGGGCGCCCATTCCCGTTCTGCGTTGAACCGCGACCCTCCTCCCGCCCGCTGCGTTTGCCGAAGATGGACCATCGTGGAGCGGCACGGGTGCGGCGCCTTTCAGTCGGTGCCATCGGCCTGATCCTGGCCCTGAGTTGTCCCGGCTGCAGCCTCGTTGATCGCGCCGGCCGCGATCTTGAGACGGCAGGCGGCAATATCCGGAAATCGGCCGACTGGGTCGGCAACCGATTGGGCTATCCGACGGAAGCGCCGCCCGTCGCCTCGGGAAGCTCGTCGGCCACCAATTACGTCGTGGCGCCGCCGCCTGGCGCCGCCGCGCCGCCCGCCGATCTTCCCGCGGAGCCCTGCAGCTGGACCAACGCCAAGCCGAACTGCTGACGATGGAACGCTGCCGCGCCGCTTCCTGTTGGAACCGGAGGTGACGCCCCGAGGGAGAGTCCGCATGCGTCTCTGGTTCATCGTGCTGCTGGCGGTGCTGCCGCTTGGCGCCTGCATCTCCACCCAGCCCGCCCCGACCATCGTGGTGCCGCAGGGCGCATCCGTGGTCTGCCCGAACGGCGCGTCGGCGGTCTACAGCAACGGCGCCTATCGCTGCTGACGCCGATCCTGCAAAGCTAGAGACGTCTCCCGCGCGGCCGCGTCGGGAACGCGAACGAGCGGCCGCCACGCTGGGACTGAACCCGCGCCCGCCCTGGCGCGGCGAGTTGGAGCGGTCTCTGTCCTGAGATCGCTCGCATTTTATCATTCTCTCCAGCGTTCCCGACGCGGACGCAACCGACGCGTTAGGCGCGCATGCGAAGTTGCGCATATGTCTGCGGGCATCGCCGCGCGCCTTGCAATCTCTGGTCGCGCGATCGGGTTGCAAAATGGCCGGAAAGCCGCGGAAAAATCTGCCGCCCGACGGCTCGCCGCGCATCGGTCAGCCCGCTCAAGGATGTCGCAAACGCGCCTCAAACTCTGGGCGAAACTGCTGGCGGCCTGACCAGCGTCGCACGATGATCCTTGCCCGGTGCCAACCGATCCGGGCAGTCGCATGAAGAAGCTCCGCCGTATTGGATTTTTGCGAATATTGCGCGATTGCGGCGGTGCATCGGCGGTCGAGTTCGCGCTGACGCTGCCGATCCTGGTCGGCATGCTGGTTCCCACCGCCGATCTCGGCTTCGGCTTCTACGCGCAGATGCGGGTGCAGAATGCGGCGCAGGCCGGCGCCGAGTACGCGATTCTGCATGGCTGGAACAACGGCGCGAACGTGCCGGCGATCGAGGCGGCGGTAGCGAGCGCGACCAGCCTGGCCACGATCAACGCCTCGCCCGCCCCGACCCAGGCGTGCGGCTGCGCGAACGGGACGAGCATCGCGCCGGCCGCGTGCACGGCCACTTGCCCCGACGGAGCAAGCCCCGGCAGCTATGTGACGGTGAACGCCGTGGCGCCTTACTCGCCCTTCCTTCCCTATCCGCTCATCGGCAGCAGCATCAGCCTGACTGCCGTCTCGACGGTGCGGGTGCAATGACGCAGCGCGTCGCCAGCGGCCGTCGGCGAAAAGGCGCGCGGCTCGGCCGGCTCGCGCGCAGCCGCGGCGGTGCCACCATCGTCGAATTCGCACTCATCGCGCCGCCGCTGCTCATGCTGCTGCTCGGCATCATGGAAACCGGCCGTGCGCTCTGGACGCAGAACGCGCTCAATTACGCGGTCGAGCAGGCGGCTCGCTGCGCCTCGATCGACCAGAACAATTGCGGCAACGCAAATCAGGTCGCCGCCTTTGCCGCGACGGTGGCCGGCGCCCAGCTCGGCGCGACCACCTTCGCGGTCTCCACGTCCGCCTGCGGCCATGTCGTCGACGCCAGCTACCCGCTGACGCTTCACATTCCCTTCGTCGGAGCGGCGGTGACGCTCACCGCC
>DATNDG010000022.1:0-18915 GCA_035553515.1 Allostellaceae bacterium | reverse complement strand
TTCTGAGATGCCGAGCTCCTTCGCCTGCTCCGGGATCTGCTTCTCGACGAGCGGCGTGCGCACGAAGCCTGGACAGATGACATTGGCGCGCACGCGATGTGCGGCACCTTCCTTCGCCACCACCTTGGCAAGGCCGATCAGGCCGTGCTTGGCAGTGACGTAAGGCGCTTTCAGCACCGAGGCCTCCTTCGAATGCACCGAGCCCATATAGATGATGCTGCCGCCGGTGCCCTGCTTGTACATCTGTCGCAGCGCGGCGCGCGTCGTCAGGAAGGCGCCGTCGAGGTGGATCGCGAGCAGCCGCTTCCACTTCGCGAATTCGAACTGATCGACCGGCGCGACGATCTGAACGCCGGCGTTGCTGACCAGGATGTCAATGTGGCCGAAGGCGGCGACCGCGCGCGCCGCGGCGGCGTCGACCTGTGCTTCGTCGGTGACGTCGACGGCAACGCCGATGGCACGTCCGGCGCCGCCGAGCTCGGCGGCGGTGCCCTCGGCGCCCTCGCGGTTGAGATCGGCAATCACCACCTTGGCGCCTTCGGCGACGTAAGTGCGGGCGATCTCCTTGCCGATGCCGCTGGCGGCGCCGGTGACGATGGCGACTTTGTCCTTGAGGCGCATGGGTCGGCTCCTTCTTTGCGGTCGGATCGGGGTTCAGCGCAGATAATCGTAGACGACCTTGCCGAGGCCGAGGGTGAGGTCGGAGACGACGTGGACGGCCGAGACCACCTCGAGCACCGGCAGCTCGGCCACCGGCGCAAGCGCGTGCGGGGTGAGCGCGAGCGCAGCGGGGCCGGTCCAGGCGCCCTTCACCGTGACGTCCTCGAGATAGTATTCGACGAGCTCGCAGATGCGCGGCGTGCCGTCGACATGGGGAATGATCTTGAGCAGGAAATTGGGCGCGGCGAGCGCCGCCGCCACGGCCTTGGCGTCGGCCTGGCGGTGCTTGTAGCCCATGGTGCCGGTGGCGACGCGCACCGGCCCGTAGTCGAGCGTGCCGACCAGCATGTCGATCTCGGTGCGCAGG
Organism: Allostellaceae bacterium; assembly: GCA_035553515.1. Taxonomy (GTDB): domain Bacteria; phylum Pseudomonadota; class Alphaproteobacteria; order ATCC43930; family CGMCC-115725; genus DAHUYF01. Next base: position 17,888 of record DATNDG010000022.1, on the reverse strand, counting down.
CTCGGGTTCGCGAGCTTCTTGGGAAATCCCCAGAGCTCGCGGCCGCCGGCGATCGGCGGCTCGTCGTTCAGGAACATGCAATGGCAGTAGCCGCCCTTGCGGCCCTGGAACGACACCGGAATGACTTGTCCGGTCTCGGTGTAATCGCCGAAGCCGGTGGAGTTCGGCATGCGGATGAACTCGTAGCGCACGACCGGCTCGGCGAGCTCGAGCGGCTCCGGCACGACCGCGCGCAACCGCTCCGGGTCCGAGCGATAGGTGATGATCAGGAATTCCCGGTCGATGAACCGGTAGGGCCCCGGCGGATAGGCCGGGCTGGTGAGCGGCATGGCGAACGCCCGCTCGCGAACCTCGCTCTGCTTCATCGCTGCGCTCCTTTCCTGATTCCGGCGGCGCCGCGGCGCCGTCGAGGGTCAGCCGTCTTCGTGCTCGGCGAAATCGAAAACCGACACGCCGTCGAGGCTCGTCGGTCGGGCCAGCACCTCGGGATGGCGCAGGCTGCGCCGCGTGTCGTGATATCCGGCGCGCCAATGCTCTTCCATGCTGAGGCGAGAGAATTCGTAATCCTTGGAATCGCCCTCGTAGCGCTGGGTGCGGTAGATGAGATGGACGATGTTGTAGACCTTGTGATCGCCGTATTCGGCGAGCAGCTTCGCTTCCGGCCGCTCGCGTGCCGCCGCCGGCAAATCCTCCATCAGCGCGGCGACGGCGTGGCGGATGCGCTGCCCGTTGCGGAAGCGCTCGGTCTGGTCGCGCGTGCGGCTCGAATAGGTGATCTCCTTCTGCCGCGTTGCGACCTCGACGAGATTGCTCGGGAACGGCCCGCGCGCATTCCAGAGATCGACCTGGAAGGCGAGCGTGTCCTGCCGCGGCCCGTGCTGCAGCACCCATTGCAGCGGCGTGTTCGAGACGAGCCCGCCGTCCCAGTAATGCTGGCCTTCGATCGCGATCGCCGGAAAGCCGGGCGGCAGCGCGCCGCTGGCCCGGACGTGATCGGGTCCGATCTCGTGCGTCTCGGTGTCGAAATAGACGAAATTGCCGCTGCGCACATTGACCGCGCCGAGACTGACCCGCATCGGGCCGGCATTGATGCGGTCGAAATCGACGAGGCGCTCGAGAGTGGCGTGGAGTGGTGCCGTGTCGTACCAGCTTGTCGCCTCGACGCTGCCGTCGGCATGGAAACCGGGCGAAGGCAGGCGCGGCGCGAAGAAGCCCGGTGCGCCTTGCCAGAGAACGGCCGTAGCACTGCCTTGATTGAAGAATCGCCTGGCCGCTTCGCCCCTTGCGAGCCGCGCCGCCGGATCTCCGGTCAACGCCCAGGCGGGATTGGCGGTGATGCCCTCCCAGAAGCTGCGCAGCTTGCCGACGCGTTCTTCGGGCGCGTTGCCGGCGATGATCGCGGAATTGATGGCGCCGATCGAAATGCCGGCGACCCAGTCGGGATGGAGCCCCGCCTCGGCGAGCGCTTCATAGGCGCCGGCTTGGTAGGCGCCGAGCGCGCCGCCACCCTGCAACAGAAATGCAATGCATTCGAAATCCGGTCGCCCGCGAGTCGCGTCGGCGCGCTTCACCGCCGGACCCTGTTTCAGCGTCTTGGCCTCTTTCGCCATCGGCGCCTCTCGGCAAATTGCGCTCGGCTTATCGCCACAAGGTGCGCCGATGTCGAATTAAAGAAAGTTTATGTGGTGGCTGCGCGAAAATGCGCGGCGGCGGTCGCAGTCGCCTGACACTGCTATACTAGTCCAGGAGCCGCGGAAAGCGGAACGGGGGAATCGGGGTTTGCGCGAAAAAGAATTGCGTATCGCCCTAGTCTGCTTCGGCGGTATTTCGCTCGCCGTCTATATCCACGGCGTTTGCAAGGAGATACTGAAGCTGGTGCGCGCGTCGAGCGCGCTGCACGACGTCCGCGACCGCGGCGCGCGCGTGCGCGCCACCTTCGCCGACAGCGCCGATCCGCGCCGGCCTTTCGACACCGAAGCGGTCTATTTCGAGCTGCTGCGCGAGATCGGCCGCAAGATCGATCTGCGCGTCGTGGTCGACATCATCGCCGGCGCGTCGGCCGGTGGCATCAACGGCACCATGCTGGCGCGTGCGCTCGCCCATGACCTGCCGATGGACGGATTGAGAGATCTCTGGCTCAAGGAGGCGGACGTCACCGAGCTGCTGGCCGAGGAAGCGCGTCCCAGCCGGTGGAGCAAGCCCTTCATGCATCCCTTCATCTGGGGCTATGGGCGCTGGGGCCTGGGCACGGCGCGGCTCTTCGAGGATGTGAGGGATCCCGAGGTGCGCAGGAAGCTGTCGCTCTTCGTCCGCGCGCGCTGGTTCAAGCCGCCCTTCGACGGGCCACGGATGGCGCAGCTCATGTATGACGCGGTCGCCAGCATGGGCGAGGCGAAGAGCGCGGCGAATTCGCTGCTGCCGGCGGGGCAGCGGCTCGATCTCTTCGTCACGCTGACCGACCATTACGGCTACCGCCAGCTCATCGAGACGCACGACCCGCCGATGATCGAGGAACGCGAGCACCGGCACATCCTGCAATTCAGCTATCGGCGCTGGCCCAATGGCGATGTCGAGACCGATTTCGATTTCGCCAATGCGCCGGCGCTCGCCTTCGCGGCGCGCGCCACCTCGTCCTTTCCCGGCGCCTTTCCGCCGGCCCAGATGGCCGAGCTGGAGCGGCTGCTGTCGCGCCGCCTGGTAGCCTGGCCGCGGCAGCAGCATTTCCTGCAGCGCAATTTCGAGCCCTATCTGCGCGTCGGCCTCAATCCGCGCCTGCACTGCTTCATCGACGGCAGCGTGCTCAATGACAAGCCGTTCCGCGAGGCGATCCAAGCGATCAAGGGCCGCCCCGCCTATCGCCAGGTCGACCGAAGGCTGGTCTATGTCGATGCCGACCCCGACCGGCCGCAGCCGCCGCTAGCCGGCCTCGTTCCCGGCTTCTTCACCACGCTCAGGAGCGCGCTTTCCGACATCCCGCGCAACGAGCCGATCGCCGACGAGCTCGTCTATGTCAACGGGTTCAACGAGCGCGTGCGCCGCCTGAAGGGCATCATCGATGCCGCCCGGCCGCGGATCACCCAGCTCGTCTCCGGTATCGTCAGGCTCGCGCCTGGCGAACGCCTCGATGTGGAGCAGTTGCGCGGCTGGCGCGAGCAGGTGAACGACCGGGTGGCGCGCGAAGCGGGCTTCGCCTATGAGGGCTATGTGCGCCTGAAGCTCACCTCGGTGCGCGCCATGGTGGCGCAGCTGGTGACGCAGATGCTGGCGCTCCCGCCGCGTTCGCCCGCCGCCCGCAGCGTCGCCGTCGTGATCGACGCCTGGTGCCGCCAGGCCGGCGTCGGCTACGACCGCGGCGGTGAAGCGACCGAGGGCGCGGCGGGCGAGACGCCGCTCTCCCGCTGGGTCGGATTCCTTCTCGCCTTCGACATCGATTTCCGCAAGCGCCGGCTCTACTTCCTGATCCAGGGTCAGAACCGGCTCTACCAGATGCTCGACGAAAGCGCGGCCGGCACCGCCGCGGCCGGTGCGGTCGATCGCCTGAAGCGCGACTTCTATCAGTGCCTTGATGCGCTGCGTCACCGCGAGCAGCCGGAGTTTTTCGGCGACGCGACGCGCGCGGCGGCGCGCTCGCTCTTCGCTGCGCCGATCACTGAGGAGAGTTGGCGCGCCGAGGAGCGAGCGGAACTCTTCGCCCGGCAGAACACCGAAGGCATCGCCGCGCTGATCGGGCGGATGGCTGCCGAGATTTATCTCGACTCCACGACATACGAGCTCGACGCCCTGCTCGCCGGGATCAATCCGCGCGAATGGCCGGAGGAAGCACGCGCGGAAGTGCTGGTGAACTATCTGGGCTTCCCGTTCTGGGACGTGCTGACGTTGTCGGTGACGAATTGGCGCGACGTCGGCGAGTTCGACGAGATTCTGGTCGACCGAATCAGCCCGCGCGATGCACGCGCGCTGTCCGGAAGCGGCATTCCCTTCGGTCCCAAGGGAAGCGGCATGGCGCATTTTGCTGCCTTCTTCTCGCGGGGATATCGCGAGAACGACTATCTGCTCGGACGGCTGCACGGCATCGACCGGCTGATCGACATCGTCTGCAACGCGGCCGGGATCGCGCCCGGCGAGGGCAGCATCGACATTTTCGCGCTGAAGCGCCGCGCCTTCGCGCTCGTCCTCGATGCCGAGGAGCGGCATCTGCCGCAGAGCGGCGCTCTCCTGCGCGCGCTGCGCGACGCGATCGCGGCGATGGGGGCGGGCTAGCCCACTGAAGTGTCCTGACGCCGCCGCTCGCGCGAGCGCGCGTGAACGGAATCTAACATGGAATTAACTTGGCGCACGCAGCCGGCTGCGCGGTAATGGACGAACCGGCTCGGCGACGGCGATCCGGGCTTTATAGCATCCACATCCCGCACATTTGAGTTGAGCGAGAGCCCTCGCGCGACCCTCAGTGAACTCGCGCACGCTTTTGCGCGACGAAGGGCCGCTTTGCCGTTGCCGTGCTCGTTGAGCTGGCCGCCGTCAAAGGTCATGCTCTCGAAAATCTCCACTCGACAACAAGGGAGGGGAAACCATGAAAATCGTCGTTATCGGCGGCACCGGTCTGATCGGCTCCAAGACTGTCGCTATTCTGCGCCAGGGCGGCCACGACGTGGTCGCCGCCTCGCCGCAAAACGGTATCAACACTATTACCGGCGAGGGCCTCAAGGAGGCCATGGCCGGTACGCAAGTCGTGATCGACCTTGCCAATTCGCCTTCGTTCGACGACAAGGCGGTTCTCGAATTCTTCGAGACCTCGGGCCGAAATCTTCTTCCCGCGGAGGCCGCAGCGGGCGTCCGCCATCATGTCGCGCTCTCCATCGTCGCGATCGACCGGACGGACAATGGCTATTTCCGCGCCAAGGTCGCGCAAGAGAAACTGATCAAGGCTGCGGGTATCCCCTACACCGTCGTCCGCTCGACCCAGTTCCTGGAATTCCTCCGCGCCATCGCCGATTCAAGTGCGGACGGGAATATCGTCAGGCTCCCGACCTGCCTGTTCCAGCCCATCGCGGCGGACGACGTTGCCGCCATCGTTGCCGATGTGGCGCGCGCCGCGCCGCGAAACGGCATCATCGAGATCGCCGGTCCGGAACGCGTGCCGTTCAACAAAATCGTCGCGCACTATCTGAAGGCGGTCGGCGATCCTCGCGAGGTCGTCGGCGATCCCAAGGCGCAGTACTGGGGCGCCCAGGTCGAAGAGCGCTCGCTCGTGCCGTTGGGCGACGCGCGCCTCGGCCGCATCGGTCTGGACGAATGGCTCCGCCGCTCTCAGGCGGCAGCCTGAGCTCCATCCGCCAAGCGAAGGACAGGGCTGCATGAGACGCCTCCTCTATGCGCTGCTTGTCGCCGCAGTGCCGCTCGGCGGCGCTCTCGCCGATGCACCGGCATCGAAGAACGTCAAGGTGACTCTCGTCTACCAGCACGAGCTGCCGAACGTTCCCGGGAAGAGCCTGAAGGCTGTGCTCGTCGAGTACGGCCCGGGCGGGTACTCGCCGGCCCACACGCATCCGAAATCGGCCTTCATCTATGCGACGGTGCTCGAGGGGGCGATCCGCAGTCAAGTCAAGGGCGGGCCAGAGGAGATCTACAAAACCGGACAGAGCTTCTCCGAGTTGCCCGGTCAAGTTCACGAGGTCAGCTCCAATGCCAGCAAGACACAACCGGCTAAGCTCCTTGCGGTCTTTGTCGTAGACACGAACGCGACGCCACTGACGACCCCGATCGGGAAGTGAGGTCGATTGAAAGGGAGTGGGATGAGAATTCTGATCGACGGGGGGCAAACTTCGAACCGACCGGCGCTCCGCGTGCGCATTATCAAAAAAAGCAGCTGTTGCCGCACATTGCCGTCCTCCCGCCTCCGTGGGTGCCAACGCGATGGTCGTCGAGAAGCCAGGTACCGGTAGAGACAATTCGACCCGAACGGAGGGGCGTGCGGCCGCGGAGGGAGCCCCGGTGGAACGCGGACCCGGCCCCTCCTTGGCGCATCGACTGAGGAGCAAGCGAAAGCTGCTGACGGGCGCGCTCGGTGCGCTGGTTCTGGCGGCGCTGCTCGTCTTCGGCATTCCTTATATCCACCGCGCTCTCAACACCGTTTCGACGGACGACGCGTATGTGAACGGCCATGTCACCTTCGTTGCGCCACGCGTGGCAGGTCAGATCTCCCGGGTTCTGGTGGACGACAACAACCGTGTGCACAAGGGAGATGTGATCGCCGAGCTGGACAAGGAGCCGTATCAGATCGCGGTGTCCGAGAAGAGAGCCGCCGTTGACACCGCGAACGCTGATCTGCAGGCGGCCACGGCCGCGGTGCGCGGTATCGAAGCACAAGCCAGGAGCGCGCGCTGGAAACTGCAAAACGCCGTGCAGGATGTCGACAACCGGATCGCGATATTGCAGGCGCGGATTGCCGCTCTCGACAAGAGCAAGGCGGCATTGCGGCTGGCACAGCTCAATTTCGATCGGGCCAAGGCGCTGGTCCAGAAAGACGTTGTGAGCCGTGCTCAGTTCGACCAGCGGCAAACGGAGCTGGCGACTGCCACCGCCGGAGTGAGCCAGGCGCTGGACGAGGTCTATCAGGCCCGCGTCTCTTTGGGTCTACCCGCGCAACCGGACAAGGGCGAAGACCTCAGCCAAGTGCCGCCTGACCTCGACCAGACCTTTTCAACGGTGCTTCAGGCGCAGTCGGAGCTCATTCAAAGCGCGGCTCAGCTCGGCGTTGTCCACTCTTACGACCAGAGCCCCAAGCAGATGCTTGCACAATTCGAGGGCCAGGGGGACATCGACCGCACCTTCGCCCGGCTCGCCGCGGAGGCGCCTGCCATCAAGCAGGCCGAGGCCAGATTGGAATCTGCCAAACGCGATCTCGCCCAGGCCGAGCTGAATCTCGGCTATTGCGACATCGTCGCGAAAATCGACGGTGTCGTCACGCGCCGAAACGTCAATCCCGGCGACTACGTTCAAGTCGGCCAGAACCTCATGGCGATCCGCTCGCTCACGGAGATCTGGGTCGATGCCAACTTCAAAGAGACGCAGCTGCACCACCTGCGCATCGGCCAGCCTGTCGATCTCTATGTCGACATGTATGGCGGACGGACATTCAAGGGGCGGGTCGCCGGCTTCACGATGGGAACGGGATCGACGCTTGCGCTGCTGCCACCGGAGAACGCGACGGGCAACTTCATCAAAGTGGTGCAGCGCCTGCCGGTCCGGATCGAGCTCGTGGGATACGATCCGGACAAGACCCCGCTGTTCATCGGTACGTCCGTCACTCCCTACGTTTACGTGAACAGGCCCGCTACCGGGCCCGATGCGGGGAAATTTCTGCAAGCCCGCATCGTCCCTCAAGCATCAACAACCGGTACGCATCAGCCTCCGCCGGGCAGCGACCAGTGACGGACGCGGCGCTTTCGCCCTCCAGACCCCATGCGGCAGGAAGCCCGTGGGCGGTGGCCGCCATTGTCGTGGTGCCGACCTTCATGGAGGTGCTCGATACCACGATCGCGGTGGTGGCGTTGCGCTACATAGCCGGTGGCCTCTCGGCTACGGTCGATGATGGTGAATGGGTTCTCACCAGCTATCTTGCCGCCAACGCGGTGATTCTGCCGATCACCGGTTGGCTCAGCGCGCATCTGGGTCGTCGCAACTACTTCCTGCTGTCGATCGCCGTATTCACCCTCAGTTCCGCGCTGTGCGGAATGGCCGGCAGTCTCGGTCAGCTGATCCTGTTCCGCGTCATCCAGGGCCTGGCGGGCGGCGGCCTGCAGCCCTCGAGCCAAGCGGTGCTGCTGGACGCCTTCCCGCGGGAAAAGCAAGGGGCGGCGATGACGCTCTTTGGCCTGGCCGCCCTGATCGCGCCGGTCGTCGGCCCGACGCTGGGCGGCTGGATAACCGATCAGTACTCGTGGCGGTGGATCTTCTTGATCAACGTGCCCATCGGCCTGCTGGCACTTGCCGCGTGTTATGCCACGCTCAACGATCCAGAATATCTTGTCACCGAACGTCGGGAGCTGAGGAAGCGGCCGTTCCAATTCGATTCGATCGGCCTGTCCCTGCTGATCATCGTCATGGTCTCCTGGGAAGTGATGCTCAGCAAAGGTCAGGAATGGGACTGGCTCAGCGATCCGTTCTGGCGCGTGCACGCCTTGGCCATTTGCTTCACGGTCGGTCTCGTGGCGCTCGTCTTCTGGGAGCTGCGTCACCGCAGCCCCGTGGTGAATTTCCGGCCGTTGCGCGAGCGGAACTTTGCTGCCTGCTGCATCATCATCTTTTGCGCCTATGCCGCGCTCTACGGCGCCAGCACGTCGCTGCCGGCGCTGCTGCAGTCGCTGTTCGGCTACGATGCGCTGGACGCCGGCGTGGTCATGTCGCCAGGCGGACTTTTTGCGCTCCTGGCGATGCCCGTCATCGGCCTCGCGCTCGGTCGCGGGACGGATGCCCGGTGGCTGATCGCCTTGGGGCTGCTGGGCATGACCATCGGAAATTACTGGATGTCGCAGATGAACCTGGATGTGAGCCCAGGCGAGATCGTCTGGCCGCGCGTGGTCCTGGTTGCAGGACTGGCGGTGTGTTTTGCGCCCGCCAATGTGGCGGCCTACCTCTATACGCCGAAGGAGCTGCGCGGCGCCGCTGTCGGGTTATTAAGCCTGCTGCGCAACGAGGGAGGCAGCGTCGGAACCTCGATGGCCCAGACGCTCAACGAGCGGCGCGATCAGTTCCACACCTTGCGTCTCGGCGAGTACCTCGATCCCTTCAACGCGGCGGCGCACGCCTTCCTCGGGCGGGGGCAGGCGTTTTTTCTCCAGCAGACCGCCGATCCCATCGCGTCGCAGCACCTGGCTTTGCAAGAGCTCGCGAAACTTCGCCAGCAGCAAGCCTCGTCGCTGGCCTACTTCGACAGCTTCTGGATCTTCGCCGCGTTGACGTTTCTGCTCATGTTCCTGGTCCCGTTGATGAAGCGTTCGGTGGCAGAGAAAGGCGCTCACGTCGGCACGGAGTGAAAGAGACAGGTGACCACCTCGGATTTGGAGGTTGATGGTGAACGAGAGACTGTCCGAACGACGCGGTGCTCCGGTGGAAGCGGCACCGATGCCCGGGAGCGAGCCGCGGAGAGCAGGCGAACCTCGCCCGTTGAGCAAGACGCATCGGCAAGCGAAACGGCCGGCGTTCGATCGCGTGGTTCTGCTGCTCCAAGGCGGCGGGGCGCTTGGGGCGTACCAGGCGGGGGTCTATGAGGCGCTGGCGGAGGCGGACCTCCATCCGGATTGGGTGGCCGGCATCTCGATCGGCGCGATCAACGCCGCGATCATCGCCGGCAACCCGCCAAACCTGCGGGTCGAAAAACTAAGAGAATTCTGGCATGGCGTCACCAGCTCGTGGTTCGGCGTCGGTGAGCTGGGTTTGCTGCTGGCGCGCGGAGATACCGCGCGCGGCTCCGTCAATCAGATGAGCGCCGCCATGGCTCTCATGAGCGGTGCGCCCGGCTTCTTCCGACCGCGAATCCCGCAGCCCTGGGTTCATCCCCACGGTACCCTCGAGGCGACGAGCTACTACGATACGGCGCAGCTCAAGGCGACGCTCGAGTCGCTGATCGATTTCGACCGGGTGAACGCCGAGCACGCCAAAACCCGCCTCAGTCTCGGTGCCGTCAACGTGCGGAGCGGAAACCTGATCTATTTCGACTCGCCGAGCCAGGTCATCAGGCCGGAGCATGTGATGGCGAGTGGCGCGCTGCCGCCCGGCTTTCCGGCGATCGAGATCGACGGCGAGCACTATTGGGATGGTGGGCTCGTCTCCAATACGCCGCTGCAATGGATCGCGATGAACCAGCACCGGCCGCCGGACACTCTCGCCTTCCAGGTCGACCTCTGGAGCGCGCGGGGCGAATTTCCGCGCAACCTGGTCGAAGTGGCGACGCGCCAGAAGGAAATCCAGTACTCGAGCAGAACCCGCGCCTTCACCGATTACTTCAAGCAGGTGGCAAAGCTGCGGAACATGCTGGCGGTGCTGCTCGAGGAGCTGCCGGAGGAGCTACGGCAGCGCGAAGAAGTGGAATACCTGAGCTCGGCCGCAGACCGGCACGCCGCCAACATCGTGCAGCTGATCTATCGGGCAAAGGGCTACGAAGGCGATTCCAAGGATTACGAGTTCTCACGGCGCTCGATGGAGGAGCATTGGCGGGCCGGCTACTGCGACGCCGTGCACGCGCTCCGCCATCCCGAAATTTTCGAGCGGTCGAGCAACCGGTACGAAACGCTCGTCACCTTCGATTTCAGCCGCGATCGGGGCGACTGAGAGAGTACACGCCGCTCGTCGCCGGCCTGCTTTTCCAGGGCTTGCACAAGGCGTTGGCAGGGCGCATGACCTTGTGAGGCCAACGCCCTCGAGGGATCGGCGATGACGCTCCATGCGGATTTCACCAGCCAGGAGTACTTCCGCAACCCGGCTGGCGAGATCGAGAAGCTGCGGGCGGCTGGACCGATCGTCGAGGTTCGCTTCCCGCTCGTGGGCACGGTCTGGACGACCACCACGCAGGACCTGGCCAACCAGGTGTTGCGCGACAGCGCGACCTTCACCCTGCGCAAGGAGGACGGCAACGTCGTCGGATTCCGATGGTGGATGCCGAAAATCGTGCGCACGATTTCCAACAACATGCTGACGACCGACGAGCCGGATCACGCCCGCTTGAGGGGCATCGTCGATGAAGTCTTCCGCCGCAGAGCCGTTCTCGACATGGAGCCTCGCATTCTGGCGATGGCCGGCGAACTGGCCGACGCGTTGTTCGCCGACGGGACCCCGGCCGATCTCGTCGATCGCTACGCACGAAAGCTGCCGCTCTCGGTGATTTGCGAGCTGCTCGGTCTGCCGCTCGCCGACCGGCCAAAGTTCACCGCCTGGGCCGGCGGCCTGACGCGTTTCACGAGCGCCTTCGGCTTTCTCGGCGTCGTTCCGAAGATTGTCGCGATGAAACGCTACATGGAGGAGCGCCTGGACGACGCGCGCAGGAATGCCGGCACGGGATTGATCGCCGAACTCGTCCGCGTCGAAAAAGAGGGCGGACGCATCAGCCGCGACGAAATGGTGTCGATGCTATTTCTGCTGCTGTTCGCCGGTCACGAAACCACGACGCACCTCATCAGCGGGTCGGTGCGCGAGCTCCTGCGCAACCCCGGACTGCGCAATTGGCTGGAAGAGGATTGGCGCCGCGCCGATCTCGCCGTCGAGGAATTTCTGCGCTTCGTTTCACCGGTGCAGTTCTCCAAGCCGCGCTTCGTGCGAAAGGACGTAGAACTTGCGGGTGTCCGGTTGAAGAAGGGCGAAAAAATCATGCCCATGCTGGTCGCAGGCAACCTCGATCCGCAGGCGAACGAGCATCCGGAAAAACTCGATCTCGCGAGAAGGCCGAACCGCCACGTCGCCTTCGGCGCGGGCATTCATTTTTGCCTGGGCCACCAGCTCGCGCGTATGGAAGGAAAATGCGCGCTGCAAGCCCTGTTCGAGCGCTGGCCGAAGCTGGAGCTGGGGATAGAAGATGCGCGCATTCGCTGGCGCGCGCGAGCGGGGCTCCGGGCCATCGAGCGGTTGCCGGTCGTGAGTAGGCCGCCCTAGCCGCCCGCGGCGCGGGTGCCGTCGGCGCTTGCGGCGGCGAATTCCGGGACGAGCGTCGCCAGCAGCGTGAGCGCGCGTTCCTGCCGGCGCTCGCGCGCATGCTCCATGAGCTCGTCCAGCGAGCGCGACAGCATGGCGTAGTCGATGACGCGCGGTGCGGCGAGGCGGATGCCCGCGGCCGCGGTCGGCAGCAGCGGCTCGTTGGCGTAGAACAGCTCCTCGTAGAGCTTCTCGCCCGGGCGCAGGCCGATGTAGTCGATCCTGACGTCGACATCCGGCCGCTTGCCGGCGAGGCGGATCATCTGCCGCGCGAGATCGACGATCTTCACCGGCTCGCCCATGTCGAGGACGAAAATCTTGCCGCGCTCCTCACCGCCCGTCATCGCCAGCGCCGAGGCCTGCAGCACCAGCTCCACCGCCTCGCGCACGGTCATAAAGAAGCGCTGGATCTCGGGATGGGTGACGGTGAGCGGGCCGCCCGCGGCGAGCTGGCGCTGAAAGAGCGGCACGACCGAGCCGGTCGAGCCCAGCACGTTGCCGAAGCGCACGGTGACGAAGCGCGTGCCGTTGGCTTTGCGCGATTCGACGAGGTCGAGCGCCTGGCAGATGCTTTCGGCGAGGCGCTTGGTGGCGCCCATGACGTTGGCCGGGTTCACCGCCTTGTCGGTCGAGATCATCACCATGGCGCGCACGCCGTGCGCGCGGCAGGCCTCGGCGACGAAGCGGGTGCCGAGCGCGTTGGTGAGCACGCCTTCGAGCGGGTTGGCCTCGACCATCGGCACGTGCTTCAGCGCCGCGGCGTGGAAGACGAGCTCCGGCCGCTCGGCTGCGACGATCTCCTCGATCCGGCCGCGCTCGCGCACATCGCCGATGAGCGCCTGGCGCGGCAGCGACGTATGCCGCTCCTCGAGCTCCCGGTCGATCGTGTAGAGCGCGAACTCGTTGTTGTCGACGAGCACGAGCCGCGCGGGCGCGTAGGCGGCAATCTGGCGGACCAGCTCGCTGCCGATCGTGCCGCCCGCGCCGGTGACCAGAACGCGGCGGCCCGCGACCAGCGCCTGCATGCCCGGCCGGTCGAGCACCGCCTGCGGCCGCCCCAGCAGATCCTCGATCGCCACCGGCTCGATCGTCGGTTCCTCCTCGCCGGTCTTCTTGAACTCGGTGAGGCGCGGCAGGCGCGCCAGCGGGATGGTCAGCGTCTCCGCCATGTCGAGGAGGCGGCGGACCGTCGCGCCATCGAGCGACTGTGCCGAGATGATGAGGCGCTGCGGCCGCTCGCCGCGCTCGCCGAGCTGCGACACCACGCGCGGCAGCTCGTCGATCGTGCCGAGCACCGGCACGCCGGAAATTTCGCGACCGACCCGCGAGAGGCTGTCGGCGACGATGCCGACGACGCGGTAGAGCCGGTCCGGGTCGCTCGCCATCTCGCGAATGAACATCGCGGCGCCGTCACGCGCGCCGATCAGCAGCACCGGGACGCTGCGGCCCGCCTCGGCGCGCTCCAGGATGTGGTCGAGGCCGCGATCCTTGTAGGCCCGATAGGCGAAGCGCGGTCCGCCGAGCAACGCGAGCAGCACCAGCCAATTGATGAAGGTCATCGAGCGCGGCAGCTCGTTGAGCCGGGTGACCAGGAAGATCACCGGGAAGAAGAGTAGCATCACCAGGGTGACGGCGCGCAACAGCGCCAGCATGTCCGGCAGCGAAGCGTAGCGCCAGACGCCGCGATAGAGCCCGGTCCACCAGAATACGACCGCGGCGATGGCGGCGAAGGCGATGTCGTAGCCGAGGACGAGATGCCAGGAATAGAGTTCCAGGCCGCTGCCGACACGCAGCCAGAACGACAGCAGGAAGGACAGCGCCGCCATGACCACGTCGTGGCAGAAGGCGGCGTTGGCGCGGCTCGACCGGAAGATCATGCGTCGCTCACGTTGAGCCGGACGTTAGAGAAGCCATCCCCCCGCGGCAACAGGAAAAGCGGTCGCAGCGGGGGCGCGGCTGGGCTACAACCGATGCCCCCGATCCATGCTGTTCGTCGCCAGCAAACTCTTCTGGGCCGTCATGGCCCCCGGCAATCTGCTGCTGCTCCTGCTGCTCGCGGGGCTGGCCGCGATCGTGCTGGGGCGCCGGCGCGGCTTTCGCCTGGCCGTCGCCGCGGCGCTGGCGCTGCTGGCTGCGGCCGTCCTGCCGGTCGGGCAATGGGTGGTGGCGCCGCTCGAGGCGCGCTTCCCGCAGCCGGCCGTGCCGTCGCATATCGACGGCATCATCGTGCTCGGCGGCGCTGTCGAGCCGGAAATCACCCGCGCGCATGGCGAGGTGGCGCTCAACGAAGCGGCCGAGCGGATCACCGGGGCGCTGGCGCTGGCGCAGCGCCATCCCGAGGCGAAGCTGCTGGTGAGCGGCGGCGACGCCTCGATCATTCCGGTCGCGGGCGGTAGCGAGGCGGATCCGACGCGCCGGCTCTTCATGGAGCTCGGCATTCCGGCGGCGCGCATCCTGATCGAGGGCCGCTCGCGCAATACGTACGAGAACGCCGTCTTCTCGCGCGCGCTGGCGCAGCCCAAGCCCGGCGACACCTGGGTGCTGGTGACCTCGGCCATGCATATGCCGCGCGCCGTCGGCTGCTTCCGCGCGGCGGGCTTCGCCGTGCTGCCCTATCCCGTCGACTACCATACGGTCGCGCAGGCCGGGCTCGGCTTCGATCTCTCCGGCCATCTGGGCCTGCTCGATCTTGCGACCAAGGAATGGGTCGGGCTCGTCGCCTATCGCCTGTTCGGCCGCACCGACAGCCTCTTTCCGGGGCCTTAGAGCGTTTCCCGTTTAGTTGGAACCTAGGCGCTTTCTCGTCCCTCTCCGCGCGAAGCGGGGAGAGGGAGCGATCGCATGCGATCGCTCCCGTGGCTCGCAAGAGCCACGGGGAGGGTGAGGTGTCTCACCGCGGCACGAGCGCATTCTCCATCGACACCCACCTCACCCGGCTCGCTGCGCTCGCCACCAGCAACCCGGCCGACCGCTTCGCGGTCGGCCCCGCTGGGTTCGATCACAAAGTGATCGAACGGGTTGCTCCCCCCGCTTGCTACCGCAAGCGGGGCGGAGAGGTGCTGGTCAGAGCATCCGTCAAAACGGCATGCGATTTAGCCGGTCTCCTCGATGAGCTGTCGGTAAAGCGCCACGGTGGCGGCGCCCACCGCTTCGGCGGCGAGGTCGCTCTCGACCAGCGCGCGGCTCGCCGCGCCGAAGCGGAGGCGCAGCTCGGCATCGCTGGCGAGCCGCTCGAGCGCGCGCGCCAGCGCCTCCGGCTCGTCCGGCGGCACCAGCAGCGCGTTGAGGCCGTCGCGCGCGACCTCGCGGCAGCCCGGCACGTCGCTGGCGATCAGCGGCCGCGCCATGGCGGCGGCCTCGAGCAGGCTCTTCGGCAGCCCCTCGCGGCGCGACGGCAGGACGGCGATATGAGCTCTTTGCCAGAGCTCGCGAATGTCCTGCACCTGGCCGAGCCAGTTGATCCCGTCCAGGGAGCGCCACCGCGCCAGCGTCGCCGCATCGATCGAGCTCGGATTTTCCGGGTCGGGCGTGCCGGCGATCAGCAGCCTCAGATCGAGTCCGTGCCGGCGCAGGCGCTGCTGCGCCTCGACCAGCACGGCCACCCCCTTGTCGGCGAGGAGCCGCCCGGCGAAGCCGGCGACCACGGGTGGCGCCGGAGGCTCCGGCGTCACGGCAAAGCGCCCGAGGTCGATGCCGGAGCCGCGGATCACGCCGATCCGTGGCTCGGCCGCCGGGTTGAGCGCGATGAGGAGGCGACGGTCATCCTCGTTCTGGACGATGACGCGGCTGTTGGCGCGCTCGATCAGATGCGCCAGCGCGAGGCTCACCGGCTTGCGCAGCAGCCGCGCGTAGAGGCTCGGCGAGGCGGCGACGAAGCCGAAGCCGGTGACCGCGTTCACCACCGCGGGAACGCCGGCGAGGAGTGCGGCGACGCTGCCGAGCACCGCGGGCTTCAGCGCGACATGGTGGACGATCCGCGGCCGCTCGCGGCGGTAGAGGCGGGCGATCTCGGCGATGGCGGCGAGGCTCGCCAGCGGGCCGGTGCTGCCCCGGCGCCAGTTGAGCGGGTGCAGCGCGAAGCCCTCGCCGCGGATGCGCTCGCCATGCTCGGCGACGCGCGTCGCGACGCCGACGGCGAAGCCCGCGCGCTGCGCCGCCTTCGCCATGGGCAGACGATGCGACCAGAAATACCAGTCCTCGGTGACGAGATAGAGCAACCTCGGTGCGGGCGCGGTCATCGCGTCTCCGAGCGGTACCAGCGGCAGGTGGCGGCGAGGCCCGCGTCGAGCGAGGCGCGCGGCTGCCAGCCGAGCCGTGCGCGCGTGGCGCTGTCGTCGATGCTGAGCGAGGTGAGGAGGCGCTCGACCGCGCCGCGCCGCCCGGCGAGCGAGCCGGCGAGGCGGAGCAGGGCGCCGGGACAGCGGAAGAGAAGCGCCTTTCGCCCAAGTCCCTGGGCAAGCCGCCGCACCAGCTCCGGTGTCGATACCTCTTCGTCGTCGCGCAGCAGGAAGCAGCATCCCGCGGCGGCGGGATGCGCCAGCGCGATCTCGATGAGGTCGAGGAGAGTGTCGAGAAAGACGAGGCTGCGGCGATTGTCGATGCCGCCGAGCGGCAGCGGCAGGCCGCTATCGGCAAGGCGGAGCAGCGCGCGGAAATTCGCCTTCACGCCGGGCCCGTAGACGAGCGGCGGGCGGAGCGTGACGAGGCGCGTACCCGCGACCGCGCGCATCGCCTCCTCGATGCGCCACTTGGCGAGCCCATAGGCGTCCCGGGGCGAGGCCGGCTGGTCGGCGCGAAACGGTAGCTCCCCATTGGTTTCGCCCAACACTTTGACCGAGCTCAGCAGCACGATGCGCTCCACCCCCGCCGCCAGCGCGGCGCGGCCGAGCGCTGCCGCGTTCGCCGCCTCGGCCTCGATCCAGCCTTGCGCGCCGGGAGGCGCATGCGCGCGGCTGGCCAGATGCACCACGCCGCGCGCGCCGGCGAGCAGCTCCAGCCAGGGCGTCGCGGCATCGAGATCGCCGACGACACGCGCCTCGACGCCCGCGGGCAGCGCCGCCGGGCGGCGCAGCACCGCGCGAACCGAGGTGCCGCGCGCCGCGAGACGCTCGACCAGAGCCCGGCCGATGAAGCCGCCGGCGCCGGTGACCACGACTGCCGCAGCGCTCTCTCCTGCGCTCACTGATCCGCTCCTCTCTCCAGCGCGACCATAGCGGCTCGGCGGGCGATCTCATACGCCGAAGGCTCGCTTGAGCGGCGGCAGGGCGGCGTGCTAAGCACTGCGGTCCGCGCCGCAGGCGCGGGCCAAGATCAGCCGATAGCGGGTCCCCTTTGTCCAACAGCTCCCAGAAGGGCGTCGATGTCGAGGCGCTGCGCCGGCGATTTGCCGCGCGCGAGGCGGTGGTGGGCGTCATCGGGTTGGGATATGTCGGCCTGCCGCTGGTGAGTGCGCTGACCGCGAACGGCTTCACGGTGGTGGGCTTCGACATCGATGCCAGCAAGGTGGCGGCGCTCAATTCCGGCCGCTCGATCATCCGCCACATTCCGCACGAAGCCATCGCCGCCATCGTCGCCCAGCGCCGGTTCCGCGCGGTGACCGATTTCGCCGAGCTGGCCCAGGTCGATGCCGTGCTGATCTGCGTGCCGACGCCGCTGACGCGGCACCGCGAGCCCGATCTCAGCTACATCGTCGGCACCACGGAATCGATCGCGCCCCATCTGAAGCCCGGCCATCTCATCGTGCTGGAATCGACGACATATCCCGGTACCACGCGCGACGTGATGCGGCCGATCCTCGAGCGCGGCGGGCTCAAATCGGGCAAGGATTTCTTCCTCGCCTATTCGCCCGAGCGCGAGGATCCCGGCAACGAGCAATACAGCACCACCAAGATCCCCAAGGTGGTGGGCGGCGACGGCGCCGCGGCGCAGATGCTGGCGGCGACGCTCTACGACCAGTTCGTGAGCCGCACCGTGCCGGTCTCCTCCTGCGAGACGGCGGAGGCGGTGAAGCTCACCGAGAACATCTTCCGGGCGGTCAACATCGCGCTCGTGAACGAGCTCAAGATGGTCTACACGGCGATGGGCATCGATGTCTGGGAGGTGATCCGCGCCGCCTCGACCAAGCCGTTCGGCTTCATGCCCTTCTATCCCGGCCCCGGCCTCGGCGGCCACTGCATCCCGATCGATCCCTTCTATCTCACCTGGAA
>DATNDG010000021.1:0-7193 GCA_035553515.1 Allostellaceae bacterium | reverse complement strand
CGCCGTGCTGCAGCCGTAGCTCGTGCCGCCAACGAGCGACATGCCGCCGCCGCACACGCCGCAGCGGATGAGCCCCGAGAGGAGGTGCGCCGGCCGGCGCGTGGCCGTGATGCCCGAGCGCCGGTTCCGGCCGGGGTCGCGCTTGCCCTCGAGCTTCGCATCGAGCGCCTGTTGCCGGCGCTTCGCCGCCTCCCAGAGCTCCTGAGGCAGGATCCGCAGCTCGGGCACGTTGACGATGCGCCAGTCGCTCTCTGCGTTGCGCCGCGAGACGCGGCGGCCGGTATCCGGGTCCTTCACATATTCGAGCCGGTTCCAGACCAGCCGGCCGACATAGAGCTCGTTGTTGAGGATACCGGTGCCGCGCTGACGGTTGCCGTTGATGGTCGACTGGCCCCAGGCGTTGCCACGCGGACCCGTGATGCCATCGCGATTAAGGCTGACCGCGATGGCGCGCGGCGCGCGGCCTTCGACATACTCGCGGAAGATGCGGCGCACGACCTCCGCCTGATCCGGGTCGATGAGCCGATAGCCCCGGTCGCCCTTCCCGGCGCGATTGGGATCGCCGTGTCGCCCATTGCGCGTCTCGTCGATCCGGTAGCCATAACTCAAGCCGCCCCCCGAGCAGCCATGGAGGACGCGGCCTTCGAGCCCGCCCCACACCTTTTCCGCCAGGAGCGTCAAAGCGACTGAATTCATCGCACCGGCGAACGCGACATGCAGTGGCGTGACCTCGCCCTCGGCGAGCGTGACGATAGGGATCCCGAGATACCGCAGCCGCTTGTAGAGACCGGCGGTATCCTCCTGGTCGCGCGAGAACCGGTCGAGCGAGACAGCGACGGCGACGTCGAAGGCACCGGCGCGCGCGTCCTCGCGTAGCTGCTGATAGGCAGGGCGGAACGCCGAGACGCCGCTCATAGCGCGGTCGTCGTAGGCACTGGTGAAGGTCCAACCCTTACCTAGGATGAACGCCTGGCACTGGCGGACCTGGTCCTCGATCGAGGCCTCACGCTGAAGCTCGCTCGAGTAGCGGGCATAGATGGCGGCGCGCATGCGTCCTCCTTGATCTATGAGCCAAGCCGACGGGGGCGCGAGCCTCGACCGGGCTCCGCCAAAGTCGGTTTGGAGAAATCGCGTCGCACAGCATCGATAAGCGCAGCATGCGCACGCGAGGCCTCGAGGCTGCCGGCGAGATTGTAGTACCGCTCGGCCGTCTTCGCCGATGCGTGACCGAGGACGGCTGGGATGATGTCGACGGCGTCCGGTGCCCCGACCGCCACCGAGGTCGCCGCAGCGCTGCGGAACAGGTGCGGCGACATGGGAAGTCGCCCTGGTGGCTTGGTCCGTTTGCGGATGATCTTCGCCAGGGTCTGCTCGGAGCATGGCGAGCCATCCCGTGAGATCCAGAGCGTCGCGCCCGCGTCGGTCCGCCATCGGCCCTTGGCGGCGAGCAGCACGGGTCGGTGGTGACGGATGTAGCGCGTAAGCGCCGTCGAAAGGCGCGGCGTGGCAATGGCCTCATAACCGTGCCGCCCCTTCGTCTCGGGGGCGGCGAGCTTTAGAACGATCTTCTCTGTCTCCACTACCACATGATCTCCGATGCGCAGGTCTGCGAGATTGCGCAGCCGCATCGGATGCAGGCCGAGAAGGGCTATGACCAGACCGTCGCGATAAATCGCTGCACGTCCGAGCCGCGAAGCGGCGCCATCGCGCTCGGCCTCCGCCATGAGCGCGAAGCCGTCAGCGACAAGTGCTTCGATCGGGCGCAGGCGCGCCGCCTTGTCCCGCGCCGGCTTCGTGCCGGCGCGCAGCCGGCCGGCCGCGCGCAGCAGCCAGCGCCAGTCGCGTTGCGGCGCGATGGCGCGCACGGCGTCGCCCAGCTCCTGGACCCGGTTCTGGATGGTGTGGCCGCGATTGCTTCGCTTCAGATCATCGAGATAGGTCCGAACCCGCTCGCGTGTGACGCGCGCGGCGGGGTCACCCTCGGCGGCGAGTGCAGCGCGTTCTTGCAGCCAGAAGAGGAAGCGGCCATAGCCGGCAGCCGTCTTGCGCCGCGTGGCGGGCGACCAGCGCGATGCGACGCCGCCGGGCTGGAACGGGTTACCCGGCATCAATGCCGCACGCCAGGCCTGGCGATCGGCTTCGGGCCAGAGCGCGATCGGCAGGCTGTTTGACCGGAATGGACGGCACATTCGTCACCCGCCCGCAGGCTCGGCGCAGCGCCGTCGGCGCGGCGCGGACTTGGCCGTGCCGCGAGCCTCCGCCAGCAGCTGCTCGACGAAGGCGCCGTAGCGCTTGGTCGCCAGCACGGACTCGAGCTCGCGGTAGAAGCGCATCGTCGTCTCGATGCTCTTGTGAGCGAGGAGCCGGCGCACCGTATCGAAGCCGTTAGGATGGCGGTCGAGGTAGAGCTTGGCCGCCAGATGTCGGAACTGGTGCGGCGTCATAGTGACCCCGGCTTCCCGGGCGATGAAGGCGCTGATCTGGGCGCCGAAGCCGCCGGCGCGCCGCCGTCCGCCTTTCTCGCCGGGAAATAGCCACGACGACGGCGCCAGCCGCGGCCTGAAGTCCTCGAGATAGCGATCGAGCAGGCGCACGAGCCACGACGGCAGCTCGGCATCGACCGCCGTGCGATTCTTGGTCTCGGCAGCGGGAATGGCGAGATAGAGCTTCTTGCCGACGCGGTGGATGTGATGATCGAGGCGCAGCCCGGCGAGGTTGTCGGCGCGGATGGGGACGACGAGCTCGATGGCGATGGCGATCGCGAGTTCGACGGCGACTGCCGCTCGCCGCTGACCGTCCTGCCGCTCGGCACGGGCAACGACACGCTGCGGCAGCGTCAGCAAGCTGGCCAGCTTGTCGGCGTCGGCGAACTGACGCAGGAAACTCCGATTCTTCTCGGTGAGGCCGGTGCTCGCCGGCTTGAGCGAGCGGCAGAGCTTGCGCAGCGCCTCCACCGCACCCTCGGCCGACTGGACATAATGACGGGCGATGGTCTTGAGCAGCGTGGCGATCTGGTAGAGGTGGCCGCTGGTCTTGCCGCCGGCGCGGTCGTAGAGGAAGCGCAGCGCCGCCTTGGCATTCGGCACTTCGACCAGGACCGACAGCGCCGTGATCTCCGAGATCGGACACCCGCTGCGCACGAGCGCGGTCGCGGCCACGAGGATGTTCTGGCGACGGTTGCGCGCCGTCAATGGCCGGATCGGTTTGGAATAGCTATCACTGAACACGTCGGGGTCGGCGCGCTCGGACAGGAACCGGTCGAGATCGCGGCGGAACGACTCCGGGAAGGAGTCGATGGCCAGGGCGAAGTCCCTGCGGCGCACCGGCACCGCGACGTGAACCGGCGGCCAGTCTGGGATCGTCGCTGCGGCCAGGTTCCAGAGCTTGCAGGTGTCGCGATAGATGCCGCCGGGGTCGCGCACGAGACTCCCCTCGAGCGCGGCGGCGAATTGCGCGAACGTCTCGGCGGTAACGGCGGAAGGAGGTATCCGCGCCGACGTGCAATGGCTCATGAAGCGGCTTAATCCGCTCTTGAAGCGACGGTCGAGGAGCTGGGCGCGGAGCAGTTCCCACTCGGCGGCATGCGGCTCGCGGTGCCGGCCCGGCATCGACTTGATGCCGGCCCGTTTCAGGGCACGCAGCGTGAGGCTGCGGATATTGCTCCAGCGCCCCGAGCCTACACGCGCCGCCGCGGCCGTCAGCTTGGCCAAGCTTGCGCGAAGATGGCGCGGCTCGGCCGGCACCAAGCCCGGGTCGCCGCCGAGCACGCGGCAGACCGTGCGCAAGGCCGAACACATCTCGGCACGGTGGCGGCGATCGAGCCCGAGGTCGCGTTCGAGATGGCGGAGGACATCGGCGAGAGTGGGCCCGGTGGCGGAGCCGGTCAGCTTGTCGGTGGTGACGACGGAACCGTCTGGGGACATTGTGACCCTCGTGCGGACAAGGATGGACTCTAGTACTATATAGTTAATCCGTCTACGTTATATTGCAGGTCTATTTGACTGTACAGTAATAACTACAGTGCAGCGCAAGATAGACAACTCGGGACACTGGTGGACATTGGTGCTTGTCTGGTTCAAGGCTGGCGCGAGCGCATGAGGAAGGCGGCGAGGTCCGGCTCGCCGATGCGCAACTGTCGACCGAGGCGGTGCACCGGGAGGAGCTTGCGGTCGAGCCAGCGGCGCACGGTCTTGGTGCTGACGCCGCAGACCTCGGCGACGCTCTCGACGGAGAGAAGGCGAGGGAGGGCGGGACCGGCGGCGGCGCCCTTGGGCTTGGGCCGGCTATTCATGCTTGGGCCACTCCGTCGTCCGCGGCGTGGGCGAGACCTCGATCATCGACCGGCAGCGCATGGTCCAACACTTCACGCGCCGCTTGGCGAGCCAGGAGCCGAACGAGAGCGACGAGCGCGTCCCGGGGAGCGGCGGAACCGTGGGTCTTGGGGAAGGTGGAGCGCGAGGCCATGCGTGTGTTCCGCCGTCGCACGAACCCTAGGCCGGCCAACGCCCACGAAACATCGCAACCGAGTTTTATGTTTTATGCGCGGGCGGACCTAAATGGCGGAGCTCCCGGTAGACTTCGCGCAGCGCATTCTCGATGGCGTGCATCGTCGGGATCTGTGCCGCTGCGGGAATGTTGTGTGATGCCCAGGCGTGCAGAGACCGCGCCTCCTCGCGCAGCGTGGGCTTGAGGTCACCCTGAAGCGCGTGCCGGCGCATCTCGGCCTCGATCGGGCGCATCACGCTGGGCCGACCGCCAAAGCTCCGCGCAGCCTTGCCCGTCGCGTCGCGGCCGAACCAGAAGGGTGGCCGCTCGTAGCCGCGCTCGACGCAGAGCGCCTCGAAGGCATCGCGCGTCATCGCCAACTCGAGCAAGCCCATGTGGGCGCTGGCCGAATAGTCCGTCCAGCGGCACACGGCCAACGTCGAGCACGCCGCCGAGATGATCTCATCCGACCAGTCGGCGGTCTGGGACGGCAGATAGACCCGATGACCAAGAACGATTGTCACTCCGCCATCGGGAAGCTCCTGCTTCAGCGGTGGCGGATGTCCTGGCTGCTCGTAGATCAGCATGCCGGGATGTGGCGCTGCGGCTCTCACCATGCCCAGCACCCCAACGCGCCGGACCGGTGTGCCGTCGGCTCGGCACAGGACTGACATCCCCTGCCAAAACGCCTGCAGCAGCGTCTCCACCAACTCCTCCGCGGGCGGCCGCTCGGGAAAGTGGCGTCTCCAATGCCGCGCGAGGTCGGGCAGCCGCAGGATCGGTTGAGGGAGTGGGTACATCTGTTGGTTACAGCCCTCGCAATCCCGACGATCAACTTGGCCGGGCGATCATTCAGGTTGCACGAACAGCCGGTCGTCGACCTCGGGCTCCGGCGGACGCGGAATCCGAGACACATCTTTCATCCTGGAGATGATGGACCGCCAATCATGCTGCTCCTCCCAGACGACGAAGGCGCTGTCGTCGGGACGCGACCAGCAGGGCCGGTCGAATACGGCAAATTGAAGCGGGTACTTGCGACAAAACGCTTCCATGCCCTTCCAATAGTCGATCGAGGGGGAGAGCGGATACAAGACACGTAGCAGGCCGGCTCCCCGCGCCACGCCCAGAGAGTGAAGGCGAACTTTGACTTTCGGTCGGATGGCATGAACAAGGGCAGGTGATACCGCTCCTTCAAGCCCATCAGCCGCCACCAGCCGTCGGGAACGAGCGTGAGGCCGAGGGGCTTCGCCCAGGCCTGCATGAGGACGGCATAGGCGAGCATGGCGTCGGGGTGGATTATGCTAAGCACCTTCGCCTCGACGCGGCGGATGATCTCGGTGGCCTCCTCAGCGGTCATGGCCCGGCCTGAGGCGATGATCGCCTCGGGGTCGCATTCTTCGGGTATGAGATACCAGCTCATTGCAGCGATCTCCGCACCGACGATACGGTGGCTTCAAGATCGACTGTCAACGAGCGTCGCCGAGCAGCCGCGTGAGGGGAAGCTGCCGCGCGCGGGCAGCGATGACACCGATCATCACCGAGAATCGATCCGCAAGGCAAGCCCGACTCGACGCATCGACCGACATCTGCGGCCGCCCCTTGCAAGGCCGGTAGGACGGCAGTCTTCTTCTCCCGACGCGTACCGCGATCGGCAACTCTTCGGCTCCGGTAACCGGTAGGTAGAAGGTCCGATTGCCTTAACCGACCGATTTGTTAGCTTCGTCATCTGCGCCTTAGCCGAATCGCTGATGGTCGTGCCCGCCCTCGGGTTCCACCGGATGCAAACGGCAAATGGGCCTTCACTCAAAGCGGTCGCTGCGGCCACTGCTGAGAAGGAAGACGAACATGACCTACGCCTCTGGCGGGCACCCGCTTGCGCAGCTTAGGAATGCGCAACTCGACCGCGCCGGCGCGCGTCTCCCACATCCGGTCGCGATAGCCGTTGCGCTGATTGATCCGCTCGGGGCTACGTTTGCCATGCCCGGCGCCGGTCAGGCTCTCGACCTCCAACTCCATCAAGCGCTGCGCGGCAAAGCCGACCATCTCGCGCAGCAGATCGGCGTCGGAGCTCCAGCTCCCAACCCGACTGGCTATTTGAGCTTGCCGAAGTCGAACGCCGGCGCGTTGGCAAGCTGCTCCTTCGTCAGATCGGTTGTGAACTTTGCCTCGCGCCCAACCTTGAGCTGATTGACCGGCACGGCAACCAGCTTGTCGCCGATGCCGAGAAAGCCCCCCACCGAGAGGATCATTGCCGTTACGCTCGCATGGTCAAGATCGACCAACACGTCCTCGATCTGGCCGATTGACCCGTCACCTTTGTAGACCTTGCTGCCGATCAGCTTGCTCGCCCGGGCGCTTCCCGCCAACGCTGCATCATCGATGCCTGATATCGGCACCTGCGTCTTCGCGGAACCGTTGCTTGGCGCCTGCTGCGCATGAGCGGTAGTGATAGCGATAAACATCAGAAGCACGGCGAATACCGTCGGTTTCATTTGCGGCCTCCAATCCGTTGCAAGTGTTTTCCGATCTGCTGCTGAGATTAACGGCGGTGGAGAGGGGAACGCCTGTATGACGGCAGGACGTCATCAGCGACAAGGCCGGAGGCGCGCGGCCATGCCGGCGCCCCTGCATGTTGACAATGCCGAGTGCGCTTGTTCGGACCTGGACAGCGTCATCGACGCCATTCGACAACCGTTGATCGTCCTCGA
>DATNDG010000020.1:0-3725 GCA_035553515.1 Allostellaceae bacterium | reverse complement strand
CCACCATGACCGTCGCCAGCATGGCGGTGCTGCGGCCGCAATCGTCGAGCGCTGCTGCCGATATGAGCGCGACGCTGGAGCGCCAGCGCAGCGCCTTTCTCGCGGCCGGTCCGCCGACCCTGGAAGAGCGCCGAGCCGATCTCGCCCGCCTCAAGACCGCAGTCCGCGAGCGTGCCGAGGACATCGCCCGGGCGATCTCGGAGGATTTCGGCAATCGATCGCGCCACGAGACGCTCCTCGCCGAGATCTTCACGTCGCTCGCCGGCATCCGCCACGCGATGAAGCATCTGCCGCACTGGATGCGGCCGCGGCGCGTCTCGGTGAGCGCAGAGCTGCTGCCCGGCCGCGCGCGCATTCTCTATCAGCCGCTCGGCGTCGTCGGCATCATCAGCCCCTGGAACTATCCCTTCCAGCTCGCGATCATGCCGCTTATCGCTGCGCTCGCCGCCGGCAACCGCGTCATGCTGAAGCCGTCCGAGCTGACGCCGCGCACCTCCGAGCTCATCGCCGAGCTGCTCGCCGGCCTCTTTCCGAGCGAGAAGGTCGCCACCGTGCTCGGCGGCCCCGAGATCGGCGCCGCCTTCGCGCGCCTGCCGCTCGATCATCTCTTCTATACCGGCTCGACCGCCGTTGGCCGGCTGGTGATGCAGGCGGCGGCGGAGAATCTGACGCCGGTGACGCTGGAGCTCGGCGGCAAGTCGCCCTGCATTCTCGGGCCGGACGCGGCGCTCGCCGGCGCCGTCGAAAGCATCGTCTACGGCAAGCTGCTCAACGCCGGGCAGACCTGCATCGCGCCCGATTACGTGCTGCTCCCGGAAGGTAAGCGCGAGGAGTTTGTCGCTCTGGTGCAGAAGGCGGTGACGAAATTCTACCCGCGGCTCGCCGCCAATCCCGACTACACCAGCATCGTCAACGACCGCCAGTTTCAGCGCATTCGCCGCTACGTCGAGGAGGCGAAGGCGAAGGGCGCCCGGATCGTCGAGCTCAACCCGGCGCAGGAGGCGCTCGATGGCGGCCGCAAGCTGGCGCCGACGCTGGTGCTCGACCCCGGCGAGGATCTCGCCCTGATGCGCGAGGAGATCTTCGGGCCGGTGCTGCCGGTCAAGACCTATCGCGCGCTCGACGAGGCGATCGACTACGTCAACCGGCATCCCCGGCCGCTCGCGCTCTACTATTTCGGCGAGGACGCGCAAAAGCGCGAGACCGTGCTGGCGCGCACCGTCTCCGGCGGCGCCTCGATCAATGAAACCCTGGTGCATGTCCTGGTCGAAAACCTGCCCTTCGGCGGCATCGGCGCCTCCGGTATCGGCGCTTATCACGGCGAGATCGGCTTTCAGACCTTCTCGCACCGCAAGGGCGTCTTCCTGCAAAGCCGGTTCAACGGCGCCTGGCTGCTGCGTCCGCCCTTCGGGCGGCTCACCGATGTGGTGTTGAAGCTGCTGCTGCGGCGCTGACGTGAACTGCGGCGGAGCCAGCGCTCGCCGCAAGGGTCTCAGGTGATCAGCCCGCTTCCTCGGTCGTGTCGCGCTTGTCCTGCTTCTCCAAGCGCTCCGCGAGAGCGTCATAGGTGCGTGCCAGGTGCATGAACGTCTCACGCGCCATCGGATTCTTCGCCTGCTCCGCGACAGCGCGACATTCCTCCGCCTTCTGTCGCCACTGCCAAGCCTGCTCAGCCAAATTCATCACGCAGGGTATCACGTCACCCGGCCGGGAGCCGTAAATCTTGTCTTTCGTCCATAGGGACTAGCGAGCTCGCTACCTGATGCCGGGGCGATGCGCGCATCCACGGTTGCGCGAAGCGGGGAGATTTTCGGTGAACGCGCGCGCGTTCAGCCCGCCAGCGCCTGGCGGACCTCGTCGACGAGCTGCTCGTCGCTGATCGGCTTGCGCAGCACCTTGCCGACCGCTTCGACCGTCGGGACGTCGAAGGCGGTGAGGTAGAGCACCTTCATCCCCAGCCGGCGCATGCGAGCCATACGCGCCAGCGCGAAGCCGTGTATGCCTTCCGGCATGACGACATCGGTGATCATCAGGTCGATCGGCTTGTCCGATTGCAGCATTTCGAGCGCGGGCTGATACCCCCCAACGGGGGAGACCTTGAAGCCCGCATGTTCAAGTGCGCGGGTCGCCGAATAGCGGAAGCCCTCTTCATCATCGACCAAAAGGATACTGGGCGGGCCTTGCTCCAAGTGACGGGCTCCGAATTCGACCATGCGCGCACGATCTCAGTTGATTGAAGGGCAGCAATTGCGCCATTTTATTCGCCGAAAAGAGCGCGACGCAAGCCCTACTTCTTTCGGGTTAAGCGCGAGGGAGGGGTCCACCATCGAGTGACGTTGGCAGATGCGTCAGCGCCGTCTTCCGGCGCTGTCCTACCGCTGCGTTGCGCAAAACCGGAGGACGCGGATGGCGAAGAGGCACGAGACGATCATTCCGACATTGATCGAGAAGCACCAGAAGCCGCTGATCGACGAGTGGATGGCAGCGCAGGCGAGCTTCGGTACGAGCGGCACCAGCGGCGATGTCGAGACCTGCACGCGCTTCCTGACCGAGCTGCGCCGAGGGACGGCCGCCGGCGAGATCGAGAACCTCCAGGCGCCGGTGTGGAACGGCATGCGCGAACTGCTCGGCGAGCAGTCGCGCGCGCGCGCGCTCAAAGGGTTCTCCCCGTCGGAGACGGCAGGCTTCGTCTTCTCGTTCAAGCGGCCGCTCTTCGCGCTGCTGCAGCGCGAGGTGGGCGCCAGCGCCGCGCAGCTCGCCGCGGAGCTGCAGATCGCCACCCAGCTCATCGACGGGCTCGGCCTCTACACGACCGAGCTCTTCCAGAAGAGCCGCGAGGAAGTCATCTCGCGCCAGCAGCAGGAGATGTTGGAGCTTTCGACCCCGGTGGTGCAGCTCTGGGAAGGCATCGTGGCCGTGCCGCTTATCGGCACGCTCGACAGCAACCGCACGCAGATCGTGATGGAAAGCCTGCTGCAGCAGATCGTCGCCTCGGGCTCGCAGATCGCGATCATCGATATTACCGGCGTGCCCACCGTCGACACGCTGGTGGCGCAGCACCTGCTGAAGACGGTCTCGGCCGCGCGCCTCATGGGCGCCGACTGCATCATCAGCGGCATCCGTCCCCAGATCGCCCAGACCATCGTCCATCTCGGCGTCGAGCTGTCGGTGACCTCCAAGGCGACGATGGCCGGCGCCTTCGAGCTTGCCTTGAGGCGCACCGGCAAGTCGGTCGTCGATCGCAAGCCCAGCCAGGCTTCCGCCTAGCGATGGAGCAGATCCCGATCCTCATGGTGGGCGACTGCCTGCTGGTCAGCATCCAGGTCGATATGCATGACCAGCTCGCGCTGGCGCTGCAGGACAGCCTCATGACCAAGATCGTCGATACCAACGCGCGCGGCGTGATGATCGACATCTCCGCGCTGCAATTCGTCGACAGCTTCATCGGCCGGCTGCTCAACAATATCGCCTCCATGGCGCGGGTGCTCGACGCCGCCACCGTGGTCGTCGGCATGCAGCCGGCGGTAGCGATCACCCTGGTCGAGCTCGGCCTCACCTTGAGCGGCGTGCGCACCGCGCTCAACGTCGACAAGGGCCTCGCCCTGATCCGCCGCATCATCGATGGCGAGGAGCGCGAGCTTGATCGTCGAGAAAAATGAGACGATGCCGGTCCGCAGCGCCGAGGATGTCGTGCGCGTGCGCCGCGAAGTGCGCGAGCGGGCGGT
>DATNDG010000019.1:0-13894 GCA_035553515.1 Allostellaceae bacterium | reverse complement strand
GCGGTGAAGAGTGGCAGCGCCGCAGACCAGGCGGCGTGCTTTCTCGATCCGCATGCGCGCATTCACATCGTCAACACCGGCGACACCATCGGCTTCGAGGATCACGCGAAGCTGCACCGGCAATGGACCAATGAGCGCCATCTCTTCGGCCATTTCACCCTCACCCCGCTCACCACCGCGCCCGAGCGTGCGCGCGCGACCGGCACCGTCTATTGGCAGGCGGAATACCGCGACGGGCGGAGGCCGAATGTCATCAGATCGGTGGTGGGCGAGGATTGGATCGTCGAGCGCATTCCCTCGGGCGCGCTGCGCTTCGTGCTCTACATGAACACCTTCCATCACCTGCTGCCGGATTCCGCGCCGCTCCGGCTCGATTAGCATCGCCGTCGGGCAGTAGCCGGCCGGCGCGGAACGCGATCAATGGGAGACGGCAGGAGCATGAGCGAGAGAGTGAGCGGCACGAGCCGCATCTGGTATCAGAGCTTCGTCCATCCCGACGCGCAGGCGCCCTATATCCGAAGGCTGCAGCAGACGCTCGATGCGCTGGCCGCGCCCGGAATCGCCTTCGAAGTGCACGGGCTCGACCCGCCCGACCAGCATTTCCACCCGCTGACCGAGCTGCGCTGCGCCGTCCAGACTATCCGCAATGCGATCGCGGCCGAGGAGGCCGGCTACAGCGCCTTCGTCATCGGCCATTTCCAGGAGCCGGGACTCGTCGAAACGCGCGGCGCCGTCGACATCCCGGTGATCGCGCTCGGCGAAGCGGTGCTGCTCGCCGCCTGCAGCATGGGACAGAAGATCGGGCTCGTTACCATCGATCCCGTCTTCATTCCCTGGCACGAGCAGCAGGTGGCGCGCCATCGCCTCGAGCAGCGCGTGGTCGGCATCCGCGCCATCCGCGCCGATCTCCGCTCCTTCATGCGTGCCTTCGCCGACGAAGCGGCCTATCGCGACGCGCGCGCCGAGTTCGTCGAAGAAGTGCGGCCGCTGGTGGCGGCCGGCGCGGAGGTGATCGTGCCGGCCGGTGGACTGCCGATGCTGCTCTTCTCGCAGGAGCGCGGCTTCACCGTCGACGGCGCGCCGGTGTTGAGCGGCATCCCCCAGGTCGCGAAAGCCGCTGAAATGGCGCTTGCACTGGCGCGCCTCACCGGCGTCGCCGTGAGCCGGCGCGGCGGTTACGCCAAGGCGTCACCCCAATGCATCGAGGAGTTCCTCGCGCGCCGCTGGTGAGCACGCGGCCCGGCTCAGCTCGCCAGCGGCTTCGCCTTTGCCAGCCGGTCGAATTCCTGGAGGTCGGCGAGGAGCGCCGGCATGTCCCGGAGCCGCATCATGTTGGGCCCGTCGGAGGGGGCGCGGTCGGGATCCTGATGCGTCTCCATGAAGACCGCGGCGACGCCCACTGCCACCGCCGCGCGCGCCAGCGCCGGGACGAAGCGCCGCTCGCCGCCGGTGGCATCCCCCTTGCCGCCCGGCTGCTGCACCGAATGTGTCGCGTCGAACACCACGGGATATCCGCTCTCCGCCAGGATCGGCAGCGCGCGCATGTCGTTGACCAGCGTGTTGTAGCCGAAGGAGACGCCGCGCTCGCAGAGCAGGATGTTGTCGTTTCCTGCGGCCGACACCTTCTTCGCCACGTTCTTCATGTCCCAGGGCGCGAGGAACTGCCCCTTCTTGACGTTGACCGCGCGGCCGGTCTTCGCCGCCGCCACCAGCAGGTCGGTCTGCCGGCAGAGGAAGGCCGGGATCTGCAGCACATCCACCGCCTCGGCGACTTGCGCGCATTGCTCGGGCGCGTGCACGTCGGTCAGCACCGGGCAGCCATAGGTCTCGCGCACCTCGGCGAGGATCGGTAGGCTCGCCTCGAGGCCGAGCCCGCGCTCGGCCGAGATCGAAGTCCGGTTCGCCTTGTCGAAGGAGGTCTTGTAGATCAAGCCGAGCCCGAGCTTCGCCGTCATCTCGGTGAGCGCATGGCTCATCTCCAGCGCATGCGCCCGGCTCTCCAGCGCGCAGGGCCCGGCGATGATTGCCATCGGCCGGTCGTTGCCGAGGGTGAGGTTGCCGATATGGACGTGACGCGCCGCGCTCATGCTACACCAACCGGCTCTGATCGAGCGCTGCCTTGATGAAGGACGTGAAGAGCGGATGCGGCTCGAAGGGCTTCGAGCGCAGCTCCGGGTGATACTGCACGCCGATGAACCAGGGGTGATCGGGATTCTCGATGATCTCCGGCAGTTCGCCGTCGGGCGACATGCCGGAGAAGACGAGCCCGGCATCCTCGAGCTTGCCCTTGTAGTGGATGTTCACCTCGTAGCGGTGGCGGTGACGCTCGCGGATGCTGGTGGCGCCATAAATCCCGGCGACGCGGCTTCCCGGCGTTAGCACCGCTTCATAAGCGCCGAGGCGCATCGTGCCGCCGAGATCGCCGTCGGCCGCCCGCTTTTCCAGCGTGTTGCCGCGCGTCCACTCGGTCATGAGCCCGACCACCGGATGCTCGCAGGGGCCGAACTCGGTCGAGCCGGCGCCCTTCAAGCCCGCCAGATGGCGCGCCGCCTCGATCACCGCCATCTGCATGCCGAAGCAGATGCCGAAATAGGGCACCTTCCGCTCGCGCGCGAAGCAGGCGGCGGCGATCTTGCCCTCGCTGCCGCGCTCGCCGAACCCGCCCGGCACCAGGATGCCGTTCACCGCCTCCAGGTGATGGACAGCATCCGGCTGCTCGAAGATTTCGCTGTCGAGCCAGTTGAGCTTCACCTTCACGTGGTTGGCGATGCCGCCATGGGTGAGCGCCTCGGCCAGCGATTTGTAGCTGTCGAGGAGATGGGTGTACTTGCCGACGACGGCGATGTTGACCTCGCCCTCGGGACGGCGGATGCGCGTCACCACTTCCTGCCAGCGCGCGAGGTTCGGCGCCTCCTGGCGGATGCCGAAATGGTCGCAGACCTCGCGGTCGAAACCCTGCAGGTGATAGGCGTTCGGCACGTCGTAGATGGTGTCGACGTCGAGCGCCGGGATGACGCGGCTCTCGCGCACATTGCAGAAGAGCGCGATCTTCTTGCGCTGCCCTTCGGGGATCGGCCGGTCGGAGCGGCAGAGCAGGATGTCGGGCTGGATGCCGAGGCCTAAGAGCTCCTTCACCGAATGCTGCGTCGGCTTGGTCTTGAGCTCCCCCGCCGACGGGATCCAGGGTACCAGGGTCAGATGCACGAAGAGCGTGCGCTCGCGGCCGAGCTCGTTGCCGAGCTGGCGGATCGCCTCGAGGAAGGGCAGGCTCTCGATGTCGCCCACCGTGCCGCCGATCTCGCAGAGCACGAAATCCTCGTCCCCGTCGAGATCGGCCTGGACGAATTCCTTGATCGCGTCGGTGACGTGCGGGATCACCTGCACGGTGGCGCCGAGATACTCGCCGCGCCGCTCGCGGCCGATCACGGTGGAATAGATGCGCCCGGTGGTGACGCTGTCGCTGCGCCGCGCGGCGACGCCGGTGTAGCGCTCGTAATGGCCGAGATCGAGATCGGTCTCGGCGCCGTCATCGGTGACGTAGACCTCGCCATGCTGGTAGGGGCTCATCGTCCCGGGATCGACGTTGAGATAGGGATCGAGCTTCCTCAAACGCACCTTGAAACCGCGGGCCTGCAGCAGCGCGCCGAGCGCCGCCGCCGAGAGACCTTTGCCAAGGGAGGAGACCACGCCGCCGGTGATGAAAATGAACCGCGCCATGGACCTCCAATGTAAGCAAGCCCTCGTCCTGGCACAACCGAAAGCATGGGCCGATGCGGGAAGCCGCGGATTTGCTGGACTTGGCCGCAGGCGCTTCCGCCGTGGGAGAGGCGCCGGCCCTCACTCAACGGCAAAACGCGCGCGCGAAACCCATGATTGATCGCGAGTCGTAACGAGTCGCGGCGCGGCTTCCCGGGCTATTTCGCCAGCGGCGCGCTGGGCCCGGCCGGTGCTGCGGGCTTGGCGGGTGCCGCAGGCTGCGCCGGGGCGGCCGACTTCGCCGGCGCGGGCTGGCTCTGCTCCACTGGCGGCCGGGTGAGCAGCGTGTCGACCGCTGGCTGCCGGTTCCCGGCGAGATAGGCCAGCGCCATGCTGGTAAGGAAGAAGCAGGCCGCCAGCACCGCCGTCGCCCGGGTCAGCAGATTGGCCGTCGAGCGCCCGGTCATGAAGCCTGACATGCCGCCGCCGCCAATGCCGAGCGCGCCGCCCTCGCTCTTCTGCAGCATGATGACGCCGATGAGGGCGATGGCGAGCATGAGATGGACGACGAGGATGACGGTGGTCATGGCCTGAAATCGCTGACGGTCGGGAGACGGCGGTTTCTAGCGCTTTCGCCGGTCAAACACCAGCCATTACGCCGCCGCCTCGGCAATCGCCCAGAAATCCGCGGCGTTGAGGCTGGCACCGCCGACCAGCGCCCCGTCGACATTGGGGAGGCCGAGCAGCTCGCGGGCATTGGCCGGCTTGACCGAGCCGCCATAGAGGAGCCGCACCTCAGAGGGCGCGGCGACCTTGCCCTTGAGCGCGGCCCGCAGATGCGCATGGACGCCGGCGACATCGGCGGGAAGCGCCGTCCTGCCGGTGCCGATCGCCCAGATCGGCTCATAGGCGATCACCAGCTCGGCCGCGCCCAGCCCCTCGGGCAGCGAGCCCGCGAGCTGGCGCGAGACGATCTCGAGCGTCCGCCCGGCATCGCGCTCCCCGGCGGTCTCGCCCAAACAGAGGATGGCGACGAGCCCGGCCTCGCGCGCCGCCTTCACCTTGGCGCAGACGAGCGCGTCGCTCTCGTGATGGTCGGTGCGGCGCTCGGAATGACCGAGAATGACGTAGCTGCAGCCGGCATCGCGCAGCATCGCCGCGCTGATATCGCCGGTATGGGCGCCGTACTGGCGCGTGTGGCAATCCTGGCCGCCGAGCAGGATCCCGCTCCCGGCGATCGCCTCGCCGGCCGCCGCCAGCAGCGTCGCCGGCGGGCAGATCAGCAACTCCGCGGCGAGCGGCGCCCGGCCGGCCCGCTTGGCCAGATCCCGTGCCAGCGCCAAGCCGTCGGCCCCGAGCCCGTTCATCTTCCAATTACCGGCGATCAGCTTGCGCATGTCCTCTCACCCCCTGCGGCTCTAGCACACCCGCCCTGCCCTTGCGAGATCGGCTGCCGCAATTCTATCATCCGCGCCACGTCCGCGCCCCCTGGCGCGGCATCACTGTCCCCATCCGGTCATGCTGCAAGCGATCCGCAATCGAGCCTCGTCCATCTTCGTCAAGATCCTGTTCGGCCTTCTGGTCATCTCCTTCGCCATCTGGGGCATTGGCGACATCTTCCGCAATCACGGCACCCAGACCACGGTGGCCACCGTGGGCGACCACAAGATCGACCAGCAGACGCTCAATCGCGCGGTGCGCCAGGATGCCGAGCGCTGGCGCCAGGCGCTCAACGGCTCGACCCTGGACGACCAGCAGCTGAAGCAGCTCGGCATCGTCGACACGGCCCTCCAGCGCCTGATCGACAGCGAGCTCACCGATCTCGAGATCCGGCATATGGGCCTCGATGTCAGCGAGCAGGCGCTCGACGATCTGATCCGCTCGAGCAAGGGCTTCCACAACGCGCAGGGCCAGTTCGATCCGCAGCTCTATCTGCAATTCGTGGAAGCGCAGCACATGACGCCGCAGCAGTTCAAGGCCTCGCTGCGCAACGACATCGCGCGCGAGAATCTCGACCGCGCGCTGGTCGACGGCGTGACCCCGCCGCCGCAGCTCGTCGATACCCTCTACCGCGCCCGCGCCGAAAAGCGCACCGCCGAGGCGGTCGCGCTGCCGTCGAGCGCTGCGCCCGATCCGGGCACGCCGAGCGATGCCGAGATCAACGACTTCTATGCCAAGCACAAGACCGATTTCCGCGTGCCCGAGCTGCGCAGCTTCAGCCTCGGCGTGCTGACCATCGACGATGTCGCCGCCGGCATCAAGGTGCCGGACGACAAGCTGCACGAGGAGTACCAGAACCGCCTCAACGAGTTCCAGGCGCCCGAGCAGCGGCATTTCCAGCAGATCCTGCTGACCGATGAGGGGAAGGCGAAGGCGGCGGCGGCCGAGCTCGCCCAGGGCAAGGATTTCGCCACCGTCGCCAAGGACGTGGCCGGCGCAGCGCCCGACACGCTCGATCTGGGATTCTTCAAGCAGGCCGACCTGCCGCCCGATCTCGCCAAGCCTGCCTTCTCGCTGAAGCCGGGCGAGACGACGACGCCCATCCATGACTCGCTCGGCTGGCACATCCTGAAGCTCATCGAAGTGAAGCCGGCCTCGACCGAGCCCTTCGACCAGGTGAAGGCGAAGCTCGCCAAGGAGATCTCGCGCGACCAGGCGGGCGACCGTCTCGCCAAGATCTACGACCAGCTTGAGGACGCGCTGGCCGGCGGCGCCAATTTCGCCAGCGTGGCGCAGCGCTTCAATCTCAAGGTCACCAAGGTCGAGAATATCGACGCCAACGGCCACGACGCCGACGGCAAGCCGGTCGATCTGCCGGTCTCCGGCGCTGACGTGCTCAAGACCGCCTTCAGCACCGATAGCGGCCAGATGAGCTCGCTCAACGATCTCGGCGAGAACGGCTACTATGTGCTGCAGGTCGACAAGGTGACGCCGGCCAGCGTCAAGCCGCTCGATCAGGTGAAGCCGCAGGTGGTCGATCTCTGGCAGCAGCAGAAGCGCGACGCCTCGCTCGCAGCGCTCGCCAAGGGCATGGCCGATGCGGTGAAGTCGGGCAAGACGCTGGCGGCGGTCGCGGCCGAGCACAAGCTCACCCCCTTCACCACCAAGGAGTTGAGCCGCGCCGGCGGCGATCAGCAGGTGCCGCCCAGTCTGGTCGCGAGCCTCTTCGACGTGAAGCCCGGTCAGGCGGTCTATGCCCGGAGCAATGACGGCTATGTGGTCGCCGTCGTGAAGGACGTCATTGCCGCCGATCCCGCCAAGGACCCGAAGGGTGTCGATCAATTCGCCGACCGGCTGGTGACGCCGGGCTTGCGCGACGACATCCTCTCCGAGTTCGACAAGGCGCTGCGCAGCCGCTACCCCGTCAGCATCGACCGCGACGCTGTCAGCCACGCCTTCTGAGCCCCGCCATGCAGCTCTCCCCCGGCTTCGACGAGTTCAAGGAGCGCTACGCCGCGGGCAAACCGGTGCTGGTGTGGACCTCGCTGGTCTCCGATCTCGAGACGCCGGTCTCGGCCATGCTGAAGCTCGCCGACGGGCGGCCGATGAGCTTCCTCTTCGAATCCGTCGAAGGCGGCGCCACGCGCGGCCGCTATTCCTTCATCGGCCTGAAGCCGGACCTCATCTGGCGCTGCCGCGGCGATCGCGCCGAGATCAACCGCAAGGCCCGCTTCGATCCCGACGCGTTCGAGCCGGCGCCGGGCGGCGCGCTCGCGAGCCTGCGCGCGCTCATCGCCGAATGCCGCGTCGAGACGCCGGCGCCGCTGCCGCCCATGGCCTCCGGGCTCTTCGGCTATGCCGGCTACAACATGGTGTCGCTGATGGAGCGGCTGCCGGACCGCAACCCCGACACGCTCGACATTCCCGACGGCCTGTTCCTGCGCCCGACCGTCGTCTGCATCTTCGACACCATCGAGGATCGCGTGACCCTGGTGACGCCGGCATGGCCCGGGGCGGAGCTTTCTCCGACCGCCGCCTATGACCGCGCGCGCGAGCGGCTCGCCGACGTCATCGCCGATTTCGAGCGCAGCCTGCCGCATCGCCGCGAGAGCGCCGAGGTGGTGCAGGAGCTGCCGCCGCCCGCGCCAAACATGACCAGGCCCGAATGCCTCGCCATGGTCGAGCAGGCGAAGGAATACATCCGCGCCGGCGAGATCTTCCAGGTCGTGCCGTCGATGCGGCTGCGCCTGCCCTTTCGCCTGCCGCCCTTCGCGCTCTACCGCGCGCTCCGCCGCCTGAACCCCTCGCCTTTCCTCTTCTTCCTCGATTTCGGCGGCTTTGCCGTGGTGGGCTCGAGCCCGGAAGTATTGGTGCGGCTGCGCGACGGCAAAGTCACCATCCGCCCGCTCGCCGGCACCCGCCGGCGCGGCGCCACAGCCGCCGAGGATGCGGCGCTTGCCGAGGAACTCCTCGCCGATCCCAAGGAGCGCGCCGAGCATCTGATGCTGCTCGATCTCGCGCGCAACGATGTCGGACGGGTCGCCAGGATCGGCACGGTCAAGGTCACCGAGCAGATGGTGATCGAGCGCTACAGCCATGTCATGCACATCTGCAGCCACGTCGAGGCGCAGATCGATCCCCGGCACGACGCCATGGATGCGCTGATCGCCGGATTTCCCGCCGGCACGCTCTCCGGCGCGCCCAAAGTGAGGGCGATGGAGATTATCGACGAGCTCGAGGTCGAGCGGCGCAACCTCTATGGCGGCGCCGTGGGCTACTTCGCCGGCGATGGCAGCATGGACACCTGCATCGTGCTGCGCACCGCGGTGGTGAAGGACGGGCAGATGGTAGTGCAGGCGGGCTGCGGCGTGGTCGCCGACAGCAATCCGGCATCCGAGCACCAGGAGATCCTCGACAAGTCGCGCGCGCTCTTCCGCGCCGCCGAGGAAGCCGTGCGCTTCGCCCGCGGCTGAGCTCAATCGCCGGGTCGCGCGCCGCCGAGCACCTCGTCCATCTTGGCGGTGAGCTGCGACGGCCGGTAGGGCTTTCTCAGGACGGCGAAGCCATGCCGGCCCATGCCGCCGTCGGCGGCAAAGCCGTAGCCCGTCACCAGCAGCACCGGCAGGCCCGGCCAGATCTCGCGCACCCGCGATGCCAGCGCCACGCCGCTCATGCCGCCCGGCATCACCACATCGCTGATGAGGAGGTCGATCCTCGCCTCGCGCTCCAGCAGCGCGAGCGCTTCCGGCCCGTTTTCGGCGACCAGCACGTGATGCCCCAGCTCCTTCAGCACCTCGGCAGTCATCTCGCGGACCGCCACCTCGTCTTCGACCACGAGGACACTGAGCGCACCGCCCGGCGCGGGCGCGGCACCGGCATCGGCGGCTTCGCCCGGCGCCGCTTCGCCCTCGGCGCGCGGCAGATAGAGCCGCACCACCGTTCCGGCGCCGAGGCGGCTCTCGATGCGCGCCGCGCCGCCGGACTGCCGGGCGAAGCCATAGACCATCGAGAGGCCGAGCCCTGCTCCCTTGCCCACCGGCCTGGTGCTGAAGAACGGCTCGAAGGCGCGCGCCAGCACGTCCTCCGGCATGCCGGCGCCGCTGTCGCGCACGGCGATCTCGAGATAGTCGCCGGCGACGACATCCGGGATCTCGCCGGAAGCGACGGCGCGATTGGCGGCACTCACCGTCACGCTGCCGCCGCTCTCCGTCGCGTCGCGCGCGTTGAGAATGAGGTTGAGGATCGCCGTCTCGAGCCGTCCGGGATCGGCGCGGCATCGCCAGAGTCCGGGCGCCAAGGCCAGCTCCAGCCGCACCGTCTCGCCCACCGCACGCTGGTAGAGCGGCTCCATCCGCGCCAGCAGCTCGTCGAGCGCGAGCGGCTGCGGCTCGAGCCGCTGGCGCCGCGCAAAGGCCAGGAGATGCTCGGTGAGGCGCGCGCCGCGCTCGGCCCCCTGAAGCGCCACCTCGGCGAGCCGCTTGATCCGCTCATCCGCCGTGCGGCTCTGGGCGATGCGGTCGAGATTGCCGATGACGATGGTGAGCAGATTGTTGAAATCATGCGCAATGCCGCCGGTGAGCTGGCCGATCGCGTCGAGGCGCTCGGCGCGGCGCAGCAGCTCTTCGGCCTGGCGCTGCTCCTCGATGTCGCGGCCGACGCTGAAGATGACGCTCTCCTCGGGCATCGCCGTCGAACGCCAGGCGCTCCAGTGCCAGTTCCCGTCGCGATGGCGGTAGCGCACTTCGACATCGGTCATCGCGGCGCCGGCGGCGAGCTTCGCCATCGAGGCTTCGACGTCGGGCCGGTCGTCGGGATGCAGGAACTCGAAGAAAGGGGTGGCGAGGATCTGCTCGCGGCTCAGGCCCGCCGCCGCCGCGATCGCCGGGTTGATGTCGTGAAGGGCGCCGTCGAAACCGGCAATGGCCAGGAAATCCTGCGCCATCTCGAAATAGCGCTCGCGCTCGCGCTCGAGCTTCCGGCGCGCGCTGATATCGACCAGCACGCCGTAGCCGCGCAGGAATTTCCCCGCGCCGTCGCGCTCGATGCTGCTCGACAGCAGCACCGTCACGATGGCGCCCGACTTGCAGCGGAGCTGCCGCTCGACATCGCGGAACTCGCCCTTCTCGAGCAGCTCCGGCCAGCCTCGCTCGTGGAATTCGCGGGCCGATTCCGCCGTATAGAAGTCGGGGAGCGCATGCCCGATCACCTCCTCGCGGGAATAGCCGAAGAGGGTGAGCCAGGCGTCGTTGACCTCGGTGAGCCGCGTCTCCTCGTCGACCGCATGCAGGGGAACCGGCATGTTGTTGAAGAGCGCCTGATAGATCGCCGACGCGCGGCTTTGCGATTTGTCGCCGGAATTGCGCCGCCCGGCGCCGGCGCCCGTTGCGCGAGGGTCTTTCGACGGGGCATCGCCCATCACGCGTCCGCGCCATCAATCATCGTCGAAGCGTCTCGCCGCGCCCCCTGGCCCGTCATGGGACAGCCTTTTCGCTTGGTGCCGTTGGCGATCTTGCGCCGCATCGGCCGCCGCGACGATACAGTAATACCCTTGTAAACCGGGCCGTTGTTTGATTTACGTCAGGAGCCGGGGCCGGCTAGACGACGCTGCGATGCCGCTCGCGGCAGATGGCGAGCACCTCCTCGGGAACGCGCTTCCACCAGGTCTCGGCCGAAAAGATCTCGACCTCGCAATACCCGGAAAACCCCGTCGCCTCGACCAGCGCGCGGATACCGCGCAGATCGATGATGCCGTCGCCCATCATGCCGCGGTCGAGCAGCAGATCGCGGGTCGGCACCAGCCAGTCGCAGACATGGTAGCTGAGGATGCGCGCTCCCGCCCGGGCGATCTCGCGCGCGAGATCAGGATCCCACCAGACGTGATAGACATCGACCGCGACGCCGATCCCGTCGCCGAGATCCGCGCAGAGATCGTTCGCCTGCGCCAGCGTGTTCACGCAGGCCCGGTCGGCGGCATACATCGGATGGAGCGGCTCGATCGCGAGCCTGACGCCGGAGTTCCGCGCATAGGGCAGCAGCGCTGCGAGGCCGTCGCGCACCTGCTCGCGTGCGCCGGCGATGTCCTTCGAGCCCTTCGGCAGCCCGCCCACCACCAGCACGAGGCACTCGGCGCCGATCCCCGCCGCCTCGTCCACCGCGCGGCGATTATCCTCGAGCGCGGCGCGGCGCTGCGCTGCTTCTGCCGCCGGGAACATCCCGCCGCGGCAGAGCGACGGGACCTTCATCTGATGCGCGTTGAGGAGCTTCGCCGCGCGCTCGACGCCGCAGGCCTGGAGGATGTCGCGCCAGGGCGCGATCGCGCGGATGCCGGCGCGGGCACAGCCTTCGATCGCCTGCTCGAGCGACCAGGATTTCACCGTCGCCGTGTTGATCGCGAGCCATCGCCCGTCGCGGAAATCGCGCATCTCAGGCCTCGACGCCGCGCACCGCCATCACCGCTCGCATGCGCGACGCGGCGCGCTCTGGGTCGGCGAGCAGTCCTGCTCCATCCGCCAGACGAAAAAGCTCGGCCAGATGCAGGCTCGAGCGCGCGCTCTCCTGCCCGCCCACCAGGGTGAAGTGATCCTGATGGCCGTTCAGATAAGCCATGAAGACGACCCCCGTCTTATAAAAGCGCGTCGGCGCGCGGAAGATGTGGCGCGAGAGCGGCACGGTGGGCGCGAGGATCGCGTGGAACTGCGTCGCATCGCCCCGCGCCAGTGCGCTGAGCGCCGCCGAGGCTGCCGGCGCGATCGCATCGAAGATGCCGAGCAGCGCATCCGAATGCCCCGCCGCATCGCCCTCGATGAGCTCGGCATAGCTGAAATCATCGCCCGTATACATGCGCACGCCCTTCGGCAGGCGCCTGCGCATGGCGATCTCCTTCTCCTTGTCGAGGAGAGAGATCTTGACCCCGTCGATCTTCCGGACGTTCTCGGCGATGATCGCGACCGCGACATCCATCGCCCGCTCGGGGCTTCCCTCACCCCAATATCCTGCGAGCGCCGGATCGAACATCTCGCCGAGCCAGTGGATGATCGCCTTCTCCCGGAGCTGACCGAGGATGCGGCCATAGACCCGCGCATAATCCTCGGGTCCCCTCGCCGCTTTCACCAGCGCGCGGCTTGCCATCAGGATGATGCGCCCGCCCGATTTCTCGATCGCCGCGCATTGCTCCTCATAGGCGCCGATGACCGCATCGATGCCGCCGCTCGCAGCAGGATCGAGATGATCGGTGCCGGCGCCCG
Source organism: Allostellaceae bacterium (assembly GCA_035553515.1). Taxonomy (GTDB): domain Bacteria; phylum Pseudomonadota; class Alphaproteobacteria; order ATCC43930; family CGMCC-115725; genus DAHUYF01. Next base: position 1,514 of record DATNDG010000019.1, on the reverse strand, counting down.
AGGCCAGCATCGCGCCCGGCACGTCGCGCGCCGCGTCGATGCTGCGGCGGATCAGCTCCAGCGAGCGCGGCCAGTCGAGCCCCATGCCGCGCTGCGCCGTATCCATCGCCTCGGCGACGCCGAGCCCGAGCGAGAAGAGATGCCGGCGATAGGCGATGGTGCGCTCCCAGTCGATCGCCGCGTCGAGCCAGGGATCGCCCTCGGCCAGCGGGTCGGCCACCACATGCGCCGCCGCATAGGCAATGCGGTTGAGCTTGCCCGGGGCCGGCGCGAACTGCGCCGGCGGCCGCGTCGAGTAGGGGACAAGCCTTCCTCCCGCGACGGGCAGGCGGAGCGTCGCCATGGCTTAGACGCTCAGCGCCGGGAGATCGACCCAGCGCCGCTCCTTCCAGCTCGCTATCCCTGCCTCGGCGAGCTGCACCCCCTTGGCGCCTTCGAGCAAGGTCCATCTGAAGGGCGCGTCTTCGCAGACATGGCGGATGAACATCTCCCATTCGATCTTGAAGCCGTTGTCGTAGCTGCCGCCGTCCGGCACCTCGGCCCAGGTCTTGAAGAGATCGATCGGCTGCGGCACGTCCGGGTTCCAGACCGGCCGCGGCGTGTTGACCCGCGCCTGCGACCAGCATGTATGCAAGCCCGCCACCGCCGAACCCAAAGTGCCGTCGACATGGAAGGTCACGAGATCGTCGCGCCGCGGCCTGGTGCACCAGGAGCTGTTGATTTGCGCGATGACGCCGTTGGCGAGCTGGAAGGTGGCATAGGCGGCATCGTCGGCATCGGCCTTATAGGCCTTCCCCGCTTCGTCCCAGCGCTCGGGGATATGGATCGCGCCGAAGCAGGAGACGCTCTTCACCTCGCCGAAGATGGTGTCGAGCACGTAGCGCCAATGGCAGAGCATGTCGAGGATGATGCCGCCGCCTTCGCCCTTGCGGTAGTTCCAGGACGGCCGGTTGATCGGCTGCCAGTCGCCCTCGAACACCCAATAGCCGAACTCGCCGCGCACCGACAGCATGCGGCCGAAGAAGCCCGACTGCACCAGCGCGTTCATCTTGCGCAGTCCCGGCAGAAAGATCTTGTCCTGCACCACGCCGTGCTTGACGCCGGCCTTGTTGGCGCGCTTTGCGAGGTCGAGCGCGTCGGCCAGATTTTCCGCGATCGGCTTCTCGCAATAGATATGCTTGCCCGCGGCGATCGCCTTGCGCAGCAGTTCCGCGCGGAGCTGCGTCGTGGCGGCGTCGAAGAAGAGCGTGTCCTTGGGATTTCTCAGCGCCGCGTCGAGATCGGTGGTCCAGCGCTCGACCCCGTGGAGGCGCGCCAGCGCCTCGAGCTTCGTCGCGTTGCGCCCGACCAGGATCGGATCCGGCATCACCCGGTCGCCGTTCTTGAGGAGCACGCCGCCTTGCGCGCGGATCGCCAGGATCGAGCGGATCAGATGCTGGTTCATCCCCATCCGCCCGGTGACGCCGTTCATGATCACGCCGAGACGCTGCTCTGCCATTCGGAATTTCCCCTCG
>DATNDG010000018.1:0-23591 GCA_035553515.1 Allostellaceae bacterium | reverse complement strand
CGGATGACCGCGCGGCAGGTGGTGGCGCTCCTCGAGCGCCGCCAGGTGTCGCCGCTCGAGCTCATCGACGCGGCGATGGCGCGTATCGAGGCGGTCGACGGTGCGGTGAACGCGCTGCCGATCCGCTCGATCGAGCGGGCGCGCGAGCAGGCGCGGCGGCTGCCGCGGCCGCCGGAGGATCGCCGCGGCTGGCTCGGCGGGCTGCCGCTCGCCATCAAGGATTCGATGGACGTGGCCGGCATGCGCAGCACCCATGGCTCGCCGATCTATGCCGATCACGTGCCCGCGGCCTCCGATCTTCAGGTGGAGGCGCTCGAGGGGCGGGGCGGGATCGTGCTCGCCCGCTCCAACGCGCCCGAATTCGCCGCCGGCTCCAATACCTTCAACGAGGTGTTCGGCAGCACGCTCAACCCCTGGAACACGGCGATGACCTGCGGCGGCTCGTCGGGCGGCTCGGCCGTGGCGGTCGCCACCGGCGAGGTCTGGCTCGCCAATGGCAGCGATCTCGGCGGCAGCCTGCGCATCCCGGCGAGCTTCTGCTCGGTGGTGGGCTTGCGCACCAGCCCCGGCCTGGTGCCGCAGGGCCCCGCGAAGCACCTCTATGACGGCCTCGCGGTCTCGGGCCCCATGGCGCGCAACATCGGCGATCTCGCGCTCATGCTCGACGCCATGGCGGTGTTCGATGCCCGCGATCCGCTCTCGGTCGAGCCGTCGGCGCGCGCCTTCCTCGAGGGGGTGGACGAGGCCGGGAAGCATCCGCCGCGCCGCGTGGGCTTCTCGCGCGATCTCGGATTCCTGCCGGTCGATGCCGAGGTGGCCGGGATCGCCGAGGCGGCAGCGTGGCGCTTTGCCGAGCGCGGCGCCGCGGTGGAAGCGGCCGGGCCCGATTTCAGCGGCGCCTCCGAGATCTTCCAGACGCTGCGCGCCGTGCGCTTTGCCGCCAATTACGCGCCGCTGCTGCCGGAGCATCGCGCGCGCATCAAGCCCGACGTGATCTGGAACATTGAGAAGGGGCTGAAGCTCGATGGCGAGGCGGTGGGGCGCGCCATGCGCGAGCGGGCGGCGCTCTATAGCCGCGTCGTGCGGTTCTTCGCCGAGTACGATCTGCTGGCGACGCCGGCGGTGATCGTGCCGCCGTTTCCGGTCGGGCAGCGCTATGTCGAGGAGGTCGCCGGCCGCCGCTTCGACAATTACGTCGATTGGCTCGGCATGAGCTATGCGGTGACCCTGGTGGGCTGCCCGGCCCTGTCGCTGCCCTGCGGTTTCACCCGGAGCGGCCTGCCGGTCGGTATCCAGCTCGTCGGCCGGCCGCGCGGCGAGCGGCATCTCCTGGCTGCTGCCGCGCTGCTCGAGGAACAGCTGGGCCTCGCCCGCCTGCTGCCGATCGAGCCGCGGCCCGCGCCGGGCTGAGGGCTTTTCGCGTCTGCGAGACGAAACTTCCTCCTGGACGTTAGATTAGCGTCTAAGCACCAGCATCTTCTTGCCGCCGGGGCCTGGCGAGCTTAAGGTGCGCTGCACCATTCTGGCCGATCCGCCGGGAGGGTTAGAGTGCACGCTCGTTATCTCTGAGGTGACGTGATGGACGACACATCCGCCGGTGGCCCGCGCGAGACCGGCTACGCGCTCGAAGATCTCACGGTCGGCATGTCGGCTGCCTACGAGCATATCGTCACCGAGCGGGACGTCGTGCAGTTCGCCGACATCTCGGGCGACTACAACCCGGTCCATCTCGACGAGGATTACGCCCGCACCACCCGCTTCAAGGGCCGCATCGTCCACGGCATGCTATCGGCGAGCTTTCTCTCCACCACCATCGCCTCCCGCCTGCCCGGCCCCGGCACCATCTACCTGACGCAGAATCTGAGCTTCCGCGCCCCGGTGCGCATCGGCGACAAGGTCGAGGCGCGGGTCACCATCACCGACATTATGCGCGAGAAGGCGCGGGTGGTGCTGAAGACCGTGTGCCGCGTCGGCGAGACGGTGGTGATCGATGGCGACGCCCTGGTGATGGTGCCGGCGCGCGGCTGACTATCCTTCGCGCCTTCCGCGCGATATTTTCCGCTCGATGCGCATTTTCCGCCACGACAGGGTGGCCGCCGGCGAGCGCGGCGCGGTGGTCGCGCTGGGCAACTTCGACGGCGTCCATCTCGGCCATCAGCAGGTCATCGGCGAGGCCGGTGCGATCGCGCGCCGCCTGGGTGTGCCCTCGGCCGTCCTCACCTTCGAGCCGCATCCGCGCCGCGTCTTCAGGCCGCAGGACCCGCCCTTTCGCCTGACCCCCTTCCGCATGAAGGCGCGGCGCATCGAGGCGCTCGGCGTCGATCTGCTGTTCACGCTCCATTTCGATGGCGATTTCGCCCAACGCAGCGCCGAGGCCTTCATCGACGAGGTGCTGGTCGGCGGGCTGGGCCTCCGCCATGCGGTGGTGGGCTATGATTTCGTCTTCGGCCATCAGCGGCGCGGCAACCCGGCGCTGCTCGCCGAGCGCGGCGCGGCGCTCGGCTTCGGCGTCAGCGTCATCGATCCCGTAGGGGCCGCCGGCGGCGCGCTCTATTCCTCGACCCGCATCCGCGAGCACCTCGTCGCCGGACGACCGCGCGAGGCGGCGGCGCTGCTCGGCCGCTTCTGGGAGATCGACGGCCGGGTCGAGCGCGGCGATCAGCGCGGCCGCACCATCGGCTTTCCCACCGCCAACATCTTTCTGCACGATTACTTGCGACCGGCCGCCGGCGTCTATGCCGTCCGCGCGGCGGTCGAGGAGGACGGCAGGCCGCGCTGGTACGACGCGGTCGCCAATTTCGGCACGCGCCCGACCTTCGGCGGCAGCGATCTGCGGCTGGAGGTGCATCTCTTCGATTTCGCCGGCGATCTCTATGGCCGTCATTTGCGCGTGGCGCTGATCGAGCATCTCCGGCCCGAGCGCAAATTCCCCGGCGTCGACGCGCTGAAGGCGCAGATCGCCGAGGATGCGGCGAAGGCACGCGAGATCCTCCGCTCGGTCCCGGCTTTCTGAAGTCCTTCTCCAGCCCTCTCCGCCCAAGGGCCGGGCCGTTGCCTTGCCGTTGCGCTAACGTGTGGCCGGTCAGGGGAAGTGGAGGCCGGAAATTCCTGCGACGCTCACCAACACATGGCCATCGGCTTGACGCGTTACCGTGTACGTCAGATGCGCCGACGAATACGGCATGTTATTGAACTCGCCGAACACCTCCGCCTCGCAGGACACGTTGCCCGCGGCCGTATCGCCGCCGATCTTGCGAATCGAATCGAGCTCGTAGTCGGTGGTGCTGCTCGGAAGCGGACTGTTCTGTTTGACGAGTTTGAGGACGGTGGCCCTCACCAGCAAGCCATCGCACTTCGTCGTTTGCGGGCCGTGAAGGATCGCGACGATAACGATCGCAACCACGACCGCGGCGACGCCGCAAAAAGCCAAGCCGGCTTGGAAGGGCGTCATCGACGAGGGAAACGATGGCACAAAGAGCGACTCACATTGCCGATATGCAATCTCGATATATGAATTTATTTTAATGAAACCGCAGCGGCAATGCGAAAGTCGCGACGTGACGTAAAGCAGCGGTGGCAGGGCGTGGCCTGCTTCGAAACACCTATTTCGGGAGGTTCGGTAAAAACCGGTCAGGCCGAAGTCCACGCGCCAGCAGAGGTGAGCGCGGGATATTTCTTTCCGCTTCTGACACATCCCGGAAACGCTCGCTGGCGCTCGCAGCGTCGCTCAGCGCTCGAGAGCGGACATTGCGGACTGGGAGATCTCCTCGCTAAGCCAACGGCCCGGCCCAAAAGCGAAGAGGGGGCTTAACTCGCGGCCGGCTCTGCCCTTCGGTTGACGCCTTTCTGCGGCTTCCTTATGGTCGCCGCCATGGTCACGGCAGGGCGGCAGCGCGCGCGAATTAGCCGCCCGGTCCTCGGCTGAGGACCGGGGAGACGCCGCCTCGTCCCATCGCCCCCGCGCCCGCCTCTCCGGCGCGGTTTCCGAACCCTCCGTGAATGCCATGGCCACCGATTACCGATCGACCGTCTTTCTGCCGCAGACCGATTTTCCCATGCGCGGCGACCTGCCGAAGCGCGAGCCCGCGCTGCTCGAACGCTGGGCGAAGATCGACCTCTGGCGGCGTCAGCGCGCGGTGGCGGAGGGGCGCCCGAAATTCGTGCTGCATGACGGGCCGCCCTACGCCAATGGCAACATCCATCTCGGCACCGCGCTCAACAAGATCCTGAAGGATGTGGTGAACCGCGCCCAGTCCATGCTCGGGAAGGACGCCAATTACGTGCCCGGCTGGGACTGCCACGGTCTCCCCATCGAGTGGAAGATCGAGGAGCAATACCGCGCCAGGAAGAAGTCCAAGGACGAGGTGCCGGTCGTCCAGTTCCGCAAGGAATGCCGCGACTTCGCCGCACATTGGCTCGACGTGCAGCGCGCCGAGTTCAAACGGCTCGGCGTGATCGGCGATTGGGACCATCCCTACAGCACGATGAGCTTTGCCGCCGAGGCGCAGATCGCGCGCGAGATTGGCAAATTCGTGATGAATGGCGGGCTCTATCGCGGCTCGAAGCCGGTGATGTGGTCGGTGGTCGAGCAGACGGCGCTGGCCGAGGCCGAGATCGAATATCACGACCACACTTCGACCACCGTCTTCGTGCGCTTTTCCGTGGCGCGCCCCGCGCGGCCGGAGCTCGCCGGCGCCTCGGTGGTGATCTGGACGACGACCCCCTGGACGCTGCCCGGCAATCGCGCGATCGCCTATGGCGACGAGATCGAATACGTGCTCGTCGAGGTGATCAGCGCCGGCGAGGGCAGCCAGGCGCGCGTCGGCGAGAAGCTCGTGGTGGCGCTGAAGCGGCTACCAGCGCTGGAGCAGGAATTGAAGCTCGGCGGCGTCGTGCTTGGCGCCTTCCGGGGCCGAGATCTTGCCGGCACGGTTTCCCGCCATCCGCTGCGCGAGCGCGGCTACGGCTTCGACGTGCCGCTGCTGCCGGGCGGCTTCGTCACCGACGAGGACGGCACCGGCTTCGTTCATATCGCGCCGGGCCATGGCGCCGATGACTGGGAGCTCGGCATCGCCCACGGCATCGAGGTGCCGCAGACCGTGGCCGGCGACGGCACTTACTTCCCGCATGTACCGCTCTTCGCCGGCAAGCATGTCTATTGGCCGAACGGCAAGGCCGGCGACGCCAATGGCGCGGTCATCGCCGCGATCGCCGAGGCGGGCGGGCTCCTGTCCCAGGGCCGGCTCCTGCATTCCTATCCGCATTCCTGGCGCTCCAAGGCGCCGCTCATCTTCCGCAACACGCCGCAATGGTTCATCTCGATGGAGACGAACCGGCTGCGGGAGAAAGCGCTCGCCGCCATATCCGAGACGCGCTGGATCCCGCCGCAGGGCGAGAACCGCATCCGCTCGATGATCGAGACGCGGCCCGACTGGGTGATCTCGCGCCAGCGCGCCTGGGGCGTGCCGATCGCTGTCTTCGTCGACAAGAAGACGGGCGAGCTGCTGCGCGACCAGGCGGTGATCGACCGCATCGCCGCCGCCTTCGAGCGCGAGGGCGCCGATGCCTGGTACACCGCCGATCCCCGCCAATTCCTCGGTGATCGCGATCCCGCCGATTACGAGCAGGTGATGGACATCGTCGATGTCTGGTTCGACAGCGGCTCGACCCATGCTTTCGTGCTCGAGACGCGGTCCGATCTCACCTGGCCGGCCTCGCTTTATCTCGAAGGCTCCGACCAGCATCGCGGCTGGTTCCATTCCTCGCTGCTCGAAGCCTGCGGCACGCGCGGGCGCGCGCCCTACGACGCGGTGCTGACGCACGGCTTCGTGCTCGACGAGCAAGGTCGCAAGATGTCGAAATCGCTCGGCAACACCGTTGCGCCGCAGGATGTGGTGGCCCGGAGCGGCGCCGACATCCTGCGCCTCTGGGTGGTCGCCTCCGACTACACCGAGGACCTGCGCATCGGTCCCGAGATCCTCAAATACCAGGCCGACGCCTATCGCCGGCTGCGCAACACGCTGCGCTATCTGCTCGGCAATCTCGCGGGCTTCGGCGAGGCGGAGCGGGTCGAAGCCGGGACCATGCCCGAGCTCGAGCGCTTCGTGCTGCATCGCCTCGCCGAGCTCGGCGCGCTCGTGCGCCGCGCCGCCGAGGCCTACGACTTCCACAGCATGTTCACAGCGATCCACAATTTCTGCGCCGTCGATCTCTCGGCCTTCTATTTCGACGTCCGCAAGGATGCGCTCTATTGCGACCGGCCGGACGCGCCGCGCCGCCGCGCGGCGCGCACCGTGCTCGACCGCGTCTTCGACTGCCTGGTGCGCTGGCTGGGGCCGGTGCTGTGCTTCACCGCCGAGGAGGCATGGCTCTCTCGCCATGGCGACGCGCCGGAGAGCAGCGTCCATCTCGTGACCTATGCCGAGGTGCCGCAAGCCTGGCGCGACGAGGCGCTGGGCGAGAAGTGGCGGCGGCTGCGCGACCTGCGGCGGGTGGTCACCGGTGCGCTCGAGCTGGAGCGCGCGCAGAAGCGCATCGGCTCGAGCCTGCAGGCGAGCGTCGCCATCCATGCCGATGCCGCCTATGTCGCCGCTGCGGCGGGCGTCGACCTGGCCGAGATCTGCATCACCTCCGACGGGACGCTCGACACCGCGCCGCCCCCTGCGGGGGCATTCGCGCTGCCCGACGTTGCCGGCGTCGCCGTGGTGGTGAGCGAGGCTCCCGGCGAGAAATGTCAGCGTTGCTGGCGCGTCCTGCCGGAAGTCGGCAGCCTCGCCGCGCATCCGGATCTCTGCCGTCGCTGCGCCGACGCGGTCGGGGTACAGGGCTGATGCTGGGGCGCGGCCTCGCCGTGGCGCTTGTTGCCGCGATCGCCGACCAGCTCAGCAAACTCTGGATCCTCCGCCTCTTCGCCGCCCACCCCGCGCAGTCGAGCTTCCCGGTGACCCCGTTCTTCAACCTGGCGCTGACCTGGAACCGGGGCATGAGCTTTGGCCTCTTCAATACCGACAGCCGGCTCAATACCGTGGTCTTCACCACCCTCGCAGCGATCATCGTCGGCGGTCTCGTGGTCTGGCTCGCCCGGGTGCGCCAGAACCTGCTCGCCCTCGCCATTGGCCTGGTCATCGGCGGCGCCGTCGGCAATGCCATCGATCGGGTCTGGCGCGGCGCGGTGGTCGATTTCCTCGACTTCCATCTCGGCCAATGGCATTTCTACGTATTCAACGTGGCGGATGCGGCAATTTCGGTCGGAGTCGCCTTCATGGTGCTGGATAGCTTGCTTGTGGGCGCCAGAGCGTCTAATTAGGCAGCACCAATCAGGTCCGGTGTGATGCGCCTTTCCGCTTGCCTCGTTCCCGTCCTGGCCTGCGCCGCGCTGGCGCTCGGCGGCTGCCACAGCTTCAACCAGGCCGTCGGGCTCGAGAAGGAAATCCCGGACGAGTTCACCGTGGTCTCGCACGCGCCGCTCGCCATCCCGCCGGACTATGCGCTGCGTCCGCCGCGGCCTGGCGCGGCGCCGACCCAGGAGATCTCGCCCACCGAGCAGGCGAAGCAGACCATCTTCCGCGCCGGCGACCAGCAGGCGCAGCTCCCCGGCGCGGACGAGCGCAGCGCCGGCGAGAACGCGCTGTTGCAGCAGGCGGGGGCCGCGCAAGCCGCGCCCGACATCCGCGAGACGATCGCGCGCGAGGCCACGGCCGACAAGGGCGGGGTCGACAACAGCTTCGTCGACAAGTTGCTGTTCTGGCGCGGTCCGGAGCCGGGCTCCCCCGATCAGGTGATCGACCCGACGCGCGAGGCGCAGCGCCTGAAGGGCGCGCAGGCGGCGGCCAATGCCGCGCCGATGCAATCCGGCCTCGCCGGCGCGCCGGTGATCGTGCGCGATAAGCCGCCCTCACAGGTGGGCACCTTCTAGCTCCAGGCCGCCGCAGGGAGGATCGTGTGGCGAGAGCGCTGCTGCCGAAACTTATCCTGCTTCTACTCCTGCTCGTGCTTTCCGCTGCGCCGGCTGCGGCGAAGCAGTTCAACGCCGAGAGCTTTACCCTCGCCAACGGCCTTCAGGTCGTGGTGGTCGCGAACCACCGTGCGCCGATCGCGACGCAGATGATCTTTTACAAGGTGGGCTCCGCCGACGAGCACCCCGGCAAGACGGGCCTCGCGCATTTCCTCGAGCATCTCATGTTCAAGGGCACGAAGGAGACGCCGCCCGGCGCCTTCTCGCGCATCATCGAGCAGAATGGCGGTCGCGAGAACGCCTTCACCACCGCCGACTATACCGCCTTCTACCAGGAAGTTGCCGCCGACCGGCTGCCATTGGTGATGAAGCTCGAAAGCGAGCGCATGACCGGGCTGGTGCTGACCGATGCGGTGGTGCTGCCAGAGCGCCAAGTGATCCTTGAGGAGCGGCGCACGCGCATCGACAACAGCCCCGAGGCGCTGCTCAACGAACAGATCGACGCCGATCTCTACCTCAACAGCCCCTATCATCATCCGGTCATCGGCTGGGAGAGCGAGATGCGCGGCCTCACCACGGCGGACGCGCTCGATTTCTATCACAGCTGGTATGCGCCCAATAATGCGGTGCTGGTGATCGGCGGCGATGTGACCGTTCCGGAGGTGCGCGCGCTGGCCGAGAAGTATTACGGGCCGATCGCGGCGCGGGCGCTGCCGCAGCGCCTCGCCCTCGCCGAGCCGCCCAAGGTGGCGGCAACGCGTCTCGTCATGAAGAGCCCGCGGGTCGGCGAGGCGAGCTGGAGCCGTTCCTATCTCGCACCGAGCTACACGGCGGGTGACACGCAATACGCCTACGCGCTGCAGGTGCTGGCCGAGGCGCTGGGCGGCAGCGCCACCGCACGGCTCTATAGCGGCCTCGTCGTCGACAAGAAGCTGGCGCTCGATGCCGGTGCCTTCTACGACCCCGGCTCGCGCGGGCTTGCCGCTTTCGGCTTCTACGCCACGCCGCGCAAGGGCGTCGCCATCGCCGATCTTGAGGCGGGCGTCGATGCCCTGATCAAGGCGGTGCTGAAGGACGGGCTGACAGAGCAGGAGGTCGATCGCGCCAAGCGGCGCATGCAGCAGGAAGCGGTCTTTGCCCGCGACAGCCTCACCGGCCCGGCGCGCATCATCGGCGCCGCGCTGGCGACCGGGCGCAGCCTCGACGATGTCGAATCCTGGCCCGACCGCATCGGCGCCGTCACCCTCGACCAGGTGAACAAGGCGGCACGCCTCGTCATCCGCAACGATATCGCCGTCACCGGCGTGCTGCTGCCGGAGCCGACCTCGTGAGCGTGCGTGCCCAGTTTGCCGCGCTCGCCACCGCGCTGCTGCTGCTCGCTGCGGTGCCGGCATCCGCGGCGACCAAGGTGCAGCAGGTCACCAGCCCCGGCGGCATCACCGCTTGGCTGGTCGAGGATCACAGCCTGCCGGTGGTGACGCTTGTTGCGAGCTTCCGCGGTGGCGCGGCGCTCGATCCCGCCGGGAAGGCGGGGCTTGCCTCGCTCACCTCCGACCTGCTCGACGAGGGCGCCGGCACGCTCGACAGCCAGGCCTTCCAGGGTAAGCTCGAGGATCTCGCCTCCTCGCTCGATTTCGACGCCGGCGCGGACGATATGGATGCGAGCCTGCGCACCGTCTCCGCCAATCTTGCGCCCTCGCTGGCGCTGCTCCATCTCGCGCTCACCGTGCCGCGCTTCGATGAGGGGGCGGTGGCGCGGGTGAGGAGCCAGCTTCTGGCGCAGCTTGCCGAGGAGCGCACCGAGCCGCGCTATCTCTCCGGCCGTCTGTGGTTCGAGAATGCTTACGGCGACCATCCCTACGCAAGGCCGGAGGAGGGCACGCCCGAAAGCGTCGGCCGCATCGCCATTGCCGACATGCGCGCGCTGGTGAAGCGTCGCTTCGCCAAGGACAATCTCATCATCGGCGTGGTCGGCGACGTGACGTCTGAGGCGCTGAAGCGCGAGCTCGACCTCACCTTCGGCGACCTGCCCGCCCATGCCGCGCTCGGCAAGGTGCCGGAGATGACGGTCTCCGCCAAGGCGCCGCTGCTGCTGGCGCGCATGGCGATCCCGCAAAGTGTCGTCACCTTCGGCCAGCCGGGCATCAAGCGCGACGATCCCGACTGGTACGCGGCCTATATCGTCAACCACATCCTCGGCGGCGGCGGCTTCTCCTCGCGTCTGACGCAGGAAGTGCGGGTGAAGCGCGGGCTCGCCTATTCGGTCTACAGCACCCTCGTGCCGCTGCGTCATAGCGGCCTCATCCTCGGCGGCGTCGCTACCCGCAACAGCCGGGTCGCCGAATCGATCGACATCATCCGTGCCCAATGGCAGCGCATGCACGACGATGGCCCGACCGCAGAGGAGCTGGAGAACGCCAAGACCTATCTCACCGGCTCTTTCGTGCTCGGCCTCGATTCGACGGCGCGCATCGCCGGCATGCTGGTCGCCATCCAGCGCGACAAGCTCGGCATCGACTACCTCGACCGCCGCAATACGCTGATCGACAAGGTGACGCTCGCCGACACCAAGCGGGTCGCGCGCCGCCTGCTCGATCCGGCGAAGCTCTCCTTCGTGGTCGTGGGCTCGCCCGAGAAGCTGCCGGGCGCCAAAGAGATCGTGTTGCACGGCGTTGCCGCGTCCCAGGCGGGTGAACTTCGGCGCGAACCCAGCGTCAGGCAGCCGCCCACCGGTGCGGGCGGGGGAACGGTGAGGTGAGCGGGCCGATGCTCTACGATCACGACATCGAGGGCTGCCTTGCCGAGACCATCGGCGAGACCGGGCTCGAGAGCGACGAGCTGGAGGCGGCGCTGGCCCGCGCCGAGCCGGCGCTGGCGCGGCTGCGCACGCGCCGCGACGACGGCAGCCTGCCGCTGCTGCGCCTGCCGGCACGGCGCGACGACGTCGGCGATCTCAACAATATCGCCGGCGAGTTTCGCCGCCGCTTCGACCACGTGCTGGTGCTCGGCATCGGCGGCTCGAGCCTCGGCGGGCAGACCGTGGCGGCGCTCGCGGATCAGGGTTTCGGGCCGCGTGCCGGCGCGCCGCGCCTCCATTTCATGGAGAATATCGATCCCGCCAGCTTCGACGCGCTCTTCGCCGCCATCGAGCCCGCACGTACTGGCGTCATCGCCATCTCCAAGTCGGGCGGCACCGCCGAGACTCTGGCGCAGCTCCTGGCCGTGCTCGACTGGCTGCGGCAATCGCTCGGCACTTCCGATCTCGGCGACCGGCTCGTCGCGGTGACCGAGCCGGGCGACAGCCCGCTGCGGCGTCTCGCGACGGCACAGCGGGGGCGCCTTTTCGATCACGATCCCGGCATCGGCGGCCGCTACAGCGTGCTCTCCAATGTCGGCGTGCTGCCGGCGCTGATTGCCGGGCTCGATGCCGCGGCGCTGCGCGACGGCGCTGCGGGCGTGCTCGACGCGACGCTCGCCGCGGCTGCGCCGCGCGACTCCGCACCGGCACTCGGCGCCGCGATCTCCGTTGCGCTCGCCGAGCGGCGCGGCATCAACATCAGCGTGCTCATGCCCTATGTCGATCGGTTGGCGCCCTTCGGCCTCTGGTATCGGCAGCTCTGGGCCGAGAGTCTCGGCAAGGACGGCAAGGGCACGACGCCCGTGCGTGCTCTCGGCGTCGTCGATCAGCACAGCCAGCTTCAGCTCTATCTCGGCGGTCCCTCTGACAAGCTCTTTACCCTGCTGATGCTGAAGCAGGAGGGCGCGGGCGCCGCGCTGCCGCCCGATCTCGCCGCCGACCGCGCTCTCACCTATCTCGCCGGACGCCGCATGGGCGATCTGCTGGCCGCCGAGCAGCGCGCCACGGCGACGAGCCTGCTGCGCAACGGACGCCCGACTCGGGTGATGCGACTCGAGCGACTCGATGAGAAGAGCCTCGGCGCGCTCTTCATGCATTTCATGCTGGAGACCATCATCGCCGCCGATCTGCTGGGGGTCGATGCCTTCGACCAGCCCGCCGTCGAGGAGGGCAAGGTGCTTGCGCGGCAATATCTTGGCGAATCGAGGCGCGGCGGCGCACAATAGCCGCATGCGCATCCGGCAACTGCCGCCCGTTCTCGTCAACCGCATCGCCGCCGGCGAGGTGGTCGAGCGTCCCGCCTCGGCGGTGAAGGAGCTGATCGAGAATTCGATCGACGCCGGCGCCGGCCGCATCGAGCTGGCGCTGCGCGATGGCGGGCAGAGCCTGATCGCCGTCACCGATGACGGCGAAGGCATGAGTGCCGAAGAGCTGGCGCTCGCCGTCGAGCGGCACTGCACCTCGAAGCTCCCAGAGGACGATCTTCTGCGCATCCGCTCGCTGGGCTTTCGCGGCGAGGCGCTGCCGTCGATCGGCGCGGTGAGCCGGCTCACGCTGACGAGCCGCCGCCGCGGCACCACCGAGGCCTGGTCGCTCGCGGTCGAGGGCGGCGCCAAGGGCGAGCCCATACCCGCCGCCCATCCGCCGGGCACGCGCGTCGAGGTGCGCGATCTCTTCTATGCGACCCCGGCTCGGCTCAAATTCATGAAGACCGCGCGCAGCGAGCGCGACCAGGCGGTGGACGCGGTGAAGCGCCTCGCCATGGCTTGGCCGGGCATCTCTTTCACCGTGATCGGCGACGAGGATCGCGTGCTGCTGCGCCTCAACGCGCTCGCGCCCGATCTCGCCGGCGGCGATGCCGAGAGCGCGCGGCGCGCGCGGCTCGCCGCCATTCTCGGCCGCGATTTTGCCGACAATGCGCTCGCGATAGCGGCCGAGCGCGAGGGCATCCGGCTCACCGGGCTTGCCGGCCTGCCGACGCTCAACCGCGCGACCTCGCGCGATCAGTATCTCTTCGTTAATGGCCGCCCGGTGCGCGACAAGCTGCTGGTCGGCGCGGTGCGCGGTGCCTATCAGGATTTCCTGGCGCGCGACCGACATCCGCTGGTGGTGCTCTTTCTCGACCTGCCGGAGGAGGAAGTGGACGTCAACGTCCATCCCGCCAAGGCCGAGGTGCGCTTCCGCGATGCCGGGCTGGTGCGCGGTCTCCTCGTCGGCGCGCTGCGCCAGGCGCTCGCCGCTGCCGGCCACCGCGCTTCCACCACCACGGCCGCCGCCGCGCTCTCCGCCTTCCGGCCCGGCCTCAGCGGCGGCGGCTCCTGGGGCGCGCCCATGGCGGCGCTCCGACCCGGCCTCGCCGAGGCTGCGGCAGAATTCCAGGCGCCGCTTCCCCGCGGTCTCGGCCTCGATCTTCCCGCCGCGCCGCCAGCCGCTCCGACCGAAGCAGAGGCGCCGGCCGAGCACTATCCGCTGGGCGCCGCGCGCGCCCAGCTGCACGACACTTACATCGTGGCGCAGACCGCGAGCGGCATCGTTATCGTCGATCAGCACGCGGCGCATGAGCGCCTCGTCTACGAGCGGATGAAGGCGGCGCTCGCGGCGACCGGCGTGGCGCGGCAAATGTTGCTGCTGCCCGAAGTGGTGGAGCTCGACGAGGCGGCGGCATCGCGGCTCGCCGCGCGCGCCGCGGAGCTCGCCGAACTCGGCCTGGTGCTCGAGGCTTTCGGCACCGGCGCCGTTCTGGTGCGCGAAGTGCCGGCGCTGCTCGGCGAGACCAATGTGCAAGGCCTCGTGCGCGACCTCGCCGACGAGCTCGCCGAGCTCGGCGATGCGCTGGCGCTCAAGGAACGGCTCGAGGAGGTGTGTGGCACGCTCGCCTGCCATGGCAGCGTCCGCGCCGGCCGCCGCCTCAGCCAGGCCGAGATGGATGCGCTGCTGCGCCAGATGGAGGCGACGCCGCATAGCGGCCAGTGCAATCACGGCCGCCCCACCTATGTCGAACTCGGGCTCGCGGATATCGAAAGGCTCTTTGGGCGACGCTGATCTGTCGGGTCACAAAATTGACCCAAATCTTTGTGGCCGCGGCCTGCTCAACCTTTTGGTCAGACCGATGACGTCAATGCAAACGAAGCGCGCCAACTGGACCTGCCGAGCCTCTCAGGCGTTACGGCATGGGGTTCGGGGGTGAACCGCATGGGCTGGATGGCACCATTCGCATTGACGTTCTACGCATTGTTGCTGGCGATCGCGTCCGCTTTCCTGGGTGGGTGGGCGGAAAAGCAGCTGGGAGATCGAGCCGAATATCGGCTGGAGGCTTTACTTCCGCACGCCGCGTCACTGTTGCTATTTTTTGTCACCGCAGTTCTGGCGCTCGCTTCGCTGGTTGATGTGTTTATCCAAGCGCTGTGAGCAGTAGCGGCCGCTCACTCACCAGATTTCCTGGCGCCTCATCCCGATAATCCGAGGAGGGATGCTGTCGTGCCGTTCCGGGCGAATAGCCCGTGGACAGCTCTTTGCATGCGATCCAACCGGAGTGCATTCGCTCGGGCAAAGTTGGAGGTAATCGACGCATGAGCGTTCTCGATCCCTCTCCGCAGCACGACGCCAGCGAGGCGCCGCTGGTGAGCGTGCTGATCCCGACCTACAACCGGCCTGACTTGCTGATATACGCGGTGCAAAGCGCCGTCGCTCAAACCTACCCGAATCTGGAGATTTTGATCCAGGACGATGGGAGCGACGAGAACCCCGAGAACCTCGTTGCCAGGTTCAACGACCCGCGCATCTTCTTCAGCCGCAACCGCACCAATCAAGGTATGGCGCTGAATTGGAAAATGCTGGCGCTCCGCGCCAGAGGAAAATACCTGGCGTTCCTCAGCGACGATGACGTATGGGAAAAAGAATACCTGTCGACGCTCGTGGGGAAGCTGGAGGAGGCGCCGGGGCGGGTAATCGCATTTTGCGACCACTGGATGACCGATGCGGAAGGCTCCATCGATCCGATGCACACGGCCGCCAATTGTCGGCGCTGGTTGCGAGACAGAATTGCCGAGGGCGAACACAAGCCGTTCAGCGAGATTGCGCTCGTCTATCGTTCGATCTGGACCGCCTCCGCGGCCGTGTTTCGCCGCGACGCCGTGGATTGGGACACGATCCCGGTCGAGGCGGGCGTCGTCGTCGATCTCTATCTCGCCTACCTTGCGGTGCGCAGCGGGGGTGCTGCCTGGTACTGTCCCCAAAGACTCGTGCGATGCCGGGCTCACGAGAGATCGACGACATCGAGCCTTGCTTCGCTCGAACCGCGGATCGCCGGTGCCGAGGACGCGATATATTGCTGGCGGGCCTTTGCTTCGGACAAGGCTCTAAGCTCGAGCTCGCCCTATTTCAAAATCAAGCTCGTGCACAATCTGTTCAAATACGGCATGTGCCGGTGGATGCAAGGGATTCCGAGCGCCAGGCTGCTGTCGGTTTTTCACCTGCTTTCGCCGGGACTGCTCGCTTCCAATCTCAAATACATGGTCCAGCTGCGGCGGATCAGGATTTGAGATGGTCTCGCCGAGAGTAGGCGAGATCGATGGATGGGACAGCTTCCCGGCTCGGCGACGGCAGACTTCCTTCCCGGTGATCTTCACCACGCGGTGCGTCGGCCTCCGCAGGGCTACCGCATCGGGCTCCGGAGGCGGAGGCCGATAGTGATGGCGCTCGTTGCAGCAAGCCGACCGACCGCAAGGCGAGCCGCGCCAAAGCATTGAGTGAGTGATCGACCAGTGGCGACGGCGCCTCGGGACGCGGCAGAATGTATAGCCGATGCCCCTGGCACCAGATCTCGCATTGCGCGGCGTCGTTCTTGATGCTCAATCGCGATGCGATCTTGATCAGCCTGGCTTCGTCGCGCTTTTTGATCCGCCGGTGTGCGCAGACAGATCCGGTGAGCGAGCGAAAATAGCAGTCGTAAACGGCCATTCTCTCGTCTCCCCTCGGGTTCAGAAGCGATGTGGGTGATGTCGCAAAGGTTCGAGCCAGATTGACTTTTCGGGCGTGTCGCCGCGTTGCGCGTTGCCGCGCTCTGCAGCTGTGGGAGTATCGCCGTGCGGCGAAGCGGCGGTCGAGATTTTTCCGGCACGCAACGGCGCATCTGCAAGTCTGTGCCTTTCGGCCGGGGAAATTCAACACCTCAGAAATCCAACACTCAAGAGTTCAACACCTCAGAATGAACGCCCAGGGGTTGGCGAATGTGTCGAAGCAGTCTGGGCGTATCTGGTTGCAAGATCTGCGGATTGGTTCCCAATGATAGAACGCCTCCGGAGAGGAGCCCCTCGTCCTACTGCAACCGCAAGCACGGATTGCCGGAGGGTCGCCGCCCATGCAGTGCGCGGAAGACGCGTGCCGGGGAAAGTTCGGTTCGCGTCACGCGTGCTGCTCGCGCGCCAGCTGCTTGCGGCGCCAGTGCACGTAAAGCGCGGGAATCAAATTCGTGCTGCGCACCGCGCTCCAGGCAAGACCGCCCAAGATCACCACCGCCAGGCCCTGCTCCGGAGCGGCGCCCTGGCCAAATCCCAACGCCGTGGGCAACATTCCGAGGATGGCGGTAACCGCGGTGAGCACGATCGGTCTGAAACGCACGTGTATCGCCTCTCGCACGGCCTCCTCGACCGCCATGCCCTTCTTCTCGTTGTTCTTCGCCCGATCGAGCAGGACGATGCTATGACGCAGTCCGATGCCGATCAGCGTCAGGAAGCCAATGACGCCGGTGGCATTGAGCCCCACCCCACTGAAGACGAGCGCAATGGTGCCCCCCGTGATCGCCAGCGGGATTTCGAGCAATAGAATTCCCGGAATGAGCAGCCCATCGAATTGCAGGATGAGAATGCCGATCATGAGGAAAAAGGCGGCGACCGCGGCGATGAGAAGACCGAGAGCCGCCTGCTCGAGCTCCGCATAGAGACCGCCGTAGGCGATGCGATAGCCGGGTGGGAGCTTCATTCCCGAGAGCGCCTGACGCGCTGCGGCGATCGTGCCGCCCAGGGTTCCGGTGGGAGTTGCCAGGATATCGAGCGCCCGCGCACCGGCGATATGGCGAATCTGGTTCGGGGTCTCGACGAGGGTGAGATCGGCCAGCTGACTGAGCGGTGTCCAGCCATCGGTGCGGATCGGCACGCGTCCCAATGCGGCGAGCGACTTCTCCGGCGCATCGGCAAGCCGCATGTAAAGGTCGAGCGGTACGTTGCCCTCCGGCACCTGTGCGAGGACTTCGCCGTTCAGGAGCGGATTGATCTGGGCATAGAGCTGGGCGGGCGTGAGCCCGTTGGCGGCCAGCGCATCGTCTCGTGGCTCGATCTGCAGCTGCGTGATCGGATAACCGTCATTATTGAAGAGGTCCGAAAGAGCCGAAATGGGACGAAGACGCGCGGCAATTTCTGTGGCGACGCTACGCAGCTTCTGGACACTGCTGCCGAAGACATGGATCACGAAGGGCTGCGGCAGGCCAGAGAGACTCTCCCCGACGCGCTCGATCGTCGGCGTATCGACTGCCACCTGAACCCCGGTCAACTGCGACGCCTTTGCGATCCGACGTCCGATGCGATCCAGCGCGCCGACATTGATCCCGGTCTTGAGCGCCACTTGCAGCTCGCCCGCATAGGCGGGCTCGGTATAGCTTGTGCTCTCCGAGGAGCCGATGCGGGCGTAGACGTGTGCCACCGCAGGATCGGCAAGGAGCCGTTGGGTCATCTTCGCCACGGCCGCGTGGGTGTCGAGGAGAGAACTTCCGGGCGGCAGCGTGAACGACATGAGCAGCGCCCCTTCGTTCGGCAGCGGCAGGAAGTTGACGGGCACGAGGACGAGGCCCACCAGACTGAGCGCCAGCACGGCGAAGGTGATGGCGAGCGAAAGCCGTGGCGCCCTCGAGACGAGATTGAAAAGCCGCTCGTTCCAGTGCCGAACCCATTCGAGTGCACGATGGCCGCTGCTCGTACCCACAGCCGCGCTCGCGCCGATGAAGCCGAGTCCGAGCGGGATCAGCGTGAGTGAGACGAGCAGGGAGGCGATGAGCGCGAAGGTCATGGCGAGCGAGAAGGGAATGAAGAAGAGCCCCACCAGTCCGCCGACGAACAGGAGCGGTACGTAGATCGACACGTTGGTGAGCGTGCCGGTGACATCGGGGATGACGATCCTTTTCACGCCGCTCCAGATCCCCTCCCAGTGCCCCTCTCCCTGTTCCCATTGGTGGTAGATGCTTTCCAGCACGATGATTGCATCGTCCGCCAGCAGTCCCACGGCGACCGTGAGCGCGCCGAGCGTCATCAGATTGAGGTCTTGGCCCACGAAATAGAGCGTCGCGATGGCGAGGGTGAGCGACAGCGGAATGCTGAAGGCCAGCACCCAAATGCCGCGACCGGCGCCGAGAACCCAGAAGAGCAGTGCAACCGCGAGCGCCATGCCGATAAGGAGATTGCGCCCCAGATCCGCTCCGACCAGGTGTACGACCTGCCCTTGGTTGTAAGTCTGTATCCAGCGTACCCCTTGTGGAAGCTGACCAAGGGTTTCATCGAGCGTCGTTTGGACAGTCCGAGTAACCGGAGTGGTGGCCGCTCCCGGCTGCTTGATGACCGTCACCGCAACGCTCGGGCGGCCATCGAGCGCGACCGCATTGTGCGTCGGGATCGCCCCGCGCACGACGCGCGCAAGATCGCGAAGCGGTATCGGTCCGTGCGGCCCTGGAACTGCCATGGCCTCGAGCTGAGCGATGTGCGCGGGCAGATGTCTAGCCTCGATCAGAACGTCGTTATGGCCTTGCATCGTGTAGCCGGCAGGCTTCAGAAGCACCTCATCTTTGACCGCTTGGGCGATGTCGGTGACCGACACGCCGTAACGGCGGAGCGCCCCGAGATCCGGCTGGATCCAGAGCGCCTCGTCGCCCGCACCGTAGACGTCCACGTACTGCACACCGGGCAGTGCCCGAAGCGCCGGCGCCACGTTGGCCTCCACGGCGCGCTGCACCTCGGCCGGAGCGACGTCGGCGGGAATCTCTGCGGTGTAGTCCGCCACCTCGTTGGTGGCGTTGCCCATGATCTGCGCGAGCGGATTCGCCGCCGGCGGCAGTTGGCCGCGAGCCCGATCGATCGCGCCGTTAACCGCCTGCAGGTCGAGTACCGCCGAGCTGCCCTCACGGAACCGCACGTCGATCTCTACGATGCCGTTGCCCATCGTCGAGCGGACGCTTTTCAGGTCGGGGAGCGTCAGGATCTGACCTTCCAGCGGATAGACGATGAGCGTCTCGAGTTCGCTGGCGGTGGTCCCCGGCAGGTGCGCGACGACGCTGATCTGCGGAAAATCGAACTGCGGCAGCACTTCCACGGGAATGTGCAGGAAGGCGTATGCTGCATAGCCGACGAGCGCGGCGAGCACGAGTGCCCACAGCACCGGACGCATCAGCACTTGTGCAAGGGGACGTGCCGCCTCGGCCATGGGTCAGTCGGGCGGCGCGTAATGTTGTGAGATGCCGCGGTGATACTCGAGGTAGGCGTCTTCCACCACCACCTGCTCGCCGGGCGAGAGGCCTTGCGCGATGAGCGTCTTCCAGCCGCGTGTCGGGCCCGGCACCACCGCCTGCGGATGAACCCCCTGCGGCGTGCGTACGAGCACCCACCAGCGTGCTTGATCGAGGATCAGGGCGCGCGTCGGCACGGCAACGCCGCTCAATTTTCCGGCGTCGATCGTCACTGTGCCGGTCTCGCCGTCGAGCCAACCGGTTGCGGTGTCGCGGGAGACCAGGTTCACAGTTCGGCCGGCATTCGGCTGCAGCGCGCCGACGATCGTGCGCACCGTCACCGCAATGGCGGGACCGCCGCCGGCTGGTGTGAACTCTCCCGTCATGTCGCGTGCGACGAGATTGGCGTCGGCGCCATAGACCGTCGCCCGCAGCCACAGATCCTTCTCCGGCACCAGCGTCAGCACCGTTTCGCCCATCGCCACGCGCTCGCCGGAAACCGCGCCAACCGTAAGCACCCGGCCGGCGCTCGGTGCGCGCAGCGTCGCCATGTCATCGGCCGCGCTCAGCGCGGAGCGGGCGCTGTCGAGCTTGGCCTGAGCATTGCTCAGCGCTGCCACGTCGCGCGTGACCGCGCCGCGTGTCGCCAGCCGGCCGGCGAATTTTTCCTGCTGGATGGTCAGCTCTTGCTGTGCACCTTTGAGCGTCGCTTCAGCGCCGGCGAGCGCCGCCTGGCGCGCGCTCAGCAGCATTTCGACGGTCGGGCCGGTCAGCTGACCCAGCACTTCGTGAGCGCTCACGGTGTCGCCGGGCAGCACCGTCAGATTGGCCACCTCCCCGGCCATGCCGGCACGCAGCCGCAAGACCGAGCGCGGCTCGACCGTCGCGTAGGCGATGATTTGGCGCGGCATGGATTGGAGCTTGGCAACCCACGGCGCATCGGCCGCGCGCGCCGACGGCATGGCCGCGAGCGAGATCAGTATGGCAAGGCAGCGGCGGCGCAGCATGGAAAACCCGGCGGCCCGTAGCAGTCGGATCGACCATAGCCAGCGGAACCTGAAGCGGCGCTGACGCCCGGATGACGAAACCGTAATATCGCGCGCTCTCAGGCGGCGAAGCGCAGGTGGCCCGGAATATCGGCAGCGGCTTCACCCGGCTCGCGCATCTTCTCCCGCATCGTGCTTATCAATTTCGCGCCGCTGCACGGCATCGACCGAGCGCTCGCGGTGCGGGTCATCGCGGCGGATAGCGTTGATCAGGCCTGAAATGGCCGCGGGACGAGATCGCCACCACCCGGCGTCCCCTGCCGGTGACGCGTGGCAAGCGGTGACGGGCCGGTCGTCCGCTCAGTGCCGCGGATGCCGCTCTCCTTCGCGGCATCATCCTGCCGTGTCTGCCGCGCCTGCCTGACGGCCGAGACCACCGTCTCGTAGCGCTCGGCACGTTCGGCGAATTCGAGCTTGAAGCGAGGGGCCTTGGCCTGTTTCGCCATGCAGCGGTAGGTGTCGGCCATCTCGACAAGCTCGCGCTCGATCAGCATTGATCGCTCCAAATGGGATTCCGTCTCGCCGCATTTTGGGCGCTGCCGTGAGACGGCAACTCCGACAGGATGTCGCAGGCCGTTGCGCGAGCCGGCACGTTTCTATGCGCGCTAAACGTTCAGGTTGCCGCGCTACATGGGGTTCCGTCGGAGAAGCGGCGCGGTCGGCCCCGCGGCTACAATGATCCGGCGCGGTCAGAGAAGCGGTCGTAAGCTGTAATGCGCTTCGTCGGAATGTTCACATCACCGCGAAAAATTTTGCTCTTCAAGAATTCAACTTCAATGGAGACCTCTCCGTCGCTGACCTCTTTCCACCATGCTCGTGGAGCGCCATCTATCCCATCATTCCAGCGGTATCCGCGCGCCTTGAGCGTATCTTTGAACTCAAAGGGCGCACCCTCCGCGCACACCCGCACGGTGGGCTTACGCGCTTCCTCGAGAAGGGAGGCAAGCGCCAAGGTTCCCGACTTAGGAAGACGGCGCGCGAGGATGTCGAGCGCTGCGTAGCAGTCATCAATAGCTCTATGGCCCTCAAAGAACGTGCCGGTACTCATAAGAAGATACTTCAATTTAGTCCCGTCGAACCCCTCCTCTTGCCAGGGGATCTGTGACATCGAACAAGCCCATGGCTTTGCTGCGAACTCTGCGCAGAAGCGCTCGGCGAATCGCCTATCAAATGCGGCATTGTGCGCGATTACGAGCGCTGCTGGCTGCACAAAGGCTCTTACAGAGGTTTCATCGAGATCATGCCCTGCCACCATTGCGTCGGTGATTCCGGTCAGAGCCGTTACTTGCGAGGGAATCGGGAGCCTGGGCTGTCGAAATCCTTCGAAAGAATCGATCACTTCGAACGGCCGGCCATCACGTGAGTAGGTGAACGCGACCATCCCAAGCTCTAGAATTTCGTCCTCTGCGGGATCGAGGCCTGTCGTCTCCAAATCGAGCAAGATGGCGATCTTGATCGGCGTCCCATCCGGCGGATTGAGCATTTTGCGGCGCTTCAAGCGCCTCAGAACGCGGTATTCGCCCGTAGATTCTAGAAGCGAAACCGCAGCTTCGAGATGGGATCCAGGTATTGTGGTATTCATGATGGTTGCTAACGCAGAAGTTGCTATATTGCGGCGGAATAGAGGCGATCATAGCCCACTGAGATAGCCTGTTAAGCAGGTGCGTGACGGGGGGAGGCATTGCAACAACGACACTTCGTAAGACGGTGGCGCGATCTCGAACTTCGCGATCTGTTCTTCGCATATAGAAAGGCCAAGGCAGACTGCTACTATGAACGGGTCGTCCTAGCGGCGGAAGGATTTGCCTCGTACGAGCAGGATCTCTTTGCGAACCTCTCGCTCCTGCTAGAACGGCTACGTCGGGGAGAAATTGGCACACTGTTAGGCGAGAGCTTTGGTCACGCGCGTTCGCCTTGATCCATCTTACGCGGGTTTGTCGTCCATTTCGTTACAAGACAGAAAGCAGAAGGTGTTTTTCCTTGCAGGTTCGGTGGGCAAGGATCTGCTGGAAAACATCGAAAGTGAAATCCGTGAGGTCGCCAGCGAGCGCCGATTGCTTCCCGACCCAGAGACTTTAGAGCAGATGGCTTCGGCGAAGGTTCTGACGGCTGCCGAGAGCGCGGGCGAAGAGGTCGACACCCTGCGTCGCGCAAATGGATTGTCGGTGCGGCGGCTCGGGTGGTCAGTGCTATTACGTAGCGTCGAGACGCTTGCACGCGATTTGCAGGCCGCAGATTGGGAAGATCAGAGGAAGCTTTTCTACGAATTTGCGTGCGCTCATATTCTTCGTCCGGATAGGTTGTTTGACCATGTCGACTATCTGCCGCGGCTGCTGTCCCTGGCGGTTGCTCTGCAGGATTGGAGCGAAGCGCGTAAGCTGTGGCGTACCTGCCAACACTCCATCGAAAAGCTGCGAACTGCACCTGAGTTGCGGGGAGACCTGCCGTCCGAGTGCAGCATCAATGGCTACCCCGTCGTAAGCGCAAAAACGACAATATGGGATGGATTGCGCGACCACTTGCGACAAGTAATCTACAACCATAAGGGATTTCACTTTGGCGTGGTGGTGTGTTCCGAGCTCCAGAACATCAGCTACCGCAGTGGATTTCAGGGGAGCGTCGATTGCATGATGGTGCTTTCATGGAATCAAGACCTTGAGACGTTTTCGGCACTCGTCGAATCCGCCGCGCTCGATGTTCACGCATATGTTGCATACGTGAATAATCGAGCTTTCGGCGATAGTCGCGTCAGAGTCCCGGCCAAGGAAGCGTTCAACCGCGATGCATGTCGCCTAAGGGGAGGGCACAACGACTACCTTGTCGTCGTAGATATTGATATCGGGTCGCTTCGAGCGTTTCAAAGTCGTCACAAGAGGTGGGCTGGGTCAGGAGATCCATACAAACCGGTACCCGAAGGCTTTAGGCTCTTGCCCTCTCGAAAAATGACGCCGAGATGACGCCTAGCTGGCTAGTTCTCGACGCAAGAACACCAGCCGCGCCGCGCCGTATCTCCGCTCGTCGATGAGGCTGAAGCCGTCCGGCGGTGCAAAGTCGCGCCGCGCCGCGAGCTCGACCACCGCCAGGGCGCCCGGCGCCAGCCAGCCCGCCTCGGCGAGCGCAGCGAGCGCCGGCGCAGCGACATCCTCGGCGTAGGGGGGATCGAGGAAGGCAAGCGTCGCCGGCACCGCCGCCTTCGGCGGATGGAGCGCGTCGCCCGGCAGTACCGCCGCGCGCTTCTCCTCGCCGAGC
>DATNDG010000017.1:0-61942 GCA_035553515.1 Allostellaceae bacterium | reverse complement strand
GCCAGGCTCCCTATTGGATACAGCGGAGCGGGTTCGAATGGCTGTTCCGCTTGGCGACCGAGCCGCGGCGGCTGTGGCGACGCTATCTCGGCACTGTCCCGGCGTTCATCGTGCTCATGCTGATGCAGAAATTCCGGATCGTCAAATTTAGCATCGCGCCGCGCGCGTGAATGATGAACGTAGGACGCGAGGTATTCCGAACACCACCAGCCGACGGCAGTATTGACGTCTGCCTCAAGGTGGAAGCAGCGTCATGCCCGAAGACCGCGCAGCGGGCTTGTCACCTCTCGCCATACATCGGGCATAGCCCAGCGGGTTAGCGGCAAATAGGCCAGTCCGGTGCCAAGCCCGATGACCACAATATTGGCCCAGTCGCCGGCGAGAAGGAGTTGAACCCCAAGCGCCGCGAGTTCCGCCAGCATGATCGACGCTACGCTGAGCGCGGCCGGGATCAGGTGGAGTGCGGCTACGTCCTGCCATGTCACCCCACAATCACCGAGGGCGAGATAGACGTGGAGAGGGCCGGCGATGAAGTAGTAGAGCGCCACGCCCAGAGCCACGCCGACTGCTGAGTGCCACCAGGCTCCGGCAAGCACGAGGACAAAAAACCAGGGCGAGAGCAGGCAGGAATATCTCAGAACCCGGCGGAACTGGCCCTTCGCCTGCAGAAACGCCAGCGAGAGCCACGCGAGTGCGTCGAATGGCAGACCGACGCTCAAGAGCTGCATCAGCGGGATTGCCGAATCCCACTTTTGGCCGAATAAGACGTGAAGAACTGGTCGCGCCAGTGCAGCCTGAAGGAAACAGAGCGGCATAACTACGGCGGCGAGAATGGCGGACGCCTTCAGGGTCGCTTCGCGCTGTCGTTCAGCATCTCCTCTCATTCGGCTCAGCAGCGGAAACATGACGGCGTAAAGGTTGCCGGCCGCGAGCCGCAGGGATTGTGCCGCCAAGACGAACGCGAAGTAATAGGCCCCGACAACGGCCGCGGGAGCCAACATGCCGAGGATCGCGTAGTCGCCCTGTCCGACGGCAGTCGTCAGCAGGCGATTGGCAAACACTGCGGATCCATTGCCGATGAGGAACCGCCATCGCCTGCGTTGGGGAGATAACGCAACCTTGGGGCGTGCCGCCGCCCAAAGCCATCCTACTCGAGCGGCTGCGACAATTGGCACGGGGATCACGAAACTGTACGCACCCCACCCAAGCCAGGCGAACAAAATGGTGAGCGCCTGCATCGTTAAAATCTCAGCAGCCCCGATAGCCGCCAGGAGACGGAAGCGAAGCGCTGCTCGGAGCACGGCGGAAGGTACGACTGCTAGGGCCGTCAACGGAACGCCCGCGGCAAGAACGTCAACGAGACCGAGCAGTTGCGGTTCGCCGTAGAGCTCGGCCCAAACTGGGGCGATCGCGACCATCCCGGCGGCGCCCGCCACGCCGAGCGCCAAGCTCATCCACGTCGCGGGGGTCGTCCATTGCCGTATATGGCGTTGACGCTGGATCAGGACGTCGTCGATGCCGGGATTGACGACCAGGGCGGTAAAGGCGGGTATGGTGTAGGCGAGCCCGATCTTCCCGAAATCCTCCGCCGACAGCAGCCACGCCAGCAGCAACTGCGCCGTCAATACGATGAAGCGAGTTGCGAGGCTTTGGGCGGCCAACCAAGCGACCCCCTTGACCGCCGCTTGGCCGAGCTGCAGGGACAAGCGGCTCTCCATCAGCGTCTGCGCGGGCTCCAAGGCGGACTCAGCTGCGCCGTTCTGTAGCAAGCGCGCCGACCGCGATCTCACGCGCATGATCCGTCGTCCATCCGTCTCGCGACGAAGAAGAAGCTCGACGCCAGCTCCTCCGAGACGGAAAAATTGCCGAACAGCAGGTCGGAGAGCAGTAGCGGCGCCAGAAACCAGCGGAGCAGGTACCGGACGACGCGCTGCACCCGTCGCGAACCACAGCAGATCGCGAGCGCAAGCCACTCGCTCAAGATCCAGAAGCAAGCAGAGCCAGGACCCATATCCATCCCGCTTTCGACAACGACCAATCCCGCCCTTCTCGCCGCGTCGATGAAACCGGCCCTGGTCCAGCGCGTGAAATCGTCAGGCAGACTATGCATCGGCTGAAGGAACGGGACTTCGAGATAGATGATGCCCGCAGCGCCGAGCGTGCGCGTCACGGCCGACAGGAACCGCTCTGGATCGACCACGTGCTCGACGACCGACTCGCAGCAGATGAGGTGAAATGTGCCATCGCGAAACGGCAGAGCGTAACCGTCGGCTACCACATCGGGGCCGGTGATGGGCGTAATGTCCACATTGACCATCGCAGGGTGGCGCCGTCCGCCACTTCCCAAATTCAGCATGCGCCAGTGATTCCGCGCGCCCCGGCGCAATAGTGCGGCTCGCGCCGAGCGGCGGCGAAAGCCTACCAGAGGTCCGTATTTGATGAGCTGTACTGCCGCATAGACGCCCCGGTTCCGCCGAACCAACTGTCTCAGGCGGGCATAGGTCTCAAGATCTCGAGGCGCTCCCTGCATGGCATGACTAACTCGGTTGGAGCGAACATTCAGAGGCGCGCGAACGAAAGCTCATCATTGTGCACTGACGGGCATGCGCAACGGCGTCGCGTCCTTGAGCGCCTCGCTGTAAATGTTGACCAAAAGCCGGTAGTTGCGGGACGCCGTGAATTCCGTCTCGTATTTCGAACGCGCCGCACGCGACATCGTGTCGAACATGTCTTGTGCGTCATAGAGATGTTGCAGCTTCGCGCGGAGTCCGCAGGCGTCTCCCGGCGGGAAATGAAAGCCGGTGCGTCCGTCTTCTACCAACTCGGGGAGAGCACCGATTTGCGCGGCAATTACCGGAGTGCCGACCGAAAACGCCTCTATGGCAACGCGCCCGAAGGACTCGTAGCACTCCGACGGAATCACGACACATAAAGCGCTCTGCATGATCTCCAACACGCTTTCGGGAGACTGCCGCCCGAGGAACGATATGCGCCTGTCCTGGGCCGCCGCTGTCCGGACCAGATCTCTCAATGGACCGTCGCCCACTACCTTCAATTCGATTTCCGCGGCGAGTGATCGCCACGCTGCAAGGAGGGTCGGAAGCCCCTTCTCCTGAGACAGTCGGCCGACGAACACGGCGCATGCTTGTCGCCGGCCGCCTACCCGGGGATTGCCAGGCACGAAGTTCGGCTTCACCCTCACTTTCGCCAGCGGAATACCGCATTCGATCAGCTGTCGCTTTACGAACTCTGACGGTACGATGAACAAGTCAATCTTGCGCGAATGCGTCCGCAGCGCCTTGTGCATCGTCAATCCTGCCGCGGCTCCCAGGCTCGATATTAGCCCGCCTCGATAGCATCGATGCACGACGCCAGGCCAGGGCAGCGTGGTCCGCGTGCAATCCTTGCAGATCTTACCGGATCTGGTGAACGTGCCATTTACGCAGAACATGCGGAAATTGTGGACACTCTGCACCACCGGCACGCGCGCTGCTTGCGCTACGTAATAGGCAGAAGGTGAGATCAGGGGAAAAATATTGTGCACGTGGACGATGTCCGGCCGATGGGTGGCGATCAGTCGAGCTAGATCGCGGTAGGTGGAACTGTTCCAAAGTGTGGCACGTGCGAGCGTCAAGCGGTCAAGCTGATCGATGCGCCGGTTGTCGTCGGTGTACCACAGAACAGAATGTCCATGACTTCGCAGCAACTTGCTCTCATCGGCAAGGCAGAGATCTTCGCCCCCTGGCTGCTGATAATAGTTATGAAGCATCAGCAACTTCACGACGGCGACAATCCGCCATGCGCGCGCAGCCGTCTGCGCACCAACGTCTGTCCTCGATGCCGAAGGATCCGATCGAATATGCGGTCCATCAACGCCGTCGCCCGGTAGACCGACAGCAAGTAGAGACATGTGAGCAGCAAAAAAAGTCCAGGCCGCTTCCATAGAGACGAGGCGCTGAAAATGATTGACAAGAACAGGTCCTTAGGGCGCAGGCGCCGTTCTGGCTCGGCGGCACACTTCGCAATGTGGCATTGCAGAACATATCGCCAATTTGCGTACTGCCATCGCCGCGGATCAAACGCGACGTCTTCCAGTGCCAGTCGTCGCGCGACTTGATCGATCGTCGCCGTCCATGCATTGACGTTGTCTATGGTCATTGCGGGTGTCGTTCGGCTTCGGAACCAGGTATTGGCGCCATGCACCCGATAGCCCGCAACGGACTGCTTCACACGGCCAATCTTCCCCACCAGCGCGGCCATTGAGTAGAGGTAAATGTCGACGTGCCGGCGGTAAAGTTCGTGGGGTATCGGCATAATTTGCTGCAGCGCCGCGTGGCTCCACGCGTTTCCTGATGTCGGGGGGCTTGCGAGATAGGTCGGGCCGTATCTCACGACATGGGGGCGCAGGTCCCCGTGGTGCAGATGTGATGTCAACGGCCCCAGCGGAGTGCCATCGGCGTCGATAAGCGTCACATTGCCATGTACCTTCGCCAACCCAGGTTGTCTAAATGCCTCCGAATAGCATTTCAGCGCATTGGGAAGAAGCACATCGTCTGAATCCAGAAATACGATTATTGTGCCCTTGGCAAGGGCATAACCGGCATTGAGCGCCGAGGCTTCACCCCCATGGTCTTTATAGACGGCGGTGAGCCGCTTCCGATAAGACGAGATGACCTTTCGCGAGTCGTCGGTCGAACCGTCATCGACAACGATAAGCTCGCAGGCGGGAAGGGACTGTGTCAGAGCGCTCTCAATGGCGTGCGGGAGAAAGCGGGCGTGATTGTAGTTTGGAATAATCACGCTGATTGAAGTGTGCATCTAAATGAACTCCTCCGCGCGAAAAAGTCTCTCTCGCTTCAGAACCATGGCGTAAATCGCGCCACGCGAGCCAGCTGACCGAAGTAGCCGACGCATTTCAGCAAGGAGCACTGCCAGACCAGCCGACGGAAAGGTGTTCTGACAAAGGGCCAAAGCAGGAGAAGCAGAAAAGCTCTTCCTGCCATTCGGATAAAGACGACAATTCGCGCGCTGAAAGTCAGCCGCATGCCAGCTCGCGAGACGCCGTCGAAAAAAAATCGGCGTCTCACCCATTTCTCCGTAAGCCGGTCGGAGTGAATCAAATGATCGACCGCCATCGCCGGAACATAAAGAACCTCTCCACCGCCGCGGTCGACGGCGGCGAACAGCTCCGCCTCGTCGCCGCTCATGAGCCCGGCACCGCTTCGCCCGAGCAGCGTCGAGAAGCGCCAATGATCAAAGACGTGCCGACGAAACGCCATGTTCGCTCCGACCGGATGCCTGCGTCGAGGAAACGCGCGGATGTCAGTGCCGCCGAAATCCGTGATCGTATAGAGCCCGCTCAACGGCGGGCGAAACCAGAGCGGAGCAGAAGTCTGCAGGAGCGGGCGCACCTCACCACCCACGGCGCAGGCCTTCGGGAATTTTTCGAACGCGTCGAGACAGCTCGCAAGCCAGCCGCTAACCGGGAAGGCATCGTCGTCGAGGAAGATAAGGATCTCTCCTTCCGCCAGCGTGATCCCGCGATTGCGTGCCAGGCAGAGATTGGCCTCGGGGACGAAGTCGTACCGAATTGGCGGTCCATTCCCTGTCTCCCGCACATGTCCTTCAATGCGCTCGCGGGTGGAGTCCGTGGAGGCGTTGTCGACGACGACGATCTCGCCGAGCGCACATGTATTCTTGGCTTCGCGGATCACCGCTTGGAGACATCGCTCGATCAATTCGCCGCGATTATGCGTACAGACGATCACACTGTAGCGGCAGCATGTTGCGCGGCGGAGCGCGCTCGGGCCGTATTCGCAGTCGCATAGGTCTGGTCGAGGGGCCATGCCTGCTCGCGCCGCCTTGTTTGCCGCGAGAAGATACGGGCCGGTTAGCGCACAAGCGCTCGAAGAAAGGTTATTCTCCACCGGGAGGGTACGCAAGGGATTAGGCGCTGGGGAGCCTGCTCAGAGGTGTGTTATCAGGAGCGATCCCCTCGCGCACGGAAGCCACGGTCGGAGCCATCGTTGGGGCATCGACCTTTTATCGTTTCTCTGTATCGGCAAATGGTACTGTTTGCCTACGATAGAGCTTGCGTGCAACCGGTCGGACGAGCAGGTAGAGAGGGTTCCTGCGCTTCCACCGGAAGCGGCCGAATCTCACGAGATCATCTTTAAAAGGGTCCATTGTGCTGATGAGCCGAGCGTCGAAGCGAGGCCTTGGAAGCATGCTGTCTTGAACGCATGGCGCCGGATCGAGCTGATAAACGCTCAATGCTCGCCCCACCGGCGACTTACTTTTGTGAAACAAGAACTGATCGACAGTCGTCTGATACCGCGCGGGCGTGCTTGTCAGCCAGTGCGCCACATCTCTCTTGAGAATATAGGCTCCAGCATCCCATGCACTGGTGAATACCTTTCTCACCGAGATTCCATCGCAAACCGCTACTGGTTTGCCCATTCCAATTCCGCTCACTGCGGTGACAAGTCTGACAACGTCGGCATCCGCCGGTACCCACCCGAAGTCAGTCACAAATCGCCGGAGTCGAGGTGAGAGGTGCAAATCATCTTCAAAGACGGTAGCCATATCATCGTCGGCCTCCGCTATCGCCTTCCATGCTGCAAAGTGGCTCAGGAAGCAGCCAATTTCGGCTGCTATCCATTGGCTCCTCTGCGGATTGACGATGGGCCGTAACGTGCTGAACTTCGCGAGAGCCTCCGGTGCCATGGCGCTGCCATCGACACCTTTCACTCGCTCAAATTTCATCCCCAAGCGACTGAACTCGGAACGCATCCATTCAAGTCGTTGTGGCATTCGGTCAATATTGATGACGTAATTTACCCCCATTCTCTTCTCCCGCGCTTTGCCCTCGATCATAAGCGACGCTGCGCCGTTGCACGTTGCTCCCGGTGGCTCAGCGAATCTTCGGTTGCTAAGACCAATTCATATTGCCCGTGCAATGCAATCCAAATCGGAACCGCACCTGATCAGCGTCACCGTTGGTCGACGTTATTCTCTCGTAGGTTGATTTCCTTGACGTCCTATTGCGCGCATCCAGCGCTTGTGAGAGCCTGATCTGGCTAGGCAGAGCGAAGTCGAGCCTTGGCGCTCACACGCCGTGAAGTGGTTCGTCTCATGCACGTCAGCCCGTCACGGATCTACTTAGTGGCTCTGGGAGCGCTGCTCTTGAGCTACGCACTCTTCGACAAGGGCTTTGCCTACCTCCGCCTGGGACCGGCGTTTATTGGCGACGTGGCGTTCGGTTTTGGACTGCTTTGCCTGTTGGCATCCGGAGTTGGCGCGCTAACCAGGTTACCGCTCATCTGGCCTCTTCTCCTGTTCATGGGCTGGGGAGCGCTCCGTACGCTGCCCTATCTTGATAGCTATGGCGCCGAGGCGCTGCGCGATGCCGTCATATGGGGCTATGGCGCCTTCGCTCTCTTTGTAGGCGTCATGCTGCTCCGCTCAGGTTGGTTTAGCAGCATATCGAGAGCTTTCGGCTTGGTCGTGCCGATTTTCCTGGTGCTGGAGCCGGTGCTGATACTCGTCTTTCGCGCCGTATCGGGCGAACTGCAAGATATCGGTCCATCGAACATCCGGTATTTCGATATCAAAGCAGGCGATGCCGCCGTCCATTATGGCGGTATCGCCGCGTTTCTGCTTCTCGAGGTCGCGCCCGTCGGTGGACCGGTCGCCGCCGGTCTGGAGCGCATCCGAGAATATCTGCTCTGGCTCTTCTGGTCGGGCGGTGCATTGCTTGTGAGCGCCTTCAGCCGCGGTGGATTGCTTGCAATCGCTGCTGCGATGCTTGCCGCTTCCGTGCTTAACCCGCGGAGGAGCCGCGCTACTCGCCCGGTGCTTCTCGCATCCGCCTTCGCCTTGTGCCTGCTGCCCCTCGGGCAAGCGGTCGATCCCGAAGGGGAAAGGGTCCCTTCGCCTCAGCAGGTTGCGGCCAATGCCTGGAGCATCCTCGACAGCAACTCCGGGACCGCGCTCGACGGGACCCGGCTGTGGCGGCTCGAATGGTGGAACGAGATCATCGAGTACACCCTATTCGGCGATTATTTCTGGACCGGTAAAGGCTTCGGCATAAACCTCGCGGATGCAGACGGCTTTCAGGTTACCGAGGATGGTTCGCTGCGCAGCCCGCATAACGGGCACCTCACCATTCTCGCGCGGATGGGGGTACCGGGCCTGCTGATCTGGACGGCGCTGCAGGCCGCCTTCTGCGGGAGCTTGCTGCGGGCGCTCGCGCGAGCGCGTCGGCGCGGCGATGAGGCCTGGGTCCGTCTCGATGCCTGGATTCTCGCCTATTGGCTTGCCTTCATCGTGAACGGCGCGTTCGATGTCTTCCTCGAGGGGCCGCAAGGCGGAATCTGGTTCTGGTGCGTGTTCGGCTTCGGCATGGCGGCATTGGCGGTCCAGCGCAAGGCGGAAAAGGATGCGTTTGTGCCGGCGGCTGTCTCGGCGTGAGGTGCTTCTCAGCCGGCTCCGTATCGATCTTGGCGCTGCTGCTGTTCTGCACGGTGCAGCCGGGAGCGGCAGCCGGGGTGCCTGTCATCCTCCATCCCGGTGACGACATACAGCGAGCGATCGACGCCCATCCCCCGGGCGCGGTCTTTCGTCTTTTGCCGGGCGTTTTCCGCGGACAAAGCATCGTGCCCAAGGATGGGCAGCAATTCCTGGGCGAGGATGGCGCGATCCTCGACGGCTCGATTCCGCTTTCTGCCTGGCGTCGCGACGGCCGCTATTGGATTGCCGACGCCCTGCCTAGACCTTTGCCCAATTATCAGCCGGAGCTCGGTCTCGGAGGACTTCGCGAAGACCTCTTTGTCGACCAGAAGCTCTACAAGCGCGTCGCTAATCCCGCCGAACTCGGGCCTGGCAGATGGTTTTCCGCCGAGCGGAAGGCCTATCTCACCGACGATCCCAGGGGAAGGCTGGTCGAGATGAGCGCCACCGCGCAGGCCATCGGCGGCAGCGCGACGGGCGTCCTGCTGAAGAATCTCGTTATTCGGAAATACGCGACCATGGCGCAGCATGGTGCCATCGCCGGCAGTGCAACGCGCAGCTGGACACTTGTTGATGTCGTTGCCCTCTGGAATCACGGCCTTGGACTGGCCGTCGGCGACGGAATGAGGGTCGAAGGCGGCGCTTACAGCTTCAACGGCCAGCTCGGAATCGGCGACGGCGCCAGGCGGCATGGCGTCCGGATCGAGGGGGTCGACGTCGCGCACAACAATTTCGCCGGGTTCGACCACGCCTGGGAAGCCGGTGGTATCAAGCTCTTCGACATGAGCGATGTAGTGATCCGCCACAGCCGCATCCATGACAACCAAGGGCCCGGCATCTGGTTCGACACGGACAATCGCACGGTGCTGATTGAGGCCAATTGCGTTGCGGGGAATGATGGCGACGGTATTCAGTATGAGATCTCCTACGATGCCGTGATCCGCGAGAATGTCGTGGCGTCCAACGCCCGGAATGGCAACACGTCGTGGCTCTGGGGCGCCGGCATACTGTTGCAGAACTCCGCCCACGTGGAGGTTCGCGGCAACATCGTCATCGTCGAGCGCGGGAACGGCATTGCGCTTGTTCAGCAGCATCGCGGCAGCGGCGCCTATGGCTCGCACGCGACCATCGCTAATCGGGTGCGTGGAAACATCGTCCTGCACCTCGCGCCCGGCGGGCGGAACGGTGCCGTAGCAGATTTCGGTTCGATCGGTTTTGCCCCCGACGGGAACATGTTCGACAGCAATATCTACGTGGTCACGACATCGAAGACACCGTTCTGGACGATGGACGGCGAGAATTTCTCGCCGGAGACCTTCCCGCGCCTCAGGTCTCTCGGGGTAGAGCGGAGCGGCTCCGTCGTTGTCGATCCCGCTCCGAACGGACGGCTTGCCTCAATGGCCGCGACTGAGGCTGGCTCGGCCGTGGATGCGGCGCCCGAGTGCCCTGAGGCAAAGAGCACAATCGCCCCGATGCGCTAAGCAAGAGCGCTCATCCGACTGCTGGTTTCATAATAAAAAGGGAATTTATCGGCCGGCGCTCAAACCGCGGCAGATCGGACCTCTGTGCTTCTTTTGCAGCGAAAATCGGCATAGAGTTTCGAAAAAAAGACAGGGAGACAGAGTCATGGCGCAGCACGCTGTGGTGCCTGCGCGGAACGAGGTCTTGCCCGATCAAAGCGGCGCAGCCTCCACCGCGGGTCAGGCGCCAACCGATGCCATCGATCTGCGCGAGCTCGGCCGCAAATTGTGGCGGCGTAAGGGCGTGATCCTGACGGCTGCCGCGGCGGTCGTGGTTTTGAGCTTGCTGCTGGTGTTTCAATTTCCGCCCATCTACCGGGCGACCGCCTATGTGATGCTCGACCCGCGCCAACCAAGCATTGTGCAGCTGCACGCCGTCCTGGCGGGGCTGCCGAGCGACGATGAGACGGTGCGCAGTGAAATCCTGGTAATCCGCTCGCGGGAACTGGCGCGCAAAGTCGTCGAGAAGTGCGGACTCGAAGAAAATCCTGAATTCAACAGCGGCTTGCGCCCAAGCCTTTGGGCCAGGCTGCCCGATCTCCGTCGTTTTCTGCCGGCGAGCTGGGCCGCGGCTCTGCCCGAGCCTGCTGGGCCGGTTGCGCGTAACGGCCGGGAAGCTCGCGAAGAGATGCGGTCGCGCACCATAGACGCATTCCTCCGGCGCCTCTCGGTCGAGCCGGAGCCGCGTTCGCGCGTAATCCGCATCAGCCTCGACGCGGGGAATGCTCATGTGGCCGCGACGGCAGTCAACGCGCTGGTCGAATTCTACATCGTGGCGCAGGTCGAGGAGAAGTTCGAGGCGACGAAGCGCGCCAACACCTGGCTCAGCGAGCATCTCGCCGGTCTGCGCGATCAGGTCGTCGCGTCGGAGCGCGCGGCCGAGGATTTCCGTGCGCATGCCGGCCTTCTTCGCGCCAAGGACTCGACAATCGCAGCGCAGGAGGTGTCGGGGATCAGCAGTCAACTCGTTCAGGCGCAGGCCGACCGTGCGGCAGCCGAAGCGAAGGTGGCGCAGCTTTCCGCTATGGCGGGCTCGCCTGCGGCACTGACAACGGTAGGCGAAGTTCTGCAATCGCCGCTGATCCAGACGCTTCGCGAGCAACAGGCGCAGGCGGAGCGCCGCATGGCTGAGCTCTCGACGCATTTCGGCGACGAGTATCCGACGGTCATCTCGGCGCGCGCCGAGATCCGCGACCTGCAGCGGAAGATCGATGCCGAGATCGCGAAGATCATCCGCGGGCTTCAAAACCAGGTGGTGGTCGCACGCTCGCGGGAAGCGTCATTGCGGGCGAGCCTCGACGAGCACAAGCAGAGGCTCGCGGCACTCGATCGATCTGAGGTGCAGCTCCGGGCTCTGGAGCGTGATGCCGACGCGAACCGGGCGCTCTATGACAATCTGCTGGCCCGCTTCAAGGAGACGAGCAGTCAGTCCGACGACCTGCAGCAACCTGATGCGCGTGTCGTTTCGCATGCGGATGTGCCGCTCGCTCCGGTATTCCCGAGGCTGTCGATCGTCGTGCCCTCGGCGCTCGCCTTGGGGCTGATGATCGGGATCGCTCTGGCCTTCACCGTGGAACGCCTCGATCAGGGCTTCCGCAGCATGGATCAGGTCGAGCAGGCGACCTCGTTGCCGGCTCTCGGTCTCGTGCCTTCGGTGGCGCCGCGGGCTCTGCGCTCGGCCGATTTCATAGAGAATGATCGGACGAATTTCGCCGAGGCGATTCGCAATCTCGGTACCAAGCTCTTTCTCCTCGATCCCGAGCGCGTCCCGCGAACTCTTCTGGTGACGTCCTCCTTGCCCAAGGAGGGCAAGTCCGCGGTTGCCGTCGCTCTCGCCTGCATGCAGGCGAGCAATGGCCGCAAGGTGGCCTTCCTCGATTGCGATCTGCGCAAGCCCAGCGCGCACATTGCGCTCCGCGTGCCCTTGAAACCGGGCCTCGTCGAGTTTCTCGCCGGGAACGCCTCGCTCGAAGAGGCGACGCACACGGATCCGCGGACCGGGATCGACGTCATCCCGGCGGGAGAAGCGACCCGCAATCCGGCCGGATTGCTTGCCTCGGAGGCGATGACCGGGCTGTTGCGGACGCTCGCGCAATCGCACGATCTGGTGATCGCGGACTCCGCGCCGGTGTTGTCGGTCTCGGATACACTGCCGCTTGCGCGTATGATGGACAAAACGCTGTTCCTGGTCCGGTGGGCGGAATCCCGCCGCACTCATGCCGTCAAGGGCATCGCCGTGCTTGCTGCGGCGGGCGCGTCCATTGCGGGCATCGTGCTTTCCCGGGTGGATGTCCGAAAACATGCACGCTACGGCTATCCGGATTCCGGTCTCTATTACGCGCGCAGCAGCTACTACTCCGGTCGAAAATGAGCGGGTCGATCGACACGGCGCCGACCGCGTCGACCGTCCCCAAGGGGAGCCGTGCGCGGTCGGTCGCCCCCATCGAGACACCGATTCTATGCGGAGTGCTGCGCGCCTTTGATCTCGTCTGGATCGCTGTTTCGGGACTCCTCAGCCTTTACTGCTACGACGTCATCAACCCGGAGAACCGCTTCGATCCTCAGGTCATTGGGTTGATCGGCCTGGTCTTCGGGGTCGCCGCGACGGCGCTGTTCGGCAGCCTCGGTCTCTACGAGTTTTCACGCTTTGCGCTCTTGGGATGGACGCTGAAACGCCTTCTCGTCGGCTGGGGCGTCATCATACTGGCCGGCCTCTTGATCGCCTTTCTCACGAAGACCTCGGCATATTACTCGCGCATCTGGCTGATGACCTGGAGCGTCGTCGGCGCGACCGGGCTGGTGGCTGTCCGGTTGGCGCTTGCACGCATGGTGAAGCGATGGACCCTGTCGGGTCGCCTTCGGCGTCGAGTAGCGATCATCGGCGCCGGATCCGACGCCATGCGACTGGTCGATGAACTGCGCGCCTATGGCGGGCCGTCGATATCTCTGGCCGGTCTCTTCGACGAGGAATCGGGAAAAGCGCCTGCGGAGCCCGGCGGCCTCCGCCTTGGCGACATCGAAGCGCTCATGCGCATGGTACGGGAGTCGCTGGTCGACGAGATCATCATCGCACTGCCGTGCACGCCGACCGCTCGCATTGGCGGTCTGGTCGAGCGTTTGCGCGCGCTGCCGATCGATCTGCGCCTTTGGATCGACCTGCCGACGCGGCAGCTCGGGATCAGGAATATCGAATGGCGCCAGGGAGTGCCGCTTGCCGCGCTCGCCGATCGGCCGCTCAAGAACTGGAGCGCGCTCTGGAAGCGGCTGGAAGATGTCTCGCTTGCCGCCGCGGCGCTTCTCGTCCTGGGCCCCTTGATGCTCGCGATCGCTGCGGCTGTGCGGCTCGGCAGTCGCGGGCCTGCCCTGTTTCGCCAGCGGCGCTTCGGCTTCAACAACGAGATTATCGAGGTGCTGAAATTCCGCACCCTATACACGGATCAGACAGACCACGACGGCCGCCGGCAGGTCGCGCTCAACGATCCGCGCATCACCCGCATCGGCCGGTTCCTGCGGCGCACGAGCCTCGATGAGTTGCCCCAGCTCTTCAATGTCTTGGCCGGCTCTATGTCCATCGTCGGGCCGCGCCCTCATCCCGTGGCCATGCGGGCGCCCGACCGGCTTTATCATGAGGCGGTTCGCGATTATTTTGCCCGGCATCGGGTGAGGCCCGGCATTACCGGCCTTGCCCAGATCAGCGGATTTCGTGGCCCGACGCAGACGCTGCAGCAAGCCCAGGAGCGCGTCCGGCTCGATCTCGAATATATCGATCGCTGGTCTCTGGCTCTTGATTTCAAGATCATGCTGCGGACTTTTGCCCATCTGCACGATCGAAACGCCTGCTGACTAGGCGGCAATCCCCGGATTGGCCGAGCGACACTTGGCTTCGAAACCGGCCGAGATGAATTCGGGGCGCTTGTAGAAGCCCTTGACCCAGCTCGCGAGCATGCAGAGCTCCTCGAGTTTCAGCACCTCGTCGAGCGTGCCGTCGGGAAAGCGCATGCTGAAGCTTTCGGAAATCGTGCCAAGCACTTCTTCGATCTGCTCGGGCGAGAGTCCGCAATCGGTCTCGAGCGCGGCGGTGCGGGTCAGCCGCGTCTCGTCGATCTGGTATTCGTCGCGGATGAGCTTGACGATCCAGCGGAACATATTCATCCAGTTCTTCACGTCGTCGATAGCGCGCGACATCCGCCCTGTTCCGCGACAGTAAAGCGCCCAAAAATGCCGTGAAACGATTACGGAAGTGCTAATCGAACCCGATGTGTAGGGCGCTCTATTCAGCAAATATTTACCGCAGGCGCATGGCTACTGCCGCGGCTCATCCCGCGAGCGGCAACGGGTCCTCCATCGGCGCGAGCGGCGGCGCGCCGCCGCCGGGAATGCCGGCTTCGGCGACATTGAGGATCATCGAGACTTGCGCGTAGAAGCCGGTGAGCGCCACCAGATCGATCACCGGCTGCTCCCCCAGCAGCGACCGGGCGCGGGCGAAGGTGGCATCGGACACCTTCTGCCGTTTGCAGAGCTCGACGCAGAAATCATAGACCACCGCTTCGTCCGGCTGCATCGGCTCCGGCCGCAGGCCTGCCTTGAGCGCCTCGGCGATATGCGGCGCGAGCCCCGCCTTGAGGGCCAGCGGATGATGCGCCCACCATTCGTACTGCGCCGTCCAGAGCCGCGCCTGGATCAGGATCGCCATCTCGTTGAGGCGGCGCGGCACCGAGGTGTTGAAGCGGAGATAATCGGCGAGCTTCAGCACCCGGTCGGCAAGCACGGGGCTGCGCAGCAGGAAATTATAGGGCCCGCCCAGACCGCCGCTCGAGACCTTGAGGATCTCGTCGGCGACGCGGCGCTGCTCCGGGTCGAGCGCTTCGGCGGCGAGCTGCGGAAAGCGCGGCGCTTTGGCGGTCATGAGCGGCCTCCTTCGAAGGGAGCGAGCCGCGCCTCGAGCCAGGCGCGGAGCTGCGGGCGTAGCGGGATGGAGCGGCGCGTGCGGTCGTCCACCAGCACCATGATGCATTCGGCGGTAGCGGCGCAGAGCTCGCCCTTGAAAACGCCTTGTCCCAGGCGGAAGGAGCTCTTGCCGATCGACAGCACGCGCGTGCCGATATCAACCGTGCCGGGATAGAAGAGTTCGGCGCGGAAATCGAGCTCGAGCCGGACAATGACGAAATTAGCGTCGGGTCCGCGCAGGTCCAGCTTCTCGTCGTAGAGGAAGCTGACGCGCCCGCTCTCGCAGAAAGTGGCGAAGACCGCGTTGTTGACATGGCCCTGGCGGTCGGTGTCGCCATAGCGGAGGTTGTCGCTCGTCCAGATCGGATAGG
The DNA here is from genome assembly GCA_035553515.1 of Allostellaceae bacterium. Classification (GTDB taxonomy): domain Bacteria; phylum Pseudomonadota; class Alphaproteobacteria; order ATCC43930; family CGMCC-115725; genus DAHUYF01. Next base: position 46,593 of record DATNDG010000017.1, on the reverse strand, counting down.
CGGCGCGCGAGGTAAGCGGCAGGGCGGCGGGGCGGTTGTCGTCCATGGCGGCCCTCAATTCTGCGCCGCCGGGCGGATCGCCTCGGCGATCACGCCGGCATCGATCAGCCGGGCGATCTCGGCCTCGGAATAGCCCGCCTCGCGCAGCACCTCGCGATTGGCCTCGCCGAAGCGCGGCGGCAGGCGACGTAACGCTGCCGGGGTGCGCGAGAGCTTGATCGGCGCGCCGACGGCCCGGTACTCACCCCGCTCATAGACCATCTTGCGATGGAGCGTATGCGGATGCGTCAGCACGTCGCCAAGCTCCTGCACCACGCCGCAGGGGACGCCGCGGTCTAGGAGGCGCATGCAAAGCGCCTCGCCATCGATCTCCGCCATCGCGCCTTCGATCTCGGCGCGGAGCGCGGCGCGGTTCACGACGCGGTCCTTGTTGTCGCGAAAGCGCTTGTCCTCGGCGAGCCCGGGCTTGCCGATTTCGGCGCAGAAGCGCGCGAATTGCCGGTTGTTGCCGACGGCGAGGAAGATGCGCTTGGTGCGGGTGCGGAACTGATCATAAGGCGAGACATTGGGATGGGCATTGCCGGTGCGCTTCGGCGGCTTCTGCGACAGGAACCAGTTGGCCGCATAGGGATGGAGCAGCGCCACCGCGCAATCGTAGAGCGTCGCCTCGACGAGCTGGCCTTGGCCCGAGCGCTGGCGCTCCTGCAGCGCCATCATGATGGCGAGCGCGGCGTTGAGCCCGGTGGCGAGGTCGACCACCGGAACGCCGACGCGCAGCGGGTCGCCCTCGGCCTCGCCGTTGAGGCTCATGAGCCCGGCCATGCCCTGCACCGCCGCGTCATAGCCGGGATATCCGCCAAGCGGTCCGTCGGCGCCGAAGCCCGAGATGCAGCAATGGACGAGGCGCGGGAATTTCTCCTTGAGCACTGCGTCATAGCCCATTCCCCAGCGCTCCAGCGTCCCGGTCTTGAAATTCTCCACCAGCACGTCGGCGCGGTCGAGCAGGCGGAAGAGAACGTCCCGCGCTTCGGGCTTGGTGAGGTCGAGGGCGATGCCGCGCTTGTTGCGGTTGACGCCGTGGTAATAGGAAGCGGCATCGCCGAGAAAGGGTGGGCCCCAGCTTCGCGTCTCGTCGCCCTGCGGCGGCTCGATCTTGATCACCTCGGCGCCGTGATCGCCGAGGATCTGGGTGCAGGAGGGGCCGCCGAGCACGCGGCTCAGATCGATCACGCGGAGCCCGGCGAGCGCGCCGGGGGAAACGGCATCAGTCATGTGCGATCAGTCCTGTTGAGATTTGGTGCCGCGTTTCCGCGTCACCTTGCGGATGAGGAAAACGGCCGTGCTGAGGGGTGCTGTGTTAGGATTCTGACAGCGTAGGGTGCGGCGGAGGCCGGCTACCGCGTCATTGAGGTACCGAAAATTTCTTCTCAATGATGTACATCGCTGACATAGCTCCGCCGACATCACCGTCACGCGACCGCCGAGGCGACCGGGATCCCGAACACGCTCTCGGCGAATTTGGGGTAGATCCGCGCGAGCTGCGGCGCCACGGTCTGACGCAGCAGGCGCAGCGTCTCGGGCGAGGGCGCTGGCGTCTCGGGGACGCGCTCGGGCCGGTCGAAGGCGAAGCCCGTATTGTCCAGCACTTCCTCGAGGCTGTGGCCGGGATGGATGCTCTCGAGGCGGAAGCGCGCGCGCTCCTTGTCAAAGCCGAAATGGCAGAGCGGCGTCACCAGCGCAATCGGCCCCCCGCGGCGGAAGACGTTGGGTGGGCTGGTGCCGGGCGCACTGATGAAGTCGACCTTCTCGACCAGCGTCCGGCGCGAATGCTCGAGCCGGAAGAGCACGATGCGCGGCACCATGAAATAGAGATAGGCCGAGCCATAGGCGCCGGGAAAGCGCGCCTTGGGATGGGCGTAATCGCCGATCGCGTTGAGATTGATGTTGCCGCCGCCATCGATCTGCGCGCCGGAAAAGAAGAAGACATCGATGCGTCCCTGACCGGCGCTGTCGAAGAGCTCGCGCCCGCCATCGGTCCAGAGATTGTGCTCGGGGCTCTGCTGCAGCGAGACATTGGGACCGTCGGGCGAGAGCAGCTGCGCCAGGAAAGCGGCGGCCGCCGGGATCGGCGAATTAGCGCCCACGGCGACATGGCGCGCGCCGGTGATGAGGCGCAGCACCACGTCGATCAGCACCTCTTCGAGCTTGATGCCGCTCATCTCAGGCGGCGCGGCGGGGAAAGACATGGGTATCGAGGTAACGGCGGAAGCCTTCCTCGCTGGCGGCGAGCCTGATGTAGTCGAGGAGGTGCTGCGTGTCCTCGCCGTAGAGATCGCCCATCTTGAGCGGCCAAGCGCCGCGCGGGGCCGGTGCCACCGCCTCGATGTAGAAGGCAGGAATGGTCGCGGCCGCCGTCACTTCATCGGCCAGCAGATCGCCCTCGTGCAGCGCTTCGACCGTGACGACGCTCAGCGCGGAGGCGTGGGCGAGGGTGAAGAGGTCCCGCCGGCGGCCGACCCAGACATTGCCGTTGCGGTCGGCAAGCGGCGCGTGAAAGAGCGCCACGTCGGGCCGTATCGCCGGCAGCAGCACGATCGGGTCGTTCTCGGCGAAGGGATTGTCGATGACGCGCCAGTCGGGACGCTGGCGCAGGATGTCGGAGCCGACGAGGCCGCGCAGCGCGCCGAAGGGATTGCCCATTTCCGCCGCGCGCAGCGCCGAATGGATGGCAGGGCAGGTCGCGTCCTTGAGCTTCAGCGCGCCGGCGAGCACCGCGGCGGTGAAGCGCGGCGCCGATCCCAGCTCGCCGAAACCCACCGCCGAGGTCTCGATGGTCTCGACGGCGCCGGCGCCGATCAACAGCTCCGCCTGGAGCGAGGAGGTGGGCAAGGTCACGAGATGGAGCCCTTTGACGCCGCGGCGGACGAGCGCGCGGGTCGCCTCCATGGCGACGCCGGCATAATCGGCCGGCACGACCAGCGTCGCCCCATCGGTGATCGCCGACAGCGCGCCATCGAGATCGCGAATCTTGCCCATGGCTCCTCCCGCTAGCCGAGCAAAGCACGCGCACAAGGGCGAGGCAAGCGGCCCGGGCGGCGCCGTTCCGGGCATGCTAGGCTCCGGGTCATGACTGCCGACCCCGTGGCCGCACTCGAAGAGGCTGTGGCGCATTCGCCGCTCGATCCCGCGCTTTACCGCGCGCTCGCCGCCGCCTGGCGTGGCAAGGGCGAGGCGGCCGAGGCGATGGCGGCCGAGCTTGCCGCCGACGCGCTCGCCGCGCGCGCGCCGCTCGCTCTCTACAACGTCGCCACCGCCTGCTTTCAGGCGGGACAGGCCCGCCAGGCGAAGCGCTGGTACGAGCTCGCCCTCCGTCTCGATCCCGATCTCGTCGGCGCGCATCGCAACCTGGCGGCGATCCTGGAAAACGAAGGGCGGCTCGCTGAAGCGCGCGCCCATTGCGACGCCGCCTATGGGCGGCAGAGCGTCTTCGTCGAGCCGGCGCCGGAGGAGAAGCTGCGCGTGCTCGTTCTTGCCGCGGCCGGGCTCGGCAATGTGCCGATCGAGGCGCTTTTCCCGGCATCGACGGCGACGCGGATCACCTGGTTCATCGATTACGCCAAGGAGGGCGAGGGCGAACGCCTCCCGCCCTACGATCTCGTCTTCAACGCCGCGGGCGATCCCGATCGCGTCGGTCCGCTCCTGCCGGAGGTCGACCATTTCCTTGCGCGGCAAAGCGCCCCGCTGCTCAATCCGCCGGAGAGCGTGGCGCGCACCGCGCGCCATCGCCTGCCGGAGCTGCTCTCCGGCCTTGCCGATGTCGCCGTGCCGCCGGTGATCCGCCTCTCGCGTGCCGAGCTGGCTGATGGACGCGCGGCAGCCCGGCTAGGCTTCCCGCTGATCCTGCGGCCGGAAGGCGCGCATGGCGGCAAGGGCGTGCAGCTTCTCGCAGGGCCGGCGGAGCTTGCCGCCGCCGAGCTCGGCGAGGCCGAAGCCTTCTATCTCACCGCCTATCGCGAGTGCCGCTCGCCCGATGGCTATTACCGCAAATACCGGGTGATCTTCGCCGACCGCACTCCCTATCCCTACCATCTTGCGATCTCGCAGCACTGGCTCGTGCATTACTTCTCGGCCGACATGCAGCATCCGTCCTGGAAGCGCGCCGAGGAGGAGCGCTTCCTCGCCGATCCCGCCCACGCTCTCCGGCGCAGGGCATGGGCGGCGCTTGCCGAGATCGGCCGCCGCCTCGACCTCGACTTCTGCGGCATCGATTTCGCGCTCGACGCGGCGGGCAACATCGTGGTGTTCGAGGCCAACGCGACGATGGCGGTGCATCTCCGGGATTCGCCGGAGCTCTTTGCCTATAAGCACGTCCATGTCCCGAAGATCTTCGCCGCGTTCGGCGCGATGCTCAAGCGAAGTCTCGAAGCTCAGGCGCGCTGAAAGAGCCAGACGCCGTCCGCGCGCTCGTGGCGCTGAAGGCCGCCGCCCGCCACTGCGCGGGCGAGATGCGCCATAGTCTCGCCGATGGCGAAGCCCAGCTGATGGCGGTCGAGCGCGCGGCTGAACAGCACCGGCATGATCTCGGCGCCGGTGCGCGGCTCGCGGCAATGGGCGACGATCTCGGCCACTCTTTGCCGGTGAAGCTGGCGCAGCTGGTCGATCCGTGCGTGCAGGCCGTAAAAGGGCAGATTGTGCGATGGCAGCACGAAGGCGCTGTCGGGCACGGCGCGCTCGAGCGTGTTCAGCGACGCGATGAAGCTGCCGAGTGGATCCTGATCGTCAGCGCGCGGCCAGAGGCTGACATTGGGCGAGATCTTGGGCAGCACCTGATCGCCCGCGATCAAGAGATCGAGCTCGGCGCAGTAAAGGCAGGCATGCTCCGGCGCATGGCCGCGGCCGATGATCACCCGCCAGCGCCGCGCGCCGATGGCGAATTCCATCCCGTCCTTGAGCGGGTGGAATCGCTCGGGCACCGGAGAGACCAGGCTGCGATAGCTCTGCGGCCGGCCGACCTTGATCGTCTCTGCGACATCGGCGAAGCCGATGCGGCGATAGAAATCGAGCAGGTCGTCATAAAACGTGCCGGGCCGGTCGGCGATCGCCTGGCGCGCATGCTGCCATTCACCTTCCGTCGCCCAAAGCTCGATGCCGAGCTTTTCGGTGAGCCAGCCGGCGAGGCCCATATGATCGGGATGGAAATGTGTGCAGATCAGCCGCGTCACCGGCCGGCCGTCGAGTGCTCCGGCAAGGAGCTTCTCCCAAAGCGCGCGCGTCTCGGCGTTGTTGATGCCGGTGTCGATGATCGCCCAGCCAGCCCCGTCCTCGATCAGCCAGAGATTGATGTGGTTGAGCTGAAAGGGCAGCGGCATGCGCAGCCAGCGCAGGCCCGGCGCCACCACGAGCGCCGTTCCCGGCGCCGGCGCCGCCGCATGCGGAAACTGCAAGGCGGCGGGCTCCGCCGCGGTGCTCATGCCGTGCCGACCCGCTCGAGCACCGCCGCGATGCCCTGGCCGACGCCGATGCACATTGTCACCAGCGCATAGCGACCGCCCGTGCGCTGGAGCTGGCGGATGGCGGTGAGCGCGAGCCGCGTGCCGGAGGCGCCCAGCGGATGGCCGATGGCGATGGCGCCGCCATTCGGGTTGACGCGCTCGTCGTCGAAGCGGACGTCGAGCAACTTGAGGCAGCCGAGAACCTGGCTGGCGAAGGCTTCGTTGAGCTCGATTACGTCCATGTCCTTGAGCGCGAGCCCGGCGCGCTCCAGCGCCTTCTGCGAGGCGGGCACCGGCCCAAGGCCCATCACGCGCGGCTCGACCCCGGCGATGGCGGCGGAAAGAACGCGCGCGACCGGTGCCTTGCCAGCCTTCTCGCCGGCGTGCTTGCTGCCGATGATGAGCGCCGCCGCACCGTCATTGATGCCGGAAGCGTTGCCCGCGGTGACCACGCCGCCCGCGAAGAGCGGCTTCAGCTGTGACAGCCTTTCCATCGTCGTATTGGGGCGCGGATGCTCGTCTTGCGCGATCACCGTCTCGCTGCCCTTCTTCGCGCCGGGAACACTCACAGCGAGCAGCTCCTGGTCGTAAAAGCCGGCCGCCTTGGCGCGGGCGTATTTTTCCTGCGAGGCGAGGGCGAAGCGGTCGCTTTCCTCACGGCTGATGGCGTGGTCGCGCGCGACATTATCGGCGGTCTCCGGCATCGTGTCCTGGCCGTAGGACTTGGCGATGCGCGGATTGGGGAAACGGGCGCCGATGGTGCTGTCGAACGCCTTCATCTCGCGGCTATACGCGCTCTCGGACTTCGCCATGACGAAGGGAGCGCGGCTCATGCTTTCGACGCCGCCGGCAATGAAGAGGTCACCTTGGCCGCAGCTCGCTGCCCGCGCCGTGTCGACCATCGCTGCAAGCCCGCTGCCGCAAAGCCGGTTGACGGTGAGCCCGCCGATGCTGGTCGGCAGCCCCGCCAGCAGCGCCGCGTGCCGCGCCACATTGCGCGCATCCTCGCCCGCCTGATTGGTGCAGCCGATGACCGCGTCCTCATAGTCGGCCGGCTTGAACGGGTTGCGCTCGACCAAGGTCTTGATCACTCCGGCCAGCAGGTCGTCCGGCCTGACCGGTGCCAGCCCGCCCGCATGGCGGCCGATCGGCGTGCGCAGACCGTCATAGACGTAAGCGAGCTCCATGGCGCTTCCCCTGTGTCGCGATCTGCGCCGAACCTAGGCAAAGGGCATCACTCTCACAAGCGGCGCCCTCAGAGGCGCGAGCCGGTCTTTGGCGAGGCGCGGTTAGACACTGGACGAAGGAAACCGTGGCTTTGAGTCTTGCTGCGGCAGTATGCTTTTCCTGCCGGGGCAGTGACGAGCCATGCAGGGCAGCGAGGACCCAGGGCGCCCACGCAGGCTGGCGACAATTCTGGCGGCGGACATTGCGGGCTACAGCCGGCTGGTGGGGCTCGACGAGGAAGGGACGCTTTTCCGCGTCAGACGGCATCGGCGCGAATTGATAGAACCTTCGGTTGCCGATCATCACGGTCGCATCGTCAAATGGATGGGCGACGGCTTTCTCGCGGAGTTCGACAGCCCGGTGGAAGCCGTGCGCTGCGCGGTCGTAATCCAGCAAAGCATGGCCGGGCGCAACGCCGCTTTGGCGCGGCAGCATTGGATCCAGTTTCGCATCGGCGTCAATCTCGGCGACATCGTCATCGACAGCGACGAGGACGTTTATGGCGAAGGCGTCAACCTGGCGGCTCGACTGCAGGAGCTGTGCGCGCCCGGCGGCGTCTATATCTCGGGCGGCATCTATGAGCTGGTGAAGAACAAGCTGGTCGTCGGCTATCAGTCGCTCGGCGACCACAAGGTGAAGAACATCACCGAGCCCGTACGCGTCTATCGCGTGCTTCCCGACCCCGAGGCGGTCGCCAAGGTCCGGCGTACGCGGCGCCAGCTGCTTGGTGCCTCTGCCCTCGCCGCGGCGCTTCTCGCCGTCGGCGGCTATTGGTGGATGACGGCCGCTCCCCGGGCGATCTCAGAGCTGCCGCCGCTCCTGGAAAGCAAATCCGGACCGGCAACCGGTGAGACGGTCGCGACGCTGCGACCGCCGCCAACACCGGCCGTGCCGCCGCGCGCCGAAGATCAGCGGCGGGTCGTCGTCCCACCGCCGGCCGCCCCGTCAAAAGCCAAGCCCGTCGCTCCCGAGATGGTGTCGCTTCCCGGCGGCAGCTTCCTGATGGGGAGCAACGAGGATCCGTCGGAAAAGCCGATCCATCGCGTCACGCTCCAAGCCTTCTCGATCGCCCGCTATCCGGTGACCGTGCGCGAGTGGAAGGCGTGCGTCGCCGCCTCGGCCTGCCCCACTATTGAGGCCGGCGACGATCGGGCACCGATGACGAATGTGAGCTGGGATGATGCGATGCGCTTCGTCGCCTGGCTCGGCAAGACACTCAACGAAACCTATCGCCTGCCGACCGAAGCCGAATGGGAATTCGCCGCGCGCGGCGGCACCGTGACGCGGTACTGGTGGGGAAACGAGCTCGCGCTCGGCATGGCCGATTGCAAGGGATGCGGCGAGCCTTACAACCCGAAAGCGCCGCTTGCCGTGGGCAGCTTCCCGCCCAATCCCTACGGTCTCCACGATATGACCGGCGCCGTGGCCGAATGGGTCGCCGATTGCTGGCACCACAATTACGCCGGCGCGCCCGCCGACGGCGCGGCCTGGGATGCGCCGGACTGCGCGCAACATGTGCTGCGCGGCGGCTCCTGGCAGAACGACCCCGGCTACCTACGCGCGGCGAGCCGCGATTCCTACGACAGCTCGGTGCGCTATCTCGGTCACGGCTTCCGCGTTGCGCGCACCCCCTGACCACTTGAGCAATCCGGGTTAGTCAAAGGAGGGGCCCTTGTCTCGCTCGATGTCCCGCCGCTTGCTGCTGCTCGCCGCGCCTTCGCTTACCGTCCGGGCTGTCCCGGCGCTCGGCGGCACGACGCCGGCGCCCAAGGGAGCCTATCTTTATTTCATCGCGCCGCGCGACCGGCAGACGGTGCGTAGCCCATTCTGGTGCAAGTTCGGGCTGCGCAACATGGGGGTGGCGCCGGCCAGCGTGAAGACGCCGAATACCGGCCATCACCACCTGTTCGTCGATGTGGGCGAACCGCTCGATCCGAACGTGCCGATCCCGCAGGACAAGAAGCATCTCCACTTCGGAGCGGGACAGACCGAAGCGCGCATTGAGCTGCCGCGCGGGTACCACACACTGCAGCTCGTGCTGGGCGATGCCGAGCACATTCCTTTCGACCCCCCTGTCGTCTCGAAGAAGATCCGCATCAGAGTTGTCGCCTGAACGGCGGGATCGACGCTTGTCCGGTCGCCTCGTGGGCGTTTCTGCACTCTCTACCGGATGCCGGTTGCTCCGCGGTGCAGGTACAAGCGCCGAGGAAGAACGTTATCACCGACAATTTCGCGGCAAGGCGGTCGATCGATGAAGTTCCTCGGCGTCCATCCCGGTCCTCTCATGTATTCCAAGGTGTTTCTGCGGCTTGAGCCTCTCGGCCTCGAGCTTGTCGCGGCCGCAGTCGTGCGGTCCGGCCATGAAGCACGGCTTCTCGATCTCCAGGTCGATGACGAGCGTCGCTACCGAAGACTGCTCCAGGCCTGGCATCCGGACGTAGTCGCGTTTTCCTGCAACTACCTGGCGAATGTTCCGGAAGTCATCGATCTCGCCAAGCTCACCAAGGAGCTGCTGCCCCGCTGCTTCGTCTGCGTCGGTGGGCACAGCGCATCCTTCGTCGCTGAGGCGATCCTCGCCGATGGCGCCGGCGCGATCGATTGCGTGCTGAAAGGCGAAGGGGAATCCGGGATCGTGCCGCTGCTCGAGGCGGTGGGGCAGGGGCCAGGCGCGGTTGCGCGCGTTCCCGGGCTGGTCGGCCGCTATGGAGCCGGTCCTCCGCCGGTCTTTGCCGACAGCCTCGACGACCTCCAGCCCGCCCGGCACCTGCTGCGGCGGCGCCGGAAATATTTCCTCGGCCCCCTCGATCCCTGCGCTTCCATCGAATTCTCGCGCGGCTGCCCCTGGGATTGCGCCTTCTGCAGCGCCTGGACCTTCTACGGCCGCAGCTACCGCCTGCGCAGCGTCGAGCGGATCGTCGAGGATCTGCAATCCATCCGCGAGCCGGGCGTCTTCATCGTCGACGATGTCGCTTTCATCCAGGAGCGACATGGGCTTGCCATTGCCGATGCCGTGGCGCGAGCGGGCATCGAGAAGCGGTACTATCTGGAAACGCGCGGCGACGTTCTGCTGCGCAACCGCGATGTCTTTCGCCGGTGGAAAGAGATCGGCCTCGAGTACATGTTCCTCGGTATCGAAGCCCTGGATGAAGAGGGGTTGCGCCTCTATCGCAAGCGCGCCTCGCTGAGCGGCAATGTGGAGGCGCTCGAATTCGCCCGCTCGCTCGGCATCAACGTCGCGATCAACATCATCGCCGATCCCGACTGGGACGAAGCGCGCTTCGACACCGTGCGGCAATGGTGCCTCGAGGTGCCTGAGGTTGTGAATATCAGCGTCAACACGCCCTATCCCGGCACCGAGAGCTGGGCGACCGACGCCCGGCGCTTGGCAAGTCGCGATTACCGGCTCTTCGACATTCAGCACGCGGTTCTGCCGACGCGGCTGCCGACCGCCCTGTTTTACCGCAAGCTCGTCGAGACGCAGCAGGTGCTCAACCGCAAGCATCTCGGCTGGCAGGCGTTGCGCGGGACGGCGCGGCTGGTCGGCTGTCAGCTGCTGCGCGGGCAAACCAACTTCTTCCAAAGTTTGTGGAAGTTCAACAGCGTCTATGACGCCGAACGGCTGCTCGAGGATCACCGCAAGTTAGTCCGCTACGAGATCCCGCAGCGCCTCGTCCGGACCGAACTCCGCCGCGACGATCTCTATGTTCACGCCGCGAGCGGGCGGGGCGGCACTGGCCGGGCGGCACGATAGCGGGCCGCCCTGGCCGATGTCGCCGACGGCTTGCTCTGCCGCGCCACCGGTGCCATAAGCCGCGCCGGCAGAGGAACGAGGCTTTTCTCAGGTTCTCCGGGGACATGCATGCGTGATTTTCATCAGCCGCGCCGCTCGGCGGTGGTGGCGGGCGAGGCGATGGCCGCGACATCCCATCCGCTGGCGACACTCACCGCCCTCGATGTGCTGCGCGCCGACGGCAATGCGGTCGATGCGGCGATTGCTGCATCAGCGGTGCTGTGCGTCGTCGAGCCGCACATGACGGGTGTCGGCGGCGACTGCTTCGCGCTCTACGCGCCCAAGGCCGCCGGCACGCCTGTAGCACTCAACGCCTCCGGCATGGCGCCGATGAAGGCCACCGTCGAGTGGTATCGCGAGCATGGGTTTTCCGCGATTCCGGTCGAGAGCGTCCATGCGGCGACGGTACCCGGCGCTGTCGAGGGTTGGTGCACGCTGCTCGAGGCCTACGGCACCAAGGACATGGCGGCGCTGCTCGCCCCCGCCATAAAACTCGCCGAGGAGGGCGTGTTCGTCTCGCCGCGGCCGGCTTGGGATTTCAGCTTTTCTGCCCTTGCCGAGAAGATCGGTCGCGATCCGGGCGCGGCGCGCGTCTTCATGGCGAATGGCCGCATGCCGCGCCTCGGCGAGCGGCTCAAGATGCCGGCGCTGGCGGCAACCTTCCGGCGGATCGCCAAGGACGGGCGCCGCGGATTTTATGAGGGTCCGGTGGCCGCGGACATCGTCCGGCGCTGCAACGAGCTCGGCGGGCTGCATTCGCTCGAGGATTTCGCGCGCCAGCGTTCCGAATGGGTGACACCGATCGTCGCGCCCTATCGCGGTCACGATGTCTTCGAATGCCCGCCCAACGGCCAGGGGCTCGCGGCACTGATGATCCTCCGCACGCTCGAGGCTTTCGACCTGTCGCCACGCTGCGCCGAGGTCGATCGCATTCACCTCATTGCGGAAGCGACCAAGGCGGCCTATCGCGCCCGCGATGCCCTGTTTGGCGATCCGCACCAGGCGAAGGTGCCGGTCGAGCGGTTCCTTTCCGACGCTTATACCGAGAGCGTGCGCCGTCGCATCGATCTCGCTCGCGCCTCGGCCGGTGTCGACTGGGACGAGCCCGAGCACAAGGATACGGTCTATCTTTGTGTGGTCGATCGCGACCGCAACGCGATTTCCTTCATCAACTCGCTCTTCCACGAATTCGGCTGCGGCGTCTTCGCGCCGGAAAGTGGCGTGATGCTGCATAGCCGCGGGTCGATGTTCCGCGTCATCCCAGGCCATCCCAACGCGATTGCGCCGGGCAAGCGACCGCTGCACACGATCATCCCCGGCATGCTCGCCAAGGAGGGGCGCGCGGTGATGCCGTTCGGTGTTATGGGCGGCAACTACCAGGCGACCGGTCACGCGAGCGTGCTGTCGCGACTCCTCGACGAGGGCCTCGATCCGCAACAGGCGGCGGAGGCGCCGCGCAGCTTCGCCTTCGAGGGCAAGCTGCAGCTTGAAGCGACCATTTCCGCCGAGATCGAGGCCGAGCTGGCACGGCGCGGCCATGCGATCGAGCGCGTGATCAAGCCGCTGGGCGGTTGTCAGGCGATCTATATCGACCACAAGCTCGGCGCGCTCATCGGCGGGTCCGAGCCGCGCAAGGACGGCTGCGCGCTGGGCTACTGATCCCGCCGCGGCCGGCTACATCGTCGCGTCGAGGGGCGTCGCCGGCTCCGCTGCGCCCGGCACACACTGATAGACCTCGATCGATTTGCCGCCCTGCTGCTGCACGCCGGTCAGCTCGGCGGTCGCCGATTGCAGCCGGCAATAGCGCTGGGCACGCGCGCCCGCGTCGGCGGCGCTTGCCGCTTCGATCGTGTAGGTCCGCCCGGCGCAACCGGCCATGCCAACGGTGATAAGCAACAGCACAATCAGGCGCGGCATTCGCTTCCCCCCACGAGGTGATGATAATCTCCAGCGGCACCCCTGGCTACAAGAGTCGGTGCGGCACCGTTCCACACCCCCCGGCGGGTTGCACAAGGGAGGACGGGATGATCACCGCGGATTTGCGAGGAAAGGCGGCCCTGGTCACCGGCGGCGCTTCGGGCATCGGACTCGCCACGGTGGAGCTGCTGCTGCTCGCCGGCGCCAAGGTGGCGATGAACCATCTTGCCGAGGATAACCGCGCGCGAACCGAGATCGAGCGCTTCCGGGCGCATGGCTACCAGGTCACTTCGGCGCCGGGGGACGTGTCACGCGCGGGCGAGGCGGAGGAGATGGTGAAAGGCGCCGTCGAGCAATTGGGCGGCCTCGACATCCTGGTCAACAATGCCGGTACGCCGGGCACGACCGCGCCGATCGATTTCGCCGACCTCGATGCGATGACCGAAAGTTTCTGGCAGACGATCCTCTCGACCAATTTGATCGGCCCCTTCCGCTGCAGCCGTGCGGCCACTCCGGTGCTGAAGGCGTCGCGCGGCGCCATCGTCAACACCGCATCGGTGGCGGGGCTGGGCCGGCCCGGGAGCAGCATCGCCTATGGCGCGAGCAAGGCCGGGCTCGTCAACCTGACGCGCTCGCTGGCTGTAGCCTTGGCGCCGGAGGTGCGGGTCAATGCCGTGGCGCCGGGTCTCGTCGATTCACCCTGGACGCGGGCCTGGCCGGCGGAGCGCAAGCAGGCCTATGTCGACAGCGCTCTCATGAAGCGTGTCTGCACCCCGGCGGACATCGCGGAGGCAATACTGTTCCTGGCCGCGGGTGGCGCGATGGTCACGGGTCATACGCTTCCGGTGGATGGCGGGCTGATCTAGCAAGACCTCCGTGATCCCGCCCGTCCTCCGCGGCGGAACCCCGCCGCTGCGGGTCTGTTGTCAGGCCATGAGCGACGCGCACTCGGCCGGACGTTTGACGGTGGCAGTGATCGACGGGCTACGCGGCGCTCCGGCGGACGGCATGCTCATCGATCTCTTCCGGGCACCGCCAGGCGCAGGCGAACGGCGCCATCTGCGGACCGTCGAGACGACCGCCAGCGGTGCCGTGGCGACGCCGCTACTCGAAGGCGAAGAGCTGATCGCCGCACGCTACGAGCTACTCTTCCATCTCGGCCGCTATTTCAAGGCGCAGCGCGCAACGCTCGAGGACGCCCCGTTTCTCGACGTCATCCCAGTGCGCTTTGCCGTGAGCGATATCGGCAAGGCGCATCACCTGACCCTCGTGGCGAGTCCCTGGGCTTACACGGTCTATCGCTCCTAGCCCGGAACTCTCCCACGATCAGCACGTGACCGTGGGAGAAATCCGGGCTAGAGCGGTTCGAGGCCGCACCAATCCGCGATGAAGAGCGCGATCGCCTGTGTGACGCGCCGGAGCGAGCCGAGTTCGACGCGCTCGTCGAAGCCGTGGATCGCCTCGGCCCGCGGGCCGTAGACCAGCGCCGGAATGTCGGCATAGAGGCCGAAGAAGCGGGCGTCGGTGGTGCCCGTGGCGGCGATCTCCGACAGCGGTGCGCCGAAACTTCTCTGGTGCGCCCGGCGCAGCACTGCCGATGCGTCCTCGTCGCGGCTCAGCACATAGCCCTCCGCCGCGAAGCCGTCATAGACGATCTCAGGCGGTGCATTGGCGAGGAAGCGGTTGGCGCGCGCCGCGTCGCGGATCGCTGTCTCGATCTCGCGCCGGGCCTCGGCGATGTCCTGGTCCGGATAGAGCGCCGCGCGGACATCGAACACGCACCAAGCCGGGACGCTCGATGCCCAATCGCCGCCGGCAATCTTGCCGATGTTGAGATTGATAGGATGCGGGTGGTGGGCGTAATGCGGGTGCCGGCGCTCGGGCGCGTTCCAGCGCGCTTCCAGGCGGTGCAGCGCCTGGATCAGCTCATAAGCGGCCTCGATCGCGTTGCTGCCGCTGCCCGCATCCATCACATGGACCGGCATGCCGCGCACATGCACCTGGAACCAGAGCACGCCGACCTGGGCGCGCACGAGCTGCTCGCCGAGCGGCTCCGGAATGAGCGCCGCATCGGCGCGATAGCCGCGGGCCAGGCAGGCAAGCGCGCCGTTGCCGGTGCATTCTTCCTCGATCACCGATTGCACATGCACGTCGGCGGCGGGCCTGTAGCCGAGGCGCTTCAGCGCGTCGAGCGCAGCAACGCAGGCGACGAGGCCCGATTTCATGTCGCCGCTGCCCCGGCCGTAGAGCCATTTCTCGCGGATCTCGGGCTCGAAGGGTGGCCGCGTCCACATATCGAGCGGGCCGACCGGCACGACGTCAATATGGCCGTTGAGGATGAGCGAGCGGCCGCGCGGCCGCTCGGCACGGAGCGAGCCCACGACGTTGATCGCATCCTCATAGCCCGAAAGCACCGGCGAGAAGCCGGGCAGATGGCGCAGCGCGTCGAGATCAATGCGCCAGCGATCCACCGCCCAGCCGCGCTCCCGCATGAGGCCGGCCATGAAATCCTGCGCAGTTTGCTCGGCGCCTCGGATTGAGGGGAATCTGACCAGCGCCTGGGTCAGCGCGAGCTGCATGTCGAAGCCCTCATCGACCGCGGCCATGATGGCGCTGGCGCGCTCCACCTCGTCCATTTACCCCGCCTTTCGCGGCCCTGCCGCGGCACCGATTTCCAAGCGCTGGGTTATTGAAGTTCAATAACTTACATCGAGGCTCTGCGATTTCGCCAGAGGCGTGATACCCCCAAATCGCCAAGGGTTGACCGGCGTCGCCGCTCCGCTCATATACGGCAATGTTCCGCTCCTTTCCGTCTCGCGGAAGGTCGGGCGACCCGATCGGCGGAAAGCTCATCGGCTGGTGATGCAGGTCAATGCGGCCATCGCCCCAAGCTGCGATCAGGGCCGATTGGGAGAGTTGCGCGCTATGAATGAGCTCGTCCTCGGGCATGGTCTGGCCTTCGAGGATCTTTATCGCCGCGACGGGCTGGTTCGGCTCGACGCGGCCTTCATCGGCTGGCTCGCCGAGGCCGACGTCGCCCTGCACAACCGGCTCGCGGCAGCGCGGCGCGATACGGCATCGCTCGATCGCACCGAAGAATCGGCACTGCTTCTCGCGCTGGCGCCGCATCTCGACGATTTCATCGGTGATCTCTTCAGCATCGGGCCGGAGTTGCGTGCGTTGCAGGCGCGCCACGACCATCTGGCGCCGCTCTATGCAGTGAAGCGGCTCTTCGTTCAGCGTCGCGCGATCAAAGGGGTGACGGCCGAGGCGGCGGCCGCGCTTGACGGCGCGGCGTTGGCGCAGGAACTCGAGGCGGCCATCGGCGAGACGCTCAGCGAGGCCTCCTATGCCCGCCATGTCGAGCGCTGGATGGCGGCGGAAGCCGGGCATGCATCCCAGCTTGAGCTGGCGCAGCGCTACGCCGCCTGGGCAGTGCTCGCGCCGGCGGGGCGCGAGAAACACGGGAAGGGCGTGCTCTTCCAGGTGCCGCACAAGACCGACCCTGCGCATCTGGTGCCGGTCGAGACCGTCGTCGAGCACGGCGTCACCATGCTGCGCCTGCCGGAAGAGCATTGGCGGCAGCGTGAAGGCTTCAAGCTTACCGATGCCGGCGCTGATCTCACCAAGGCGCTCGACCAGACGAATTACTGCATCTGGTGCCATCACCAGGGCAAGGACAGCTGCTCGAAGGGCCTGCGCGACAAGAAGACCGCCAAATTCCAGGCGAGCTCCTTCGGTGTCACGCTCGCGGGCTGCCCCCTCGAGGAGAAGATCTCGGAGATGAACGAGGCGAAGGCGCAGGGCCATAGTGTCGGCGCGCTCGCCATCGTCATCATCGACAATCCGATGCTGGCGGCGACCGGCCACCGCATCTGCAACGATTGCATGAAGGCCTGCATCTATCAGAAGCAGGAGCCGGTCGATATCCCGCAGATCGAGACCCGAACCCTCAAGGACGTGCTGTCGCTGCCCTGGGGTTTCGAGATCTACAGCCTGCTGACGCGCTGGAATCCGCTCGATCTGCGCCGGCCGCTGCCCAAGCCGGCCAGCGGCTACAAGGTGTTGGTGGTGGGGCTCGGCCCTGCCGGCTTCACGCTCGCGCATCATCTGATGAATGATGGTCATTCGGTCACCGGCATCGACGGGCTCAAGATCGAGCCGCTGCCGGAGAATGTCGCCGGCGTCACCCCTGCGGGCGAGCGGCGCCCGTTCCGCGCTGTGCGCGATATCGCCGAGCTCTATGAGGCGCTCGACGAGCGGATGATGGCGGGGTTCGGAGGCGTCGCCGAATACGGCATCACCGTGCGCTGGGACAAGAACTTCCTGAAGCTCGTGCGCCTGTTGCTGGAGCGGCGCTCGACATTTGCGATGTATGGCGGGGTCCGCTTCGGCGGCGCGCTCGGCATCGACAGCGCCTTCGCGCTGGGCTTCGATCACATCGCGCTCTGCGCCGGCGCCGGTAAGCCGACGGTGGTGCCGATGAAGAATGGCCTTGCGCGCGGCGTGCGTCAGGCCTCGGACTTCCTGATGGCGCTGCAGCTCACCGGCGCGGCCAAGACCGACAGCGTCGCCAATCTCACCGTGCGCCTGCCGGTGGTGGTGATCGGCGGCGGGCTCACCGCCATCGACACGGCGACGGAATCGCTCGCCTACTACCCGGTGCAGGTGGAGAAATTCCTCGCCCGTTACGAGACGCTCGCCGCCGAGCGCGGCGAAGCCGCGGTGCGCGAGGGGTGGAGCGCCGAGGAAACCGCCACGGCGGACGAATTCATCGCTCATGCGCGGGCCTTGCGCGCCGAGCGCGCCGTCGCTCGGCGCGAGGGGCGCGCACCACGCCTGGTGCAGCTGCTCGATAGCTGGGGCGGGGCGACCATCGCTTACCGCCGCCGCCTGCTCGATGCGCCCTCCTACACGCTCAACCACGAGGAGGTGGCAAAGGCGATGGAGGAGGGGATTCGCTTCGCCGAGGGCCTCACTCCGGAGGCCGTGGTGCTCGATCCCTTCGGTCACGCCGCCGCGCTGAGCTTGAGCCGCCGGACAGGCGAAGGCAGCGAGACGGTGACCTTGCCGGCGCGCACCATCCTGGTCGCTGCCGGGACCCAGCCCAATACCGTGCTTGGCCGCGAGGATCCGGCCAATGTCGTGCTCGATGGCCGCTATTTTCAGGCCTATGACGAGGAGGGCAGGCCGGTCCAGCCTGAGCGGGTCGCCAAGCCCGCCGAGGTTCGGGTGCTGATGAACCTCAGGCCCGACGGTCGCGCCATCAGCTTCTTCGGCGATCTCCATCCGTCCTTTGCCGGCAATGTGGTGAAGGCGATGAGCAGCGCCAAGCAGGGTTATCCGGTGGTCAGCCGGGTGCTGGCGCGGCGTGCGCCTGCCGGACCCGACCCGGCGGCGCTCAAGACGCGGCTCGACGACGAACTGCGCGCGCGGGTCGAGCGGGTGGAGCGGCTGACGCCGAGCATCGTCGAGGTGGTGGTGCGCGCTCCCTTGGCAGCGCGCGCTTTCCAGCCGGGACAGTTCTACCGCTTGCAGAACTACGAGCGCTTCGCGCCGAAGATCGCCGGCACGACGCTGGCCATGGAGGGCCTCGCGCTCACCGGCGCCTCGGTCGATCGCGAGCGCGGGTTGCTCTCGACGATCGTGCTGGAGATGGGCGGCTCCTCCGACCTCTGCACGCTGCTGGAGCCCGGCGAGCCGGTGATCCTGATGGGTCCTACCGGCACGCCGACCGAGACGCCGCCTGGGGAGACCGTGGCGCTGGTCGGCGGCGGTCTCGGCAATGCGGTGCTGTTCTCGATCGGCCAGGCGCTGCGCCGCAACGGTTCGAAGGTGCTCTATTTCGCCGGCTACAAGAAGCGCCAAGACCGCTACAAGGTCGAGGAGATAGAGAAGGCAGCCGATGTCGTCGTCTGGTGCTGCGACGAGGCGCTGGGCTTCGCCCCGTCACGGCCGCAGGATCGCGCCTTCATCGGTAATATCGTGCAGGCGATGGCGGCCTACGGGGCGGGCCGCCTCGGAACGGCGCCGATCTCGCTTGCCCAGTGCGACCGGCTGATCGCCATCGGCTCGGATGCGATGATGAATGCCGTCGCGGTCGCGCGGGGTGGGGTGCTCAAGCCCTATCTCAAGGAAGGCCACCGCGCCATCGCCTCGATCAACTCGCCGATGCAATGCATGATGAAGGAGATCTGCGCCCAGTGCCTGCAGGTCCACAAGGATCCGATCACCGGCGCCGAGACGGTGGTTTTCTCCTGCTTCAACCAGGATCAGCCGCTCGAGCAGGTCGACTTCCAGGTGCTGCGCCAGCGCCTCGGCCAGAATGCGGTCGAGGAGAAGCTCACCAAGCTCTGGATCGACCGCTGTCTGAGGCAACTCGGCCGGCGCGGCGCGATCGCCGCGGAATAGCGGCACTCGCGCGCGGCGCTATTCGCCGCGCCACTCCGGCGCGCGCTTGTTGAGGAAGGCATCCATGCCTTCGCGGAAATCACGGCTCATGTAGCACATGAGGATGAGGTCGCGACCCTCATCGGCGGCGAGCTTCGGACGCAACCGCCGGAGCGCCTCTTTGGTCGCCTGCATGGTCAGCGGCGCATGGCCGGTGAAGAGCTTCGCCAGTTCCTCTGCTCGCGCCATGAGCGACGAATGGTCCGGCAGTACCTCGCTGATGAGCCCTGCCGCCTGCGCCTCCGGCGCTTCGACGAGACGCGCGGTGAGGATGATCTCCTTGGCGCGGGCGATGCCGATAAGCGCCGCGAGCCGCGAGAGATTGCCCATCGAAAGACAATTGCCGAGCGTGCGCGCGATCGGGAAGCCGAAGCGCGCATTGGCGGTGGCGATGCGCAGGTCGCAGGCTGCGGCGATGCCGGCACCGCCGCCGGTGCAGGCGCCGGAAATCGCCGCGATCACCGGGACCCGGCATTCCTCGACCGAGCCTACGACGCGGTCGATGCGGGCTTCGTAGTCGAGCGCATCCTGCGGCGTCTTGAAGGCGCGGAACTGCGAAATGTCGGTGCCGGCGGCAAAGGCCTTCTCGCCCGCGCCGGTGATGATGAGCGCGCGGATCGAGCGGTCCTGGTTGATGGACGAGCAGATCTCGGCGAGCCGCTCGTACATGGCGAAGGTCAGCGCGTTGCGGGCCTGCGGGCGATTGAAAGTGACGCGTGCGACGCCGTCGCGAACCTCATGGATGAGCTCTTCGGTCAAGGAGTGTCTCCGGGTTGCCGCCGGCCGTGCCGGGCGGGTGAGGGATGGTTTGGCGGGCGGTGGTACTCAGAAAGCGAGGCGGCGCCAGCCTTCGGATCCCAGCCCCTCGAGCGGCTGGAAACGCGCTTTGTAGGCCATCTTGCGGCTTTCGGCGATCCAGTAGCCGAGATAGGCATAGGGCAGGTCGAGCTCGCGCGTCACCTGCACCAGGGCCAGCACCAGGAAGGTCCCGAGGCTGCGCCGCCGCTCCTCGGGCTCGAAGAAGCTGTAGACTGCCGAGAGACCGTCATCGAGCAGGTCGACGAGGCAGGCCCCCAGGAACGCGCCGTCGGCGCTGCGCAGCTCGACGAGGCGGCTTGTCACCGGGCTGTCCTCGATCATCGCGCGATAATCGCCGAAGGTCATGGACGCCATGTCGCTGTCGGCATGGCGCGAGCGCTGGTAGCGGGAGAACAGACGGAACTGTTCGAGCATCGCCTGCGGGCGGATCAGCCGAACCGCCAGGTCGCTGTTCACCCGCTGAATGCGGCGCAGCGAGCGCGACGGCGCAAAATCCGCCACGGGAATGCGCACCGGGACGCAGGCCGTGCAATTGGCGCAGGCGGGCCGGTAAGCGAGGTGGTGGCTGCGGCGGAAGCCGGCGCGCGAGAGCGCATTGTAGAACGGCATGGCCTCGTGCCCGGCGAGTTCGGTAATGAGCTTGCGCTCGATCCGGCCAGGCACGTAGGGGCAAGGCAGCGCCGCCGTGCGATAGAACTGTTGGGGCGGGACAACGAGCGGCTCGGCGGTGGCCTGCCGGGCGAAAGCGGGTGACCGGTGGACTATTCGGCCGTGACCCTCAGGCATCGTCCCTTCCTCGAGCGGCCGCTTGTTACGGCAGGCGCGGCTTCGGGGCGATTATGGCCGAGATAGGCTGCTCCGCGCCAGTGGCACCTTAAGGGGCGGTAAGGTTAACCCGGATTTCTCCCACGGTCATGCGCTGCGACGGCGATCTTTGGCGCCAGGGTAGGAGCCGGGACGCGCGGCGATGCGAGCATCGTAAGCGGCCCGGCGACGTCCTCCTGGCGCCAAAGATCGCCGTCCCTCTGGGTTGCAGTCTGTTGGCGCGCTGCCGCGTCGCTGCGGGCTCGACGATGCTCGCATCGCCGTCGCCCTGGCTCCTAACATCGCGCCTGCAACGCAGCACGTGACCGTGTGAGAAATCCGGGTTAAGGACCGCGGTTGAGCGTCATCGCGTCGGCGGTGGCGGGTATCGCCGGCGCCGGGGGCGCCTGGGCGGCGGCCTGCGTCTCCTTTGCCTCTTTCGGCTCCTTCGCCTGCCGCAACAGCACGATGGAGATGCGCCGGTTGCGTGGCGAATTGGGCTCGTTGGCCACCAGCGGATCGCGGTCGGCAACACCGGTGACCCGGGCGAAGCGGCTTACCGGGATTCCATCGGCGACGAGCTGGCGGCGGCTCGAATTGGCGCGATCCGCCGAGAGCTCCCAGTTGGTGTAGCGGCCGCCGCCGGGATAGGGGATGGCGTCGGTGTGGCCGGTGATGCTCACCGGATTGGGCAGCCGCTGGATCACCTGGCTGATCACCGCCAGCAGCTTCTTGGCCGGGTCGAGAAGATCGGCCGAGCCGAGGGCGAACATCGGCCGCTTGTCCTGGTCGACGAGCTGAATCCGGAGGCCGTCAGGCGTCTGGTCGATGATGAGATTGTCGGCGAGGCCCTTGAGCTCGGGCAGCTGCTTGACCGCCTGCTGGAGGGTGAACTGGGCGGCCGCGAAGCGCTTCTCCTCGCGCTCGGCGACGTTGCGGTCGAGATCCGCGTCCGAAAGCCGCTTGTTCTGCGCCTGGTCCGCGGCATCGGCCTTCGCCTTGGCCTCGCCGTTCGCATCCTGCTCGCCGTGATGGCCGGCGGTGCCGCCTTCATTGCCGTCATCGCCGTCGCTCGGCTGGCGCAGCGCCGGGCGGTTGATGGCAAGCGACGGCAGCGAGGTTGGAATCGACTGGGCGCCCGGTTGGCCAATGGTCTGTCCGCCCAGCACCCCGCCGGCGCCGCTCATCGATTTCGAGGCAATGGTCGGCTCGAAATAGTCGGCGATACCGCGCTTTTGCACATCGGTCGTGACGTTGAGCAGCCAGAGCAGCAGGAAGAACGCCATCATCGCCGTGACGAAATCGGCGTAGGCAACCTTCCAGGCGCCCCCGTGATGTGGATGCGCGCCGTGCCCCTTGACCTTCTTGATGATGACCGGAATTTGTGACGGCTTTGCCATGACGCCGTCCGATCAGTTTCCGGCCGGAAGGGCTTCGACCGCTTCCTCGACCTCGTAGAACGTGGGACGGACGTCGGTGTTGAGCGATTTGCGGGCGAACTCGACGGCGACCGATGGCGCGTAGCCTTGCATGTAGGCGAGGATCGCGGCCTTGATGCAGAGGAAATAGCGCTGCTCGGCTTCGCCGCGGTTCTTGATCGCGGCGCCGATCGGCCCAACGAAGCCATAGGACAGCAGCACCCCCATGAAGGTGCCGACGAGCGCGCCGCCGATGAGATGGCCGAGCACTGCGGGCGGCTCGGTGATCGAGCCCATGGTATGGATGACGCCGAGCACGGCGGCGACGATGCCGAGGGCCGGCAAACCGTCGGCCATGTTCTGCACCGCGGTCACCACCGCCGCGTGTTCCTCGTGATGCGTCTCGATGTCCTCGTCCATCAGCGTCTCCATCTCGTGATGGTTGTCGGTGCCGAGGGTGAGGAGACGCAGATAGTCGCAGATGAAGACCACGGCGTGGTGATCGCTGTAGAATTTTGGAAAGCGCTGGAAGAGCGCGCTCTCGTTCGGATTCTCGACATGCTGCTCAAGTGCCAGCGCGCCCTTTGTCTTCGCCAGCTTGAAGATCGAGTAGAGCAGGCTCAGCAGCTCGAGATAGGCCTCCTTGTCGTAGCGCTCGGCCTTGAGCAGGCCGGTGACAGAGGAGACCGTTGCGGAAAGCACGGGCTTGCGATTGGAGGTGATGAAGGCGCCGATCGCCGCGCCGACGATGATCATGACCTCGAACGGCTGAAACAGCACCGCCATGTGGCCACCGTTGAGGGTGTAGCCACCGATCACGCAAGCGATGACGAGAACCGATCCGACGATGAAGAACATGGCGGGCAGCCGGCCTTTGCTAGCAGCCGGTAAGGTCGCGGATTCACGTTAAGATTCCCTTGCCTTAACCGCTTCCGCCCCAGGGCCGGCTGCAACCACCGGCTGCAGTCCCGTGGCTCGCGCCTGCCACGAAATAGCTTCCAGATCAGCGGATTAGGGACAGTTTCCCTCAGCCGGCGAGGGCCTGATCGAGGTCGGCGAGAAGATCGTCCAGGTCCTCGATGCCCACCGAAAGCCGCACGAGGCTGTCGCCGATGCCAAGCGCCTGGCGCTGTGCCGCCGGGAGGGAGGCATGGGTCATGATCGCCGGATGCTCAATCAGGCTCTCGACCCCTCCCAGACTCTCGGCAAGGGCGAAGACCTGGACACGCTCGAGAAAGCGCCGCGCCGCGGCGATATCGCCTGACAGCTCGATCGTCACCATCCCGCCAAAGGCGTGCATCTGCCGGCGGGCGAGCGCATGCTGCCGATGGCTCGGCAGCCCGGGATAGTGTACGCGCGCGACGCGCGGATGAGCCGCCAGATGCTCGGCGACGGCGAACGCGTTGGCGCAATGCCGCTCC
The DNA here is from genome assembly GCA_035553515.1 of Allostellaceae bacterium. Lineage (GTDB taxonomy): Bacteria > Pseudomonadota > Alphaproteobacteria > ATCC43930 > CGMCC-115725 > DAHUYF01. The sequence goes on along the minus strand of DATNDG010000017.1, from coordinate 23,255 downwards.
ATCCGCAGCGCCAGGGTCTTGAGGCCGCGCAGCGCGAGGAAGCTGTCAAAGGGACCCGCGACCGCGCCGACCGCGTTTTGCAGGAAGGCGAGCTGATCGCCGAGCTCCCGATTGTCGCCGATCACCACCACGCCGCCCACCATGTCGGAGTGGCCGTTGAGGTATTTGGTCGCGGAATGCATCACCACATCGAAGCCCAGCTCGAGCGGCCGCTGCACATAGGGGCTTGCGAAGGTGTTGTCGGCGACGGTAACGAGGCCATGCTCGCGGCCGAGCTCTGCCACCATGGCGAGATCGACGAGCTTCAGCATCGGGTTGGACGGGGTCTCGATCCAGATCATGCGCGTTTCGGGCCGCATCGCCGCCGCGAGGGCGTCGCGGTCGCTCAGATCGACATAGCTGACGCGAAGCCCGGCCGAGCGCTCCCGCACGCGCGAGAACAGGCGGTATGTCCCGCCATAGAGATCGTCCGAGGCGATGATGTGCGCGCCGTGATCGAGGAGTTCGAGCACGGTCGCGGTGGCCGCCATGCCGGAGGCGAAGGCGAAGCCACGGGCGCCGCTCTCGAGATCGGCGATGCAGCGCTCGTAGGCCATGCGCGTCGGATTCTGCGTCCGCGAATACTCGTAGCCCTTGTGCACGCCCGGACTCGATTGGACATAGGTCGATGTCGCATAGATCGGCGTCATGATAGCGCCGGTTGCAGGGTCGGGCTCCTGGCCAGCGTGGATGCCGCGCGTCGCGAAGCCGCGGCGGTTCTTGGGTGGCGCCATGTCTTCCTTCAGCGCACGCGGCGCCGCAAATGGTTGATGAAATCGATGCGGGTGATAAGTCCGAGGAACTTGCCGTCCTTCTCTACCACCGCCACATGGTCGCGGGCAAAGATCGGCATCAGGTCCTCGGCGCGTGCGTTGGGCGCTATGGTCTCGACCTTCGACACCATTGCACGGCGCACCGGCTCGGCAAGCGCGGTCGGATCGCTCGTCAAGGCCAGGAGCAGGTCGCTCTCATCGATGATGCCGACGAGCTGCTCGTTCTCGATCACCGGGAGCTGTGAGACCTCGTAGATCTTCATGCGCCGATAAACGGTGGCGAGCGTGTCCTCGGGGGTGACCGTGACGACGCTGCCCTCGGCATGGCGACGCGCGATGAGATCGGTCAGGTCCCCTTGGCTCGGTCGCTCCAGCAAACCCTGATCGAACATCCAGAAATCGTTGAACATCTTCGAGAGGTACTTGTTACCGCTGTCGCAGACGAGGGTTACGACGCGTTTCGGCTCGCGCTGCTCTCGGCAATAGCGTAGCGCGGCGGCCAGCAGCGTGCCAGTCGATGAGCCGCCGAGGATGCCCTCGCGACGGAGCAGCTCGCGCGCTGCCGCGAAGCTCTCCGCGTCGCTGATCGAATAGGCGTGACGGACGCGGTCGAGCTCGCAATTCGCCGGGACGAAATCCTCGCCAATGCCTTCGACGAGCCAGGAACCGGGCTCGACCTTGCGGCCCGCCTCGACCAGCGGTGCCAGGATCGACCCGGCCGGATCGGCAAGCACCATCTCGACTTCCGGCGCGACGCGCGCGAAGAACCGGGCAAGTCCCGTAAGCGTGCCGCCGGATCCCACACCGACCACGACCGCGTCGACCTGATGGCCCATCTGCTGCCAGATTTCGGGGCCGGTGGTCGTCTCGTGCGCCAGCGGATTGGCAGGGTTGGCGAACTGGTTGACGTAGAATGCGCCGGTCTCGCGTGCCAACCGCTCCGCTACTTCCTGATAATATTCGGGATGGCCTTTGCCGACATCCGAGCGCGTGATGCGAATCTCGGCACCCAGCGCCCTGAGGTGCAGGACCTTCTCCTGGCTCATCTTGTCGGGAATGACAAGAATGAGGCGGTAGCCCTTTTGCGCCGCGACGAGCGCAAGTCCAAGACCGGTGTTGCCCGCGGTCGCCTCGATCAGCGTGCCGCCCGGACCGATCTTGCGGTCTCGTTCGGCCGCCTCGATCAGCGACAGCCCGATGCGGTCCTTGATCGAGCCGGTGGGATTCTGGTTTTCGAGCTTCGCAAAGAGCGCGCAGGGGCCGGTGTCGAAGCGGCGCAGCTCGACCAGCGGGGTGTCGCCGATGGAATCAAGAATGCTGCGATGAACCACCATGACGCTCCTCCGGCCGCCGCCCTCCTTCCTAGGCCGCAAGGCGTAGGCGGGGCAAGGCCGCCGGAAAAGGCGTCAGGCGGCAAGGAGGCCGCGGACCTCGCGCTCGAGCTCGCTCGGAAGCACCGGCTTGGCGACCAGCTTGCCGCGGAGCTCGGCAATGTTGCGCCTCGGCAGGTTGACGAATCCGGTGAGATAGATGATCCGGATCTTCGGCCGCAGCGTTTTGGCGACGTCGGCAAGCTCGAAGCCGTTCATGCCGCCCGGAAGGACGACATCAGTGATCAGCATGTCGAACGGGATTTTCTCCTTCAGCAGAACCAGCGCCACCTCGGCCGTAGGGACGGCATGGACGAAATAGCCGCGATGCTTGAGTGCGCGCTGCATCAGCTCGCGCATTGCCGGATCGTCGTCGACGAAGAGAATGCTGTGCATGGCGCCAGCTCCGGTCGGTGAAGGGACACCGCGAGTATGGCGCGCATCTCCCGCAGCGTATGTGGCAATTTTTGGCGGTCAATGTGCGCTACGGTGCCGGAGCAATCCGAATATGCGCGTCCGACTCGGCTTGCCAGGCGAGCGCGCGATTCGCCGAGATTGTGATGGGCTATCCTAACTGTCTTCCACGGCCATGCTCGATAACAGCCGCGCCGGAAAGCCGGCGCCGGTGAGCGCGGCGACGAGTTCGCCCACATGGCGCGGATTGCGCGTCTCGAGCACGGCATCGACTTCGGCAAGCTTCACCGGCACGTCCTGAAACAGCCGCTGGTGATAGATTTCGACGATGTTGCCGCCCTTCTCGGCGATGATCGCAGCGATCTTGGCGAGCGCGCCTGGCATGTCGGAAACTTCGATGCGCAATCGGACGAGTCTTCCGGCGCGCACGAGCTGACGCTGCAAGATCGAGGCGAGCAGCCTTGCATCGATATTGCCGCCCGAAAGAATGAGCCCGACGCGCTTGCCCCGGAAGCGTGGTGCTTCGGCCATGAGAGCCGCAAGCGGCGCGGCACCGGCGCCTTCGACGACGAGTTTCTCGACCTCCACAAGCGTCGCGACGGCGCGCTCGAGCACGACTTCATCGGCGAGCAGAATGTCGTCCACGAGCGTCTCGATAATCGGCTTGGTGAGCGCGCCGGGCTCCTTGACGGCAATGCCTTCGGCGAGCGTGGTGCCGCCAAGCGGCGCCGGGCAACGTCCGAGAACGTGCAACATCGCAGCATAGAGTGCACATTGCACGCCGATAACGGCGATCGAGGGAAGCATCGCCTTGGCGGCGACGGCGATCCCGGAGATGAGGCCGCCGCCGCCCACCGGTGCGATCAGCACGTCGATCTGCGGGTGGTCGGCGAGGAGCTCCAGGGCGACGGTGCCTTGACCCGCGATCACCTTGGGATCGTCATAAGGATGGATGAGCGTCAATCGCTCGGCGCGCGCGATCGCGTCGGCGGCGAGTCGCGCCTCGGCGAGGCCGGCGCCGCGCAGCAGGACGCGCGCACCGCACGCTTCGGTGCGCTCGACCTTGGTGAAGGGCGTCTCGGCCGGCATGACGATCGTCGCGGGAATGCCGAGTCGCCGGGCGTGGTAGGCGACACCCTGCGCGTGATTGCCGGCCGACATCGCGATCACGCCGGCGGCACGCTGAGCCGGATCAAGGCTGAGGAGCTTGTTGAGCGCGCCGCGCTCCTTGAAGGAGCCGGTCGGATGGAGTGTTTCGAGCTTCAGCACGATCTCTGCGCCGATGAGCTCGCTGAGCGCCGGTGCGGCGACCGACGGCGTGCGCAGCACGGCGCCGGCGATGGCATCGCCGGCAGCGCGGATGTCCGCAAGTGCGACGGCGAGGCTCATGGCGTCAGCACCAGCGTGCCGCCGACCGGTTCGCCGCCCAGCGTGACATAGGCGTGATCGCGCCAGGACCGCATGAGGTCGCGATAATGCGGCGCGAGCACATTGCCGGACTCGCCGGGCGAAATCATGAAGCGGGCGCCGTCGATGTCGGAGAGATCGACGATCATGCGCAGGCTCGGGCCGAGTACATCGGCATAAGGTTGAGGCGCGGCGAGCTGGGTGGCGCCGCGATCGATGGTGTCATAGCCGCCATTGGCCGGGATGGTCGTGGCGAGGAGCGAGTCGAGCACCGGGACGCTTGCCCAGACCTGATTGGTGAATTGCGCGCGATGGGCGCGGCCCCAGCGCCAGCCTGCCATGTCCGAGCCGTAGCGCTGGCGCAACTGGTCGAGCGCGCGCAGCAGGGAGGCGGCAAGTTGATCGGCGCAGCTTGATGCGCCTTGCGCCGCCCCATTCCGACACCACTCGGGATGCTTGGTCAGAATAAGGCGGATGACGTCGGGATGCATGCCCCAATAGTCGTCGAAGGCATCGCCGAGCTTGGCTGCGAACAGCGTCCGGTTCAACTCGCGCAGCCATGCGGCGAAGATCAGCGGCGCCACCGACTTCCGGTCCATCCGGTCGTTCCAGGTCCTGAGACGCTCGAGCGCCTCGGCCGCGAACTTCGATGGCGGCTCGATGGCGAGCATCAGCGGCAGCAACTGTCTTGCCATGAGCGAGAGCGTATCCGCCTGGATCGCCGCGGACGCGGCCGGCGATTGCTGCGGCGTTGCGTCGAGCAGCTGGTTGATGCGCAGCGCACGATTGGGCAAGTCCCAGCCGCGGCCCAGAAAGAAAGCATAGCTCTCCGGCACGATCTTGTTGTTGGCGGTGACGACCCGCCCGCTTGGCGGGTCCAAGGCGCTGGGAAGCTGATCGAACGGGATGTAGCCGGTCCAGTCATACTCGCCGCTCCAGCCCGGCGCCGGCATCCAGCCGTCGCCCTTGCCGCGGATCGGCACCCGGCCCGGCGCGATGAAGCCGATATGGCCGTCGACATCGGCATAGACCATGTTCTGCTCCGGCGCGACGAAGTCGCGGAGCGCATCGCGAAACTGCTGCCAATTGCCGGCCCGGTTCATGCGCCAGAGCGCTTGCGGCGTACGGTCCTCGCCCTGAAGGAAGGTCGCTTGCAGCGCCAGTACCGTGCCGGGGCTGGCTGCTTTGGCATAATTGCCGCCGATATCGGAGATCACGGGACCGTGCCGCGTCTCGCGCACGGTGAACGATACCGGCTCCGCGCCGCGCACCTCGATCCGCTCGTGGCGCAGCACGAAGGGCGCGTTGCCGTCTGGCGTCAGATATCGCGACGGATCGGTGGGATCGACGCGCTCGATGAAGCAGTCCTCTACGTCGCTCTCGGTGTTGGTGAAGCCCCACGCGATCTTCTGGTTATGGCCGAGCACGATGAAGGGCTCGCCGGCCGCGGTGACGCCGGCAAGGTCGAGTGTCGGCGTCTTGATATGCGCCAGGTACCAGAAGCTCGGGGCCGAGAGACGCAGATGCGGGTCGTTGGCGAGGAGCGGCTTGCCGGAGACGCTGTGCTTGCCGTCGACCACCCAGTTGTTGGAGGCGAAGGCGGGGCCCACCAGCCGCGGCAATGCTGCTTCGATCTGGTGGAGCGGCATGCCCTTCAGCAGCGCGGCGCTGCTCACCGCAGTCGGGCCGTCGCTCGGGTAGGGCAGATAGAGGAACTGCATGTCCTCGGGGCTCACATGCTGCGCGACGCGCGCATGCTCGATTTCGCGGCGAAAATTGCCGGCGAGCTCAAGCGCGATGAGCTTGCCCCAGACCAGCGTATCCGCCGGCCGCCAAGGCTCCGGCGAGATGCGGAGCAGGTAGTATTCCGCCGGAAGCGCTCCGCGGCGATGCGCAAGATAGGCGTTGACGCCTGCGGCATAGGCGTCGAGCGCGGCGCGCAGGTCCGGCGAGAGCAAGGCATATTGCTGCTCGGCCGCGTGATAGAGGCCGATGGTGCGCATGAAGCGGTCGAAGCCGAGCGTGCGCGCGCCGAACCACTCCGAGAGCCGGCCTGCACCGGCATGCCGCATCAGGTCCATCTGGAAGAGGCGGTCCTGGGCATGGACGAAACCCAGGGCGAAGGCTGCGTCGCGGTCGTTAGCGGCGGTAATCGTGGGAATGCCGTGCGCATCGCGAGCGATGCGCACCTCGGCTGTGAGTCCCGGGACGGACAGCCGGCCGCTGCTCAGCGGCAAGGAGGAGCGCAGCCAGAGCAGCGACGCCGCGATCGCCACCAGGGGCAGGAGCAACAGGAGGCGGAGGAGCCATCGCCTCATCCTGCCGGCTCCGCCGCGTCTGTTCTGTCGCCGATCAACCCAGGTTCAGGATGATGGTCTTCTTCTGGGTGAAGTGCTCAAGCATGGCTTCGAGCGATGCTTCCTTGCCGAGCCCCGACTGCTTGACGCCGCCATAGGACATATTGGCCTGCACCACCAGATTCTGGTTCACCTGAACGAGGCCCGCTTCCAAGCGCTGCGTCGCATCGAGCGCAGTCTTGAGGTCGCGCGTCCAGATCGTCGCGGCGAGGCCGTAATCGGTGTCGTTGGCCTGACGAATGGCGTCCTCATAATCGCGGAACTTGATGACGCAAGTCACCGGGCCGAAGATCTCCTCGCGGCAGATCTTGTTGTCGTTGGCGACGCCGGTGAAGATCACCGGCTGCACGAAATAGCCGGGTCCGAGCTTCTTGTCGCCCGGCATGGCCGAGCAGCGCAGCGTCGTGGCGCCCGGTGTCTCCTCGCCGATCCGGATGTAGTTCTTGACCTTGTCGAACTGCTGCTTGGAGATGATGCAGCCGATATCGGTCGCCTCGTCGAGCGGATCGCCCATCTTCATCGCGTCGACCTTCGCCTTTAGCTTCTGGACGAAGGTGTCATGGATGGTCTCGTGGACGAAGATGCGGCTGGCGGCGGTGCAGCTCTGCCCCTGGCGGGTAAAGCGCATGCCGATGATCGCGCCATCGACCGCCTTTTCGAGGTCGGCGTCGCCCATGACGATCATCGGGCTCTTGCCGCCGAGCTCCAGCGTCACCGGGATGAGCTTGTCGGAAGCCATCTTGTAGACCAGCTTGCCGGTCTCGACCGAGCCGGTGAAGGTGACCTTGCCGACCGCTTTGTGCTCGACCAGCGGCGCTCCGCAGCCCGGCCCGTCGCCCGACAGGATGTTGAGGATGCCGGGAGGCAGTACCTGGTTCATGATCTGGCAGGCGCGGAGCACGGCAAGGGGCGCCTCTTCGGCCGATTTCACCACCACCGCGTTACCGGCGACCAGCGCCGGCGCGATCTTCAGTGCCATCAGCAGCAGCGGCACGTTCCACGGGATGATGGCGCCGACCACGCCGATCGGCTCGCGCTGCGTGATGGTGAGCATCCCCGGCTTGAAGGGCACGCTTTCGCCTTTGATCTCGGAGCCGAGCCCGCCGTAGAAGACCAGGACATCGGCAAAAACGGCAGCCTCGACGCGGCTCTCGGTGCGGATGGCCTTGCCGGTCTCCAAGGTGATGAGCCGCGCGATCTCCTCGACATGATCGGCGAGGGCGCGGCCGCAGTCATAGACCAGGCGGCCGCGCTCGCGCGCGGCGAGCTTCGCCCAGGCCTTCTGCGCCTTCTGCGCCGCGCGGACGGCGACGTCGACGTCGGGGGCGGTGCCGTCGGCTGCGTCGGCGATGTGCTCCTGAGTGGCGGGGTTCACCACTTTGAAGGTCCGACCGGTGACCGACGGCACCAGCGCGCCATCGATCAGCAGCTTGTTGGACAGCTCGCGCGCCAGCGCGCGCGGATCGAGCACGGGCTCAAGCCGGTTCTGCAGCATCGGTTCCTCCCTTCGCGAGTCATATGAAGCGAGCACCATCCTGCCCCTTTCTCTCATCGGGAGAACGAGGGGCCCGCCTGTGGCGGGAGGGTGAGGGGGCTCGCCAGATCCGCTCCCGTTATACACATCCGCCGTCGTCCGCCGCCAGCCCCGCCCCCTCAGCCCTCGAGCCCGAGCTCCTTCAGCAGGCGGGCGCGGTCGGCATCGAGATCGGGAGCCGGTGGACGCGTCGGCGGATCGTCGAAGGCGGAGAGCTTGAGCGGATTGCCGGCAAGCTTGAGCGTGCCGGCGACGGGATCCTCGACGGTGATCAGCATGTTCCGTGCGGCGACCTGGGGATGACCCAGCGCCTGCGGGACGTTGTTGATGGGGCCGCAGGGAATGCCGGCGCGCTCGAGCCGCTCGATCCAGAAGCTCGTTGGCTGCCTGGCCAGCTCGCCCTCGATCTCGCGCTTGAGCTTGGGCTGGCTCTGATTGCGCAGATCGTTGGTCTTGTATTCTGGCGCGGTGGCGAGGTCAGTGCGGCCGAGCGCATCGCAAAGCTTCAAGTAAAGCCCGTCATTGCCGGCGGCGATGATCATCGCCCCGTCGGCGGTGGCGAAGGCCTCGAAGGGCGTGATCGACGGGTGACGCGCGCCGAGGGGGCCGGGAGCCTGGCCGGTGACGGTGTAGCGCATGATTGCATTCTCGAGCAGCGCCAGCTGGCAATCGAACATCGCGATGTCGATCTTGGTGGCCTCGCCGGTTTTCTCGCGATGGACGAGCGCGGCGTTGACCGCGACGGCGGTGTAGAGCCCGGCCCCGATATCGCCGATCGACATGCCGATCCGCACCGGCGGCTGGCCGGGATGGCCGGTGATGCTCATGACCCCGCCAAGTCCCTGCACCACCATGTCGTAGGCGGGATGGCGCGAATAGGGGCCCGTATGGCCAAATCCGGAGGCCGAAGCGTAGATGAGGCGAGGATAGTTCAGATGCAGGCTTTCCCAGCCGTAGCCGAGTTTCTCCATGGTGCCGGGACGGAAGTTCTCCACCACCACATCGGCCTTGGCGAGAAGCGCCTCGAAGATGCGCTTGTCGGCTGCTGCTTTCAGATCAAGGGCGATCGACTCCTTGCCGCGATTGATCGAAGCGAAATAGGTCGACTTGCCCTTGACGAAGGGTCCGTATTCGCGCGCATCGTCGCCTTTGGGGGGAGGCTCGACCTTGATGATGCGGGCGCCGAGCTCGCTCATCAGGAAGGTACAATAGGGTCCCGCAAGAATGCGCGAGAGATCGACGACGGTGATGCCGGAGAGCGGCCCTTTGGCGGCCATTTCGTGCGAGCCTTGCAGCTGGTGGGGTTGGCCGCGTCTTTAGCGCAGCACTACCCGGCCGGCAATCGCCGGCTCGACCGTTGGTCTCGTGTCACTCCTGCTGCTGCAACTCCAGCTTTGCGACCACCTCGGCGCAGCCATCCTTGTCGATCATCACCGGCATGTCGCAGAACTCGCATGTATAGAATGTATTCTGTTGCAGCCAGGAAACCGGCTTCACCGAGCTTTGCCGGCAATGCGGGCAAGCGAGCGGGATTTCACTGATCATGCGGAGGCCGTTCCCCTTCGCCGGTTGTCGCGAGAGGCGAGCCGACGGGCGATGAACGGCGATCAGCGGGAAAGGTTCACTGCGTTCCAGGCGAAGGCGAAGCGACGATATCCATCTGATACGTGATCCACATCGTTCGCTGCGCGTGGCGGTCATAGACGCCGCGCGCGCGGTAGTTGTTGTCGGCGGTCAGCCAGCGGATCAAGGTCCAGCCGCGCTGCCGGCCGAACTCCGCCATCGCCTCGAGCAGCCGATCGGCGACGCGCTCGCCGCGCAGGCGCGGATCGACGAAGAGATCGTCAAGAAAACCTGCGGTCGTCCCGGTGAGCGGACGCGGCATCGGACGAAAATGAGCGAGACCGACCACGCTTGTCTCGCTCGTCCGGGCGAGGAGCGCCTCCAGCGGGTGCTCGGGATCGAGCAGCCAGCCCCAGACAGTGCCGGCAACCGCATCGGTCATCGGCCTTTTGTAGAAGGTGGCGTAGCCCTCATAGAGCCGGCGCCAGTCGGCGAAATCCCCGGCGCGCGGCGGTCCGATCGTGATCTCCACCATGGCGGCTTGATCCCTGAAGCGAGCTGGGCGATGGTCGGGCGAGCTAACCACGGGATTGCGCGCCATGTCCATGACCCCCCGAAGCCTCGCCTGCCTCGGGCCGCACGGCTTCCATCGTCTCGCCTACTGGGAGTGGGCCGGCCCGCCCGGTGGCCGCAGCGTCATCTGCGCGCATGGCCTGACCCGCAATGGCCGTGATTTCGACGCGCTGGCCGAGGCGCTTTCTGCCGATTTCCGCGTCGCCTGCCCGGATTTTCCCGGCCGCGGCCGCAGCGAGTGGCTACCCCATCCCGCCGATTACGCCTATCCGACCTATCTCGCCGACATGGCCGCGTTGATCGCCCGTCTCGGCAGCGACGAAGTCTATTGGGTCGGGACGTCGATGGGCGGCCTGGTGGGCATGCTGCTGGCGGCTCAACCGCGCTCGCCGATCCGACGCCTGGTGATCAACGACATCGGCCCGCTCATCGCCAAGGAGGGGCTGGCGCGCATCGCCTCCTATGTTGGACGTGACCCGAGCTTTCGTGACGCCGGCGAGCTCGAGGCGGTGCTGCGCCAGGTAGCGGCGAGCTTCGGTCCCTTGACCGATGCGCAATGGCGGCATCTCGCTTCCATCAGCGCGCGGCAGAAGCCGGACGGAACCTTGGGCTTCGCCTACGATCCGCGTATCGGCGATCCGTTCCGGGCGGCGCCGGCCGAGGATATCGACCTCTGGCCGCAATGGGACGCTATCACCTGTCCGACCCTGGTGCTGCGCGGCGCCCAATCGGATTTGCTGCGTCCGGCGGATGCCGAGGCGATGACGCGGCGGGGCCCCCGAGCGAAGCTGGTCGAGCTTCCCGGCATCGGCCACGCGCCGGCGCTGATGGCGGCGGATCAGATCGCCGTCATCCGCGATTTCCTCCTTGGCTGAGGGGAAGGGGGCCGACGGCAGCTCAACCGGCTACCTCGCGCCCGAAGGCTATGTCGACGAGCTGCTGAACGAGCTCGGTTCGGACGCCGGCGCCGTGCTCGGCCGGCTTGTCCTGGCGCCTGGACCTCCCCGTCCGGCAGCCTGGGTCGCCAATCTCTGGCACGAGCCGCAGCGTCTGGCGATTGCCTCCATCGCCGACGCCGCCCGCCAGCTGCGCGCCATCCAGCGGAACTGGGTACTCTATTCCCACGCCCATCATCGCCGCGCCGCCCTCATCGCCGAGCGGCTGCCCAAGGTCTCGGCCAAGCCACTGGTCTTTGGCGCCCCGGCGCCCACCGCTCCGCTCGGCTCCTGGACGCTGCTCGACGCGAACACGCTGCTGGCGGCGCCGCGCTGCTCCAACCCCTTTCCCAATGGCGAGGTGAGCTTCGTCGAAGACCGGCTGGCGCCGCCGAGCCGGGCCTATCTGAAGCTCTGGGAACTCTTCACCGTGACCGGCGAGAAGCCGCGGCCGGGGGAACTTTGCCTCGATCTCGGCAGCAGCCCGGGCGGCTGGACCTGGGTGCTTCAGAGCCTGGGCGCGCGGGTGATCAGCGTTGACAAGGCACCGCTCGCCCCCCGCATCGCCGAGCTGCCGGGCGTGGAGGTGCGCCGCGAAAGCGCCTTTGCGCTGGAGCCAAAAAAGGTTGGCGGGATAGATTGGCTGTTCTCGGACGTTGTCTGTTATCCCCGTCGGCTTCTGGCGCTGGTAGAGCGCTGGCTGGCGGCGGGGACGTGTCGCCGCTTCGTCTGTACGCTCAAGTTCCAAGGGCCGACCGACCATGAGACAGTCCGCAGTTTCGCCGCCATCCCTGGCTCGCGCCTCCTCCATCTCCATCAGAACAAGCACGAGCTGACATGGATGCGCTTGAGCTGACGGGCGGACCGGCGCCCCGCCTTGCGCTCTACCCGCCATTCAGGGCCCGCGCCCCATGGTGGGGCGGCGATCTGCAAACGCTGCGCAATTTCATCGTCGGTCGCGTGCGCAAGCTCGGGATCTATCCGGCGGCGCGCCTGAGCCTGCCGCTGGCCGATGGCAGCGGCGACCGGCTGCTTGCGGCGCTGAACGTGCCGGCGGAGAGGAATTTCGCCCGCCCGCTGGTCGTTCTGGTCCATGGGCTCGCCGGGTGCGAGGAGAGCTTCTACGTCCTCAGCACCGCCTGGCATCTGCTGGCGCTCGGTTTCCCGGTATTGCGCCTCAATCTGCGCGGCGCCGGGCCTTCGCGGCCGGTCTGCCGCCTGCAATATCACGCCGGGCGCAGCGAGGATTTCGCCGAAGCATTGGCCGGGCTACCCCGGTCGCTGACCGGCGCAGGTGTCGTCGCCGTGGGCTATTCGCTCGGCGCAAACATGCTGCTCAAATATCTCGGCGAGAGCGGCACCGGCGCGGCCCTCAAGGGCGCGGTGTCGGTTTCCGCGCCGCTCGACCTCGCCGCGACCTCGCGCTGGATGATGCGTCGGCGCAACGCGATCTATCAGGGCTATCTGCTGCGCTCGATGCGCCATGAGGCTTTGGCGCCGGGCGCCGAACTCGCCCCGGCCGAGCGCGCCGCCATCCGCGAGGCGCGCAGCATCTGGGAGTTCGACCATCGCTTCAGCGCGCGGCGCAACGGCTTTGGAGGCGCCGAGGATTACTACGAGCGCAATGCAGCGCGGCGCTTCCTCGACGGCATCGCCGTGCCCACGCTCGTCATCCATGCGCTCGATGATCCCTGGATTCCGGCGGCCGCGTATCAGGCGTTTGAATGGCGGCGCAATCCGAACCTCGTGCCGCTATTGCCGGCACGCGGCGGCCATGTCGGCTTTCAAGGCCGCGACCGGCGCGCCGCCTGGCACGATCTCTGTATCGCGCAGTTCCTCGCGGCGCTTTAGCGACTGAGGATGATCAGCCCGCCTTGAGCCGCCGGGCCGCATCAACGGCGGAGTAGGTCAGGATGCCGTCGGCGCCGGCGCGCTTGAACCCGAGCAGCGTCTCGATCACCACCGAAGGATCGAGCCAGCCGCGCTCGACCGCTCCCGCCAGCATCGAATACTCGCCGCTCACCTGATAGGCGAAGGTGGGAACGCCGAACCGGTCCTTCACCCGGCGGATGATGTCGAGATAAGGAAGCCCGGGCTTTACCATCACCATGTCCGCACCCTCGGCGAGGTCGAGGGCCACTTCGCGCAACGCCTCGTCGCCGTTGGCCGGGTCCATCTGGTAGGTCCGCTTGTCGGCCTTGCCGAGCGAGGATTTGGAGCCGATCGCATCGCGGAAGGGGCCGTAGAAGGCCGAGGCATATTTCGCCGCATAGGACATGATGCGCACCTGCTCGAAGCCCTTGGCATCGAGCGCATCGCGGATCGCGCCGACCCGCCCATCCATCATGTCGGAAGGCGCAATCACGTCGCAGCCCGCCTCGGCCTGCACCAGCGCCTGGCGGCACAGGATCTGCACCGTCTCGTCATTGGCGACATAGCCATCGCGCAGCACGCCGTCATGGCCGTGGGTGGTGAAGGGGTCGAGCGCGACATCGCAGAGAAGCCCGAGCCCTGGCAGCGCCTTCTTCACGGCGCGGACCGCGCGGCAGACCAGGTTCTCGGGATTGACCGCCTCCTCGCCATCCGCCGTCTTCCTCTCGGCCGGCGTTGCCGGAAAGATCGCGATGAGCGGTATGCCGAGCGCTTGCGCTTCTCCTGCCGCATCGATCAGCGCCGGAACGGAGAACCGATCGACCCCTGGCATGGAGGGTACCGGCACGCGCGCCGCCTTCTCGTCATGGACGAAGACGGGCCAGATCAGGTCGGCCGCGGTCAGCGTATTTTCGGAGACGAGGCGACGCGACCAGTCATCGCGCCGATTGCGACGCATCCGAACTCGCGGAAAGGCGCCGAGCGGCTGGGAAGGCGAACGGGTCAAGGGCAAAGCCTCGCGGCGGAACGGAAGGTGGACGAATGATAGGCGCGGGCCGCCAGGCTGACAACGGCACCGCGGCGCGCCCTGTTGTCGCCGGGGACGAGCGCATGCAGAATGCCTCCGCCCGGGGCGGCGACCTCGGCGTGACAAACGAGGGGAGAGCAAAGCCCATGGCCGACCCGGTTTTGCGCAGCGGAATTTTCCTGGCGCCGTTCCATCCGACGGAAGATGACCCGACCCTGGCGATCCGCCGCGATCTCGAGCTGGTCGAATGGCTCGATCGCCTGGGATACGAAGAGGCATGGATCGGCGAGCATCACTCGGCCGGCTTCGAGATCATCTCCTCGCCTGAGCTTTTCATCGCCGCCGCGGCCGAGCGTACCAAGCGCATCAAGCTCGGCACCGGCGTCGTCTCTCTGCCCTATCACAACCCGCTGATGACCGCGAACCGGATCATCCAGCTCGACCACATGACCATGGGGCGCGTCATGTTCGGGGCGGGGCCGGGCCTGCTCACCTCGGATGCGATGATGCTCGGCATCGAGCCGATGAAGCAGCGCGACCGGATGAGCGAAGCGCTCGATGTGATCCTGCGCCTCTTCCGCGGCGAAACCGTCACCGAGACGACCGAGTGGTACACGCTGAAGGACGCGAAGCTTCATCTCCTTCCCTATACGAGACCGCATCCCGAGGTCTGCGTCGCGAGCACGGTGACGCCCTCGGGAGGGCGCGCGGCCGGCAAGCACGATCTCGGCATGCTCTGCGTCGCGGCCACGCAGCCGGACGGCTTCGATACCTTGAGTGTCAACTGGCGCGTCGCGCAGGAGATCGCAGCGGAGCATGGACGCACGATGGACCCGGCGCGACTGCGCCTCGTCGGCCCCATGCATATCGCCGAAACGCGCGAAGAGGCGCTCAGGAATGCGCGCTTCGGCTTCTACAAATGGTTCGACTATTTTCAGCGCATCAATCCGGCGCGCTTCGCGAGCCTGCCTAAGGGCGACCCGCTCGATGTCCTGGTCGGAGCCGGCGCCGTCGTCTGCGGCACGCCGGAGGACGCGATCAAGCAGATCGACCGGCTTTATGGCAAGCAGGGGCAGTTCGGCGCCTTCCTGCAGCTCGCGCATAACTGGGCGGCCTGGGAAGCGACGAAGAAATCCTACGAGCTTTACGCCCGCTACGTCGTGCCGCATTTCCGCAAGGCCAATTTGCACCGTGCGCAATCGCTCGAATGGACGACGGCGCACAATCAGGAGCTGATGGCGCTGAGCCAGGCGGCGGCGCAGGCCATGTTCGCCAAGCACCAGGCCGAGCGCGCGGAGAAGGAAAAGGCGAAAGGCAAGGCGGCGGAGTAGCGCCGCCGCGCTGCATTGCCGCGCCATGGCCGCGCGACTATCATCGCCCGGCCATGGATTTCTCCCTCACCGAGGAACAGCGCGCGATCCAGGAGACGGCGCGGGACTTCGCCGAGCGCGAGTTCCGGCCTCATGCGGCGCGGTGGGACGAGGACTGCATCTTTCCGGTCGACGCGCTGCGCGCCGCCGCGGCGCTGGGGTTTGCCGGCATCTATGTGCGCGAGGAGATGGGCGGCTCGGGCCTCACGCGGCTCGATGCAGCGCTGATCTTTGAGGAGCTCGCCACCGGCTGCGTCTCGACCTCCGCATATCTCTCGATCCACAACATGGCGGCGTGGATGATCGATCGCTTCGGCAGCGAGGCGCAGCGCCGGCGCTTCCTACCCAGGCTCGCCAGCATGGAGCATTTCGCGAGCTACTGCTTGACCGAGCCGGGCGCCGGTTCCGATGCCGCCTCGCTCAAGACACGCGCGCGCCGCGACGGCGATCATTACGTCATCGACGGCGCCAAGGCCTTCATCTCCGGCGGCGGCGCCAGCGACATTTATGTCACGATGCTGCGCACCGGCGGCGAAGGGGCGAAAGGTATTTCCTGCGTCGTGGTCGAGAAGGATGCGCCCGGCCTTTCCTTCGGCAAGCGCGAGAAGAAGCTGGGCTGGAACAGCCAGCCCACGGCAATGGTGATCTTCGAGAATTGCCGCGTGCCCGTCGCCAATCGCCTCGGCGAAGAGGGTGACGGCTTCAAGATCGCGATGATGGGGCTCGACGGCGGCAGGCTCAATATTTCCGCCTGCTCGCTCGGCGGCGCCCGTGCCTCGCTCGAAGCGACGCAGGGTTATCTCGGCGAGCGCTCGCAGTTCGGGCGCAAGCTCGCCGACTTCCAGGCCTTGCAGTTCCGTCTCGCCGACATGGCGACCGAGCTCGAGGCGGCGCGCCTCATGGTGCGGCGCGCGGCGGCGAGCCTCGATGCCGGCGACCCCGAGGCGACGCAGCATTGCGCAATGGCCAAGCGCTTCGCCACCGATGCGGGTTTCCAGATCTGTAACGAGGCGCTGCAGCTGCATGGCGGCTACGGCTATCTGAAGGATTTCCCGATCGAGCGCTATCTGCGCGACGTGCGCGTGCACCAGATCCTCGAGGGCACCAACGAGATCATGCGCGTCATCATCGCGCGGCGACTGCTCGCCCAAACCAATCGAAGTCCATGAACCAGGTCACCGACGAGATCCTGCTCGATCACCGAAGCGGGCTCGGCATCATCACGCTGAACCGCCCGAAGGCGCTCAACACGCTTTCCCTGGAGATGTATCGCATCTTCGACCCGCAGCTCGTCGCCTGGGGTGCCGAGCCGAAGGTCGAGGCGCTGCTGGTGCGCGGCGCCGGCGACCGCGCTTTCTGCGCCGGCGGCGATGTGCGCGCGATCTATGACGCAAGGCGCCAGCAGGGTGCCGGCGACTACAAGGCGGATTTCTTCCGCGAGGAATATTGCCTGATCCAGCGCGTTCATCGCTTCCCCAAGCCCTATATCGCGCTGGTCGACGGGATCACCATGGGCGGCGGCTGCGGCATCTCGATCAACGGCTCGCACCGCATCGCCACCGAGCGCACCGTCTTCGCCATGCCCGAGGTCCATATCGGGCTTTTCCCCGATGTCGGCGCGAGCCGGTTCCTCAATCTCTGTCCCGGCCGGATCGGCCGCTATCTGGCGCTGACCGGGGCGCGCGTCCGCGCGGCGGATGCGCTCTATTGCGGCTTTGCCACGCATTACGTGCCGCATGAGCGGTTGGAGGAGCTCACCGACGCGCTCGCGGCGCTCGACTGGCGCCAAGGCGAGCGGCTGAGCCAGGTGGAGGCGACCATCGCGCGCTTCGCCGGGGATCCGGGGCCGGCGAGCCTGCCCACGCTCCGGGGCGAGATCGACCGGTGCTTCGGCGGCGCTTCGGTCGAGGCGATCGCCGACGCGCTCGCGGCGGAGCCGGCCGATTGGGCGCGACAGGCACTCGCCCAGATGGAGCGCGCGTCGCCGCTCAGCCTCAAGATCACCTTTCATCAGCTCGAGCTTGGCCACGGCATGAGCATCGAAGAGGCGCTGGCGCTCGAATACCGGATGACGCAGCATGTGATGCAAGGTCACGATTTCTTCGAGGGCATCCGCGCTCTCCTCGTCGACAAGGACAACGCACCGCGCTGGCAGCATCGCTCGCTGGCAGAGGTGGGGGAGGCGGAGGTGGCCGGATATTTCGCGAGCCTCGGCGAGCGCGAGCTGCGCTTCGGCTAGAGAGGCCATGGGAGGAGAGCATGCGGATCGGCTTTATCGGGCTGGGCAATATGGGCGGGCCGATGGCCGCCAATCTGCTGAAGCCCGGACATGAGGTGACGGGCTTCGACCTGGCGAAGCCGGCGCTGGACGCCTTGGCGCAAGCCGGCGGCAAGCCCGCTTCGAGCGCGACCGCAGCGGTGGCCGGGGCCGAGATGATCGTCACCATGCTGCCTGCCGGGCCGCATGTGCGCCAGGTCTATACCGGCGAGGGCGGCCTTCTCGCGGCGGCGAAGCCAGGCGCGCTGCTCATCGACAGCTCGACGATCGACGTGGAATCGGCCCGCGCGGTTGCCAAGGCCGCGGCTGAGCGCGGCTTCGACATGCTCGACGCGCCGGTCTCAGGCGGCGTTGGCGGCGCCGCGGCGGGCACGCTCACCTTCATGGTGGGGGGCAGCGAGGCGGGCTTTGCCCGGGCATTGCCGCTGCTCCAGGCGATGGGCAAGACCATCGTTCATGCCGGTCCCTCGGGCAACGGCCAGGCGGCCAAGATCTGCAACAACATGATCCTGGGCATCAGCATGATCGCGGTGTCCGAGGGCTTTGCGCTTGCCGAGAAGCTCGGGCTCGATTGGCAGCGGCTCTTCGACATCAGCTCCAAATCTTCCGGCCAGTGCTGGTCGATGACCAATTACTGCCCGGCCCCGGGGCCGGTTCCGGCGGCACCGTCCAACCGCGACTATCAGGCCGGGTTCACCGCCGACATGATGCTGAAGGACCTGAAGCTCGCCCAGCAGGCGGCGCAGGCCGCCGGCGCCACTACCCCCTTGGGGGCGGAAGCCGCGGCGCTGTTCCAGATGCTGGTCAATAACGGCCTGGGCCCAAAGGATTTTTCCGCGGTCTTCCGGATGATCCGAGGGGCGGGTAGCCGGTAAAAGCGGGACAACCCCGGCGATTTCGCTTCAAGGATTAATTAACCCGGTCGCTTTACCTTCAACCCCTGCCGGATCAGCGTTTGCCGGGGTAGCGAGGGAAACATGCAGGCCGCATATCTCGACGTCATCGCGCTCATCGAGCGCCTCCACCGCCAGTTCCTGGAGGTGGTCAAGCTCGAGCTCGATACGCAAGGCGTGCACGACATCAACAACGTGCAGGCCATGATCCTCTTCAACATCGGCGACCTCGAGATGACGGTCGGCGAGTTGACGCTTCGGGGCTGCTATCTCGGCTCGAACGTCTCCTACAACGTCAAGAAGATGGTCGAGGCCGACTATCTCGTGCAGGAGCGCTCGGCGCACGATCGCCGCTCGGTGCGCGTCCGCCTCTCGGAGAAGGGCCAGGCGCTGCGCCAGAAGATCGTCAAGATGCATGAGCGGCATATCGAGGCGCTCGCCAAGGGTCCGCTCACCGAGCAGGATCTGACCAGCGCCTTCGCCGCGCTGCGCCGGCTCGACCGCTTCTGGACGACGACGGTGGAACTCGGCGCGCGCGCCGTGCAGTTCACTCCGGCCGCCTAACTCCGTCTATCACCGCTTTCGGCGCCGCGCCGGCTCCAGCCGACGCGGCGTCGCTGCGTTCGGCGATCGCCGCGCCGCCCGTTGGCGAGCGCGGCCAACGCCCTCTGTAGAGCGCGCTGCCGGTGCGGGCGCCCGACCGCGGCTGCCGGGATCGAAACCGCCGGTTTCAGTGTTTTACCGAGACCGATGGACGGTTATGGAGAGATAAATTGCGATTGCTTACCCCCGCGGTGTTGACCGTAGCGCTGCTGGCGTGTGGCACGCCGGCTTCATCCGTTCTCGCTGCGCCGATGCCTCCCGGCGCCAGCCACGCCGCCCTCAACGCGATTCCGGCGGCGGACGATGATTCCGATCGCCAGACCTTCACGTCCCAGGCCGAAGCTGAGGTCCATGAGTGGCAGCGCAAGGTGAGCGGGGCGGCACAGACCGCCGACGCCAAGGGCCGGCGTGACGTGAACGTGGCTTGGACGCGCACAAAGGAAGCCGCGCATCAGCTCAAGACCGCGAGTGCCAGCGGCTGGGATCGTGCCAAGGTCGATTTCGAGAAAGCCAAGGAGAACCTCGAAGCGACTTGGCACAGGGTTCACCCGGACGAGAAGTAGCGACCGCGAGCGCTCAAACGCTCCCGGGCTAGTTTTGGCGAATGCCCCGACACTGAAGTAAGCTTCTCCCTCGCGTCCGAGGGAGGAGCCAATGACGATGCTCGCCGACACCGAGGCCCGCTACGACGTTCGCATCGAGGATGTCGAGTATCAGCGCCAGGCCGGACGCCCGCTGCTGGCGCGGCTTTACCGGCCGGCGGGCGCGGGTCCCTTTCCAGCGGCGCTGCAGATCCATGGCGGTGCCTGGACGAGCAAGGACCGTACCGACAACGACTTCATGGCGAAGGCGCTGGCGGAGAGCGGCATCCTGATCGCCTCGATCGATTTCCGCATGCCGCCGGAAGCGGGCTATCCGGCGACACTCGCCGACATCAACCTGGCGATCCGCTGGCTCAAGGCGCGCGCCGGTCACTATGGGAGCCGCGCCGATCGGGTCGGCTGCTTCGGCACCTCGAGCGGCGGACATCTGGCGCTGCTCGCCGCCATGCGACCTTTCGATGCGCGCTACGCGACGCTGCCGCTCGCCGAGGCACCGCAAACCGATGCACGGCTCGCCTTCGTCATCTCCGCCTGGGGCGTGCTCGATCCGCTGCTGCGCTACGGTCTCGCCAAGGCGGCGGGCAATGCCGGTCTCGTTGGGAACCACGACGCCTTCTGGGGCAGCGAGGCGGCGATGCGCGACGGCAGCCCGCCGGCGATCCTCGCCAGCGGCGAGCGGATCGAGCTGCCGCCGGCATTTCTCTTCCAGGGCGACGCCGATGAGTGGGTTCCGACCGACGTGGCGCAGCGCCTCGTTGCCGCCTGGCGCAAGGCCGGAGGCGAGATCGAGCTCATGCTCTTTCCTGAGGCGATGCACGGCTTCATGACCGGCAAGCCCGACGCACCCCATGCCGGAGCGGCCCTGGCCGCGATGAAGCGCTTCATCCACCGGCACGCGTCCTGAGTGGCGCAAGCGGCGAGGGCCGGCGGCTCTCTGCCGCTAACGCCGGGCGAGGGTGAGCGCGTGGGTCAGGTCGCCCATCGGCGGGCGGCCATGCGCCTTGAGCGCCGCGTCGCGCTGGACGAGCCCCGGCAGCATCGGCAGGCCGAAGCGCTCGCTGATGAAGCGCAGGATCGAGGTCGTGTCGTATTGCGTGTGATCGACATAGCCGCGCTTGGCATAGGGCGACACAATGATCGTCGGAATGCGCGAGCCGGGCCCCCAGCGATCGGCCTTCGGCGGCGCGACGTGGTCCCAGTACCCGCCATTCTCGTCATAGGTCACGATCACCAGCATGTGCGGCCATTGCCGGCTTTTCTGCAAATGGCGGATGACCTCGGCGATGTGCTGATCGCCGGCGAGCACCGAAGCATAGCCGGAATGCTCGTTGAGATTGCCTTGCGGCTTGTAGAAGGTGACGGCGGGCAGCTTGCCGCTATCGATCGCCTTGATGAACTCGACGCCGTTCAGTCCGCCATCCCTCAGATGCTCGGCCCTCGTGCCGGTGCCGGGCGCCATGTCGGCGAAATAGTTGAAGGGCTGATGGTGATACTGGAAGTTCGGCACTGGCTTCGCGTTCTTGCCGTCGAGCGCCACCTGCCAGGCGCCGGCATACCAGGCCCAGCTCACGCCCTTGGCCGAGAGCAGATCGCCGATCGTCTGCTCTTTCTGCGGCGGCAAGGTCGTCGGCGCGCTGGGATCGGCGAGCGCGGGATCGCCGCCGGGCGCGGGCTTGTTGGCGCTCGGCTGATAGGGCGGCTGCATCGTATTGACCGCATAGAAATCAGGCGTGATGGTGCCGTCGCGGACGAATTTCGGCACGCCGTCGATCGCCGATTTCGGCGAGTTCTCCGCGAGCCTGAGGCTCACCCCGTCGGCATTCAGCACCGCGATCTTGTCCTTGGCCGGGCTCCGATCGGCGTTCGGGTATCGGGGCGTGCAGGCGCAGATGAGCCAGAAATGGTTGAGGAAGGATCCGCCGAAGGCTCCCATGAAGAAATTGTCGGCGAGCACGTAGCGCCGCGCGATCCGCCACAGTGGCAGCTTTTGCGGATTGGTGTTGTAGTGACCCATGGTGAGGGCGCCGGAATCGGCGTAGGCGGCGAATTTGTCGTTCTTGCCGCCATCGATCTGCATCTGATTCTCGTAGAAGAGATGCCAGAGATCGCGCGTGACCGTGCCGAGGCGGGTGTCGAAGCCCTTGGGATCATCGATGGCGAAGGGGTGGTTCGGCAAGTGCTGCGTCTCGGCCTCGCTGACCGGCGGCGTGACGCCCTTGGCGGTGAGACCGCCCCAGATCGGCGGCAGCTCCTTCATCACCGAGCCGTCGCGATCGCGCTGGAGATAGCGCGCCCGCGGCACGTTCTGCAGCCCGTTCGCGCCGGGGAAATGTCCGTAGAGATTGTCGAAGCTCCGGTTCTCCGCATAAATCACCACGATCGTCTCGATGCGGTCGATGCCGGCGGGCTTGTGCGCCGGCGCATCCGCGGCGCCGGCGGGAAGGGCGCCAAGGCTGGTGCCGGCCGCCAGGAGTGCCGCGAAGAGAAAAGGAGATTTCATGGAGCCCGTCGCAGAGGGGAGGGTGGAAGGCGCGCCACTTTAACAGCGTCTCTATAACAGTTTTGTGACGCGACGGCGCGGGAATTTCGCTCAGAGGAGCTGGCGGCGGCGAAGCGCCTGAGCCATACATTCGATGGCTCCTATGCGCGCATTGCCGCTTCCATGATCTTGCGTCGGCTCCTGGCGATCGGGTTCCTCATCGTGGGTGCCACGATGCTCGTCGGCGGTCTCGCCACTGCGCAGGAGAAGACGCGCGCCGACGTCTTCGCGCGGACGAAGGCGCTGGCGGTGCTTGGCCGGCAGCTGTTCTTCGATCCCACACTCTCCGCTTCGGGCAAGCTCGCCTGCGCCAGCTGCCACGACCCCGCGCATGCCTTTGGCCCGCCCAATGCGCTGGCTGTCGAGCTCGGCGGCAAGGATGGGCGCGCGCCCGGGCTGCGCGCGGTTCCGTCGCTGCGCTATCTGCAGGCGGTACCGCAATTCACCGAGCATTATTACGATTCCGAAGACGAGGGCGACCCCAGCATCGACAATGGTCCGACCGGCGGCCTCACCTGGGACGGCCGCGTCGACCGTGGCCGCGACCAGGCGCGGCTGCCGCTGCTCTCGCCCTTCGAGATGGCGAATGACGACGCTGCGGCGGTGGTTGCGGCGGTGCGGAGATCGCCCCATGCGGCGGAGCTCACGCGGCTCGCCGGCCCGGATGCCGATGCGAAGCGCGCCTTCGAAATCATCCTCGAGGCGTTCGAGGCCTTCGAGCAGAGCTACACCGAGTTCTATCCCTACAGCAGCAAGTACGATGCGTTTCTCGCCGGCAAGGTCAGGCTCTCGCCGCAAGAAGCGCGCGGGCTTGCGCTCTTCAACGACCCCGCCAAGGGAAATTGTGCGCATTGCCACATCAGCGCGCGCGGCAATGACGGAACGCCGCCTCAATTCACCGATTACGGCTTTGCCGCGCTAGGCGTGCCGCGCAATAAGCAGATTCCGGCCAATGCCGATCCCGCCTATCACGATCTCGGCCTCTGTGGACCGTTGCGCACTGATCTGAGCGATCATCCCGAATATTGCGGCCTCTTCATGACGCCCAGCCTGCGCAACGTCGCTACCCGCCACAGCTTCTTCCACAACGGCGTGTTCCACGATCT